>NZ_FYDM01000021.1:0-75328 GCF_900187415.1 Pseudomonas sp. Irchel s3b6 | reverse complement strand
TACGGGTCAGTTGGAAGGTATCAACAATCGAATAAAGGTCATCAAGCGGGTGGCGTACGGTTACCGGGATAGCGAATTCTTTTTCATGAAGATCAAGAGCGTCTTTCCCGGTAATCCGTGAAGAACCTTTTAAATGGGTGCGGCAGGGACTGCCGGTTCCGTAGAGCGACAATTTTGCGCGATCGGAATGGAGTTTCATACCACTGGGTGGTATGTTTATGGGAAGGGATGTCCATGACAATCAGATTGTTCAAGACCAAGCGTTTTGCAGCCCAGGCCGCAAAGGCCTGGATTGGTGATGACGAGTTGAGGTCGGCATTCGACGAGGTGTTAAAAGGTCAAGACTGACAGTCTGGGAGGTGGCGTATGGAAAAAGCGCTTGAGCGAAAACCGCCACCGTTCGATCGTCCTGGCCAAGGGTGGCCGTTACTGGATTTACCAGTTCCTGTTTGCCAAGAAGGACCAGAGCAATATTAGCCAGACGGAACTGGCTGCTTTTCGAGAACTGGCCAAGGCCTACGAAAAGCTCAATGACACACAGGTCCGGCAATTGCTGGAGATGAAGGCGTTTGTGGAGATACATCATGAGCAAGAAATTCAAGAGTGAAGCCCTTGAGTCGGTTCACGAGTCGGCGGCCGCGCTGTTGTCGATCGGTGCCATCAGCAAGACCACCATGCGCCAGTTTGATCAGTCGTGCCTGGCGCAGGTACCCGCGGCTATTCCAGCCCAAGACATCAAGCAACTGCGTGAGCGCAGCAATGTCAGTCAACCGGTGTTCGCCCGCTATCTGAACACCAGCGCCTCCACGGTCAAACAGTGGGAGGCGGGCGACAAGCACCCCAGCGGCATGGCCCTCAAACTGTTGAGCATCGTGCAAAAGTACGGGTTGGAAATACTGGCCTGAGACATCCCGCTGCGCTTCAATGGTGGCATCTTGCCGGGGCTGCGTGGAACCCTGTCACGCGCTACGGGTCAATCAGGTGTATGGCTCATTGAAGCCAACTTTTCTCAGGAGCTGCCCCATGGATTTTATCCGCATCATCATCGCCATTCTGTTGCCACCACTGGGTGTGTTCCTGCAGGTGGGTTTCGGCGGCGCTTTCTGGCTGAACATCCTGTTGACCTTGTGCGGCTACATACCGGGTATCGTGCATGCGGTGTATATCATCGCCAAGCGTTGAGCCGTTGGCCCGCAGATTCGGCAGCGATTGCCAGTGTCTGCGATCAGTCCGGTTGTTGGTTCATCACTGCTTGATAAAACTGCCACTCTTGCTCCAATGCATGGGCCTGATTGGTGGCCTTGCGAAAGCCGTGTCGTTCGTCGGGGTAATAGTGGGCCTGGGCAGCGATGCCGTTGTCGTGTAGCGCCTTGATCATGTCGCGGGTCTGTTGCGGTACCACAACTGCATCGAGTTCACCCTGGAAGAAGATGACGGGCACGCGGATGTTACCGGCGTGCAGCAGCGGTGTACGGGCCGCGTAGCGTTCGGCGTCCTTGAGCGGGTCGCCGATCAACCAATCCAGATAATCGCCTTCGAACTTGTGGGTCGCACGGCCCAGGGCCACCGGGTCGCTGACCCCGTATAGGCTGGCCCCCGCACTGAATACGTCATGGAACGCCAAGGCGCAGAGGGTGGTATACCCGCCTGCGCTGCCACCCCGGATGAACGCATGATTGCGATCGATCAAGCCTTGTTCCGCAAGGTAGTCGACCACGGCACAGGCGTCCTCCACGTCCACGTCACCCCAGCGCAAGTGCAAGGCCTGTCGATAGGCCCGGCCGTAGCCACTGCTGCCTCGATAGTTGAGATCGGCGACGGCGAAACCCCGCTGTGTCCAGTACTGAATGCGCGGGTCGAGCATCGGATAGCAGGCCGAGGTAGGTCCGCCATGGATGAACACCACCAGCGGCGGTTTGGCGACATCGCTCAAGGCTGGATAAAAGAACCCGTGGGCCTCGCCTGTGCCGCTGGGGTAGCGCAGAGTCTGTGGCTGGCTGATGTGTGCAGCGGGCAGTAACGCAACGCCACCGGCCAGCACCTTGAGCTGATGACTGTCGCGGTCGATGGCAAGCACCGCTGAAGGGGCGGTGGTGGAGGCCGCAATGCAGTAGACAAACCGGTCATCCAGCGCCAGGTTGCGAAAGCGGCTGTAGTCGCCGGTGAGGTCTTGAACGCACTCTCCGGTGCGCATACCCAGACGTCCAAAGCCGTCCACGGTCCAGCTCGCCAGGTAATGCTCCCGATCCAGTGGCAACCAGGTACAGCCCCCTAGCTGCCAAGGCGCGGGGCCGTGATCGGCGGCGGCACTGGGCAGAGGTTGCAAGCCTAATTGGCTTTCGACCCACGGTTGCCAGAAGCCGCCGCGATCGGTCAGGCAGTACAAGCGACCGGCCTGATCGAAGCGCGGCTGTTGCAGGGACTCCTCATCCCTGTCGCCACCGACACAACGAGGCTTGGCAAAACCGCCACTGTTGTCGCACTCGGCAACCATCAGGCGTGTGGCGGTCCAGGGTTGATGGGGGCGGCTCCATTCGACCCACGCCAGGCGCCGGGCATCGGGGCTCAGGGTCGGTGCGCTGTAGAAGTCGGCGCCTTCGGCCAGCACTTGGCGTCGACCGTCCGCCAGCTGGATGGCGACCAGGCGATGCTGGTTGGCCTGCTCTTCGACGGCCAGTACTTGCCCGTTGGCGAATTGCAGGTCGCCATATCGGCACTGACCCGATGTCAGGGCTTGCGGCGTTTCACCGGTCAGCGCTTGCCGATAAAGCTGTTGGTCCGCTTCGTTGACGAAGACCACACCCTCATCGCTCAGGCAGAACGAACCACCGCCGTACTCGTAGACCCGGCTGCGTACACTGAACCCGGCCGGGGTCAGGCAGTGCGCCGCGTTGTCATGCCAATGCCAGATCCGGCAGGCGGCGTCGTCGGGGCGGTACTCATTCCAGAACAAACCATGGGCACCGATGCGCAAATCTGCGAAGTCGATGCCGGCGGCCACGGCTTTGAGGGCGCTCAAAGCGTCAGCCCTTGACGATGAGGCGTGAGTTTCGTTCATTGCGAAAGGCCAGCTGTTCGATGGTCTGGGTGGCGTGTTCGGCTTCTTCGCGGGCCTTGAGGATCACGCCGTGATGGGCTGACTTGCTGCACACCGGATCCGCGTTGCTGGCGTCACCGGTCAGCATGAAGGCCTGGCAGCGACAGCCGCCGAAGTCCTTTTCTTTCTCGTCGCAGGAACGGCACGGCTCGGGCATCCAGTCGTAACCGCGAAAGCGGTTGAAGCCGAACGAGTCGTACCAGATGTGCTGCATGCTGTGGTCGCGCACGTTGGGGAACTGCACCGGCAGTTGTCGGGCACCGTGACACGGCAATGCGGTGCCATCTGGGGTGACGGTCAGGAAGACGCTGCCCCAGCCGTTCATGCAGGCTTTGGGGCGCTCTTCGTAATAGTCGGGCGTGACGAAGATCAGTTTGCACGGGTGCCCTTGGGCTTGGAGCCTGGCACGATACTCGTTGGTAATGCGTTCGGCGCGTACCAACTGTTCCTGGGTCGGCAGCAGACCGACGCGGTTGAGCTGGGCCCAGCCATAGAACTGGCAGGTGGCGAGTTCGACGAAGTCGGCCTCCAGGGCAATGCACAGCTCGATGATGCGGTCGATCCTGTCGATGTTGTGCCGATGGGTGACGAAGTTCAGCACCATCGGATAGCCGTGGGCTTTCACGGCGCGGGCCATTTCGAGTTTCTGCGCGAAGGCTTTTTTTGAGCCAGCCAGCAGGTTGTTCACCTGCTCGTCGCTGGCCTGGAAGCTGATCTGGATGTGATCGAGCCCAGCCTTCTTGAAATCGCTGATCTTCTGCTCGGTGAGGCCGATCCCCGAGGTGATCAGGTTGGTGTAGAACCCCAGTTTTCGGGCTTCACCGATCAGTTCGGCGAGGTCCTGGCGCACCAGTGGCTCGCCACCGGAAAACCCCAGCTGCGCCGCGCCCATTTCCCGGGCTTCGCGAAACACCTTGAGCCACTGCTCGGTGCTGAGCTCCTTGCCTTGTTCGGCGAAATCCAGCGGATTGGAGCAGTACGGGCATTGCAGCGGGCAGCGGTAGGTCAGTTCGGCCAGCAGCCACAGCGGCAGGCCAGTCTCAGGCTTCGCCGGCATGGCCAAGTGATCAGCCGAGTTCGATCCAGTGCTGTGCACGGGCGACCTCCATGAATTGCTCGATGTCGTCACCGAGCTCGGGCACGCCGGGGAACCGGGTGTCCAGTTCGGCAATGATCGCCGCGACATCCCGCTGCCCATCGATCAGGCCACCAATCAGCGCGGCGCTTTCATTGAGTTTGATCATGCCTTCGGGGTACAGCAGTACGTGGCCTTTCTGGGCCGGCTCGTACTGGAAACGATAGCCGGGACGCCAGCGTGGGGTCTTGCTGCGGTCGAAACTCATAAGGCGATCCCTTTGTGCCAGACCCGCTGCCCGGTCACGCTGTGATAAGGCGGGCGGTTCAGTTCATAGGCCATGCTCATGGCATCGAGCATGCTCCAAAGTATGTCCAGTTTGAACTGGAGAATTTCCAGCATGCGCTGCTGGCTGTCATAGGTGGTGTAGTGCTGCAGGGTGATCGCAAGGCCGTGTTCGACATCGCGCCGCGCCTGGCCCAGGCGTGTACGGAAATACGCGTAGCCGGCCGGATCGATCCAGGGGTAGTGCTGCGGCCAGCTGTCCAGGCGTGATTGATGGATCTGAGGGGCGAACAGTTCGGTCAAGGAGCTGCCCGCGGCTTCCTGCCAACAGGCGCGGCGCGCGAAGTTGACGTAGGCATCCACGGCAAAACGCACCCCAGGCAACACCAGTTCCTGGGAGCGCAGTTGATCGGGGTCAAGGCCGACGGCCTGGCCAAGGCGCAGCCAGGCTTCGATGCCGCCGTCTTCACCGGGAGCGCCGTCATGGTCAAGCAGGCGCTGAATCCACTCGCGACGGTTCTCGCGGTCCGGGCAGTTGGCCAGAATCGCGGCGTCTTTCAGGGGGATGTTCACCTGGTAGTAAAACCGGTTGGCGACCCAGCCCTGAATCTGCTCGCGGCTCGCCCGGCCTTCGTACATCGCCACGTGATAGGGGTGGTGGATGTGGTAGTAGGCGCCCTTGGCCCGCAGGGCGGCTTCGAATTCGGCGGGGGACAGCGGTGTATGGGTCATTGCGGTTCTCCGGGGATCAACCGTAGAGGTGTGGTGTTTTTGCCGGGCTTGGCCGCGCCAGACCACGCAGCGGTCTGGCGCTGTGCTGTCAGAGCTCGATGCTCATCCCGTCATACGCCACTTCAACATTGCGCCGAGCCAGTTCGGCGCGCTGGGCCGAGTCCTCATCGAGGATCGGGTTGGTGTTGTTGATGTGGATAAGTACCTTGCGCTGGCTGGGCAACTGCTCGAGCACCTCGAGCATGCCCGCCGGGCCGTTTTGCGCCAGATGGCCCATTTCCCGGCCGGTGCGGGTGCCAACGCCACGGCGCTGCATTTCGTCGTCGTCCCACAGGGTGCCGTCCACCAGCAGGCAGTCGCTGCCAGCCATGATCTCCAGCAGCGGCCCATCGACCTTGCCCAGCCCCGGCGCATAGAACAGCTTGCCGCCTGTACGCAGGTCTTCGACGACCAAGCCGATGTTGTCGCCTGGGTGTGGGTCGAAGCGGTGCGGCGAGTAGGGCGGTGCCGCGCTGCGCAATGGCAGCGGGTTGAACCGCAGGTTCGGGCAGGCCGGGATGGTGAAGCTCTGGTCGAGTTCGATGCGGTTCCAGTTCAGCCCCCCGTTCCAGTGGCTGAGCATGGTGAACAGCGGAAAGCCGGTACTCAGGTCTTCGTGGACCATGTCGGTGCACCACACGGAGTGCGGGCAACCTTCGCGCAGGCTGAGCAAACCGGTGGTGTGGTCGATCTGGCTGTCCATCAGGATGATTGCACTGATCCCGCTGTCGCGCAGTGCCCGGCCGGGCTGCATGGGGGCAAAACCCTGGAGCTGTGCGCGGATGTCGGGAGAGGCATTGCACAGCACCCAGTTCACACCGTCATCGGAAATGGCGATGGATGACTGGGTCCGCGCCGTGGCCCGCAAGCTACCGTCGCGAAAACCCGCGCAGTTCACGCAGTTGCAGTTCCACTGCGGAAAACCACCGCCAGCGGCGGACCCTAGAATCTGGACAAACATGACCGCTCCACCCCATCAACGCTGAAAATAAAAACGCCCCGGACGGGCCGAGGCGTTGAACCGCATCTTCTCCCTAAAGGCAGAATCAACGGCTGGCGAAGTACATGGTGACTTCAAAGCCGATCCGCAGATCGATGTAGGCAGGTTTGGACCAGGTCATAAAAACGCTCCTTCAAATTGGGCTCTATACATATAGTCCACCTCCGGCAGGAGGTGTTTGGATGCTTGTCGGGCCTATGTTACTGAAACGTTTCTGCAAATTGGAGATATCTGTCGAAGAAAGCCCGTTACAGCTGCGGTAATGATCCCGTTGCCAGATACCTACGGCCACCTTCTGCGCGCATCAACCGGCCTGCCGCGTCGAGCAGCGTTGTGCGGTCCAGTCGCAATATGGCCTGTTGCAACCGCTGAAGATAATCCGACGAATGGCCGCCCAGTTTGCCTTGCCACTGCAGCTCAAAGGCCTGGGCCAGTGGCAGCGTACGGTCGTCGAGTTGCTCAGCCAGGGCCTGTTGCTGATGGGCCAAAGCTTGATCATCGATCGCCTCTATGAGATCGGGCAATTGCTTGAGGAACAACTCCACCTGTTCAGCCAACACTGTCACCGACGCTTGCGGCGACTGTATCCCGAACTGCAACCCGGTTTGCCCGTTGATCTGTCGGATACCGCTGAATACCGCGTAGCCCAATTGCAACTCGACCCTCAGGCGTTGATAGAAGGGTGTTTGGCACAGGTGAGCCAGCATGCGCCATGCGGCTTCGTCGGCCTGTGCCTGGGTGGGAGCAGGGCAAAACAGCAGCAGCGCGTGTTCGTTGGCGGTGCCCGGTAGCTCGCTCCAAAGCCGTTGCCCGGCAATCGACTGCGGCGCTGTCGGCTCGCTGTCGGGAATCCCCGGGGCTCGGCTCAATGCGCGGGTGATTGCGGTTTGAGCCGTTGGCGAAAAGCCAGTCGCCAGTCCGTCCCAGCGCGCGCTGGCCCAGGTTCGGTGCAGGTCGTCCACCGTGCCGGGCGGCGATGCCGGTTGTGAGCCTTGGCCCAGGCAGTGGGCGGGCAGTGCCTTGAGCATTTGCCGAATCGCGATCATGGGGGCAGCGTCATCAACGCTGTGCCAGGCGTGGGCAGTGGGGTTGGCCAGGCATTGCAGCGCCTGTTCGAGAATTGCGGGCATCGGCTCGTGCCAGCCGTTCAACTTCAGCCGCCATTGATTGCCCATTTCACTGAAGGACAGTTCGACACCGGCTTGCAGCGCGTCGTCGCGCAGGCTTTGCAGGCTGAAGTCGAGTACGGGCTGGAAGTTGGCTGGTGGCGTTGAGTCGAGGCGCCAGCGCAGGCATATCGCCGCTTCGCCGCCGGTATCCGTCGGCGCAGGGCTGAACTGCATGGACGAACGGTCACGGCGGCCGCGTGTGCGGTCCTGGGCGAACGTGCGCAAGCCCCGGTGAGCGCTGGTCTGCCCCCGGATCAATCCGGCGGGCGCCGGCTCGTCGACGCTGCGCAGCCATGGATTGGCGGGTGGCAATTGCCAGGCGATCGTCGGGTGTGGCGCAGGCGTTGGATTCATCTGACGCAAGATCGCCTTCAAGGCCGCAACGCCTGGGTCCGACAACTGTGGCTCCAGTTGCTCACTGTCCCGTCGGGCCAGCGCCAGGGCCTGGCTGGATTCAGTTTTTCGCCGTTGCACAAGGGCATATTCTTCGCGCAGTCCAGGCCAGTCGGCCTGTTGGCTGAAGTCATGCAGCCAGTCATTGAACAACTCGCTTACTGCTGCAGGTTGCGTGTCGGGGCTGCTCAGTTTGAACTCGATGTGCAGCAGTGCTTGCCCGGCAAAGTGGTACACCGGCACGGCCTTCAGGTGGTCGATCAATTGGCGATGGCGTAACTCGGCAAGCAAGCCGCCGGGCTTGGCAGCATTGAGCCAGGTGCAGAGGAAATCCAGTGCCTCACGGGATGCGGTGGGCAAGGCTTCGAACGCAAATACCAGGTTGAGTCGACGTTCGTCGATCTGTTGATAGCGGCCCGTTGGGCTGGTCATCAAGGCGGTCGGCAGGCTTTGCGGTTGTGCCTCGCCGACGTTGAGGTCGACGCTCAAGCGCTGGGCCATGCTGCGCAATTCATCCACAGGCTGTGGGCCGACAAGGCTCAAGGTCATTTGACCGGTCTGGTAGAAGCGCTGATAGAAGGCACGCAGTGCCTGTTGGAACGCCGGTTGCTCCACCGCCAGGCTGTTGCGGTTGCCAGCATGGAAGTCGCGCAAGGGATGAGCTGCCGAAAGCTCGTTGAGCAGCGCCTGTTGTTGCTGCGCCGCTGCGTCCTGGGACCAGGCGATGAACTCGGCTTCCAGCACTTCCCGTTCCCGCAATTGATCGTCGGGACTCAGGCGTGGATGGGCGAGCATGTCGCACAAGCGCTCCAGCCCTGCGGCGCAGGCATGCACAGGCAGTTCGAAGAAGAAGTCGGTGGTGCGCTCACGGGTTTGTGCATTCAGTTGGCCGCCATGCCGTTGTACGTAGGCCATCAGCCCTTCGTCCGCGGGGAAGCGTTCAGTGCCCAAAAACAGCAAATGCTCAAGAAAGTGCGCCAAGCCAGACCAGGCCCGTGGGGCATCGTGGCTACCGGCGGCGACCCGCAAGACAGCCGCGCAGCGTTTCAAGCCGGGCGCATGACGAAGTGAAACCCGCAGGCCGTTGGCCAGGGTTTCGGTGTGAGGGTGAAGAGGGGTCGGCGCAGGCATGAGCACTTCCGCTACAAAGAAGCGCTCATGCTAGCGAAAACCTTGGGTCAGCGCTTGTTCAGCTCGCCGTAGAGCTCTGGCCGGCGGTCGAGAAAGTAGCGATTGGCGGCGCGTGAATCGACCATCAACTGCCGGTCCAGGGTGCCAACGATCAGCGCTTCATCCAGCCCGGCCTGAGCGATACGGCTGCCATCCGGCGCGGCAATGCTGCTCTGGCCGCAGTAGTGGATCTGGTCTTCGTTGCCGCAGTAGTTGGCGTAGGCCACGTAACACTGGTTCTCGAAGGCCCGTGAACGTACGGTGACGTCGGCGATGAAGTCGTAGGGAATCATGTTCGCCGTCGGCACCAGTATCAACTCGGCACCGGCCAGTGCCAGGCGTCGGGCGTTTTCCGGGAACTCCAGGTCGTAACAGATCAAGAAGCCCAGCCTCCAGCCATTGAGCTCGACCAACGGAAACTCATTCGGTCCGATGCTGAACATCGAGTGGTCGAGTTCGCCGAACAGGTGGGTCTTGCGGTAGTTGGCCAGTCGCCGGCCCTGGCTGTCGATCAACTGCACCGCGTTGTAGATCTGCCCGTCCTCGGCGCGCTCCGGGTAGCCATAGGCAATGGCAATGCCATTGGCCCTGGCAACGTTGGCGATGTGTTGCGCCGATGCACCGTCTTGCGCCTCGGCCAATGCGCCGACCGCTTCCGCGCCGATGTTGTAGCCGGTCAGGAACATCTCCGGGAACACCAACAGATCGGAATCCCCAGCCTCTGTTGCAAGTCGCTGCAAACGTTTCAGATTGGCGGCAACGTCCAGTGGCAGCGGTGGGCATTGGTAAAGGGCTACGCGCATCTCGGACTCCTCTTACTCGGGCAGGGCAATCGGCCCGATCTCATGGAACACGTCGCCCGGCCCCGGGTTTTCGGCGTGAGTCGTACCGCCAAAGTGATTCATGATGCCCCAAACCGCGTTGAGCGAGGTTTGTACCGCGCCTTCGACCCAGGCCGGCGTCCAGGACACATCATCCCCAGCGATAAATATCCCGCGCTGTTCCGCGGGCATGTCCTGCTGCATGAAGTGCGCATACATGCGCTGGTTGTAACGGTAGTGGCCAGGCAGGGCGCCTTTGAATGCCCCGAGGAAGTGCGGGTCGGCTTCCCAGGACACGGTAATCGGGTCGCCGATGATGCGGGCCGCGATGTCGACTTTCGGGTAGATCTTCTTCAGGGCATCGAGTGCCAGCTTCACGCGTTTATCGATCGGTTGCGGGAGCATTTTCAGTGCATCGCTCATCCACGAGTACGACAGGCAAATCACCCCGGGTTTGTCGTCGCCGTTGTCGAAGAGGTAGGTGCCACGGGTCAGACGGTCGGTGAGGGTCATGCTCATCAGGTCGCGGCCGGTTTCCGGGTCTTTGTCCTTCCAGAACGGGCGGTCGACCATGACGAAGGTTTTCGAGGATTGCATGTAGCGGGTGCGGTCCAGGGCCATCCACATCTTTTGCGAGAACAGCGACTCTTCGCATTCGATCTGGGTGGTCAGCAGCCAGCTTTGGCAGGTAGTCAGCACCGCCGCGTATTCACGCGTGTCGCCCCAGTTGTCGGTGACGCTGAAGCGGCCATCGGCAGCGCGTGCGATCCGTTTGACTCCGGTGCGTGGCGCACCCTTGTGCAAGGAGCTCAGGCTTGTGCCTTGCGGCCAGTGAGCGCAACGCTCAGGGACATGGCGCCAGATGCCCAGTGGCACTTGTTCCACACCGCCCACCACCAGGTGCTGGTGATCGTCGCAGTTGGTCATCACCACGCGGAAGATTTCCAGCATCGAGTTCGGGAAGTCCGAATCCCAGCCGCCGGTGCCGAAGCCGACCTGACCGAAGACTTCGCGGTGATGGAACGACAGCTTGGCGAAGGCTTTGGAGGTGGCAACGAAGTCGTAGAACGTGCGGTCGTCCCACAACGGTACGAGGGTGTTCCACAGTTCTTTGAGACGCGGGACGTCGCGGTCGCGGATCGCCTGCTGGATCTCGCCAAAGCGCGAACCGTCTTCCAGCGCATCGGCCCAGGCGTCGGCGACTTCCTGGAACAGGGCAGGAAGATCGGCGAGCTTCTGTGCGTAGTGGGTCTGGCCTTCCAGGTCGATGACTGTACTGCCGGAGGCCGGGGTCAGGGGGTTGGGGAAGGGTTTGGTCTCAAGACCGAGTTTGTCGACGTAGTGATAGAACGCAGTGGAGGACACCGGGAAACGCATGCCACCCAGCTCGGCGATGATCCCTTCGGCACCTTCGAAGGCCTGGGAGCGCAAGCGGCCGCCCATTTTCGAGGCTTCATAGACGACTGGTTTCAAGCCCAGCTTCATCAATTCATAAGCGGCCACCAGGCCTGCGATACCGGCACCGACAATGGCCACTTCCGTGCCGTGGTTGTGCGCTGGAATGCTACCCAGGCCGGCCGGGTGCTCGATCCAGTCGTCAAAGGCGAAAGGGAAGTCGGGACCGAAGATGGTGACTGGTTTTTTACCGTCTGCAGGATGGCGATTGTTCTTGTTCATGGCGGACCTTGCTGGCGACGTGCACACAGGTGCTGAGTATAGAAAAGACTGTCGCCATTCTAGGGAGCGTAGCGCACGTTAATAAGACGCAAAGTGTCGTCGTTTTGCATGTCTTTGAGTCAATTTGACGAGGCTAGTGGTCAGACTGGCTGTCCACGATCAATCTTGCTGCTGAGGATGATCGACGTGGTGGTCTTTTCCACACCATCGACGCTGCCAATCTGGTCAAGCAGTTGGTCGAGCTGTTCCGGTGAGTCAGTGCGCAGCCAGGCCACGTAATCGAACTCGCCACTCACCGCACAGAGTTGCTGGACCTGCGCCATGCTACTGAGCCGGCGCAGTACTTCTTTGCCGGAGCGCGGTTGCACGGTGATCCCGACATAAGCCTGCAAGCCACCGTCGACCACACGCTGGCCCAGGCGTACGCCATAACCTGTGATCACCTTGGCCTTCTCCAGGCGTGCCAGCCTTGACGTCACGGTGGTGCGGGCGATACCCAATTGCCGGGCGAGCATGGCCACGCTTTCACGGGCATTGATCTGCAGGGCTGCAATCAGTTGGCGGTCGATTTCATCGAGAGCGAGAGGGCGGGTGTCAGGCAAGGTTGTCTCCGGCGGCACACTTCAGTGGGCCGCATGTTACAGGCTGATGGGGGGGATGCGAGTGGCCGCAGGCAGGGAGCGCAACGTGCGTCATGCCACACGCGTCACCCGAGAAGCGACCTCAATGCCTGAAGATCGATCCTGGGAATGATGCTCTCAGGAACCCTGGAGGTACTGGACAGGTTGTAAACGGTGAAGCTTTCACCCATGACTTTTCTCGACATCAGCTTCAACGACGGAAGAATTCGGGTGTGGTAGTGCTCATCCAGCCCGCAAGGTGACAACACGGAACCGTTGTTCTCATAGAAACGCCCCATGGACGGGTTCAGATCGAACCCGACAAGAATCACCTTGCTGAAACCCAGGTGGTGGGCAAGTTGCAGGGCCAGGTAAGCCACTGTGCGGGCGTCGAAGAAGCCATCGCTCAGGTTCTTGCTGAAGCCGACGCTTCTGGAGCGATGGCCCAGAAACGAATGTTTGTGTACCAGGTTCTTGTTGGTTCTGAAGAAGTAGTCGAGCCAGGTTTTTTTCGGGGCCCGTTTTAACGCGAAAAGCTTTCCTGCGGGTCGAGTCCCCGTTCGCCGTACATGTTCTGTCCATAAGGCGACACGCTGGCTGATGTTCATCGCCAGGGAAAAGAGTTCGGGTTGCTGCTTGGGGAAACCCATGTCCGTACAAATGTAGAAGTACGGCTTGATGTTTGTCCCGTTGAACAGCGAAATGGCGCCATTCATGGTGATCATCGGAACGTGGGCGAACTCGTCGACCGGAAAATCTTTGGTCGAACTCCCCGAGGCGATAATGAACACGGTACCGGTCTCGGTGTTGCGGCACTCGTCGAAATCACTCGTATGACTCAACCTGACGTCAACCAATGGGCGTTCCTGAGTTGCTTCCATGTCGGGTGTCCGATTGTTATGCCATTGACGGTGCTTATATTTTTTATAGGCCCTGAAGCGTGACGCGACGGCTGCCCAGCGAAGCGTCGCATCTTGCGCACAGCGCTTCAGGCGCAAGGGGTCGAATCTAGCAAATCGCCATGAATGCAACCAACCTAAATGTTACCGAACGGTAATGCGGTCGCAAATCGAGGGAAAAGATTGAGGCGCGGGCAGGGTGCGGAAACGATAAAGCCGCGCAATGTGCGGCTTCTGGATGGGGTTTGCCCAAGGGGCTGGCTTGCTCGGGTCTAACCTCAGATGCTCTCTGTGGCTAATATGTCGCTCAACTCCGACAAACTGATTTTAGGGAATACGCTGGCTGGGATTTTAGAAGAGGCAGACAGGTTGTAGACTTTGAAGCTTTCATTGACGACATGTTCCGACATCAGGCGCAGTGAAGGCAGTATTCGGCGCTGTAAAGCAGCGTCCAGGTTGCAGGGCGAGACAGCCTGTTCATTTTTTTCATAGAAGCGGCCGGCGCTGGGGTTTAAATCAATCCCGACCAAAAACACTTTGCTAAAACCTAAGTGATAAGCAAGTTGCATTGCAATGTATGCAACGGTTCGTGCGTCAAAGTAACCCGTGTTCAAGTCTTTGCTGAATCCAATTGAGCGTTGGCTTCCGAATTGGAATCTACTATTTCGAATGTGAGATTGTTCCGGGTTTAAAAGAGAGCGAAGCAACGAGGAGGTCGGTGCTTTTGAAAGTCTGAATACGTTCTTTCGAAGTATGTTGGCGCGAGATAATGAGCCCGCCAATACAATATTTTCGCTATGCTCCAATGCCTGCGCGTATAGCAAAGGTTGCTCTACTGGAAAACTGACGTCAGAACAGATATAGAAAGAGGGCTGCAGTCCTTTTTCTACAAACAGTGAGACTGCACCATTCATTGTGATGGTGGGGTATTCCGAAAAACGTTCAATCGGAAAGTCACGTGCCGAACTTCCGGAGGCTACAATAAAAACGGGTCCTTTTCTTGAGCCCTTCGCTAGGTCAAACGTCATTGGCTTTTTCACCTTGTCCGCAGATTTTTGCATCTCTCAACTCAGGTGTGATTTTCAATCGCAGGCACTTGTCATTCGTGATGACGCTTCAGAAACATTTTATCATACTCCATTTGAAAGCGGCGTGCGCTACCGTGGTTCGGCCAAGCACACCCTGCCGCCGGGAAAATCTTCCTGCCGTCTAACCTGTGGTTGGCACGTCGAGGGTGACTGACGAATGCGGGCGAGGCGGGTCTGGTGCCAGCGAGGAATTCGTTGAAGTCAAGCGGCTAGCCTCCATGAAACTTGGATTTATTACAGTTTTACGTGGTGCTGGAGCTTGCTGTGTTTCTGTTATGAAATGTTGTAACCAGTAAGAATATAAACCCTGTTCGTTGGTTTTGTGAGGCGGGTTAGAAATGTGGTATCTATAGCGTCGCCCGAATGAAAGGCTCATTGTGAAAATTGGGTTTTAAGTGTTTCGCTGTGATTATATTAATTTCTGGCTGTTTTTAGTGGTGGTGTGTAGGTGCTGATGAGGGGATGTTGGAGTCGCCAGTAATGAGGTGGGTTGATTGCAGGTGGAACGGCAAGATTAGAGAGTCTGTCTGTTGTCGGTGAGTTGAGTTTTAAGTTATGTTTTAGTCAGGTTGAACTGTCAGGTTTGAATTTTTCAGCATGGCACATTGAATGGGGCTGCAAGAAGGCGCAACTCCGATCATTCAAGTGATGACTGTTTTGCTTTTTCCGGATGTGGCATCGCTTTTTGAAGGGTTTTTGGTGCATGAGAAAGCTTGTGGCGTGTTTGAAGGCTAGTAAGTTGTATCGATTTCTAGTTGATGAGGATGAGTATCAGCCAACTCGTGAGGAATTGCGTGAGCTTCGTTACGGAAAAGCGGATAAAGGAAGTAACGATATGTTGTCACGTGATCTTGAGAAAAACAAAGGCATGGAAGAGTGATTGTTAAGCCAGAGATGGGGCTCACGGGTAACTAAATCGAGAATGTCCATGGTGTGGTTGGTCGCATGGCAACGTCCATCAGTGTGCAGGGCGCATCACCTGTATTTTGGCCTGCGGATGATGGCAATCACGAGCAGTCGCCCTTGATTTTTGTGCGCTCCGACTGTTTCGCCAGCGGCTCGATCTTATTGGCATGGGAACGTCAACGCGCTGATGTTCAGAAAGCCGGGAGCTGAAGTGGGCACGGGCAGCGGGTTGCATGACGACCGTCGGCCGTACCCATGCAGCTACGGCCTGGCGCCAGTTCATGCTGAGCAAAGACTTAACGTCGTGTCCGGGATGGGTTGGCTGCTACAGGATGCTTCGCATAACGAGTGCGCCCCTGGCTGGAGGGGCCATGCATTTCAACGCAGAAAATTTGAGCCGGAAACACGAAAGCCGCGCAATGCGCGGCTTTCGGATTTGGTGGGCCCACACGGACTTGAACCGTGGACCAAAGGATTATGAGTCCTCTGCTCTAACCAACTGAGCTATAGGCCCTCAGTAGGTCGCGGATTATAGCGACGGTTTCTCGGCTGTGCTATCCGAAAAATCTGAAACTGCGATACGAAGAAAGGTTGCGGCGAATTCGTCGGCTGGCAGCGGCAGGCTGACGATATAGCCCTGGATCTGCTCGCAACCTTCGGCCGTCAGGAATTGCTGCTGTGCCTGGGTTTCGACGCCTTCGGCAATGATGGTCAGTTGCATGCTGCGGCCAAGGGCGATGATTGCCCGGACAATGGCGACGTCATGGGGGTCGTCCGGCAGGCCTCGGACAAAGGATTGGTCGATTTTCAGGAAGTCCAGAGGCAGGCGTTTGAGGTAGCTCAGAGAGGAATAGCCCGTGCCGAAGTCATCGATCGCCAGTTGCACACCCAGGTGCTTGAGCTGGTGCAGGACTTCCAGAGCCTCTTCGGCCTGGCTCATGATGAAGCTTTCAGTAATTTCCAACTGCAGCAAACCGGGTTTCAGGTGGTTGTCCTTGAGCAGTTGTTCGATGCGGCCCAGCAGGTTGGGCTGGCGCAATTGTGCCCCGGCGAGATTGACCGACAGCGAGCCGAGGCTTTCATAGCACGCGTTCCATTCCTGCAGTTGCCGGCAGGCCTGCTCGAGTACCCAGTCACCGATCTGCATGATCATGCCGTTTTCTTCGGCCAGCGGGATGAAGTGCTCGGGGGGCACGTCACCGAAGTTGGGGTGATGCCAGCGAATCAGTGCCTCGGCCCCCACCAGGCGTGTTTGGTTGAGGCTGATTTTGGGTTGATAGTACAGGGTCAGTTCATTGCGTTCGATGGCGCGACGCAGTTCATGTTCCAGCGCGACTCGCTCGCTGGCCTGCGCGGTGAGATCGCGGGTATAGCTTTCGACCCGGTTACGGCCTTTGGCCTTGGAGCGGTACATCGCGGCATCGGCGTTCTTGACCAGGGTGGCCACGTCGCTGCCGTCCCTGGGGTAGAGGCTGGTGCCGATGCTGGCACTGATGAAGAATTCGTGCTCACCCGCCTGGAACGGTGCGGCGAAGCAGTTCAACAGCTTGTTGGCGATATGGTCGGCGTCACTGGCTTGCTGCAGTCCGGGCAGCAGGATGATGAATTCGTCACCGCCCAGGCGCGCCACGGTATCGATGTCCCGCAGTTGCTCCTTGAGGCGCACGGCGATGCCTTTGAGCAGCAGGTCGCCGACGGGGTGGCCAAGGCTGTCGTTGATGTGTTTGAAACGGTCCAGGTCCAGGAATAGCACGGCACCCTGGCCGCCCCGTTCTTGCTGGCCGTTGAGGGCCGTGAGCAGCCGGCTCTCGAACAGCGTACGGTTCGGCAGGCCGGTGAGCGGGTCGTGGTGGGCCTGGTAGTCGAGTTTCGCCTGGGCGTGCTTGAGGCTCGATATGTCGGCAAATACCGCCACAAAGTGGGTGATGAAGCGGTCCTTGTTGCGCACGGCGCTGATGGTCAGCCAGCTGGGATACAGCTCGCCATTCTTGCGCCGGTTGGAAATCTCGCCTTGCCAATGCCCTTCGGCGGTCAGTTGGTGCCACATGGCCGCGTAGAAGGCGCTGTCGTGCAGGCCAGAGGCGAGTAGTCGGGGCGTATGGCCGAGGGCCTCGGTCTCGCTGTAGCCGGTGATCTCGGTAAAGGCACGGTTGACGGCGCTGATGTGCTGTTGGGTGTCAGTGATCAGAACACCTTCAGCCGTGCTCTCGAATACCGTGGCGGCCTGTTGCAGCTTTTCCTGCATCAGGTGTCGCTCGGTGATGTCGCGAGCGATGGTCAGCATGCATTCCTCGTTTCCGATCGGCAGCGGCCGGCTCGACATCTCACAGAGGCGGATCTGCCCATCGTTGCGCCGGATATGGCAGCTGAAGTCGCGGACAAAACCATCGCGCTTGAGCTGGTCGAGCATTTTCCTGCGTTCGTTCAGGTTGACCCAGATCCCGAGATCGAGGGTCGAGCGATCCAGTGACATTGCGCTGTTGAAGCCGGTAATGCGGCTGAATCCTTCGTTGACCTCAATCAGCAGTCCGTCGCTGACCCGCGACAGCAGCAGGCCGTCAGGGGAGGCATGGAAGGCTTTGGCGAACTTCTCTTCAGAGGTCTGCAGTTGCTGTTGGGTTTCCTTGAGCTGGCTGATGTCGCGTACCACCACGACCAGCGCCGGCGTGGTATCGAGTTCAAAGGGCTCGGCGGAGATCAGGCCGGTGAACACTTGGCCATTGCTGCGGCGAAAAGGCATTTCCAGGTTGCGAATGCTGCCCGCCTGCAAGCGTTTCAACAGCCCGGGTCCCACGCCGGCGATGCCCCATATGTTCAATTCGGTGGCGGTTCGGCCGATGACTTCGTCGGCGCTGAGACCGATCTGCTCCTCGAACGCTTCGTTGACCTCCAGCAGGCAACCATCTACCAGGCGCGCGATCACCAGGATGTCCGGGCATTGCTGGAATACCGAGGCGAATTTCTGCTCGGAGAGGCGCAAGGCTTCCTCGGTGCGTTTGGCTTCGCTGATGTCGATCATCAGCCCGCGCATCACCGGCTCATGGCCGTGCTCGATCAGGCTGACGATGTCTCGCACCCAGAGGCAGCGGCCGTCTGCGGTGATCACTCGGTAGTCCAGGCTGTGATCGCGCCCGGCGAGGAGTTCGTGGTCGCAAAAATTTTGGGCACGGGTGAGGTCGGCAGGGTGGATGATGTTGCGCCAGAAGCCCGGTATCAGCCAGTGGGAGAGGGGGTAGCCGAGCAGGTCTTCGGCATGTGGCGAGACGTAGCTGTAAGTGAAATCGCTGATACGTGCTTCCCAGGCAATGGCAGAAAGACTCTCCACCAGCCCGCGGTAATGATATTCGCTGGAGCGCAGTTCCTGCTCCAGATCGACCCGGCGTGCGATTTCCGAACTCAAGCGCCGATTGATGCGAATCACCGCGGCCAGGACGATGACCAGCAGCAGTATGCCGGGCAGGCCGTATTTCAATAGATCGACCCAGAAGGTCCGGTGATCGAGGACGTTGCCTACCCAGTGTTCCTGGATGGAGCTGATTTCGCCTGGGGTCATGTCGGCCAGCACTTTATCCAGTATGCCGACCAATACGGTGTTGTTGCGAGGTACTGCCATCGCCAGTTGGTAGCGATAGGGCGTTTCACCGCTGACGTAGAGGCCTTCAAGCTTGAGTTGGCGAAGGCTCCAGACACTTGAGGCCAGATCGCCCACGACGGCATCTACCCTATCGGTGGCCAGGGCCTGCAAGGTTGAACTGACGTTGGGCATGGGCACCAGATTGAGGTCGGGGTGGTGCGTACGCAGCAGTTCATGGGGGGCGTAGTTCTCCACCACGGCGACCTTCAGTCCGTACAGGTCATCAAGGTTGCGCGGTTGCGCACTGCCCACATGGGCCAGGATGACGATGGGAAAGTCCAGATAGGGCCGCGTGAACGAGAGGTAGGTCTGGCGCTCGGGGGTCGACATGATGCCGGGCAGGAGGTCCAGCTTGCCACGTTTGACCTGGTCCAGTACTTCGGTCCAGCTGACGGGTTCGACGGGGGTGACCTTGATTGCCAGGCGATTGCGTATGACGTTGATGTAATCGGCCGCCAGCCCCTGGTAATGGCCTTGTTCATCGCGGTACTCAAAGGGTGGCCAAGAGGCATCCACTCCCAGGCGTAATTCCGGGTGAGCCGCCAGCCAGCGACGTTCTTCGTCTGTAAGAGTCAGCGCGCCAGCCGTTGCGGTCCAGGTCATCAGCGACAGTAAAAGTACGGCCGGGATTCTGGGCATAACGGTCTCGTTATGGCTCGGGGGGGATGTTTCGAGTGTAGACGGGCTGGCGGGGGGAGGTGGGGTGCGGGGAGGATAAATCTGTAGAAAGCAAAACCCCCGGCAGGGCCGGGGGTCTTGGGGTTACTCGTCGAGGAAGGAGCGCAGATGCTCGCTTCTCGTCGGGTGGCGCAGCTTGCGCAGCGCCTTGGCTTCGATCTGGCGGATCCGTTCACGGGTAACGTCGAACTGCTTACCGACTTCCTCAAGGGTGTGGTCGGTATTCATGTCGATACCAAAGCGCATGCGCAGGACCTTGGCTTCACGGGCTGTGAGGCCGGACAGCACTTCGCGAGTCGCTTCTTTAAGGCTCTCAACGGTTGCAACATCGATTGGCGACTGCATGGTCGAGTCTTCGATGAAGTCACCCAGATGGGAGTCTTCGTCATCACCGATCGGGGTTTCCATGGAGATCGGCTCTTTAGCGATCTTCAATACCTTGCGGATCTTGTCCTCAGGCATTTCCATGCGTTCGCCCAGCTCTTCCGGGGTCGGTTCGCGACCCATTTCCTGCAGCATCTGCCGGGAAATACGGTTGAGCTTGTTGATCGTCTCGATCATGTGCACCGGAATACGGATGGTGCGGGCCTGGTCGGCGATCGAGCGAGTGATCGCCTGACGGATCCACCAGGTGGCATAAGTCGAGAATTTGTAGCCGCGACGGTATTCGAACTTGTCTACCGCTTTCATCAAGCCGATGTTGCCTTCCTGGATCAGGTCGAGGAATTGCAGGCCACGGTTGGTGTACTTCTTGGCGATGGAGATCACCAGACGCAAGTTCGCTTCGACCATCTCTTTTTTCGCGCGGCGGGCCTTGGCCTCACCGATCGACATGCGACGGTTGATGTCCTTGATCTCGGCAATCTTCAAGCCGGTTTCGGCTTCAAGTGCGGTCAGCTTCTGCTGGCAACGAACTATGTCGGCCTGCAGGCGGCCAATGGCTTCAGCGTATTTGCTTTTGCCTTTGGCCAGGGCTTCGGTCCAGCTTTCGTCAACTTCGTTGCCCGGGAACTGGCGCAGGAAGTCGGCACGCGGCATGCGTGCATCACGAACGCAGAGCTGCATGATCGCGCGCTCTTGCTGACGCAGGCGATCCAGGGCGCTGCGAACACGCTCAACCAGGCCTTCGAATTGCTTCGGAACCAGTTTGATCGGCATGAACAGCTCGGCCAGCGCCAACATCTCGGCAATGGCTTGCTTGTTTTCACGACCGTGCTTTTTCAGCGCCTTGCGGGTGATTTCCATCTGGTCGGCCACAGCGCCAAAACGCTGGGCTGCGATGACCGGATCTGGACCGCTTTCGGCTTCTTCTTCGTCGTCACTGGCTTCAGCATCGTCGTCTTCGGCGTCGTCGTCCGCTTTCGCGGCCTTGGCGTCGACAGGCGGCGGCACTTCTGCAGCAGGCGGCGCAATGCCGTCGTCCGGGTCGATATAACCGCTCAGGACGTCGGACAGGCGACCACCTTCGGTGGTGACGCGAGTGTATTCGGAGAGAATGTGGTCAACCGTGCCAGGGAAGTGCGCAATTGCGCCCATCACTTCACGGATGCCCTCTTCAATACGTTTGGCGATTTCGATTTCGCCTTCACGTGTGAGGAGCTCTACCGTACCCATTTCACGCATGTACATGCGCACAGGGTCGGTGGTGCGACCGATGTCGGTCTCGACCGCTGCCAACGCAGCCGCTGCTTCTTCCGCAGCGGCCTCGTCGGTATCGGCGTCGGCCAGCATAAGGGCGTCCGCATCCGGAGCACTCTCGTGTACGGGAATCCCCATGTCATTAATCATGCGGATGATGTCTTCCACCTGTTCCGGATCTGAAATATCCTCCGGCAGGTGGTCGTTGACCTCTGCGTAAGTCAGATACTTCTGCTCACGACCCAGTTTGATCAACTCGATGATACGAGATTGCTGTTGCGCTTTTCCGGACATAACACCCTATCCACTGAAGGTCTTGGCGGGCAAAAAACAAGCCGAGGATTATACCTGAGCTATGACCTCACGCGCCAGTTGAGGTCGGGTTTGATGCGCAAACATTGCGACTTAAAAGGTCGCGCAGTTGATTTTTCTCGTCGCTGCTCAATTCGCTTTGACGTGCTTTCCTGAGTAGCTGTTCCAGATTTCGCTCGCGTTGGCGGGCTGACAAGCTAGTTATGGTGTCGAAAAACTGTTGTTCAAGGTTATCTCCCTCAATCAGCCATTCCTTTTCTGCCAGTGCCTTGAGCAAGCGACCCTGTTCGGTTCCATGCCAGCGTGCAATCAACTGAAATGAGTTTAGCTTGGGATTCTTCTGTACGGCTTCCAGTAGTGCCACCAGCAGCTGTGTGTTGGAGTGATCCTCGGCAGCGAAGTGCCCGGCGTCCTCGACTTTTTCAGCTAGCTGCGGGTAATGCAACAGCGTTCGCAAGGCTGCCAGTGTAGGTGGCTCTACGGCTGCCGGCACTCGTGGTGCCCGTGGTTGGTCGCGATCGCCGCCGCGCTTGCCGTTCTTGTCCCAGGGTTTCTTGTCCCATTTCTTGCCGCCGGCGCCGGTTTTCTTGGGCGTCCACTCTTGCTGCGGCGCATACATGTCATGCGCTTGCGGCTGGTGGTAGTCGCTGTAGTCCGGCATGGCGTCGTAATTGATGCCCGGGTCATAGGCCGGTGGCGCATCCTGCGGGGCGCTGTGTACCAGTTGGCTCACGGTTTCGCTGGTGAGGCCGGTAATTTCGGTCAGGCGTTGGCGCATCAGGGTGCGCAGGTTGGCGCCAGGTACTTTGTCGATCAGCGGTGCGGCGAGGGTGGCCATGTGGGCCTTGCCTTCGAGCGAGCGCGGGTCGGCTTCCTCGGTCAGTTGCTGGAAGAAGTAATCGGCCAGGGGCTGAGCGTGCTGATTGATGCGTGCGCGGAAGGCATCGGTGCCTTCGGAGCGGACCAGGGTGTCCGGGTCCTCGCCTTCGGGCAGAAACAGAAAGCGCGCGCGCCGGCCGTCCTGCAGGCTCGACAGCGTTGCTTCGAGTGCGCGCCATGCGGCG
Organism: Pseudomonas sp. Irchel s3b6; assembly: GCF_900187415.1. Classification (NCBI taxonomy): domain Bacteria; kingdom Pseudomonadati; phylum Pseudomonadota; class Gammaproteobacteria; order Pseudomonadales; family Pseudomonadaceae; genus Pseudomonas; species Pseudomonas sp. Irchel s3b6. Next base: position 53,031 of record NZ_FYDM01000021.1, on the reverse strand, counting down.
TTGCGGCCGGCCTGGTCGCCATCGAAGCAGAACAGCACGCTGGGCACGACGCGGAACAATCGCTTGAGGTGTTCTTCGCTGGTTGCGGTGCCCAGTGTGGCAACGGCATTGCGCAGGCCTTGCTGGGCCAGGGCGATAACGTCCATGTAGCCCTCGACGACGATGATTTCGTCGAGGTTGCGGTTGGTCTTGCGGGCTTCATACAGGCCATAGAGTTCCTGGCCTTTATGAAATACCGGAGTTTCCGGTGAATTCAGGTATTTCGGTTTGTCATCGCCCAGTACCCGGCCGCCAAAGGCGATGATGCGCCCGCGGCTGTCGCGGATCGGGAACATGACGCGATCGCGGAAGCGGTCGTAGCGCTTGCCGGTTTCGGCGTTTTCGATCAGCAGGCCGGCATCGATCATGGCCTTTTGTTGCAGCGTATCGCTGCTCAGGTGCTTGAACAGATTGTCCCAGCCCGGTGGGGCGAAGCCGAGGCCGAAATCGCGAGCGATTTCACCGGTCAGGCCGCGCCCCTTCAGGTAGTCGACAGCCGCTTTGCGCGCCGGGTGGCTTTTCAGGGCCTGGCGGTAAAAGTCGGCGGCGGCGGTCAGTAGCGGGTAGAGCGGCGAGTCGGTGGGTTGTCGCGGCTTGTGCGGACGACCGCTTTCCTCGCGAGGTATTTCCATGCCAGCGGCTTTGGCCAGTTCTTCGACGGCCTGGGGGAAATCCAGGTTGTCGTGGTCCATGATGAAGCCGAGGGCATTGCCGCCAGCGCCGCAGCCAAAGCAGTAATAGAACTGTTTGTCCGGGCTGACGCTGAAGGAGGGGGTTTTTTCCTTGTGGAACGGGCAGCAGGCGGTGTAGTTCTTGCCGGCTTTTTTCATTTGCAGGCGAGAGCTGACCACGTCGACGATGTCGGTGCGGTTCAGAAGGTCGTCAATAAAGCTCTGGGGAATTAGCCCGGCCATGGCGTTCTCGTCATCACTGCGTCTGAATGATTGGCCCACGCGAAGGGCGAACGGTGCCGGGTCATGGTTTTGAGGCGCGGCGGATGTGCGGCTCGACCAGGTATCGTCTGCGTATTCGCTGTCGGGGAGTGTATCTGCCGAAAATCCACTGAGGTTAGTACCAATCAGTATTCGACTGTTCGAAAGTGTTGCGCTGTATCCGGCGGTGCCCGGTGACAGGCCTCGGATAGCTAAAAATCAGGCACGCAAGAGGGTACCTTGGGCTGATCGTCGATAGAATCAGTAGGGTGTGCTCGTCAGTAGCCTTGGAAGGCTCGTCAGAAGAGACGTGCACTGCTGGCAAAAGAGCCAGGTCTGACGTGTGAAGCAGATTTGTCTCGGTCGCGTCTGCGGCTTCGACGGTGAAGCATCAAGCGATATCCGCAAATGCCATAAGCCCGGCTGAGGGCCGGGCTTGGCAGAAGCTTGCTACGGTCGTCTGCGTATTAGTACAGACGAACGGCGCGGCGCTGCTCGCGCTGAACTTTCTTGGCGTGACGCTTAACAGCAGCTGCTGCTTTGCGCTTACGCTCAGAAGTTGGCTTCTCGTAAAATTCGCGGCTACGAACTTCAGCCAGTACACCGGCTTTTTCGCAGGAGCGCTTGAAACGACGCAGAGCTACGTCGAAGGGTTCGTTCTCTTTAACTTTGACGGCTGGCATCCAGAGCTACCTTCATTCATTACCGGGGTCAACATCCTCGCGGCAAAAGAGCACTTGAAGACGTCGGTTTTTAAGGGTTGCGGATGTTAACCCCTCAACGCTCGGAATGCAAAGCCTCTGATCGAAAAGCGCTGGTCGGGGCATCCCGCGGCGACTATTATGCGCGCCTTCGAATTCAGCCTAAACAAGGCGCAAACCCATGCTAGTACTGGGATTAGAAACCTCCTGCGATGAAACCGGCGTCGCACTTTACGACAGTGAAAAAGGCCTGCTGGCCGATGCGCTGTTCAGTCAGATCGATCTGCATCGCGCCTATGGTGGCGTGGTGCCGGAGCTGGCATCACGGGATCACGTCAAGCGCATGCTGCCCTTGATTCGTCAGGTGTTGGCCGAAGCGGACTGCGTGCCGACCGAGATCGATGCCATTGCCTACACCGCGGGTCCCGGCCTGGTCGGCGCCTTGCTGGTGGGGGCTTCCTGCGCCCAGGCGCTGGCGTTTGCCTGGGGTATCCCGGCCTTGGGCGTGCACCACATGGAAGGGCATTTGCTGGCGCCGATGCTGGAGCCGCAACCGCCCGAGTTCCCGTTCGTCGCTTTGTTGGTGTCGGGTGGGCATACGCAGTTGGTTCGGGTCGATGGTATCGGTCAATACGAGTTGCTGGGGGAGACCCTGGATGATGCCGCCGGCGAAGCCTTCGACAAGACGGCGAAGATGATGGGGCTCAATTATCCGGGTGGTCCGGAAATCGCGCGCCTGGCCACGCAAGGCGTTGTCGGGCGTTTCGTCTTCCCGCGCCCGATGTGTGATCGGCCGGGTCTGGATTTCAGTTTCAGTGGCTTGAAAACCTTTGCCTTGAATACCTGGCAGCAGTGCGTCAGCGCCGGGGACGACAGCGAGCAAGCCCGCTGCGACATCTCGCTGGCCTTCCAGCAGGCGGTGGTGGAGACTCTGACCATCAAGTGCAAGCGCGCCCTGAAACAGGCGGGTCTCAAGCGCCTGGTGATTGCTGGAGGCGTGAGTGCCAACAAGGCCTTGCGTGCTTCCCTGGAAAAAATGCTGGGCGACATGAAGGGCGACGTTTACTACGCACGTCCGGAGTTCTGTACCGATAACGGCGCGATGATCGCATTTGCCGGTTGCCAGCGACTGCAGGCTGGCCAGCACGAAAGCCTGGCGATCAGTGTTCAGGCCCGCTGGCCAATGGAGCAGCTGTCACCGTTGTAACAAGCTGTTGAGTGTGAGCGATATTCGCCAGCGGTTGTTAGAAATGCCGTTCGCGCCCGGCAAACAGGTCGCGTAGATTGCCGCGATGGCGCCAGACAATCAGCGCCGTCAATGCGCTCATGGGCATTAACGCTGCCGGTTCTTGCCAGGCCAGTAGTGGCAGGGTCAGGGGCGTGGCGATGAGGGCGGCCAGCGAGCTGGTGCGGGTGAGGTAGAAGGTCAGGAGCCAGGCGCCAATGGCCAGGAGTGCCGCTGGCGGGTATAGCCCCAGCAGCATGCCGGCGGCCGTTGCAACACCTTTGCCGCCGCGAAAGCAGAAGTACAGCGGAAACAGGTGGCCGATGACGGCGCACACGCCAATCCAGCCCTGTTGTTGAATCGAAAGGCCTGCCAGCCCGGCAATCAGTACGGGCAGCAAGCCTTTGCAAAGATCGCCCAGCAAGGTGAGGGCGGCGAGTTTTTTGCCCGCCAGGCGTAACATGTTGGTGGCGCCGGCATTACCCGATCCACTCATTCGCGGATCGGGATTACCGGTCAGGCGGCTGAGCAAAATGGCGAAGGACAGAGAGCCAAGCAGGTAGGCGAGGATCGCCAGTAACCAAAACATGCTAACTATTCCGGGCGAGGACGCCCTGATTCTAACGGCGCATTGCGCCCTTGTCGTGCTGCGGAGAAAAGTGCTTGGACAGAGTGTTTATCGAGGGCCTGGAAGTCGACACGGTGATTGGTGCCTACGACTGGGAGCGCGGCATCCGTCAGTGCCTGCGTCTTGACCTGAGCTTTGCCTGGGACAACCGTCCGGCGGCGGCGGGTGATGACCTGACCCTGGCGCTCGACTATGCCAGTGTCACATCGCGTATCCAGGCGTTCGCCGAGCAGTCCAGCTACCAACTGGTGGAGACTTTTGCCGAGCGTTTGGCGGAAGTCTTGATGAGTGAATTCAAGATCACCTGGATGCGTTTGAAATTGACCAAGCCAGGCGCCGTCCCGGCTGCAACAGGCGTGGGCGTGGAGATCGAGCGCGGATGTCGCTAACTCAGGTATTTCTCGGGCTCGGCAGCAATGTCGAGCGCGAAGCTCATCTGCGGGCTGGGTTGGAAGCGCTGTCGGGCTTCCTGGTGGATATCCGCTGCTCGGCGGTGTTCGAAAGCCAGCCGGTCGGGATCAAGAGCGGACCGTTCTTCAATTTCGTGGTGTCTGCGTTTACCGATCTACCCTTGATGGAGCTGGATCGGCGATTGAAGTTCATCGAGGCCGACAATGGTCGGTACGCCCCGGATCGCAAGGGTTTGCCGCTGGATATCGACGTGCTGCTGTACGGCGATCTAGTGGGTAATTTCGATGGGTTGGTCCTGCCGCGAGCGGAAATCCTGAAAAATGCCTTTGTGTTATGGCCGCTGTCACTGATTGCGCCGGACAGGGTGCATCCGGGTGTTGGCAAAAGCTTCGCGACCTTGTGGGGCGAAGCGCAGATTGACCAGGTGTTGGCGCCGGTGGCGTTTGCGTGGCGCGGTGAGCAGTTGACGCCTTCGATCCTGCTGTGACGTTCATGGCGCCTTCGCGGGCAATCGGAGCACCGCTCCCATAGGTGCGGTGTCATTCTGGTGGGAAAGGGTTGGCTCAGGTCGACGCGGTTTCCTTGTAAGCCTTCAGTGCCTTGAGCCGCTCGCGCTTGATGGCCTCGCCCAGTTCCGGGCCCTTGAATCCCTGCTCCAGCAAGGGTTGAACCGCCACGCCGCGTGCGGCCGTGGCTGCGCCTCGCAAGTAATCGGCTTGTGGATAACTTCTCTGCTCAAGACCTTTTCGGCCTCGTGCATCCATTTCGCAGGCAGCGATGAATTCCTCGAATCGCTGCGGCCGTCGATACACGTCAAAGCTTTGCAGCAACTCCAGCAACGTCGAGGCTTTCAGCTCCAAGGCGCGATGGCAGTGGGTGTGGTATTCCCCCACCAGCAGCGCCAGTTCCTGGCAGTCGCGCGGTGCCTTGAAGCGTTCGTTGACGGCCTTGATCAGTTTCAGTCCCTTGTGTTCATGGGCGATGTGCCTGGGCCATTCGCTCTCGGGTGTCAGGCCTTTGCCAAGGTCGTGCAGCAAACAAGCCCAGCGCACGGTCAGTGGCTGTTTATGTGCGCCAGCCTGTTCCAGAACGCTCAGTGTATGGAGGCCGCTGTCGATTTCCGGGTGGTGGGCTTCAGGCTGCGGCACGCCGAACAGCGCATCAACCTCGGGCATCAGCACCTTCAGTGCGTCGCAGTCCCTGAGTACCTGGATGAAAACCTGAGGCTGGTTTTCCATCAGGGCGCGGGATATTTCTTTCCAGCTGCGTTCGGCAGTCAGTGCCTCAAGTTCGCCTGACTCACTGAGTTGGCGCATCAGTTCGAGGGTTTCGGGCGCGACCGTGAAACCGAGCCCGGCGTAACGGGCGGCGAAACGGGCAACGCGCAGGACTCGCAAGGGATCTTCGGCGAATGCGGGGGAAACATGGCGAAGTATGCGTGCCTCAAGATCGCGCTGGCCATGATAGGGGTCGGTCAGTTGGCCCTGATCGTCTTCGGCCATGGCATTGATCGTCAGGTCACGGCGAATCAGGTCTTCTTCCAGGGTGATTTCAGGGCTGGCGTGAAAGGTGAAGCCGCCGTAACCGCGCCCGCTTTTGCGTTCGGTGCGGGCGAGGGCGTATTCCTCGCCACTTTCAGGGTGCAGGAAGACCGGGAAATCGGCTCCGACCGGGCGATAGCCCTTGGCGAGCATCTCTTCGCTGCTGGCACCGACCACAACCCAGTCAATGTCGGTGACAGGCTTGCCGAGCAGGCGATCCCTGACCGCGCCGCCGACTTTATAAATCTGCATAAAAAACCTCCGTTAGCTCGACAGGATAACCCTTGTGTCGAACTTTCGGAGGTTCTGGAAGGTTCAAAGGTGAATGACGGCCAGGTCGAGCCGACCGTAGTCGCCCTCGCTGTGCTCGGCCCTGGGGGGCACGTGGTGGGTCTTCATCACTTGGTCACCCTGCAGGGTCTCCAGGTGGATATCGAAGCCCCAGAGGCGGTGCAGGTGCTTTAGAACCTCGTCTGTGGAGTCTCCCAGTGGTTTGCGGTCGTGTTGTTGATGGCGCAGGGTCAGCGAACGATCGCCACGGCGGTCGATGCTGTAGATCTGTATGTTGGGTTCGCGGTTGCCCAGGTTGTATTGGGCTGCCAGGGTTTCACGAATGGTGCGGTAGCCTTCCTCGTCATGGATGGCGGGAACCAGAAGGTCGTCCTTTTGATCGTCATCGAGAATGCTGAACAGTTTGAGGTCGCGGATCACCTTCGGTGACAGGTACTGCAGGATGAAACTCTCATCCTTGAAGCTGCTCATGGCGAACTTGATGGCTGACAGCCAGTCGGTCCCGGCGATTTCCGGGAACCAGCGGTAGTCTTCTTCCGTCGGCTCCTCGCACATGCGGCGGATGTCGCGGTACATGGAGAAGCCCAGGGTGTAGGGGTTGATCCCGCTGTAATACGGGCTGTCGAATCCGGGCTGGAAGACCACGCTGGTGTGCGAGGCCAGGAACTCCATCATGAAGCCGTCGGTTACCAGGCCTTCGTCGTACAGGTCGTTCATCAGGGTGTAGTGCCAGAACGTTGCCCAGCCCTCGTTCATGACCTGGGTCTGGCGCTGTGGATAAAAGTACTGCGCGATCTTGCGCACGATCCGCACGATTTCCCGCTGCCACGGTTCCAGTAGCGGGGCGTGTTTTTCGATGAAGTAGAGGATGTTCTCCTGCGGTTCGGCCGGAAAGCGTGCGTTGTCTTTCTCGCTGTACTTGCCGGCGCCTTTGGGGATGGTGCGCCACAGGTCGTTGATCTGCTTTTGCAGGTGTTCTTCACGGTCCTTTTGCCGGCGTCGCTCTTCTTCGGCGGAGATCGGGTAAGGGCGTTTGTAGCGGTCGACGCCGTAGTTCATCAGGGCGTGGCAGGAGTCCAGCAGGTCCTCCACAGCGTCGATGCCGTGGCGCTCCTCGCATTGCATGATGTACTGCTTGGCGAAGACCAGGTAATCGATGATCGAACTGGCATCGGTCCAGGTGCGGAACAGGTAGTTGCCTTTGAAAAAGCTGTTATGGCCATAGCAGGCATGGGCCACCACCAGTGCTTGCATGCAGATGGTGTTTTCTTCCATCAGGTAGGCAATGCACGGGTCGGAGTTGATCACGATTTCGTAGGCCAGTCCCATCTGGCCACGGCTGTAGGACTTTTCCGTGCTAAGGAAGTGTTTGCCATAGGACCAGTGGTGATAACCCAGTGGCATGCCCACGGACGCATAGGCATCCATCATCTGTTCGGCGGTAATCACTTCGATCTGGTTGGGGTAGGTGTCCAGCGCATAGCGGGCCGCTAGACGGCTGATTTCGCGGTCGTAGGCCTGGATCAGCTCGAACGTCCATTCCGAGCCTGTGGAAATGGGTTGGCGTTTCTGCTCTTTGGCGGTCATGTCACTAACCTGCGCTGGAAGAGTTCACGGAAGACCGGGTAGATATCTCCGGCCGAAACCAGCTGCTGCTGGGCAAAGGTGTCGGAATAGGCTTCGGCGATACGCTCGTACTCGTACCACAGGGCCTGGTGTTCGCGCGGAGTAATCTCTACATAAGTGTAATACTGCACGAAAGGCATGATCTGGTTGATCAGGATGTCACGGCAGATTGGCGAGTCATCGTTCCAGTTGTCGCCATCGGAGGCCTGGGCGGCATAAATGTTCCAGTCGTTGCTCGGATAGCGCTCGGCCATGATCTCCTGCATCAGTTTCAGGGCACTGGAGACAATGGTGCCGCCGGTTTCCCGAGAGTAGAAGAACTCTTCTTCGTCGACTTCCCGAGCGCTGGTGTGGTGGCGGATGAAGACGACGTCGATCTTTTCGTAGTTCCGTTTCAGGAACAGGTACAACAGGATGAAGAACCGTTTGGCGATGTCCTTGGTCGCCTGGGTCATGGAGCCGGAGACGTCCATCAGGCAGAACATGACCGCCTTGGAGCTGGGGTTGGGTTGCTTGATCAGCAGGTTGTACTTGAGGTCGAAGGTGTCGAGAAACGGCACACGATTAATGCGCGCGCTCAGGCGTTCGATTTCAGCCTCGATTTTCTGGATATCGCCGAAGTTGTCCGGTTCTTCCTGTTTGAGGCGTGCCAGTTCGTCCTTGGCTTCGCGCAGTTTTGCCCGGCTGCTGCCCGAGAGGGCAATACGCCGGGCATGGGCCGAGCGCAGGGTGCGGATGATGTTGATCCGTGACGGGTTGCCTTCGTTGCTGATACCGGCGCGCACGGTCTTGAAGGTATCGGTGCCGCTGAGGTTGCGTTTGACCAGGTTGGGCAGCTCCAGGTCCTCGAACATGAATTCGAGGAACTCTTCCTGGGTGATCTGGAACACGAACTCGTCCATGCCTTCGCCGGAATTGCCGGCCTTGCCCGGACCACGGCCACCCCCACCTCCCGGTGGGCGGGCAATGTGCTCGCCGGTCGTGAACTCCTTGTTTCCGGGGTGCACGATGGTCTGTTTACCGCCACGACCATGGTGAAGCACCGGCTCGTCGATATCGCGTCCGGGAATGCTGATTTGTTCGCCGTGCTCCATGTCCGTAATGGAGCGCCGGCTCACGGCCTCCTCGACGGCCTTTTTGATGTGGTCACGGTAACGCCGCAGAAACCGCTGGCGGTTTACCGTGCTCTTGTTCTTGCCATTGAGGCGTCGGTCGATCACATAACTCATAGGGGCCCTCCGGGCAGCTTCAAGTTGTGAGCGACAAGCTGCAAGTAGAAGCAGTTACCCGGCTCTCGGGTTTACGCGCTTTTCTCATGCAGCTTGTGGCTTGTAGCTTGCAGCTGTCTCATTGCGATTTCCGGACCCGCAGGTACCACTCGGACAGAAGCCGTACCTGTTTGTCGGTGTAGCCGCGCTCGACCATCCGTGTAACGAAGTCGTTGTGTTTTTGCTGATCCTCTTTGCTGGCCTTGGCGTTGAAGCTGATGACCGGCAGCAGATCCTCGGTGTTCGAGAACATTTTCTTCTCGATGACCACCCGCAGCTTCTCGTAGCTGAGCCACGTCGGGTTCTTGCCGTTGTTGTTGGCCCGGGCGCGCAGGACGAAGTTGACGATTTCGTTGCGGAAGTCCTTCGGATTGCTGATGCCCGCCGGTTTTTCGATTTTCTCCAGCTCTTCGTTGAGGGCGACGCGGTTGAGAATTTCGCCGGTTTCCGGGTCGCGGTACTCCTGGTCCTGAATCCAGAAGTCGGCGTACAGCACATAGCGGTCGAAGATGTTCTGTCCGTACTCGCTGTAGGACTCCAGGTACGCGGTCTGGATCTCCTTGCCGATGAACTCGATGTAACGCGGCGCCAGGTATTCCTTCAGGAAGCGCAGGTAGCGTTCGCGTGTTTCCGCCTGGAATTGTTCCTGTTCGATCTGTTGTTCGAGCACGTAGAGCAGGTGCACCGGGTTGGCGGCGATTTCGTGCGGGTCGAAGTTGAAGACCTTGGACAGGATCTTGAAGGCGAAACGGGTCGAAAGACCGTTCATGCCTTCGTCGACGCCGGCCGTGTCGCGGTACTCCTGGATCGACTTGGCCTTCGGATCGGTGTCCTTGAGGTTCTCGCCGTCATACACACGCATTTTCGAGTAGATGTTCGAGTTCTCGGGCTCCTTGAGGCGCGAGAGTACGGTGAACTGGGCGAGCATCTTCAGGGTATCAGGTGCACAGTGAGCCTTGGCCAAGGAGCTGTTGAACAGCAGCTTGTCGTAGATCTTCACTTCGTCGGTGACCCGCAGGCAGTACGGTACCTTGACGATATAGATCCGGTCGATGAAGGCTTCGTTGTTCTTGTTGTTGCGGAAGGTGTGCCACTCCGATTCGTTGGAGTGCGCCAGCAGGATCCCGGTGAACGGAATCGCGCCCAGGCCTTCGGTGCTGTTGTAGTTGCCTTCCTGGGTGGCGGTCAGCAGAGGGTGCAGCACCTTGATCGGCGCCTTGAACATTTCAACGAATTCCATCAGGCCCTGGTTGGACCGGCACAGTGCGCCCGAGTAGCTGTAGGCATCGGCGTCGTTTTGCGGGAACTCTTCGAGTTTGCGGATATCGACCTTGCCCACCAGCGCCGAGATGTCCTGGTTGTTTTCGTCACCCGGTTCGGTCTTGGCGACGGCGATCTGGTTGAGGATCGAGGGGTAGAGCTTGACCACTCGGAATTGACTGATATCGCCGCCAAACTCGGCAAGCCGCTTGGTCGCCCAAGGCGACATGATGGTGTTCAGGTAGCGCCGTGGAATGCCGAAGTCCTCTTCCAGGATCGCGCCGTCTTCGGTGGCGTTGAACAGCCCTAGTGGCGACTCGAATACGGGAGAGCCCTTGATGGCATAGAAGGGGACTTTCTCGATCAGCTGTTTCAGCTTTTCGGCCAGGGACGACTTGCCGCCACCGACGGGGCCGAGCAGGTAGAGGATCTGTTTCTTCTCTTCCAGGCCTTGGGCGGCGTGGCGGAAGTAGGAGACGATCTGGTCGATGCATTCCTCCATTCCGTGGAAGTCTTCAAAGGCCGGATAGCGGCGGATCACCTTGTTGGAAAAGATGCGCGACAGCCTCGAGTTGGTCGAGGTGTCCAGCAATTCCGGCTCACCGATGGCCAACAGCAGACGCTCGGCGGAGGACGCGTAGGCGCTACGGTCCTGCTTGCACAGCTCCAGGTACTCCTGCAGCGTGAGCTCTTCCTGGCGTGTGGACTCGAAGCGTTGTTGGAAGTGGCTAAAAATACTCATGACGACACCTCGCTCGATACGTGGAGCCGGCGCCGGATCAGTCGATGCTGGTAAGCAACTGAAAGTGCAGCTGCTTTTTACCCCCCCAGAACACCTTCAAAGCTATCAACCCTGAAAGGTTACTCCCGATGACCCGCACGCCGGTGTACCGGCTCTCCCCTGTTTTGGATGGCCTGAGCCTAAGGATAGTTCGGAATCGGGGAGGTAAAGGGGCAATGCGTAATTTGTTGTAAATGACCGTCCGTCAGCCCACGGCAGGCGTGGGCTGCAGCACTGAAAAAAAATTATTCGGACGTGCCTTGCGCCGTTTCCGAAGGATAAGTAGTGCGCCACAGTTCGAAGCCGCCGTCCATGCTGTAGACGTCGGAGAAGCCCTGGCTGATCAGGTAGGCGGCGGCACCCTGGCTGGAATTGCCGTGGTAGCAGACCACTACGGTTGGCGCGTCCAGATCGGCGGCGGCGATGAAGGCGTGCAGGGAATGGTTGTCCAGGTGCTTTGAGCCGCTGATGTGCAGTGCGGCAAAAGTCGCAGGGTCGCGGACGTCGACCACTACGGCACCTTGCTCTCGCAAGGCCTGCGCCTGTTCGGGGGGGATGCGTTTGAATTCGCTCATGGTGGGCTCCTGTGGCCTGGCTGGGAGCCAGCCTAGCGCTTGGCGCTGGCCGACAACGGTTCGGGGGTGGGTGAGGCGACAGGCGGTGCGAGGTGGCCGTGTTCGTCGCATTTGCAACTCAGGCGCTCGCCGGTGTCGATGTTCATCAGTGTCATGGCGCCACCCCAGACACATCCGGTGTCGAGGGCGAAGATACCGGGTTCGTTGCACTGGCCTTCCAGTGCCGCCCAGTGACCGAAAATGATCTTCTGGCCGCGGGTCTTGCGCTCTTTGTGCTTGAACCAGGGGGCGTAGCCGGGTAGGGCGGTGTCGATGCCTTCCTTGCTTTTGAGGTCAAGCTTGCCTTCGCGGGTACAGAAGCGCATGCGGGTGAAATAGTTGGTGATCACCCGCAAACGGGTCACGCCTTTGAGGTCGTTGTCCCATTTCGCCGGTTCGCTGCCGTACATGCCGTCCAGGTATGGGGCGAACAGATTGTCGTCACGCAGTGCGGACTCGACTTCGGCAGCGTACTTGATGGCTTTGCGCAGGGACCATTGCGGCGGTATGCCGGCATGCACCAGCACCATGTCGCGTTGTTCGTCGTAGTGCAGGAGTTTTTGCTGGCGCAGCCACTCAAGCAGATCCTTGCTGTCCGGGGCATCAAGGATTTCGCGCAGGGTATCGGCTTTCTTCAGGCGCTCGATGTTTTTCCCAGCCGCCAGCAGGTGCAGGTCGTGGTTGCCCAGTACGCACACCAGCGATTGGCGGATGCTATAGAGGAAGCGCAGGGTTTCCAGCGATTGCGGGCCTCGGTTCACCAGATCGCCGACCAGCCACAAGTGGTCCTTTGCCGGGTCGAAGGCGACACGCTTGAGCAGGCATTGCAGCGGCTCGAGGCAGCCCTGGAGATCGCCGACGGCGTAGGTTGCCATATCAGTGCAGGGCTCCGGGTACGGCCAGGCGGAATGGCGCGATGATGGCGTCGAAGTGGGTGCCGTCGTCGGCGAGCATCTGATAACTGCCTTGCATGTTGCCAACACGGGTGGTCATCACGGTGCCGCTGCTGTAGGTGTGACTCTTGCCGGGTTCGATCAGCGGCTGCTGGCCAACCACGCCGGCACCGCGAACCTCTTCGACATGCCCGTCGCCATCGGTGATCACCCAGTGCCGTGACAGCAACCTGGCCGGTAACAGGCCATTGTTCTGTACGGTAATGGTGTAGGCAAAGGCGAAGCGGTTGTGCTCGGGTTGTGACTGTTCTGCCAGAAAGCGAGTGACGACGCTGACGTCGACCTGATAACGAGGATCGGACATGCAAAAAGGCCTTAAAAGCAAAGCGGGACGCGGGGCGTGACTGATGTGGATCAGTCTAGGCCAAGTATCGGGTAGTAAACCAGACCGGGCGCCTGGTTCCTACCCGATAACGCTTCAGGCCACTCAGATGTCGGCCGGATTCTCGGCGACCTGTTCGCTGAGTTTGTCGGCCAGGCGCACGAAGGCTGCCAGGTCGAGCTGTTCCGGGCGCAGGCTGCCATCGACGCCGGCGGCTTCGATTTCGGCGCTGCTCAGCAGGGCCTTGAGGGTATTGCGCAGGGTCTTGCGGCGCTGGTTGAACGCCTCGCGAACGACGCGCTCCAGCAGGCGATGATCCTTGGCCGGGTGTGGCAGTACGGCGTGCGGCACCAGGCGAACAATGGCCGAGTCGACTTTCGGTGGTGGATTGAACGCGCCAGGGCCGACGTTGAACAGGTGTTCGACCCGGCAGTGGTACTGAACCATGATCGACAGGCGACCCCAATCACCACCACCCGGGCCTGCTGCCAAGCGCTCGACCACTTCCTTTTGCAGCATGAAGTGCATGTCGCGGATGATCCCAGCGTTGTTCAGCAGGTGGAAGATCAGCGGCGTGGAGATGTTGTAGGGCAGGTTGCCGACTACGCGCAGGCTGTTGGGGGCGGCATTCAGGCTGTTGAAGTCGAACTTCAGTGCGTCACCCTGATGCAGGTTGAAGTTGCTCTTGCCGGCGAATTGCTGGTTGAGGATCGGGATCAGGTCCTTGTCCAACTCAACGACATCAAGCTGGGCACCGCTGTTGAGCAGGCCTTCGGTCAGGGCGCCCTGGCCCGGGCCGATTTCCAGCAGGCGGTCGTCGGCCTTGGCGTGAATGGAGCGCAGGATGCGGTCGATAACACCGGCATCGTGCAGGAAGTTCTGGCCGAAGCGCTTGCGCGCCCGGTGTTGGTAGTGCTCGGTCATAAACGGGTCTCGGCCATCTGGTAGGCGGTTTCCAGGGCGACTTGCAGGCTGCCGGTGTCGATTTTTCCGCTGCCAGCCAGGTCCAGGGCGGTGCCGTGGTCGACTGAGGTGCGGATGATCGGCAGGCCAAGGGTCACGTTGACTGCCGCGCCGAAGCCTTTGTACTTCAACACGGGCAGGCCCTGGTCGTGGTACATCGCCAGCACTGCATCGCAGTGCTCCAGATATTTTGGGGTAAACAGAGTGTCGGCGGGCAGGGGGCCACGCAGGTCCATGCCTTCACCGCGCAGACGCTCAAGGGTGGGTTCGATAATGTCGATTTCTTCATGGCCCAGGTGTCCGCCTTCGCCAGCGTGGGGGTTGAGCCCACAGACGAGGATGCGTGGCCGGGCGATGCCGAATTTTTGCTGCAGGTCGGCATGCAGAATCCGTGTGACCCGCTCCAGGCGCTCAGGGGTGATGGCGTCGGCAATTTCCCGCAATGGCAGGTGCGTGGTGACCAGCGCAACACGCAAGCCATGGGTGGCCAGCATCATCACCACCTGGGCGGTATGGGTCAGGTCCGCCAGGAACTCGGTATGACCCGAAAAGGCGATGCCGGATTCGTTGATCACGCCCTTGTGCACCGGGGCGGTGATCATCCCGGCGAAGTCTCCGTCCAGGCAGCCTTGGCCGGCCCGGGTCAGGGTTTCCAGAACAAAAGCCGCATTGGCCTTGTCCAGTTGGCCGGCGGTGACCTTGGCGTTGAGCGGGGTGTCCCAGACATACAGACTGTTGGCTGGCGCAGGAATATCTGGCCAGCTGTTCGGCGTTACCGGCAGCAGATCGACAACCACACCCAGCTGCGCGGCCCGCTCAAGGAGCAGGTCGCGGCTGGTAATGGCAATCAGGGGATGCGGCTGGGCTTGCGAGGCGAGCAGCAGGCACAGGTCTGGACCTATGCCGGCCGGTTCGCCGGGTGTCAGAGCGAAGCGTTGGGGTTTCACTTCGCCGCCTGGTCGACGCCAGGGAGCTTGATTTCAACGTAGGCTTCGTCACGGATCTGACGCAACCAGGTTTGCAGCTCTTCGTCGTACTTGCGGTTGCGCAACACCGTCATCGCTTGCTGTTCGCGAGCCTGGGAGGTGCTGTCGGTGGCGCGACGGCCAAGGACTTCCAGAACATGCCAGCCATAAGGGCTCTGGAATGGTTGGGACAGCTGACCTTGTGGAGTCTTGTCCATCACGGCGCGGAATTCCGGTACCAGAGCGTTCGGGTCGATCCAGTTCAGGTCGCCGCCATTAAGGGCGGAGCCCGGGTCTTCCGAATAGCTTTTGGCCAGTTCGGCGAAGTCTTCGCCCGCTTCAATGCGCTCGTAGAGTTTCTGCGCCAGGCGCTTGGTCTCTGCTTCGCTACGGATTTCGCTTGGTTTGATCAGGATGTGGCGAACGTGGATTTCGTCACGCACCTGATTACCACCGCCGCGCTTGGCCAGCAGCTTGAGGATGATGAAACCGCCTGGCGTGCGTGCAGGTTGGGTCACGTCACCGACCGCCATGGCACTCAGTTCGCGGTCGAACGGTGGAGGCAGTTGAGCGGCCTTACGCCAGCCCATGTCGCCGCCTTCCAGGGCATTGTCGCTTGCCGAGCGGGCGATGGCCAACTGGGCGAAATCAGCGCCTTGCTTGAGCTGCTGATAGATCTCCATGGCCTGGCGTGCAGCGCTCTGAATCGCTTCGGAGTTGGCGCTTTCCGGGGTTGGAATCAGGATGTTGGCCAGGTGCAGTTCTTCGGACAATTGCATTTTGCCGAGGTCGGAGGCAAGGAAGTTCTTCACTTCCTGCTCGGACACCTGGATGCGTTCGGCCACACGACGCTGACGCACACGGCTGACGATCATTTCACGGCGAACCTGGTCGCGAGCGTCTTCATAAGACAAGCCATCGCGGGACAGGGCGGCGCGGAATTGATCCACGGTCATGTTGTTGCGCTGGGCAATGGTGCCGATTGCCTGGTTCAGTTCTTCATCGGTAATACGGATGCCGGAGCGTTCGCCGATCTGCAATTGCAGGTTCTCGACGATCAGGCGCTCCAGCACCTGTTGCTCCAGGACACCAGCCGGTGGAACGGCCGAGCCGCGCTTGGCGATGGTTTGCTGAACTTCGCGAACCCGCTGGTCCAGTTGGCTTTGCATGACCACGTCGTTGTCAACGATGGCCACCACTTTGTCGATGGACTGCACCGCGGCGCTAGCCGCGGTGCTCAGGAACAACGCGCCCAGCATCAGCGGGCGCAGACAATCAGAAAGCTTGGTCTTCACGTTCACGATAACCTTGGATGCCTTTGTCGAGGAAGCTCTCTACCTTGGCGCCAGTAACGCCACCGAGGCCCTTCAGAACAATTTGGAGGAAAATGCCGTGGTCGCCTTTCTCGTTTTCCGGCGCTTCTTGACTGAACTCGTCATACGAAACCCAGTAACGGTTGATCAGGCGCAGTTTCCAGCAGCAGTTGTCGTACTCGAAGCCACCGAAGGCTTCCAGGGTACGGTTGCGGTTGTAGTCGTACTGCCAGCGGCTGATGGCGTTCCATTGTGGCACGACAGGCCAGATGACCGAGAAGTCGTGCTGCTGGATCTTGTAGTAGTCCTTCACGTAGCCAGGCTGGCCCGGGGTGCCGTAGTCGCCACCACCCACGGTCCATTTACCGGTGTTCTCGTCGTAACGGACCTGGTCATTGCGATAGCGATAGCCGGCGTTGATGACCTTGTTCGGGTTATCTTCAGGCTGGTAGTGGAACATCGCGCTGCCCGAGCGAGGGCTGCGGCTGTCCGGGTCCCAGTTGTAGTCGGCCGTGGTGCGCCAATCGCGGTTCCAGCGGTATTCGTATTCCAGGGCATACGGAGAGACGTCGGAGTGCGCGTCTTCGCGGGTTTTTGCATCGATACCCGGCAACTGGACTTCACGGTCCTTGAAGTACAGGGCCTGGCCAACACTGATGCGTTGACGTTCGAAGCCGTTCTCTTCGATCCAGCGGTTGGTCACGCCCAGCGACAGTTTGTTTTCGTCGCCGACACGGTCAGAGCCGGTGAAGCGGTTATCACGGAACAGCGAGGAATAGCTGAACGTGGATTCGCTGGTGTCGAAAACCGGAATGTCGGACTGGTCTTTCTCGGGAACATAGAGGTAGTACAGACGCGGTTCCAGGGTCTGGCGGTAGTTCTTGCCGAACCATTGGGTATTGCGGTCGAAATACAAGCCGCTGTCGACGCTGGCAATCGGTACGGCGCGATTCTGGTTACTGTCGTAAGTGCCATTGAGGCGATCGCTTTCGGCGTTCTGCGCCGCGATCTGGCTCTTGCCGATGCTGTCCAGGTCCAGGTCGTACTGGGTGTATTGGTACTTGAGCGACGGCTTCACGAAGCCATAGGTCCAGTCGAGCGGCAGGCTGACGCTTGGCGCCAGGTTCATGCGGTCGCCGGTGGCTCGCGCCAAGCCTTGGACGTTGTTGTCGAGACGAGACTCTGGATCGCCGTTCTCATTGATGTAATTGCCTGTCTGCAGGTCCCGATCAAAGCGCACGAGTTCTGTCTGATAGGCGAAGTTCAACCCACCCGGCTTTTGTGGCAGGAAACCATTGAAGGTGATCTGCGGCAAACGATCATATGGCGTAGTGTTGGACACCGATGCCAGCTCGAACGCCTGGGCGTTGAGGCGTGCGGTGAAGGTATCGCCACGATAGCTGACCGCACCTTGCTGATTCACGAAATCGGAAACGCTCTGGACGCCCAACTGATCGGTTTGCAGATCCTGGAAGTAGTACGGATCACTGATCTTGGTGTAGTCGACTTCGGTCAGGACGCGCGAATCCAGGCCGCCCTTGTGCTGCCAGTTGTACATGTAGCGGGTTTTTTCGTAGTCCGACTGCAGCTTGCGCTCGTCTTCCTTGTCGTCCAGATAGGCTGCGCCGAACTGGCCTTCGCTGGATTCGGTCAGGTAACGGAATTCACCTTCCATCAACAGGCCGCGTTTGCTCATGTAACGCGGATACAACGTGGCATCGTAGTTGGGTGCCAGGTTGAAGTAATACGGTGTGACCAGCAGCATGCCGGTATCGCTGCCGCTGCCGATGGTCGGCGGCAGGAAGCCAGACTGGCGGCGATCATCGATCGGGAAGTAGATGTACGGGGTGTACATCACCGGGATGTCCTTGACTCGCAGCGTCACGTTGGTCGCGGTACCGAAGCCGGTCGCCGGGTTCAGGGTGATGTTGTTGCCCTTGAGCTGCCAGGCGTTGCTGCTCGGTTCGCACGAGGTGTAGGTGCCATCCTTGAGGCGGATGATCGCGTTCTCGGCCCGCTTGGCGTACAGCGCGCTGCCGCGAATGCGGGACTTGTGCATCACGTATTCGGCGTTGTCGACCTTGGCTTCACCGGTGTCGAGCTGCACGTCGGCGTGATCGCCGACAATCAGTGCACCGTTGTCGCGCACGCGCACATTGCCGCTCAGTTCGCCACGGTTCTCGGCCTGGTACAGGCTGGCCTCGTCGGCCTCGGCCTGCATGCTGCCCTGGCGCATGACCACGTCACCGGCCAGGGTCGCAATCTGCTCTTCCTGCTGGTAGCGGGAGGCTTTGGCTCCGATGAAGGTGGGGGCGTCGCTCTTGGCCGTCGTGTCATTCATGCCAGGACGAGTCGGCTCGACATAGGCGCCCGCGCAATAAGGGCCTGTTTCGGCCAGTTGCGCCGCGGTGAGCTGCTCGCGCGGAACCCAGTCGAGGTGGCTGTAGTCAGCACTGCGCGACTTCAGGCCACGGCCCTTGGCTTCGGTGACCAGTACCGGTTTGTCGGCGGTTTCGACTTCAGTTGTGCTGTCTGCTGCCGATTCGTTGTTCGAACTGACCGCACTGGCATCATGCACAGGGCGCGGGGGCAGTTGAGCCGCGTTGGTTTTCGGCGCGCAGTCCCAGGCACCCGAAGCAGAGACTGAGCAGTCATACTGTTCCGCGGCGACCACGAAGGAAGTGGCTAGAGGTTGCATGGCCAGCAGACTGCCGGTCACAAACAACGGAAATTTTTTACGAAACGCGGGGGATTTCAATGCCATCTTATTAGTCCGGGCTTCCTGCGTGCCATCTGCCCGCGGTGTGGGCCGCACGCCTCTCGATGGTCTGAAAAAGATGCTGGATAATAAAGCATGACCCGCTTGACGGCTAGCGCCGTCGGAGACCCTTGTAATGCCTGATCAAGATGTACGCTTGCAACACCTGAAAGTTTGGCTCGATGAGCAATTGGCAATTGTATTTGCCGCTCAAGGATGGGGGGATGTACCCCAGGCCACGTTGACTGCGGCCAGCAGCGACGCGAGCTTCCGTCGGTATTTTCGCTGGGAAGGCGGCGACAGGAGCTTTGTCGTGATGGACGCTCCCCCCCCTCAGGAAAACTGTAAGCCCTTTGTGGATATCGCCATTTTGCTGGCGAAATCGGGCATCAATGTGCCGAAAATCTATGCAGAGGATCTTGATCGCGGTTTTCTTTTGCTCAACGACCTGGGTAATCAGACCTATCTGGACGTGATCAACGGCGAAAATGCCGACGATTTATTCAAGGATTCGCTGCAGGCATTGCTGGCCTTCCAACAGCTGCCGATGACTGCACCGCTGCCCAGTTATGACGTGGCACTGCTGCGCCGCGAACTGGAACTGTTCCCCGAATGGTATGTGAAGCGAGAGTTGGGTATCGAGTTCGATGCCACTCAGCAGGCACTCTGGCAGCGTGCCAGCGACCTGTTGATCGACAGTGCCCTGGCCCAGCCGAAAGTGCTGGTGCACCGCGACTACATGCCGCGCAACCTGATGATCAGCAAACCGAACCCGGGTGTGCTGGATTTCCAGGACGCAGTGTACGGGCCGGTGACCTATGACGTGACCTGTCTGTTCAAGGACGCTTTCCTCAGTTGGCCCGAGGCGCGCGTGCGTGACTGGCTGGAAAGCTACTGGCAACAAGCTGGCAGCGTCGGAATCCCGGTTCAGCCGGATTTCGAAGACTTCCTGCGCGCCAGCGATCTGATGGGCGTGCAGCGGCATTTGAAAGTGATCGGGATCTTCGCCCGCATCTGCCACCGCGATGGCAAACCGCGGTACCTCACGGACGTGCCCCGGTTCTTTGCTTATATAGAGGCCGTGCTGGCTCGTCGTCCTGAACTGGCTGACTTGGGCACATTGCTGACCAGCCTGCGCGCCTCGGTGGGAGTCTCTGCATGAAGGCAATGATTCTGGCGGCCGGCAAAGGCGAGCGTATGCGCCCGTTGACACTGACCACGCCCAAGCCGTTGGTGCGCGTGGGGGGGATGCCATTGATCGAGTATCACCTGCGGGCACTGGCGGCAGCCGGTTTCAGCGAGGTGGTGATCAATCACGCCTGGTTGGGACAGCAGATCGAAGACTATCTGGGCGACGGTTCTCGCTATGGCCTGAAGATTCAGTATTCGCCTGAAGGCGAGCCGCTGGAAACCGGCGGCGGGATCTTCCGTGCATTGCCGCTGCTGGGCGAGGAAGCCTTTGTGGTGGTCAACGGTGATATCTGGACGGATTACGCCTTCGCCGCCTTGCGTGAACCGCTGGCAGGGCTGGCTCATCTGGTGCTGGCCGACAATCCGCCCCACCACCCGCGGGGTGATTTCAGTCTGGTCGAGGGGCAGGTGCATGACGCCGGGGCGGACGCACAAACCCTGACCTACAGTGGCATCGCGGTGCTGCATCCGAAGCTCTTTGCCGGTTGCCGTGAGGGCGCCTTCAAGCTGGCGCCGTTGTTGCGCGAGGCCATGGCCCAAGGGCAGGTGACGGGCGAGCGACTGCAGGGGCATTGGGTCGACGTGGGCACGCACGAGCGTCTGGCCGAAGTTGAACACTTGCTGCAAGCGAGCCGCTGAGATGCTGTGGCCAGGGACTCTGATTGGAGCCGGGGCTGGCTTTGCCATAGCCAGCATACCGGGGGCCATGCTCGGCGCTTTGTTGGGACAGGCGCTGGATAGACGCCTGCAACTGCAAAGCCTGGGGCATTTGCGTGAGCAACTGGGCGGTCGTTCGATGTTGCGTAACGATGAACTGCTGTTTGTGTTGCTCGGGCGCCTGGCCAAGAGTGACGGCCGGGTGGTGGATAGCCATATCTACCAGGCACGTCAGGAAATGCGGGCGCTGGAGATGAACGATTTTGCGCAGCAACGGGCGATCGCCGCATTCAATCGGGGCAAGTCCGGGCGTGATCGCTTGCGTGGCTATTTGCGGCGATTGCGGGCCCAGCCTCATGCGGCGGAGGGGGTCTTGCGTGCGTGTTGGCGGATGGTCTGGGCGGACGGACGGGCCGGAGCTGCCGAGCGCGAGTTGATTGCACGGTGGGGCAAATGGCTGGGCTGCACGCCTGGACAGGTGCAGGCACTGGCCAGTGACTACGAACCGCACAAGCGAGAGCGGCCCAACAGTGGCGAGGCGTATCAGGAGGCGATGCGCCTGTTAGGGGTGTCTGTCACCAGTGAGCCGTCACAGATCAAGCGCGCGTATCGTCGCCTGCTCAGTCGCCACCATCCGGACAAGATTGCCGGCAGTGGCGCGACACCGTCCCAGGTGCGTGAGGCGACAGAAAAGACCCGGGAGTTGCACAACGCTTACACGTTGATTCGTCAGCGGCGGGACTTTCGTTAGTCGGGCTGCCTGAAGGAGGGCCTGTGGTGAGGCCCGGGCTCGATCAGCTTTGTGCGCTCTGTGGACTCAACCAGCCACGCACGCGGCGGAACAGTTGCTCCTGCTGGGCCGCACTGTTACCCGGCAGTGTCTTGAGGGGAATCTGCCTGAAGGTCGAGTCTTTCAGGCGCTTGCTCGCTTTCAAGCGCTCCTGGGCCGCGTTCTGGGCGGTCGCTTTGTCCATGTAGTAGAGGTCCAGCGTTGCCAGCTTCAGTTGGGTCGTCAGTTCGCTTAAACCGGGCTGGGGAGCAGGTGCCTGGGCCGCAATCATTACCAACTTATCAACCTGTGCCGGTTGTCTTTCGTTCAGGTAGCGTGCAGCCCAATAGGCTCCGGTGCCGTGGCCCAGCAAGACAATGCCGCGCACACTCTGTTGCTCGGCGAAGTCGATCGCGGCATCGATGCGTGCGTAGATCCGCTCGGCATCGGCCTTGAGTCGCTCCTCGCCGGTTTCGGCGAGCGGGCGATCCGCAATATCCCCTTCGCCGCCGGCCACTTGTTCGATGGGCGCCGCCGTACTGGCGTCCTTGTTCTGTGTCTCGGTAGTGGCGGCGGGTGGCGGGGCCTCGACGATACGTGGCTGTGGGGCATTGCTTTGCAGGTCTGGCAGGGTAAGACTCAGACTGCCCCAGTCGGCATCGGGCAATTTTTGCCGTAAAGGACCGATTGCTTGAGGCCAGTCAGCCGTTTCACCGACGCCCGGGAGGATAATCACGGCACCCTTGGGGTCACTGGTGTTGGCCGGCTTCCAGAGTGCCAGAAAGGTCTCGCTGCCCGCCTGTAACCGTTGTTGCTCCTGGGCGGGGACCGTGCGCTCAAGAGCGGCAGCGTCTTCTTGGCTACGCTCAGGCAGTGGCTGGCGCTCCAGGGTTTTTTCTTCGGCTGTTTTTTCAGGTGTCGCGGGCGCCGGGTCGGCAGCCTGAACTGAAAAGGCACAAGGCAGTATCAGCGACAGGCACAATGCTGGCAGTGCCGAGCGGTAGACAGGGGGCATCGGATATTCCAGGCCAGAAGTAATCCCGGCAGCCTAATGGGTTGGTCAGTATTTGTCAGTGTGTGAGACTTCGGATGATGCGTTTTCGCTGCCTGTTGGTTATCGGCTGTTGTTGGCTTCCCTTGATGGCGTGGGCGATCGCCGTACCACCTGCGCGCGTCGTACCGCTGAGCAGTGACCAGCGTCAATGGCTGGCGCAGCACGGCGAGTTGCGTGTGGGGGTGGTCCTGCAAGCGCCTTATGCCCAGTACGACCGGCGCTTGCAGCGTTTGTCCGGGGCCAATATCGAGTTGATGCAGTGGTTGGCCGGCGCACTGAATGTCGAGCTGACCTGGCGTCATTTTTCCGATCTGACGCAACTGGAGGCCGCAGCGCGCGAAGGTGAGGTCGACGTCGCCCCTGGCCTGACGCAAACCCCGGCAGGCTTGCGGCTGTGGCAATTCACCGACCCCTACATGCGTGTGCCGCAACTGGTGGTGGGCGAGCAGAAAACCGCAGGGGCGGTGGAGCTGGAAAAACTCGACAGTCAATCGCGGGTCGCGGTGCGAATGCCGAGTGCAATCGCCGATTATTTGCGCAGCAATTACGCCAACCTCAACCTGCAAGGCGTACCGCTGGAGCGTCAGGCCCTGCAATTGCTGCTGACTCAGCAGGCGCGCTACGCCGTCGTCGATGAGGCCCAACTGAGTCGGTTGTCTGCCGAACCTGAGTTTTCCGGGTTGGTCGTGGTTGGCGATATCGGGCTGCCGCAGTTGCTGAGGGTGGCGACACGCCGCGACTGGCCGGAGTTGGCCGGCATTGTCGAAAGTGCGTTGCATGCGATACCGGCCAAGGATCTGGAACAGCTGCACGCACGCTGGCTACAACCCAAATACCCGCAGTTGTCGGAGTCACCGGGGTTCTGGCAAAACCTCTGCCTGCTGCTGGTCGTGGTGGCGTTCGGTGCCATGGCCATCGTGATCTGGCAGCGTCGTCAGCAACACGTGCTGGAGCAGCGCTTGCTGGCCGCGAGGGAGAACATTGCACGGCGCGAAGCCAGCGAAGAAGCGTTGCGCCTGACCCAGTTTTCAATCGATCAAAGTACCGTCGGAATCCTTTGGGTCAATTGGGACAGCCATGTGCGTTACGCCAACCGTGCCGCCGAGAACATGCTTGGTTATGCACCGGGCGGCGTTATCGATCGGCCGCTGATCGACTTTGAACCGGGCCTGCACATGGACCGTTGGTTGAACCTCTGGAAGCGTGCCCGGGCCAGTGAAGAGGGGGCACAAAGTTTCGAAACCAACTGCGTGCGTGCCGATGGCAGTATTTTGCCAGCTGACGTGTCGTTGAGTTTCCTGCGCTTTCGCGACAGCGAATACCTGGTGGTTTACCTCAATGATGTCACCGAGCGGCGTCGGGCCTTGGCCGCCTTGCGAGAAAGCGAGGCACGGTTGCAGGGGATCGCCGCCAACGTTCCCGGTCTGGTGTTTCGGCTGGAGCGGGCGCCAGTGACCGGGCAAATCGACTTTGCCTACATCAGCGAAGGCAGCGAAAGCCTGGTGGGGTACTCGCCCGCGACCTTGAGCCATCGCGACATGGGCCTGCGCAGCTTGGTGCATCCGGATGACAAGGCCAGTTATCACCAGACCCAGGACCACGCCCTGGATACCGACAGCGACTGGTCGTGGCAAGGGCGAATCGTCACCCGCCAGGGCCAGCAGCGCTGGGCGGAAATCAAAGCCATCACCCGCCGTCTCGACGACGGTGCCTTTGTCTGGGACGGCATTGTCTGGGACATCAGCGAGAGCAAGCGCATCGAACTGGAGCTGGCCAGTTCGCGGGAGCAATTGCGTGAGCTGTCGGCGCACCTGGAAAGTGTGCGCGAAGAGGAAAAAGCGCGGATTGCTCGCGAGGTTCACGATGAGCTGGGGCAGATGCTGACCGTGCTCAAGCTGGAAACATCCATGTGTGAACTGGCCTACGCCGATCTGGATCCGGGCCTGGGGGAGCGCCTCAACAGCATGAAACGCCTGATCGCCCAGCTGTTCCAGTTGGTGCGCGACGTCGCCACGGCATTGCGTCCGCCGATTCTCGACGCCGGGATCGCTTCGGCGATCGAGTGGCAGGCCCGGCGCTTCGAAGCGCGCACGCATATACCGTGCCTGGTGCAGGTGCCGGATAATCTACCGAGTCTCAGCGATGCCAAGGCTATTGGCCTGTTCCGGATACTGCAGGAAGCACTGACCAATGTCATGCGCCATGCTCAGGCGCATACTGTAGAGCTGACGCTGGTGCTGGAAGACGACGAGTTATGCCTGACGATCAGCGATGACGGTGTAGGTTTTGTCGCCCCTACGGGCAGGTCAACGTCTTTTGGGTTGGTTGGCATGCGTGAGCGGGTGTTGATCATGGGGGGGCAACTGATCCTGGACAGCGAGCCGGGTGAAGGCACAACCCTCAAGGTCCGCGTACCGTTGCTTGAAGCCTGACGCTGTTTTTTCTGGAGAAATCTGTGATCCGTGTACTGGTAGCCGAAGACCACACCATCGTCCGCGAGGGCATCAAGCAGTTGATCGGCCTGGCCAAGGATTTGCTGGTGGTAGGGGAGGCGAGCAATGGCGAACAACTGCTGGAAACCTTGCGCCACGTTCCCTGCGAGGTGGTGCTGCTCGATATCTCCATGCCAGGCGTCAATGGGCTGGAAGCCATCCCGCGGATCCGCGCGCTGAACAATCCACCGGCCATTCTGGTGCTGTCGATGCACGACGAGGCGCAAATGGCTGCTCGGGCATTGAAGGTGGGGGCTGCCGGCTATGCCACCAAGGACAGCGACCCGGCGCTGCTGTTGACCGCTATCCGCAAGGTGGCTTCGGGGGGACGTTACATTGACCCGGAACTGGCGGACCGCATGGTCTTCGAAGTCGGCCTGACGGATTCTCGGCCGTTGCATTCGCTGCTGTCGGAGCGTGAGTTCTCGGTGTTCGAGCGCCTGGCGCAGGGCGCCAACGTCAACGATATCGCCCAGCAACTGGCGTTGAGCAGCAAGACCATCAGCACCCACAAGGCGCGGCTGATGCAGAAACTAAACATCACCTCCCTGGCGGAACTGGTGAAGTACGCGATGGAACATAAACTCCTCTGACACAACCATTCCACGGGTTCACTGCTATCCGACGTGGGAGCGGCGTGACATATCCATTTACGACAGCTTGCGATATCGCTGTTGCCCGTTCTTGCGGCTTGTAGCTGACAGCTTGCCTCTGCGTTTGTCAAAACGCGCCATCCTTGTAGGGCAATCCCTACCCCCAGCCTTCCATCCGGCTGAGGCGATTCTCTCCTGCGCCCCGATTTGCGTGGTCTTGAGGCTCCACTAGGCTTAGTCCTCAGCAGTCCTACATATAAAGAATACAAAGGTGCGGGTATGAGCGAGGTTGATTCAAGCGCTGGGGCGAATGATGTACTGGTCAGCTTTCGTGGCGTGCAAAAGAGCTACGACGGCGAGAACCTGATCGTCAAAGACCTCAACCTGGACATTCGCAAAGGCGAATTCCTCACCTTGCTCGGGCCGTCCGGCTCCGGCAAGACCACCAGTCTGATGATGCTCGCCGGCTTTGAAACGCCGACGGCGGGCGAGATCCTGCTGGCAGGCCGTTCGATCAACAACGTGCCGCCGCACAAGCGCGACATCGGCATGGTGTTCCAGAACTACGCATTGTTCCCGCACATGACGGTGGCCGAGAACCTGGCATTCCCGCTGACCGTTCGCGGGTTGAACAAAAGCGACGTCAGTGACCGGGTCAAGCGCGTACTGAGCATGGTTCAACTCGACAAGTTCGCCCAGCGTTACCCGGCGCAGCTTTCCGGTGGCCAGCAACAGCGTGTGGCCCTGGCCCGGGCATTGGTGTTCGAGCCGCAACTGGTGTTGATGGATGAGCCGCTGGGCGCGCTGGACAAGCAACTGCGTGAACACATGCAGATGGAGATCAAACACCTGCACCAGCGCCTCGGCGTGACGGTGGTCTATGTGACCCACGACCAGGGCGAAGCCCTGACCATGTCCGACCGCGTAGCCGTGTTCCATCAAGGCGAAATCCAGCAGATCGCTCCCCCGCGCATGCTGTACGAAGAGCCGAAGAACACCTTTGTCGCCAACTTCATCGGTGAGAACAATCGTCTCAACGGCCGTCTGCACAGCCAGAACGGCGACCGTTGCGTGGTCGAGCTGGGGCGTGGTGAGAAGGTGGAAGCGCTGGCGGTGAATGTCGGCAAGACCGGCGAGCCGGTGACCTTGTCCATTCGTCCGGAGCGCGTGAGCCTCAACGGCTCCAGTGAGTCATGCGTCAACCGCTTCTCCGGGCGGGTGGCGGAATTCATCTATCTGGGCGACCACGTCCGGGTACGCCTGGAAGTCTGTGGCAAGACCGACTTCTTCGTGAAACAGCCCATTGCCGAGCTGGATCCGGCGCTGGCCGTTGGAGACGTGGTTCCGCTTGGCTGGCAGGTCGAGCACGTTCGAGCGCTTGACCCACTTCTAGAGGCGAACTGATCGCCCCCTGCTTCACCAACCCTGCACGTGGAGAGAATAATAAATGTCAAAATCCCTGAAATTCACCGCCCTGGTCGTGGGCATGCTGGGTGCGGCGCACGCGATGGCGGCGGGCCCGGACCTGACCGTGGTGTCGTTTGGCGGCGCGAACAAGGCGGCACAGGTCAAGGCCTTCTACGCACCCTGGGAAGCCGCGGGCCATGGCAAGATCATCGCCGGTGAGTACAACGGTGAAATGGCCAAGGTCAAAGCCATGGTCGACACCAAGAGCGTGTCCTGGGACCTGGTAGAAGTCGAGTCGCCTGAGCTGTCCCGTGGTTGCGACGAAGACATGTTCGAGCAACTGGACCCTGCGTTGTTCGGCAAGAACGAAGACTACGTCAAGGGTGCGATACAGCCCTGTGGCGTGGGCTTCTTCGTGTGGTCGACCGTGCTGGCCTACAACGCCGACAAGCTGAAAACCGCACCGACCAGTTGGGTCGATTTCTGGGACACCAAGAACTTCCCGGGCAAGCGTGGGCTGCGTAAAGGGGCCAAGTACACCCTGGAATTCGCCTTGATGGCCGACGGCGTCGCACCAAAGGACGTCTACAAAGTGCTGGCCGGCAAGGACGGTCAGGACCGCGCCTTCAAGAAACTCGATGAACTCAAGCCAAGCATTCAGTGGTGGGAAGCCGGCGCGCAACCGCCGCAGTACCTGGCTTCCGGTGACGTGGTCATGAGTTCGGCCTACAACGGTCGAATCGCAGCCGTGCAGAAAGAAAGCAACCTGAAAGTGGTATGGAACGGCGGCATCTACGACTTCGACGCCTGGGCCATTCCAAAAGGCCTGGACAAAACCCGCGCCGAAGCCGCGAAGAAATTCATCGCCTTCTCGGTGCAGCCGCAGCAGCAGAAGACCTACTCGGAAAACATCGCTTACGGCCCGGCCAATACCCAAGCCGTACCGCTGTTGGCTCAGGACGTCCTGAAAGACATGCCGACCACTCCGGAAAACATCGCCAATCAGGTGCAGATCGACGTCAGCTTCTGGGCTGACAACGGTGAGCAACTGGAGCAGCGTTTCAACTCGTGGGCTGCGAAGTAACCACCACCCTGTGCAGGTGGGCTCGCCCACCTGCGGGGGCGAGCTTTTGTGGCGAGGGAGCAAGCTCGCTCGCCACAAAAGCCCGCTCCCACATTAACGATTGATCCAAGAATTTCGGAGTTCGCCATGGCCATCGCCGTTCCCTTGAACGAGGGCACCCAAAGCACCTTGAAGCAGCGCCTGGCGCGTGCCGAGCGGGTCAACCGCTGGAAGGCGCAAGCCTTGATCGCCCCCCTGGTGCTGTTTCTGTTGCTGGTGTTCCTGGTGCCGATCGTGGCGCTGCTCTACAAAAGTGTCGGTAACCCGGAAGTGGTCGGTGGCATGCCGCGCACCGTGGCTGCCATTGCGTCCTGGGATGGCCGAGGCCTGCCTGCGGATCCGGTCTACAAGGCCGCCAGCGAAGACCTGGCCGAAGCCCGCAAGCATCAAACCCTGGGCGATCTGTCCAAGCGACTGAACATGGAGTTGGCCGGCTATCGCAGCCTGCTGACCAAAACCGCCCGCGCGCTACCGTTCAAGACCGAGCCGGCTTCTTATAAGGAAGCGCTCGAAGCCCTGGATGAGCGTTGGGGTGATCCGGCCTACTGGCAGGCCGTCCGTCGCAACACCAGCAGCATCACTCCTTATTACCTGTTGGCGGCAGTCGACCACCGGATCGACGATCTGGGGGAAATCGCTCCGGCAACCCCCGATCAAGCCATTTACCTCGATATCTTTGCCCGAACCTTCTGGATGGGCCTGGTCATCACCGCGATCTGCCTGGTGCTGGCCTATCCCCTGGCTTACCTGCTGGCCAACCTGCCGTCACGGCAAAGCAACCTGCTGATGATTCTGGTCCTGCTGCCGTTCTGGACCTCGATTCTGGTGCGAGTAGCGGCGTGGATTGTCTTGCTGCAGTCCGGTGGCCTGATCAACAGCGCCTTGATGGCCATGGGCATCATCGATAAACCGCTGGAACTGGTGTTTAACCGCGTCGGGGTTTACATCTCGATGGTGCACATCCTGCT
This sequence comes from Pseudomonas sp. Irchel s3b6, assembly GCF_900187415.1. Classification (NCBI taxonomy): domain Bacteria; kingdom Pseudomonadati; phylum Pseudomonadota; class Gammaproteobacteria; order Pseudomonadales; family Pseudomonadaceae; genus Pseudomonas; species Pseudomonas sp. Irchel s3b6. The sequence goes on along the minus strand of NZ_FYDM01000021.1, from coordinate 24,186 downwards.
GCCATTCATGATTCTGCCGATCTACAGCGTGATGAAGGGGATCTCGCCGACCTACATGCGTGCGGCGATTTCCCTGGGTTGCCACCCGTTCGCCAGCTTCTGGCGGGTGTACTTCCCGCAGACCTATGCCGGTGTCGGCGCCGGTTGCCTGTTGGTGTTTATCCTGGCGATTGGTTACTACATCACCCCGGCGCTGCTGGGCAGTCCGAACGATCAGATGGTCAGCTACTTCGTCGCGTTCTACACCAACACCAGCATCAACTGGGGCATGGCGACCGCGCTCGGTGGGCTGCTGTTGCTGGCCACGGTCGTGCTCTATCTGATTTACAGCTGGCTGGTAGGCGCGAGCCGCCTGCGCCTGAGCTAAGGGGAGAATCGAAATGCTGAGTCCGTATATGTCGCCCGTCGAGCGGGTGTGGTTCTACAGCTTGCGCATTCTCTGCGGGCTGATCCTGTTGTTCCTGATTCTGCCGGTGCTGGTCATCATCCCGTTGTCGTTCAACTCGGGGAGTTTCCTGGTGTATCCGCTGCAAGGTTTCTCGTTGCATTGGTATCAGGACTTCTTCGCCTCCGCCGAATGGATGCGGGCGTTGAAGAACAGCATCATCGTTGCTCCGGCGGCCACCGTTCTGGCGATGGTCTTCGGTACGCTGGCGGCGATCGGCCTGACCCGTGGTGACTTCCCCGGCAAAGCGCTAGTGATGGCGCTGGTGATTTCGCCCATGGTGGTGCCGGTGGTAATCATCGGTGTGGCGAGCTACCTGTTCTTTGCTCCACTGGGCCTGGGCAACAGTTTCTTCTCGCTGATCGTAGTGCATGCGGTGCTGGGTGTACCGTTCGTGATCATCACGGTGTCGGCCACCTTGCAGGGATTCAACCACAACCTGGTGCGTGCAGCGGCCAGCCTGGGGGCTTCGCCACTGACGGCATTCCGTCGGGTGACCTTGCCACTGATCGCGCCTGGCGTGATCTCCGGGGCACTGTTTGCCTTCGCCACCTCGTTCGATGAGGTAGTGGTGACACTGTTCCTCGCTGGCCCCGAGCAAGCGACCTTGCCACGGCAGATGTTCAGCGGCATCCGCGAAAACCTCAGCCCGACCATCGCCGCCGCCGCGACGCTGCTGATCGCCTTCTCGGTGATCCTGTTGCTGACCTTGGAATGGTTGCGTGGGCGTAGCGAGAAATTGCGCACGGCCCAGGCCTGACGGATTGCTTTGTGGCGAGGGAGCATGCTCCCTCGCCACGGGTAGCAGGACATCCGCCCATTCACTGGCTGAATAACAGACAAACCCGAATCCATAGCTACTATTGTGCCCAGCTCCCCTATCTATAAGAGGCTGCGCACATGAGTCTTTCCTCTTTCAAAATCGCTCACAAACTGCTCACCGGCGCGAGCGCCATCGAGCAGCTGGCCGCTGAGTTGACCCGCCTGGATGTCGATCACCCACTGATTGTCACCGATGCTGCACTGGTCAAATCCGGTACGGTAGAGCTGGCGCTGGCCCAATTGGGCGGGCGTACTTTCGAGATTTTCGACCGGGTGCTACCCGACCCGGAAATCGCCATCGTCGAAGACTGCATGCGCGTCTACCGTGAAGGCGGGCATGACGGCCTGATCGGCCTGGGTGGCGGCAGTGCCATCGACATCGCCAAAAGCGTGGCGGCCTACGCCGGTTATCACGGGGCGCTTGAGGATCTGTTCGGTGTCGATCAGGTACCACGCAAGGGCCCGCCGCTGATCGCCATCCCGACCACCGCCGGTACCGGATCGGAAGTCACCAATGTGGCGATCCTTTCCGACAAGGTGGCGCAACTCAAAAAAGGCATCGTCAGCGATTACCTGTTACCCGATGTGGCCCTGGTCAGTCCGCAGATGACTTTGACCTGCCCGCGCAGCGTGACCGCCGCCAGCGGTATTGATGCGCTGGTGCATGCGGTGGAGTCCTATCTGTCGGTCAACGCATCGCCGATTACCGACGCGTTGGCCATTGGCGCGATCAGGTTGATCGCCAATGCGTTGCCCAAGGCCTATGCCAACGCCTCGAACCTGCAGGCCCGTGAAGACATGGCCACCGCCAGCCTGATGGCCGGCATGGCCTTCGGCAACGCGGGTGTCGGCGCGGTGCATGCCCTGGCGTATCCGCTGGGCGGGCGTTTCAATATTGCCCACGGCGTGAGTAATGCCCTGTTGCTGCCCCATGTCATGACCTGGAACAAGATGGCCTGTGTGGAGCGTATGCAGGACATCGCCGAGGCATTTGGCGTGAAGACGGCGCACTTGAGTGTTCAGGACGCGGCGGACCAGGCGGTTGAGGCCATGGCGCGACTCTGTGCCGCAGTGGAGATCCCTCAAGGCTTGCGCAGTTTCGGGGTGCCGGAGGACGCGATCCCGGCGATGGCCGTGGAGGCCGCGGGAATCGAGCGATTGATGCGCAACAATCCGCGCCAGTTGAGTGCTGTCGATATCGAGAAGATTTACCGGGCTGCCTACTGATCATTGCACTCACGGTGTGCGCGTCAAAGCATGAGGTATACAATGCGCGCCATCGTGATCCTGCTCAAAAAAGGTGCGTCATGCAGCCCTTCGCAATTGCTCCGTCGATTCTCTCCGCCGACTTCGCCCGCCTGGGCGAAGAAGTGGACAACGTTCTGGCCGCGGGTGCCGACATCGTTCACTTCGATGTCATGGACAACCACTATGTGCCAAACCTGACCATCGGGCCGATGGTCTGCTCGGCTTTGCGCAAGTATGGCGTGACCGCGCCGATCGACGCGCACCTGATGGTCTCCCCGGTAGACCGCATCATCGGTGACTTCATCGAAGCTGGCGCGACCTACATCACCTTCCACCCGGACGCCTCGACCCACGTCGACCGTTCCCTGCAAATGATCCGCGAAGGCGGTTGCAAGGCGGGCCTGGTGTTCAACCCGGCGACCCCGCTGGACGTGCTCAAGTACGTGATGGACAAGGTCGACATGATCCTGCTGATGAGCGTCAACCCAGGCTTCGGCGGGCAGACGTTCATTCCAGCGACCCTCGACAAGCTGCGTGAGGCTCGTGCACTGATCGACGCATCGGGCCGTGATATCCGCCTGGAAATCGACGGTGGCGTGAACGTGAATAACATCCGTGAAATCGCGGCGGCAGGTGCCGATACTTTCGTGGCCGGTTCTGCGATCTTCAACGCGCCGAACTACCAGGAAGTGATTGAGAAGATGCGCTCCGAACTGGCTCTGGCTCGCCCATGAGCGGGTTTGAGCAGCTGTTCCCGGGGCGCCTGCCGCGGTTGGTGATGTTCGATCTGGATGGCACTTTGATCGATTCGGTCCCGGACCTGGCAGTGGCTGTGGATAACATGCTGCTCAAACTGGGGCGTGAACCGGCCGGTCTGGCCGCGGTGCGCGAGTGGGTTGGCAACGGTGCGCCGGTGCTGGTGCGGCGCGCGCTGGCGGGCAGTATCGACCACAGCCGCGTCGATGATGGCGAGGCCGAGCACGCCCTGGCGATTTTCATGGAGGCCTACGCGGACGGCCATGAGTTGACGGTGGTCTACCCCGGCGTACGCGACACCCTGAAGTGGTTGTACAAACAGGGCGTCGAGATGGCGTTGATCACCAACAAGCCGGAGCGCTTTGTCGCGCCACTGCTGGACCAGATGAAAATCGGCCGCTACTTCAAGTGGATCATTGGCGGTGACACCCTGCCGCAGAAAAAGCCCGATCCGGCCGCGCTGTTTTTCGTGATGAAAATGGCCAACGTCCCGGCCTCGCAATCCTTGTTCATCGGTGACTCGCGCAGCGACGTGCAGGCGGCCAAGGCGGCGGGCGTACAGTGTGTGGCGTTGAGCTACGGCTATAACCATGGCCGGCCGATTGCCGAAGAATCACCGGCACTGGTGATCGACGATCTGCGCACGCTAATTCCCGGTTGCCTGGACCCGGCTGCTGAGATAACGTTGCCCGACGCTGTTCAATCCCCTCCTGGAAATTCCATCGTGGTGGTCACTCGCAAACTCTGGATGAAAGTCATCAAGGCCCTGGCCCGCTGGCGTTGGCGCGCCTGACGTGATCCTGGCCGGCTATCCGGCGCGTTTGCACACCTGACTGTTTGACCCTCACGCCACGAGGCACCTCATGATCCGCGAAGAATTCCTGCGTTTGGCCGCTGCCGGCTACAACCGTATCCCGCTGGCCTGCGAAACCCTTGCCGACTTCGATACACCACTGTCGATCTACCTGAAACTGGCCGATCAGCCCAATTCCTACCTGCTGGAATCGGTACAGGGCGGAGAGAAATGGGGCCGTTACTCGATCATCGGCCTGCCGTGCCGCACGGTGCTGCGGGTGCATGATCACCATGTCAGCGTGACCGTTGATGGCGTTGAGGTGGAAAGCCACGATGTCGAAGACCCGCTGGCGTTCGTCGAAACGTTCAAGGCCCGTTACAACGTGCCGACCATCGCCGGTTTGCCGCGCTTCAACGGTGGTCTGGTGGGCTACTTCGGTTACGACTGCGTACGTTACGTGGAGAAGCGCCTGGGCAAGTGCCCGAACCCGGATCCGCTGGGGGTGCCGGATATCCTGCTGATGGTGTCCGACGCGGTGGTGGTGTTCGACAACCTCGCCGGCAAGATGCACGCGATCGTGCTGGCGGATCCTTCGCAGGAAAACGCCTTTGAGCAAGGCCAGGCGCGACTTGAAGAGCTGCTGGAAAAGCTCCGTCAGCCGATTACCCCGCGCCGTGGCCTGGATTTCAGCCAGCAGCAGGCAGCGGACCCGGTGTTCCGCTCCAGCTTCACCCAGGATGATTACGAGCGTGCGGTGGACACCATCAAGGAGTACATCCTCGCCGGTGACTGTATGCAAGTGGTGCCGTCGCAACGGATGTCCATCGACTTCAAGGCCGCGCCGATCGATCTGTACCGTGCGCTGCGTTGCTTCAATCCGACGCCTTATATGTACTTCTTCAACTTCGGCGACTTCCACGTCGTTGGCAGTTCACCGGAAGTGCTGGTGCGGGTCGAAGACAACCTGATCACCGTGCGCCCGATTGCTGGCACTCGCCCACGGGGCGCCAACGAGGAAGCGGATCGGGCGCTGGAAGAAGACCTGCTGTCGGATGACAAGGAAATCGCCGAGCACCTGATGCTGATTGACCTGGGCCGTAACGACACCGGCCGCGTCTCGGAAATTGGCTCGGTGAAACTCACCGAGAAAATGGTGATCGAGCGTTATTCCAACGTGATGCACATCGTGTCCAATGTCACCGGGCAGCTGAAAGCCGGCTTGACGGCAATGGACGCGCTGCGGGCGATTCTGCCGGCCGGCACCCTGTCGGGCGCACCGAAGATTCGGGCGATGGAAATCATCGACGAACTGGAACCGGTCAAGCGGGGTGTCTACGGCGGCGCGGTGGGTTATTTCGCCTGGAACGGCAACATGGACACTGCCATTGCCATTCGTACCGCCGTGATCAAGAACGGCGAGCTTCATGTGCAAGCGGGTGGCGGCATCGTTGCCGATTCTGTGCCTGCGCTGGAATGGGAAGAAACCCTGAACAAGCGCCGCGCGATGTTCCGTGCCGTGGCCCTGGCCGAACAAACACCGCAAGGCTGATCCTGTGGCGAGCGAGCTTGCTCCCTCGCCACAAAATCCGAGGCATTAAAAAACGCTGCCCCCGTGAGGAGGCAGCGTTTTTTATTGCCCGACGCTTCAGAAGTCCAGTGCGAGTCCTACGTTGATGGCTTGCTGGGTGAAGTCATCATCCTTGCGGATGTTGTAGCCGGCACGCAACGCCAGGTCGGCGGTCAGTTTATGGCTGACGCCCAGGTTCAGGCGGTTGGTATGGGACTGCGGGGTATAGCCTTCCAGGGTGTAATGGTTGTCCGGGAGGCTGTTGAGGTTCATGGTCACGTCCTGAGTGTCGTCTTCATACTCGCGTTCGTTGGCGTACTCGCCGTACACCTGGGTTTGCGGGGTGAACTGATACTTGCCTTGCAGACCGATACCCAGGCGTCTTGAGTTACGTTTCTGGTCGTCGTAGGTCAGGGCCGTGGCGTCGTTACCGTCCTCCGAATAACCATCGACTTCGACCTTGGCAAAGTCAGCGCTGACGAACGGCGACAGGTGCCATGGGCTGCTTGCCTGTTGCGCGATGTCGTAACCGATTCGGCCGCTGGCCGCCAGCACTGTACCGTCGGTGTCTCCTTTCTCTCCTCGCTGGTTGGCGCCCAGGTCGAACTTGCGTTTGAGGCTGTCATAGTCCAGGTGCCCGGCGGTCAGGGCGCCATCGGCCCACCAGCGGTTTTGCTGGTACTGGGCGAATGCGGTGCCCATGTAGGTGTTGAGCTTGTAGTCCGAATCGTTGTTGCCGGCCTCCAGGTCCTGGCGATAGAAGCCGGCCGCGACGCCTACGCGCCACGCGTCGTTAAGGCGATAGCTGCCACCGATGTTCAGGTTGTAGCCATTGCCGTCACCACTGACGGCGCTGTTCTGGCCGTCAAAATCCAGATGCTGGCCACCGCCGGCGACGATGGCTCGCCATTGGCCAACGCCTTGCCAGTTTTCCCAGTCCGCTTGCCATTGGTTACGCAATTCATCCTGATGCGCGCGCAGTGTCCCGTGGGCCATTTCTGGCAACAGTGTCAGCTCCCAAGGTGCCGCCAGCAGGGAGTAGGCATAGTCGGCAATCAGGCGCTGTCCGGCTTCGGTCGGGTGAACCGAGTCGTTGTAGATCAGCTTGCTGGGATCGGGGGTGGCACTGTTGATACCGTATGTGGCGTTTTCCGTGCAGCCGCTGCCGCTGAAGCAGGTGGCGGTGAGGTTCTGGTCGGTGGCCAGGCCGAACTGCGCCGGATCGGCAAAGGCCTCATTGAGCAGCACTGGAATATTGAGGGGAATGACCTCGGCGTCGACGGTTTGCAGTTGCCGCACCAGCTCGCTGTTGAACTGGGCGCTGAGCTGGGAAGTAAAGGCTTGCAGCGGGCTACCGTTGATGGCCGGCGTCAGGCCAATGTCTGGCAGCAACCAGACCATGATGTACTTGGCGCCTGCACCTTGCAGGGTTTGCACGCTGTCGACCAGTCGATCAGCGGCGGCACTGGCCTGTGCTGGATTGAGTACCCGGCCTTGAAGGAAATCGTTACCGCCACCGGAGAGGTAGTAGAGCGCGTTCGGGTCGGCGCGAAAGCCGTTGGCCGGTAGATAGCCAGGCTTGGTGCGCTCGCCGGCGCTTGATGTGCTGGTGATCGAGTCAAGGATCTGGTCAGTACGGTAGCCGCCAACGGCCCAGTTGTTGCCGTCTGGCAGGCCCTGGCTGGCACGGGTGGCCGAGGTCGAGGCCGCCGTGTCGTCGGCGGAAAACCCCAGTTTGCCCCCCAGCAACTGTGTCGAGTTGGCGGAGCGCTCTTCCCCGGTGCCGTCCTTGTAAGTCGGGCCTGTGCGGTTGGTGAAGCGCTGTGTCGCACCTGCCGGGCCGCCCGGGTCGGCAAATTGCCCCGCGTCGTTGAGGCTGTCGCCAAATACAATGAAGTTCGAGTACGGGGTTGGGGCGGCATTCGCCTGGGCGCAGGCCATCGCAAGAAGACAACCCGCCAGCGGTACAATCAGCGTCTGTTTGATCATGATCAAGTCCGTTTATTTATTGTTGTATTGAACGAAACGACAGTACCAAAAACTTTTGCGCTTTTGCTATGGCCAAAGGCCGCCTCTGTTGCGTGCGCTGCGCCATATTGCACCCTCTGCTCAGCTAAGTTACTGTGCTGGAACGTATGAATGAGACCTTCCCCGTGTTGATCGTCAGCAAACTCCTGGATCAAGTCGTCAAGGCACACGCCCGTTGGCGTTGGCGCGCCTGAACTTTCTCTGCCGGCCTGGCCGGACCTGTACCGTTTTGCCTTCTTTACCCGTATGAACGACCGCTGTTGCTGAATGCCAGCAACTGACCGTGTGTAGCGCGACTGCGGGTCAATCATTCGAAGGCTGTCTTAAAAGTCAGTGAATTCAAGAGGTTCCAGCCATGTTGCTGATGATTGATAACTACGACTCCTTTACCTACAACGTTGTGCAATACCTTGGCGAGCTAGGCGCCGAGGTCAAGGTCGTGCGCAACGACGAGCTCACCATTGCCCAGCTCGAAGCGCTCAAGCCTGAGCGTATCGTGGTGTCCCCCGGCCCATGCACCCCAACCGAAGCCGGCGTGTCGATCGAAGCCATCAAGTATTTCGCCGGCAAGCTGCCAATCCTCGGTGTCTGCTTGGGGCATCAGTCCATCGGCCAGGCGTTTGGTGGTGACGTGGTACGGGCCCGCCAAGTGATGCACGGTAAGACTAGTCCGGTATTCCACGAGGACAAGGGTGTGTTCGCCGGGCTTAACCGTCCGCTGACCGTTACCCGTTATCATTCGTTGATTGTCAAACGCGAAACCCTGCCCGACTGCCTGGAACTGACCGCCTGGACCCAGCTCGAAGATGGCTCGGTCGATGAAATCATGGGCCTGCGCCACAAGACCTTGAACATCGAAGGGGTGCAATTCCACCCTGAGTCGATTCTCACCGAGCAGGGTCATGAACTGTTTGCCAACTTCCTCAAACAAACCGGCGGCACGCGCTAAGGACTTTCCATGGATATCAAGACTGCCCTGAGCCGTATCGTCGGCCATCTGGACCTGAGCACTGAGGAAATGCGCGATGTGATGCGCGAAATCATGACCGGGCAATGCTCGGATGCGCAGATTGGCGCGTTCATGATGGCCATGCGGATGAAGAGCGAGAGCATCGACGAGATCGTGGGTGCGGTATCGGTCATGCGCGAGCTGGCAGACAAGGTCGAGCTGAAAACCCTCGACGGCGTTGTCGATGTGGTGGGTACGGGCGGCGACGGGGCGAACATCTTCAACGTGTCGACCGCGTCCTCCTTTGTGGTGGCCGCGGCCGGTTGCACCGTTGCCAAGCATGGTAACCGTGCGGTCTCCGGCAAGAGCGGCAGCGCCGACCTGCTGGAGGCAGCCGGGATCTACCTGAACCTGACGCCTGTGCAAGTGGCACGCTGCATCGACAACGTTGGTATTGGTTTCATGTTTGCCCAATCCCATCACAGTGCGATGAAATACGCCGCAGGTCCACGCCGCGATCTGGGTCTGCGCACGCTGTTCAACATGCTCGGCCCGCTTACGAATCCGGCCGGTGTGAAGCACCAGGTCGTGGGTGTGTTCAGTCAGGCATTGTGCCGGCCGTTGGCCGAGGTCTTGCAACGCCTGGGCAGTAAACATGTGCTGGTGGTGCATTCGAAGGACGGCCTGGACGAGTTCAGCCTGGCAGCCCCGACCTTTGTCGCGGAACTGAAAGACGACCGGATCAGCGAGTACTGGGTCGAACCAGAGGATTTGGGCATGAAGAGTCAGAGCCTGCATGGTCTGGCGGTGGAAAGCCCGGCAGCCTCGCTGGAGCTGATTCGCGATGCGCTGGGGCGTCGCAAAACCGAAAACGGTCAGAAAGCCGCGGAAATGATCGTGCTCAATGCCGGTGCCGCGCTGTACGCCGCTGATCATGCCAGCAGCCTGAGAGAAGGCGTGGCCCTGGCTCACGACGCTCTGCATACGGGGCTGGCACGAGAAAAACTTGAAGAATTGGGTGCGTTTACCGCGGTATTCAGAGTGGAGAATGAGGCATGAGTGTACCGACGGTGCTGGAAAAGATTCTCGCCCGCAAGGTTGAGGAAGTGGCCGAGCGCAGCGCGCGCGTGACACTGGCCGAGGTCGAAGTGCTGGCCAAGGCCGCGGACGCGCCTCGTGGTTTTGCCCAGGCGTTGCTGGCCCAGGCCAGGCTCAAGCAGCCAGCGGTGATTGCCGAAATCAAGAAGGCTTCACCCAGCAAGGGCGTGATTCGCGAGAATTTCGTACCGGCAGAGATTGCCCGCAGCTATGAGAAGGGCGGCGCGACCTGCTTGTCGGTGCTCACCGATATCGACTACTTCCAGGGCGCGGACATCTACCTGCAACAGGCTCGCGCCGCGTGCAAGCTGCCGGTCATCCGCAAGGATTTCATGATCGATCCGTACCAGATCGTTGAAGCCCGCGCACTGGGCGCCGATTGCGTACTGCTGATCGTTGCCGCGCTGGACGATGTGAAAATGGCCGAACTGGCCTCTGTCGCCAAAGGCGTGGGGCTCGACGTGCTGGTGGAAGTCCACGACGGTGATGAGCTGGAGCGGGCATTGAAAGTGCTCGATACTCCGTTGGTCGGGGTGAACAACCGCAACCTGCACACCTTTGACGTCAGCCTGGAAACTACCCTCGACCTGTTGCCGCGCATCCCGCGTGATCGCCTGGTCATCACCGAAAGTGGCATCCTCAACCGCGCCGATGTCGAGCTGATGGAAATCAGCGAGGTGTACTCGTTCCTGGTGGGCGAAGCCTTCATGCGCGCCGAGAATCCGGGCGCGGAACTGCAGCGCTTGTTCTTTCCGGAGCGTGGCGTGCCCGTCAGCGGCTCTACACTCGACTGAACCTGACTCAATCAAGAAGCCGGCAATGCCGGCTTTTTTGTAGCCACAGACAAGGATTCTCACTGCCATGACTCAACCCATTGCCTTGACCGTCGAAGCCGGACTGCAAGCTGAGCAGGACCTGTTGGCGACGGTGTGTGCCGGCGCCCAGGAGTTCGGCTTGTTGTTTTGGCAGCCGAGTGATCGTGCGCTGGTCATGCCCAGGCGCTTGAGTCGCTTGCCGGGGTTCGACGTGGCATGCCAGGCGTCGGCGGCGAATGGCTGGCCGGTGCTGCTGCGCGAAACCGGTGGTGAACCGGTGCCGCAGTCGGCGGCGACCATCAACATCGCACTGGTCTACGCGCCGCCGCGCAGTGAAGGGGATCATGGGCGTATCGAAACGGCTTATCGGCGGTTGTGCGATCCGATTTGCCAGTTGCTGACGGAATTGGGTGGCCATGCATCGCTGGGTGAAGTCGAAGGCGCTTTCTGTGACGGGCGTTTCAACGTCAATCTAGACGGGCGCAAGATGGTCGGTACGGCTCAGCGCTGGCGCCAGAGCAAGGGCGGGCAACGTCCGGTCGGGTTGGTGCATGGGGCATTGTTGCTGGACGACGAACGCGAGTCGATGGTGGCGGCGGTAAACCGCTTCAACGAAGTCTGCGGCCTGGAGCAGCGGGTGCGGGCGCAGAGTCATATCGCCCTGCACGAACACTTCGCCGCGCCCCATGCGGTCGAGCGTCTGGACAGTCTGTACCGGGAGATGCTGGCCGAGATGCTGCCGGCTTAACGGGTGCCGAACACGACCATGGTTTTACCTTTGACGTCGACCAGATTGCGCTCTTCCAGGTCCTTGAGCACGCGTCCGACCATTTCCCGCGAGCAACCGACGATGCGCCCGATTTCCTGGCGGGTGACTTTGATCTGCATGCCGTCAGGGTGGGTCATGGCGTCGGGTTGCTTGCACAACTCCAGCAGGCAGCGGGCGACGCGGCCCGTGACGTCGAAGAACGCCAGGTCGCCGACCTTGCGCGTGGTATTGCGCAGGCGTTGGGCAATCTGACCGCTGAGCACGTACAGAATGTCCGGATCTTGCTGGGACAACTCGCGGAATTTGCAGTAGCTGATCTCGGCCACTTCGCACTCGACCTTGGCGCGAACCCAGGCACTGCGTTCCTGCTCATGGCCTGCTTGCTCGAACAGCCCCAGTTCCCCGAAGAAGTCCCCTGCGTTGAGGTAGGCGATGATCATTTCCCGCCCGTCATCATCCTCGATCAGGATGGTCACTGAACCCTTGATGATGAAGAACAAGGTGTCGGAACGATCGCCGGCGCAAATGATGTTGCTCTTGGCCTGGTACCGACGGCGCTGGCAATGCATCAACAGTTTGTCGAGGTTCTTGATTTTGGGTGTTGGGGTAACAGCAACCATGGTTGTATCCCGAAAAGACTTCACGGTGTGGTGTGTTTTTTTTATGTGCCGCGGATGACGGTCGCGCAAAGGCGGGTCGGGCGTCAGTGATTTGGCGCCAGCTTACCAGACGCATTCCGTCGTTATTCGAGAATTTATCAATCGCGATGGCGTCGTGTAGGCGCTCAAGCTGGCGGCTGTCAATCGAAGGCCCTGTGCTAAGCTGGCGACCCTTTTTTTACAGTGGAGTCTGGGCGATGAAGGCACGCATCCAATGGGCTGGCGAAGCCATGTTCCTCGGTGAATCCGGCAGCGGTCACGTCGTGGTCATGGACGGTCCGCCCGAGGCTGGTGGTCGTAACCTGGGCGTTCGGCCGATGGAAATGCTCCTGCTCGGTGTCGGTGGTTGCAGCAACTTCGACGTGGTCAGCATTCTGAAAAAGTCTCGCCAGGCCGTGGAGAGTTGCGAAGCGTTCCTGGAAGCCGAGCGCGCGACTGAAGATCCGAAAGTCTTCACCAAAATCCATATGCATTTTGTGGTCAAGGGCCGGGCGCTGAAAGAAGCCCAGGTCAAACGCGCTATCGAGCTGTCGGCCGAGAAGTATTGCTCGGCCTCGATCATGCTCGGTGCGGCCGGCGTTGCCATCACCCACGACTACGAAATCATCGAGTTGGGTTGAATCGACATTCAACTATCATAAAAGCAGTGCAGACTCTGGCGATCACTGGCCCAGGTCTGCATAATGCGCCACTTTTTTCAGGGCAGTGATCGGTCGGTCGACAGGTCACCCACCCGAACAGACAACCAAAATCGCCATCGCGAAGAGGTGTTAACCGTCCTACGCAGGTGCGTTGTTCGCATCTGACGGGCATGCTTGATCACGCGGCCGGGCCGCATACACAGAGAGTTTTTAAACGGTGAAAAGCAAACTCAAGCTCCATGGGTTCAATAACCTGACAAAGACCTTGAGCTTCAACATCTATGACATCTGCTACGCGGAAACCCCGCAAGACCAGCAGGCGTATGTCGAATACATCAACCAGATGTACGACGCCGAACGTCTCACGCAGATCCTCACGGAAGTTGTCGATATCATTGGTGCCAACATCCTGAACATCGCCCGTCAGGATTACGATCCCCAAGGCGCCAGCGTGACCATTCTGATCTCCGAGGAACCGGTGACACCCACCGAGAGCCAGATCGAAGAGTCGCCGGGTCCGATACCCGAAATCATCCTGGCCCACCTCGACAAGAGCCACATCACGGTGCATACCTACCCGGAAATCCATCCGGTGGACGGTATTGCAACCTTCCGTGTGGATATCGACGTGTCGACGTGCGGGGTCATTTCACCGCTTAAGGCGCTCAACTTCCTGATTCACCAGTTCGAGTCGGATATCGTCACCGTGGATTACCGCGTTCGTGGCTTTACCCGTGATGTCGAAGGCAAGAAGCACTTCATCGATCACGAGATCAACTCGATCCAGAACTACCTTTCCGATGATACCCGCGACGGTTACCAGATGACCGACGTGAACGTGTACCAGGAAAACATGTTCCACACCAAGATGCTGCTCAAGGACTTCGAACTGGATAACTACCTGTTCGGCGACGCCACCAGCAACCTGTCGACGGAGCAGCGTGCTCAGGTGACCGAGCGTGTGAAACACGAAATGCTCGAGATCTTCTACGCGCGCAACATGCCGAGCTGACTCTTGAAGTAGAGAAGGTTCGAGCAAAAGGAAAGGGCGCTGAATCAGCGCCCTTTTTTGTGTTCGTCAATTGACGGAATCAGATGCGGTAGGTGCTCTTGGTCATGACCTTGGCCAGCAGGCTCATGCCGAATTTCACCGGTGCGGGGAAGCGAAAGCCACCGGCATCCAGCGCACTTTCCGCATGCTGTTCTTCGTCGATGCGCATCTGCTCAAGAATGGCCCGGGACTTCTCGTCCTCGGCGGGCAGTTGTTCCAGGTGTTCGTTCAAGTGCTTGCACACCTGGTCTTCCGTCGCGGCGACGAAACCGAGGCTGACTTTATCGCTGATCAACCCGGCGACGGCACCAATGCCGAACGACATGCCGTAGAACAACGGGTTGAGGATGCTGGTGTGGCTGCCGAGCTGATGGATGCGCTGTTCGCACCACACCAGGTGATCGATCTCTTCTTCCGCCGCATGCTCCATGGCAGCTCGCACTCGCGGCAGCTTGGCGGTCAGGGCCTGCCCCTGGTACAGCGCCTGGGCGCAGACTTCACCGGTATGGTTGATGCGCATCAGGCCGGCGACGTGACGGGTGTCTTCGTCGCTCATTTTCGCATCGGGCTGCAGGATGGCGGGCGAAGGGCGATAAGGCTGGCCACTGAAAGGCAGCAAAGTGCGCATCGCGGTGTCGGCTTGCAACAGAAGACGGTCAATGGGCGAGTAGTGACGTTGGGTAGTCATGCTGACCTCCGGGAAGAATCTCGGTGGCCAGTTTACCGCAATCGGCCGGTGATGGTTTGCGCTGGGTCATTGCAGAAGACCACCAGGCATTGGCAGATACTGGTTTTGTGGCGAGGGAGCTTGCTCCCTCACCACGGAAAATCCGAGCCGGTCCGCAAATCAGCCCGGCGGCCAGTGCATCTGGCGCTGACCCAGTACGTGCATATGGATGTGGTAGACGGTTTGCCCGCCCAGCTGATTGCAGTTCATCACCACGCGAAAACCTTCTTCGCAGCCCAGTTCCAGTGCCAGGCGTTGGGCGGTGAACAGAATGTGTCCGGCCAGTGCCTTGTCGTCCTCGGTGAGGTCGTTGAGGGTACGAACCGGCTTTTTCGGGACGACCAGAAAATGCACGGGGGCCTGTGGGGCGATGTCGTGGAAGGCCAGAACCTGGTCATCCTCGTAAATGATCTTGGCAGGTATTTCTCTGTTGATGATCTTGGTGAACAGAGTATCCACAGCTGTTTCTCCATGTTGATGGGCCGGGCTGAGTGTACTGAAGGGGATGTACTCGCGCCCAGCCTTTTACGGTGATCGAGTTCAGCGCGGGCAATAGGCCTTGTTGATCATGCCCACGATGGTTCGCGTGAGCCAGCGCGAACCCAGGCGCGGCAGGAAGGCGACCCAGCGATTGCGGCGACCGGGGATGATAATGGCGCGGTTTTTCTCCAGGGCTCGTACCGTGTACAGCGCCACTTCCTCGGGGCTCATCAACAGCTTGCTGTTGCCGAGCTTGTTGTCGTCGAGCTGGGCGGTGCGGAAGAATGCCGTACGGGTCGGGCCGGGACACAGTACCGAGACCTTGACCGCGCATTTTTTCAGTTCTACCCGCAAACCTTCCGAGAAGTGCAGCACATAGGCCTTGCTGGCGTAGTAGGTGCTCATCCACGGGCCCGGGTTGAAGGCGGCCACGGAGGCCACGTTGAGAATCTGCCCGCCACCCTGCAAGGCCATGCTGTTGCCGATGGCATGGCACAGGCGGGTCAGGGCCAGAATGTTCACTTCGATCAGGTCCTGCTCGGTCATCCAGTCCTGTGCGAGAAACGGGCCGCAGGTACCGATGCCGGCGCAGTTGACCAACAGGTCGATCTGTCGATCACCTTCTTCGAGCTCCAGCAGAAAGCCGGACAGGCGCAGTGGCTCGCCCAGGTCGCAGGCGCGAAACAGCACCTCGACGCCAAAGCGCTGGGTCAGTTCGATCGCGATGCTTTCAAGCTGATCACGTTGGCGGGCCACCAGTATCAGGCTGCGGCCACGACGCGCCAGTGCTTCGGCCATGGCCAGGCCAATGCCGCTGGAAGCACCAGTGATCAGAGCGTAACGGGTCATGCAGTTCTCCATCGCAACGGCTCGCGGCCTGTGGACAGAGAGGTCACAGGTATCAAGCGCGTTTATTCTTTCTCATAGTCTACAGGGGGCAGGGGGGCTTGCGCCGCGCCGTCTGCTTCAACCTTGTCAGTCAACGGGCTACTTTCGTAGCGGCTGCCCAGGGCGTTTTCATATTCTTCGGACAGGCCGGCGAGGCCCCCAGCCAGCGCGCCGACAACGGTCAGCACAATCACAACCAGCCACAGCGCGCTCAGCACTTTGACGGCGGTGCTGTTGGGTGGCTGTGGAGGGCCGTAGCGGTTAGCTCCGTCATTGCCCGGGATGACTGCCAGCGCCAACGGAAAAAGGCCGCCCACAAACGGTACCAGATTCAAGAACCACAACCAGCCTGACCACCCCAGGTCGTGCAAGCGTTGCACGCTGATGGTGATATTCACATAGAAGTAAGCCAGCAAGGCGACGACACAAACAAGTGCGCCCAACACCCGTTGATCGTCGGCCAGCAACCCTAATCCGAGGGTGCCGGCAACGGCACCAATGATCATTAGGGCGGCCAGGGACCAGGCGAGATAACGCAGGCGACCGATTCGTCCCTGGACGCTGAACACCTTGAGTTCGGAAAACGCTGGCAAGGCCTCACCCACTGGAGCACGGGGAGGTGCATAAGGAGACGCATCACGCTCGGGCGCGACTGGCGCCACAGGGCTGGCAGGGGGTGGCTGGACGTCGGTCAGGTTGAGCTCGATGGCCGGTTCGGCTTCGATACGCGCATCAATGCCGGTTTTCGACAGCGCATTGAGATAGGTATGAGCGTCCGCCTGGGACAGGTCGCGCTTGAGTGTCACGGGGTTGCCGGTGAAGAGCCGATCGATGGCGGTGACGTCGCTTTTGAAGAGCGCCGCGAGGTTGAGTTTGGCCGTGGTGATGTCGACCCCTGGCAGCAGGGCTCCGTCGAAGACAATCTTGAAACGGTTTTCGCTCATGCCTGGGCTTCCTTGTCACGCGTCTGGGGGGTAGTGCAGGGCAGTTTAGGCCAGCCGGAACCGGCTGGCCCGAGGTTTACGTTAACGCGGCCAGCGATTGGGTAGCCGGGCGGCGAATGCCTGAGCCTCGCGGTACTCGGCATCCAGCCGGGCGACCAGCTCATCAACGCTTGGCAGGTCGTCGATCTCACCGACACCCTGGCCGGCCGACCAGACGGTTTTCCAGGCTTTCGCTTCATCGCTCACAGGCTTGAGCTTGGCGCCGAAGTTGATTTCACCCTTGCCTTGCAGCGCATCGATATCAAAACCGGCGTTGAGCAGGCTTTGACGCATGAAGCTGGCTGGAACGCCGGATACCGCTGGCGTATGGACAATGTCGGCGGCTCTGGAAGACAGCAGCATCGCTTTGTAAGCTTCGGGTGCATGACTTTCAGTGGTGCCGATAAAACGTGTGCCAAAGTAGGCCAGATCCGCCCCGAGCAGTTGCGCGGCGAGAATCTCATGGCCGTGGTTCAGGCAGCCGGCCAGCAGCAGGGTTTTGTCGAAGAACTGGCGGATCTCGGCGATCAGCGAGAACGGGCTCCAGGTACCGGCGTGACCACCGGCGCCTGCGGCAACAGCGATCAGGCCATCGACACCGGCTTCGGCCGCCTTCTCGGCATGACGACGGGTCGTCACGTCGTGAAATACCAGGCCGCCGTAGCTATGCACCGCATCAACCAATTCCTTCACCGCGCCCAGGCTGGTGATCACGATGGGCACTTTGTGCTCGATGCAGATCTTCAGGTCCGCTTCCAGTCGCGGATTACTGTGGTGAACGATCAGGTTTACGGCATAGGGCGCCGGGTTCTCCAATAACGCCAGTCCCGCCTCGATCTCCTCCAGCCACGCCTTGAAGCCGCTGCTTTCACGCTGGTTAAGCGCAGGAAAGCTGCCGACCACGCCATTGCGGCAGCAGGCGAGTACCAACTGAGGGTTGGAAATCAGGAACATGGGCGCGGCCACGACAGGCAGGCGCAACTGTTGTTCGAGCAAAGCGGGCAGCGACATTGGAAGTACCCCGAGTGAATGTGACCTGTAGGTTTAGAACGGCCGTACGACGACCAGAATTACAATAGCCAGTAACATCAGAACCGGGACTTCATTGAACCAGCGATAGAAGACATGGCTGCGGGTGTTCTCGCCACGGGCAAAACGCTTCACCTGCGCGCCGCACATATGGTGGAAGCCAATCAGTAGCACCACCAGCGTCAGTTTGGCATGCATCCAGCCGCCCTGAGCGAAGTAGGCACCGGGATTGAGGCTGATCAGCCAGCCGCCGAAGATCAGCGTGGCAATCATCGCCGGCCCCATGATCCCCCGATACAGCTTGCGCTCCATGACGCTGAAGCGCTCCTTGCTGATGCTGTCCTCGCTTTGGGCGTGGTAAACGAACAGGCGCGGCAAGTAAAACAGGCCGGCAAACCAACAGACGACACTGATGATGTGAAAAACTTTGAGCCACAGATAAAGCATTTTTAGTTGTTCCCAGGTTCACGGTAACGAGATAGTAGAGGCTTGAGCCTCCGTACGTCACCTTGACGGTTGTCGCAGGCCCGGGCGCACCCTATCATCGACGGCTTTCCAGTGGGTTCGTTGAGGGCAGGTTTATGGTCAAGGTCGGTATCGTCGGCGGCACGGGTTACACCGGTGTCGAATTGCTGCGTCTGTTGGCACAGCATCCGCAAGCAGAAGTGGTCGTGATCACTTCCCGATCCGAGGCCGGCCTGGCCGTTGCCGACATGTACCCGAACCTGCGCGGTCACTACGACGGCCTGGCGTTCAGCGTTCCGGACGTCAAGACCCTGGGTGCTTGCGACGTGGTGTTCTTCGCCACGCCCCATGGTGTGGCTCACGCGTTGGCGGGCGAATTGCTCGCGGCCGGGACCAAGGTCATCGACCTGTCGGCCGACTTCCGCCTGCAGGACGCCGATGAGTGGGCCAAGTGGTACAACCAGCCGCACGGTGCGCCAGAACTGCTGGAGGAGGCTGTTTACGGCCTGCCGGAAGTCAATCGTGAGCAGATCAAGCAGGCTCGCCTGATTGCTGTGCCAGGGTGCTACCCGACCGCCACGCAATTGGGTTTTTTGCCCTTGCTCGAAGCCGGTCTGGCCGATACCACGCGCCTGATCGCTGACTGTAAATCCGGCGTCAGCGGTGCCGGTCGTGGCGCGGCCGTCGGTTCGCTGTACTCCGAGACTTCGGAAAGCATGAAGGCCTACGCGGTAAAAGGGCATCGTCACCTGCCTGAAATTCGCCAGGGCCTGCGCCGCGCGGCGGGTAAAGACGTGGGGCTGACCTTCGTTCCGCACCTGACACCAATGATTCGCGGTATCCACTCCACGCTCTATGCCACCGTTGTCGACCGTTCGGTGGACTTGCAGGCGCTGTTTGAAAAGCGTTATGCCAACGAGCCGTTCGTCGATGTCATGCCGGCCGGCAGCCATCCGGAAACCCGTAGCGTGCGGGGTGCCAACGTTTGCCGAATTGCGGTTCACCGTCCACAGGATGGCGATCTGGTGGTGGTCCTGTCGGTGATTGACAACCTGGTCAAGGGCGCGTCCGGTCAGGCGGTGCAGAACCTAAACATCCTGTTTGGCCTGGATGAGCGACTGGGGCTGTCTCACGCCGGGATGTTGCCGTAAGAACAGCCATAAGCTGCAAGCTTGAAGCTACAAGCTTGCAGCTCAGTATTTGTAGCTTGCCGCTGCTCCTAGAATAGTTGACCGATTTTCTGGGAGAAGCGGATAATGCGCGTCATCACGCATTATGGCGGCGTAACGCCGGGAGATAGTCAGCATGAGCGTCGAATCCTTCACCCCCACGGCTTTGCAATTCACCCACGGTGCCGCGCACAAGGTGAAGAGCCTGGTCGATGAAGAGGGTAATGATCGCTTGAAGCTGCGCGTATTCGTTACGGGCGGCGGTTGTTCAGGGTTTCAGTACGGCTTTACCTTCGATGAAGAAGTGGCTGATGACGACACCATCGTCGAGCGCGAGGGTGTCAGCCTGGTCGTCGATCCGATGAGCTATCAGTACCTGGCCGGTGCCGAGGTGGATTATCAGGAAGGTCTGGAAGGTTCGCGGTTTGTGATCAAGAACCCGAACGCGACCACGACCTGTGGCTGCGGTTCTTCGTTCTCGATCTGATCGATCCGGGCAGTATCAGCGGTACTCAGCGCCGCATGGCTTCACGGCCATGCGGCGTTTTGCTGTCTGCTGTTCAGGCGGGATAGATGGCGCCAAGCACCCGCAGACCGCGTGCGCCGGTGACGCTTGGACGGTTGGCCGGAATGCTTTCGAGGCAGCAGTGGGCCAGCCAGGCGAAGGCCATGGCTTCGACCCAGTCCGGATCTACGCCGTAAGCGGCAGTACTGTCGACCTGGGCATTGGGCAGCAGGCTGGCGAGGCGAGCCATCAGCGTCGTGTTATGGGCGCCGCCGCCGCACACCAGCAGTTCCTGCGTGTCGGCCTGTGCCGCTTGTAGAGACTCGACGATGGTCAGTGCAGTCAATTCCAGCAAGGTGGCTTGCACGTCTTGCGCTGCGAACACGGGAAGTCGTGCCAGGTGCTGTGTCAGCCAGTGCAGGTTGAACACTTCGCGGCCGGTGCTTTTCGGGCCCTTGGTCAGGAAGAACGGGTCACTGAGCAAGGCTTTGAGCAAGGTCGGCTCGACTGTGCCGCTCGCCGCCCATTGGCCATCGCGGTCGAACGTTTCGTTGCGTTGCTGATGGATCCAGGCGTCCAGCAGGACATTCCCGGGGCCACAGTCAAAGCCCGAGACCGGCTTGGCAGTCTCGATCAGGCTCAGGTTGCTGAAGCCGCCCACGTTCAGAACCGCACGGTTGCCCCCGCGTTGTTCAAACAAGGCTTCATGAAAGGCCGGAACGAGGGGGGCGCCTTGCCCGCCAGCCGCCACATCGCGGCTACGGAAGTCACTGACGACGGTGATACCGGTCAATTCGGTGAGCTGGGCAGGGTTACCGATCTGAACGGTAAAGCCCCGCGCCGGCTCGTGACGAATGGTCTGGCCGTGGCTGCCGATGGCCCGGATATCAGCGGCGCTGAGCTGTTGATCGGTCAGGAGGGCATTGATGCCCTGGGCGGCCAGTGCGACCCAGTGCTGCTGGGCAATCGCGGAGCGGGCAATCTCGTCGGGCCCGCTGGCACACAAGCCGAGCAGCTCGGTGCGCAGGGAGTCGGGCATCGGGATGTAGTGCGTGGCGATCAGCCTGATCGCCGTTGTTTGCTCGATCAGCGCAATGTCCAGGCCGTCAAGGCTGGTACCGGACATCACGCCTATATAGAGCGCCATGGCTTAGCGCTTGCTCGAAGCCAGCATCGTGGCCTTTTCTTGATCCATGCGCGCCATCAGCGGCTGGCTCTGTTGCAGGAAGCGCGCACGTTCGTTCTTGGCGATCGGGTCTGCCATCGGCAGCTTCTGGCCCAGAGGGTCGACGTGAACGCCGTTGACCTGGAACTCATAGTGCAGGTGCGGACCGGTCGAGAGGCCGGTGGTGCCGATGTAACCGATCACCTGGCCCTGCTTGACGCTACCGCCGGTCTTCACGCCTTTGGCGAAGCCTTGCATGTGGCCGTACAGGGTCTGGTAGGAATTGCCGTGCTGGATGATCACGGTATTGCCGTATCCACCGCGACGGCCAGCCAGCAGCACTTTACCGTCGCCGGCCGCCTTGATCGGCGTGCCACGAGGGGCGGCGTAATCGACGCCTTTGTGGGCGCGTATTTTGTTCAGAATTGGATGCTTGCGTCCCATGGAGAAACGCGAGCTAATACGGGCGAAGTCCACCGGCGTGCGAATGAACGCCTTGCGCATGCTGTTGCCATCGGCGGTGTAGTAGCTGCTGTTGCCTTGCTTGTTGGTGTAGCGCACGGCGGTGTAGGTCTTGCCGCGGTTAGTGAAGCGGGCGGACAGGATCGGGCCGTTGCCGACGGCTTTGCCGTTGACGACTTTCTGTTCGTAGATCACATCGAATTCGTCGCCCTGGCGAATGTCCTGGGCAAAGTCGACGTCGTAGCCAAACACGCTGGCCATGTCCATGGTCAGGCTATGGGACAGGCCTGCGCGAGCGGCGGACTGCGACAGCGAGCTGTTGATCACGCCGTGCACATAGGCGGAGCGCACGGTTGGCTTGGCCGTGGTGCGGCTGAAGGTATAGCCCTTGGCGTTCTTGCTCAGGCTGATGCTGTCAAGATCGCTGACCTTGCTGTGCAGCTGGGTGAGCTGGCCGTCGGGGTCGAGTTCGAACTCGAGCTTCTGGCCGCGTTTAAGCCGGGTGAACTGCTTGGCTTGCTTGTCGCTGGCCAGGATTTCGCTCGCCAGCGTGGAGGGCAGGCCTACTTTTTCAAACAGCGTGGAAAGCGTGTCACCTTTGGCGACTATGACTTCCTTGTGGCTGGGGCTTTTCTTTTCTTCAATCACTGGTGCCGGGGCGGCTTGAGCCGTCTGCGGGGTGTCGTCGATGCTGTTTTCAATCTGAGCGAAGGGAGATTGTACGGGGTCGTTTGTGGCTTGAACGGCGTCAGCAGCGTCTTGATCTTGTGTCAGTTGTTCAACAGGGCTTTCCAGTTCAAGGTTCAGGGTTGTCTTTTTGGCTTCGACGTCACTGGATGGAAACACCAGGAGTGCCAGGCTGAGCAGGGCGGCAATGCCACTTGCCGCGAGCAGGTGAGTCTTCGGATAAAGCGGAGGCGCTTTAGACGGTTCTGTGGTCATAGGTAATTTGACTTTGGAAAAGATGATATGGAAAAAATGAATAACAAGATGAAGATGAAATAACTGTATAAAATATAACCAAATCGCCTTTTAAGCAAGCCGCGGATGCTCTGTTCGTGGATTGATGCCCGTGCGCCGGGCAAAACTTGTATTTGGTGCGCGATCTTGTATGGTTGGTTCCCTTTGAATCTGAGCCTTGCAGGTTGGTTATGAAGTCGGTTGAAGAGCAGCTAGCGCTGATCAAACGTGGTGCGGAAGAATTGTTGGTCGAGTCCGAGCTGGTCGAGAAGCTCAAGCGCGGCCAGCCGCTGCGTATTAAGGCTGGCTTCGATCCGACCGCGCCGGATCTGCACCTGGGTCATACGGTGCTTATTAATAAGCTGCGTCAGTTCCAGGATCTGGGGCATCAGGTCATCTTCCTGATTGGTGACTTCACCGGGATGATCGGTGATCCGAGCGGCAAGAGTGCTACGCGTCCGCCGTTGACTCGCGAGCAGGTTCTCGAGAATGCCGAGACCTACAAGACTCAGGTATTCAAGATCCTTGATCCGGCCAAG
Organism: Pseudomonas sp. Irchel s3b6; assembly: GCF_900187415.1. NCBI lineage: Bacteria > Pseudomonadati > Pseudomonadota > Gammaproteobacteria > Pseudomonadales > Pseudomonadaceae > Pseudomonas > Pseudomonas sp. Irchel s3b6. The sequence goes on along the minus strand of NZ_FYDM01000021.1, from coordinate 1,170 downwards.
ACCGAGGTGGCGTTCAACTCCACCTGGATGGATCAAATGGGGCCGGCGGACTTCATTCGCCTGACCTCGCAGTACACCGTGGCTCGCATGCTCGAGCGCGATGACTTCAACAAGCGTTACTCGACCAACCAGCCTATCGCTATTCATGAGTTCCTGTATCCGCTGGTTCAGGGCTATGACTCGGTGGCGTTGCGCGCGGACGTCGAGTTGGGCGGCACGGACCAGAAGTTCAACCTGCTGATGGGGCGTGAGTTGCAGCGCAGCTATGGTCAGGAAGCTCAGTGCATTTTGACCATGCCTCTGCTTGAAGGTCTGGATGGCGTGAAGAAGATGTCCAAGTCCCTGGGCAACTACGTCGGTATCCAGGAGGCGCCGGGCGTCATGTACGGCAAGCTGGTGTCGATTCCGGATGTGCTGATGTGGCGCTATTTCGAATTGCTCAGCTTCCGTTCGATGGATGACATCGATGCCTTGCGCGCGGATGTCGAGGCGGGCGCGAATCCGCGGGACATCAAGATCAAGCTGGCTGAAGAGATCGTTGCGCGCTTCCATGGTGAAGAGGCTGCGGCGAACGCTCATCGTGCGGCGGGTAATCGCATGAAGGAAGGCGAGTTGCCGGATGATTTGCCTGAGATCGAGCTGTTCGCTGCCGAGGATATGCCTATTGCGGCTGTCCTTAATAAAGCAGGGTTGGTGAAGAACTCGGCGGTGGCTCGTGATCTGCTGGGTTCGGGTGGTGTGCGTATCGATGGCGAGGTGGTTGATCGCTCCTTTATATACGTACTGGGCGCGACCCACGTTTGCCAGGCTGGCAAGAAGGCATTTGCTCGCATTACGCTCAAATCCGAATAAAGCTGAAATAAGGGGTTGACGGCGGATTTTATCTGTCTATAATTCGCCCCACTTCCGGCGCAGTCGAAACGGAAAACTCCTTGGTAAACAAAGAGTTACGCAGTTTTCGGCAGCAAGTTGCTTCAGGTCATCGAAGTCGAAAGGAAGTTGAAAAAGAGGTGTTGACAGCAGTGTGTAACGCTGTAGAATCCGCCTCCCGCTGACGAGAGATCGAAAGCGCAAGTGGTTGAAGTTGCAAAGGATTCTTTGAAAGCTTCTGAAAATAACCACTTGACAGCAACAGAGGCTGCTGTAGAATGCGCCTCTCGGTTGAGATGA
>NZ_FYDM01000033.1:0-3367 GCF_900187415.1 Pseudomonas sp. Irchel s3b6 | reverse complement strand
AAGATTAGATCGTTCTTTAAAAATTTGGGTATGTGATAGAAAGATAGACTGAACGTTACTTTCACTGGTAACGGATCAGGCTAAGGTAAAATTTGTGAGTTGCTCTTAATTAAGAGAGCATGCGAATTTTCGGCGAATGTCGTCTTCATAGTATAACCAGATTGCTTGGGGTTATATGGTCAAGTGAAGAAGCGCATACGGTGGATGCCTTGGCAGTCAGAGGCGATGAAAGACGTGGTAGCCTGCGAAAAGCTTCGGGGAGTCGGCAAACAGACTTTGATCCGGAGATGTCTGAATGGGGGAACCCAGCCATCATAAGATGGTTATCTTGTACTGAATACATAGGTGCAAGAGGCGAACCAGGGGAACTGAAACATCTAAGTACCCTGAGGAAAAGAAATCAACCGAGATTCCCTTAGTAGTGGCGAGCGAACGGGGACTAGCCCTTAAGTGGCTTTGAGATTAGCGGAACGCTCTGGAAAGTGCGGCCATAGTGGGTGATAGCCCTGTACGCGAAAATCTCTTAGTCATGAAATCGAGTAGGACGGAGCACGAGAAACTTTGTCTGAATATGGGGGGACCATCCTCCAAGGCTAAATACTACTGACTGACCGATAGTGAACTAGTACCGTGAGGGAAAGGCGAAAAGAACCCCGGAGAGGGGAGTGAAATAGATCCTGAAACCGTATGCGTACAAGCAGTGGGAGCCCACTTTGTTGGGTGACTGCGTACCTTTTGTATAATGGGTCAGCGACTTATTTTCAGTGGCGAGCTTAACCGAATAGGGGAGGCGTAGCGAAAGCGAGTCTTAATAGGGCGTCTAGTCGCTGGGAATAGACCCGAAACCGGGCGATCTATCCATGGGCAGGTTGAAGGTTGGGTAACACTAACTGGAGGACCGAACCGACTACCGTTGAAAAGTTAGCGGATGACCTGTGGATCGGAGTGAAAGGCTAATCAAGCTCGGAGATAGCTGGTTCTCCTCGAAAGCTATTTAGGTAGCGCCTCATGTATCACTGTAGGGGGTAGAGCACTGTTTCGGCTAGGGGGTCATCCCGACTTACCAAACCGATGCAAACTCCGAATACCTACAAGTGCCGAGCATGGGAGACACACGGCGGGTGCTAACGTCCGTCGTGAAAAGGGAAACAACCCAGACCGTCAGCTAAGGTCCCAAAGTTATGGTTAAGTGGGAAACGATGTGGGAAGGCTTAGACAGCTAGGAGGTTGGCTTAGAAGCAGCCACCCTTTAAAGAAAGCGTAATAGCTCACTAGTCGAGTCGGCCTGCGCGGAAGATGTAACGGGGCTCAAACCATACACCGAAGCTACGGGTATCATCTTCGGATGATGCGGTAGAGGAGCGTTCTGTAAGCCTGTGAAGGTGAGTTGAGAAGCTTGCTGGAGGTATCAGAAGTGCGAATGCTGACATGAGTAACGACAATGGGTGTGAAAAACACCCACGCCGAAAGACCAAGGTTTCCTGCGCAACGTTAATCGACGCAGGGTTAGTCGGTCCCTAAGGCGAGGCTGAAAAGCGTAGTCGATGGAAAACAGGTTAATATTCCTGTACTTCTGGTTATTGCGATGGAGGGACGGAGAAGGCTAGGCCAGCTTGGCGTTGGTTGTCCAAGTTTAAGGTGGTAGGCTGAGATCTTAGGTAAATCCGGGATCTTAAGGCCGAGAGCTGATGACGAGTGTTCTTTTAGAACACGAAGTGGTTGATGCCATGCTTCCAAGAAAAGCTTCTAAGCTTCAGGTAACCAGGAACCGTACCCCAAACCGACACAGGTGGTTGGGTAGAGAATACCAAGGCGCTTGAGAGAACTCGGGTGAAGGAACTAGGCAAAATGGCACCGTAACTTCGGGAGAAGGTGCGCCGGTGAGGGTGAAGGACTTGCTCCGTAAGCCCACGCCGGTCGAAGATACCAGGCCGCTGCGACTGTTTATTAAAAACACAGCACTCTGCAAACACGAAAGTGGACGTATAGGGTGTGACGCCTGCCCGGTGCCGGAAGGTTAATTGATGGGGTTAGCTAACGCGAAGCTCTTGATCGAAGCCCCGGTAAACGGCGGCCGTAACTATAACGGTCCTAAGGTAGCGAAATTCCTTGTCGGGTAAGTTCCGACCTGCACGAATGGCGTAACGATGGCGGCGCTGTCTCCACCCGAGACTCAGTGAAATTGAAATCGCTGTGAAGATGCAGTGTATCCGCGGCTAGACGGAAAGACCCCGTGAACCTTTACTATAGCTTTGCACTGGACTTTGAATTTGCTTGTGTAGGATAGGTGGGAGGCTTTGAAGCGTGGACGCCAGTTCGCGTGGAGCCATCCTTGAAATACCACCCTGGCAACTTTGAGGTTCTAACTCAGGTCCGTTATCCGGATCGAGGACAGTGTATGGTGGGTAGTTTGACTGGGGCGGTCTCCTCCTAAAGAGTAACGGAGGAGTACGAAGGTGCGCTCAGACCGGTCGGAAATCGGTCGTAGAGTATAAAGGCAAAAGCGCGCTTGACTGCGAGACAGACACGTCGAGCAGGTACGAAAGTAGGTCTTAGTGATCCGGTGGTTCTGTATGGAAGGGCCATCGCTCAACGGATAAAAGGTACTCCGGGGATAACAGGCTGATACCGCCCAAGAGTTCATATCGACGGCGGTGTTTGGCACCTCGATGTCGGCTCATCACATCCTGGGGCTGAAGCCGGTCCCAAGGGTATGGCTGTTCGCCATTTAAAGTGGTACGCGAGCTGGGTTTAGAACGTCGTGAGACAGTTCGGTCCCTATCTGCCGTGGACGTTTGAGATTTGAGAGGGGCTGCTCCTAGTACGAGAGGACCGGAGTGGACGAACCTCTGGTGTTCCGGTTGTCACGCCAGTGGCATTGCCGGGTAGCTATGTTCGGAATAGATAACCGCTGAAAGCATCTAAGCGGGAAACTAGCCTCAAGATGAGATCTCACTGGAACCTTGAGTTCCCTGAAGGGCCGTCGAAGACTACGACGTTGATAGGTTGGGTGTGTAAGCGCTGTGAGGCGTTGAGCTAACCAATACTAATTGCCCGTGAGGCTTGACCATATAACACCCAAGCAATTTGACTACTCGAAAGAGCATCAGATTGCGGTGTGTGAAGACGAAACGAACCGAAAGTTTGCGACTCACAAAACGCACTGACTATTACATACCCAATTTGCTGAAGCGAGGCCAACTGGCCACGACTCAGTACCCGAATTTCTTGACGACCATAGAGCATTGGAACCACCTGATCCCATCCCGAACTCAGCAGTGAAACGATGCATCGCCGATGGTAGTGTGGGGTTTCCCCATGTGAGAGTAGGTCATCGTCAAGATTAAATTCCGAAACCCCTATCTGC
>NZ_FYDM01000017.1:0-101517 GCF_900187415.1 Pseudomonas sp. Irchel s3b6 | reverse complement strand
ATCACTACGACGCAGCTCGGCAGGTTGCCGAAAAAATGCATCATCTGTGCTCGCGTGAGCTTCTTGTGAAACACCTCTCGGCCCGCAGTGTCTTGGCCGTGCAGGTGAAAACTGTGTTTACCGAGATCGATACCGATCAGCGCTGACTCACTCATGATGATGGCCTCCGAAAACAAAACACCCTGCGAAAGCGTAGCCCTCGCAGGGTGTGGGGGTGACCATCTCATTAAACCGGCCACGTGGACCGGTTTTTTGTATTCCTGCATCCCCCGTCAAAAGCACCTTGACGTGAGACAAAATTCGATTGGAGCGGGTGAAGGGAATCGAACCTTCGTTATCAGCTTGGGAATCTACAATTGGCGTAATGCCATCATTGTCCGGGGAATATCATTAACCCCCTTCGAGCCAGTAGAATCGTGCCTTTCAGCGTGGTGCTGCAGTCAGTGCTTGTTCACCTCGGACCACACTGGTTCTTGCGAACTGTCACCACGAACTGTCACCAAATACAAGGAAGAGACACCGATGCTCACGGATAAGCAGATACGGGCGCTGCAGCCCCGGGAAAAGCCCTACGTCATGTCGGACGGACGCAGTGCAAGGGGAGAGGGCGTATTGCTGCTCAAGATCCGCCCGAACGGAACAAAGGAATTCTATTTTCAACGCTTTGTTGGTGGAAAGAAGAAACTTTCGAAACTGGGAACATGGCCCGCATTGGGCTTGGCAGCGGCCAGAGACCAGTGCCGTGAAGAAAAAGAGCTGGTTATCTCGGCGGGTACCTTCCAGCAGCTGTTGGACAACTACATCGCCAAGCTGCGTGCAGAGAATGCCGCGTCGGTCGAGGATGTTAAGAGTTCATTTGAACGGTACGTGAGCAGGCCTTTTCCGCAGATGGTGCAACGCCCGGTCGCGATGATTGGGCCTGTCGAGGTCCGCACTATCATTGCGAGGATGATCGACAACGGCATTACCACCTATTGCAATCGCGTCAGATCGCAATTGCACGCTGCGTTTCAGCTGGGATTGGAGCAAGAGCACAACCCGCGCAATTATCTGCAGAACAAAATCCAGTTCGGATTACTGAGCAACCCGGTAGCCAGTATTCCTGTGCAGGCCGATTGGGAGCAACCAGGTAATCGGGCGTTATCCGTTGCTGAGCTTAAATCTCTCTGGAATTTGCTTCCTGAACAGCTATCGCTTGTGACGTCTGAGCTGATCAAGTTTCTTATCGCATCCGGTGGCCAACGTCCCCAACAATTGTTGGCCACCACGCGAAAGCAGTATTTCGACGATCACCTGGTTATTCGTAACCTCAAGGGTGTCGACGGTGAAAGGATCTTGCACGCGGTACCGTACAACCGACTGATGCGGCAGAGTCTGAAAACGTTGGATGAGGTCAGCGAAACAAGCATTTATCGGTTTATGGGAAAGATGGAAGACAAACCCCTACACACCCAGTCGTTGTCTAGGTCGGTGACAAAACTTTATAGCCGACATATGAAGCTGTTCGACGGGCCGTTCACCCTTCGAGATATTCGACGTACCTGTAAAACGCTGATGGGGGTTGCGGGCCTGGATAAGGAACTGCGGGACCGTATTCAAGGGCATGCTTTCAACGATGTGTCATCAAAGCACTACGATCGTTATGATTATTTCAAAGAAAAACAGCGTGGTATGCAACGGTGGTCGCTATGGCTACAGAAAAACATTGTAGATGTTGGTACTTTATAGATTCGTTTTAAGTGGGTTAAGTAGCAGATCGTTATAATTGGGAGCGAGTGTTATTTCGTTGAGTGATTGATTTAAATAGTGTCCAATTAGTTTACAGTTTTCTTTTCCGACAGAAGGTACGAATAAAATCGATGTCTGAGTTTTTAGTCTTTTTTTTCGTGCTATACCATTTCTATCGGTGTTTCCTTCAATATGTAGATCTAGGATATCTCAAGTGAAAATTATTGTCCGCTTGGCTTTGTTCTTTGGCTTGGTTATCTCGCAGCTCTCGCAAGCAGATTATCCAGTGTTAACATCAAAAAATAATCAATGTTTGGTTGAAATAAGAAAGTCACCATTTTATGGTAATGGAGATGCTAATTCTTATCCGGTAATAAGCACTGGGCCCGTGAGTGCCGGTCAGGTGTGGGATGGTCCTGAGGGTTCCAGAATATGCGTTCGACATGCAAGCGATTGCAAGAACTTACCGTCCAGCTTCTATTGTGTGGGCTCTACGGTGGGGATAAGTGAGGGACAGGCAGTGAATGGAGAGTTTTAATAATGTTTTTTTGAGGATGCATTTTAGGAGGTGAGTAATGAGAACTCTAGGATTGCTCGGTTTGATGGTTTTTTCGTGCTGGTCTGGTTTGGCAAGCGCAGACTATACCGATAAATGGTGTATTTCGGATGATCCTGGGAAATGCACTGTTAAACCTACTTATGGTTGCCCTCAAGATGGTGGGCCAGGCGCCGGCGATCTGGCAAAGCAAGTTTGCACGATCCATTCAACTAGCGGACAAAAAGTTTTGGACTTCAGATTAAAAACACTATCTTCCGATAGCGGAGGCAAGTGTGGTATTAGTGTCTATGAAGTGACTTGCATTGAAAAGTAGTAAGTCTGCAAGACTAAGTTTTCCACCGAAAGGTAAAAATATAATAAATAAATGACCAAAGGGCCGCTTACGCGGCCTCAGTGGCTTTCCATTGAATCGGGTTCTTCTGCCAAGCGATGATCGCAGATTCCCGCCATCCCACACGGCCAGGCGAGATCAAAACGGGCCTGGGGAATCGACCCTCCTTCATCGCACGCCAAATGGTGGAATGTGAAAGTGACGTCACCGCTATCACGTCCTTTTCCCGCATGAACCGGTCCAGCTTACTCATTTAATTTCTCCATTTTATAGCCACTGTTGCTTCTCTTTATGTCTGAGGGGCTCTACGTCAGGCCATTGCGGGTCGTAATCTGAATGGTCATTCGTGCGCTACTTGATCACGATTTGAAAATCCAGCATTTGACGGTGGGGCATCGGTTGATCATCGGATTCTTGGCTGCTTGCGCGGACCGCACTGCGCTGTCGACGGCCTTGTAGTCCAGGAATTTGTGGCTGCGGGATTCCTTGAGCAGGTCTTTCAACGTAGTGACGTCGGAGAGCTTCTGACGGTGTTCTGCAGCACGCTCGGCAAACTCGTTAAGATTGATGGCGATAACGTCCGGGTTCTTGCTGTGGTTCACCAGGGGCTCGTCGTAGATAGATTCCAAGTAGTCATAAACCTGCCAAAACTCGGCCACAGCACTATGGTCAGCGTTGGTCGTGCTCTGCCGCTCGAGCGCCATCTCGACGATCTGACGGCGCGTGGAGCTGACTTGTACTTCGGTCAGAGTGATGACCAGTCGGATGGCGTCCAGCAGAGCGAATAGCTGAGCGTGGTTCTTGATGATCCGCTCAACGCCGATATAGCCCCGCAAACCATTTCCGCACTTGCGGCACGAGCCTTCACCGCTGAACTGGGTGTCACAGGCAAAACAATGTGTGTGCAGCCGGCGCAACTTGGCTTCGTGTTCAGGAAAACGCTTGCTGAACAGGTCCATCACCTCTGCCTCTTTGCGCACTGCCTGCAGGAGGAAGTGGCTTAGCGTCTTCCCGTCCAGGGCATTGAGCTTGTCCGCTGCAGCGCGGCTTTCCGGGGTGACAGTTGGGCGTATGAAGTGCAGCTTCACAATGCGCGTCATGATCGCTTCGTGGGCCACCACTGCTGCGTTCTGACTGATTGCGATCGTTCCGCGAAACGGAGGTTCGTAGGTTTCGTTGCCGGCAGTCTTAACGCCCTTGGTCGCCAGCGTGCCGCCGCCGAAAAAGTCTTTCAGCTCGTCCCATTCGAAGGTTTTGGCGTGCGCCTTGTCTTCGCTATGGCGGTCGGCCTCGAGGAACACGACCGGCATACCGGACACTTGCCCCATCAAGCGCGACCGTCCGGCCTTGGTGGACTTCATCGGGTCGAACCCTTCGTAGCCTTCACGGCCGAGTAGTTTCCACAGCAGGTTGAGCAAGGTGGTCTTGCCGGCACCGGCTTCGCCGGTGGCTTCCAGGAATGGAAACGACTGGTAGCGTGCGCGGATCTGCTCGCAGAACAACGAACCGAAGAAGAACAGCCGCGCCGCCAATCCTTGGGTGCCAAAGCAGATCCAGAGCAGGCGCAACCACTCCTCGTCGTAGCCTTTCGAATCGCGCTGCAGCTGCACCGGCACGCCCTTCTGCAGGGTCTTGAGGCGCATTTTCCCGAACTCGAAATAGTCTTCGCTATTCACCGGATAAACGTTGCCATCCTTGATGGCCACGTCGCCGTAGATATAGCACTCGTATTCCTTGCTGTAGCCGACGTAGTCGATGGTAGAGACGGTTTTGATGCCATAGAGCTGGTCTTTCATGAGCTTGTCCAGTTGTTGGCCGCTGCCGGTGTACATGGCGCCAGCGGCCATCCCCAGCAATCGCTTTTTGAATTCGCTGGCGGCGGCAAGCTGGCCGCTGGTGAAGGTGTTCTTGACGCTGCCGGCGTCATGGGGGAAGTCCACGCGCAGGTAGTACCAGGACTCGTCGGTGACTTCGTTCCGCTGGAAGTACAAGGCTTGCGGGTAGCAGTTGGCGATCTCCACCACGCTGCCGGATTGCTGCAGCGCCTTTTCACGCATCTGCGCTTGGTTCAGCAGCTGCTCATCGTGATTTTCACTGTCCTCAAGATCCTGGACGGCCCGGTTGTACTTCTCCATGTCCAACTTGAACCAATAGAGACGGTTGCCGAAGCCCAGGTGGAATTCGCCGCGCTTGTTCCAGTCGTACATCAGCAACGCCTTCTCGGCGGCGCTTTCGGCTATTAGCAGCGCACCTTGGTGGCGGATCTGCTTAACGTCTGTAGCGACCTGAGCGGCCCGCTTCTCATCACCGTCAATAAAGGCCCAGCGCTGATGCAAGTCGTTCCAATCGACCTTGCGGCCGTCGCGCTGAGGGATCTGTGCTGCCTCACAGATGAAGCCCATCTCCCGCGCCTGACGGACCCAGCGACGGGTGTAGGTATGCGCACCAGGTTCGTTATCAAGAGCCCAGACGAGCTTCGGCAACTTGTCAGTTCGATCGCGCAGCAATGCTTTCAGTGATTCTTCAGGGAAGGCGTTCGAAGACATTGCCGACACGGCGGAAAGGCCGTTATGTACAAGTGCAATCGCGTCAAAGATGCCTTCAACAATCCAGATTTCTTTGACCTCGAGCAGGTCCACGCACGGCGGGCACCACCACACCCCACGGTAGGTTTCACCTGGTTTGAAGCGTGCTTTCATTTTGCCGAAGCGGGCAGGACGATCGATCAGGCGTTCCCAATATCCACCTTTCTCCAGGGCGAAACGCACCGTTGCGCTGCCTGCCTGATCATTGCTGGAGTAAAACGTTTCCTGAGTGAACCAACCACCGATCAGCGAAATATCGAAGCCGCGGGCGAACTCTAGGTAGGCCCGGGCGGTTGCTGTTGGAGCGCTTTCGGTGGACGGAGCGCGCTTGCTCCAATCTTCAAACAGATCGTCGTAGAGCTCCTTAACGTGCAGTGTGTGGCCGCACTTTTCCTGACGACCACAAATCAGCTGCCACGGGCTATCGAAACGTGTGTACAGCTCTTTCTTGTTGCACTTTGGGCAGACGCCACCACGCATGTAATTCGTGGGGATGCGGTGCTTCAGGCCAAAGTCCGATTCGATGCGCTGCAGAACGTCATGACGCAGATCTTCTCTCATGGTTATTTCACTGCTTTGAGGCTGAGGCCAAGGCTTTGAGTGAGGGCACCGATCAGGTGTTTTTGAGCGGCCATCACCGGGCTATTGGCGAGAATCGATCCGTGACGTAGGCCATCAGGAATCAACCGATATTCGTCTGCGTACCAAAGGTCATTGAGGCTGAGACGGTATTGCTCGCGCAGGTTGGCCAAGAGCGCCTGGGCCTGACCTGGTGTCAGTTTTGCGTTGATGTTCATGGCGTTTTCCATCGTCAAACCTCAATTTCGGACGCAGCTCACCCAAACCCACGGCAGTGGGACAGGCGATTTAGTGGGTGGGTGTTACGGTGCGGCTACGCGGAAACGACCGTTATCCGGCGCGTTGAGAATGCGTTCATAGATCAGACTGACCGGAACGGCCCAGGCTTTGCCTGTGGCGGGGTCAATGATGACGGTGTGTGTCGACGAACTGCTGCCGACGTCGAGTCGCTGCCGATCGCGTATCGCTGACATATCGCTGCAGGCTAGATGCACGGCCTTCTCTGCTGTGGTCGTCAGGATGTCGAAATCCGTGATGAGGTACTGCACTGTGCGGTCGAACAATTGTTGGTCGTCGCCCAGGTGTTCGCATTGGTGACGCTCTAGGAACAACAGCGCAGCAGCTTTGAGCACGTCCTGGTATTCCTGTACTGCAGGCAGATCGTTCATTGAGCAGCCCCTGATTTGTTGCGGTACAGGTCGATAGCTGCAAGCACTTCTGCGTGACGTGCAGCCATGTGTAGGTTGTGAGCATTGAGTATGTGTTCTGCTTCGATTTCGGAAATGCAGCCATCCGCTAAAGCCTTCGCGATCTCTTGGTCAACACATCCCCGCTTGGCCGCAACGTTCACCGAAAGGGTGTACATCTCGACGTTGTCCAGGTTCTCCGGATCTGCAACCGGAACGAACAAACCCCCATACATTGCTGCAACGTAGTTGGGAAAATGCTGGGTGCCAGCCTCCTGCTCCAGTTGGTAGAGCTGGGCGTCTGAGAGCGGGCGACTGTTGTTATTTTCGTACGCATGGTTGTCGAATTTTTTCAGTGCCAAACCGATGCGCGCAGCGGCGCATTCTCGGCCACCTGGGTAACTGCAGATAATGGCGCTGACTACTTCCCGACGAGTCTTTAGAACTGAACTTTTCATGTTCTGCTTTTCCCTGTGGCTCAGTGCCATTACTGTTCGATCACGCCGTCTTTGATACCTAGCAAAACAGCGGCGCGATGTGCCTCCCCACGGCGACAACGGCTCTGGCCACTCAGCACCGCGTATACGGTGCTGGGATTCAGATTGTGCTGTTCAGCAAAGTCCTTTGCGGATTGACCGCGCTTATCCAAGGCCTCACGCGCTTGTTGTCGGGCTTGCTCGGTGATGCTTGAGTTGGGCATAGTGCAGTTCCGTGCATTTTCATGTGGTGTGAGATGCAGAATGATGCACTTCGATGCATTTGTAAATATCAGAGATGAATAATTTTGCACCTTTCCGAAGAGATAGGCTCCCGACTGCAAGAAGAACGTAAGCGTTGCGCTTTGACGCAGAACGAGATCGCAGAAGCGCTTGGAATAGCCAAACGGACGCAGGCCAATTACGAAGCAGGAACCAGTGACGCGACTGCGTCTTACCTGAGTAAAGTCGCGAGCCAGTTCGGTTTTGACGTTCCCTACATCCTCAATGGTTTGCGCTCTACGTTGGCTGTGGATGCTCTCAGCGACATTGAAGACCAGCTGGTAAAGCAATACAGAAGCATCGCTCCAGGGGACCAAGAGGCGATTCGTCGATTCCTTAAAGCCATGGCCGACGATGCTGCCCGTCAATCGAAGTGACTTGTTACAACGCGTGTACGACATTCGTCGCCCCCTTGTACTTAAGCCAGTTCCAGCCCCGTCAACGTCGGTTCAGCAATGCACTTTATGGAGTAGTACGCATGTTGGATCGCAAGAAGAACGACCTTGGCAATATCGGAACCACCGAGTTCGAATGGACAAACCTGACCAAAATTGAACGTCGCCTCATTCGGCTGTACCGCATGCTGAATGAGAAGGAACAGGTTCATCTCCGTCGTATGTCCGAGGTCCTGGCGACCCATCCGGAAGAGCCGGTTGGTAGCTGATAGCCGTTTCATACAACCGATCGCCGACTTAATGAGTCGGCGGTTTGCGCCTCACGCCACTGCCTGTGAACCAAGCTGCTCGAACAGCTCTCGCTGTTTCGCCCTGGGCATATCCCTCAAACGATCAATCAACATCCTTTCGAATGACTGAGCTGAAGGGCTCAGCGTGTGTGAAAACGTCAGCTCTGCGACCCATGTGTGCCCGCACTTTGCATCCAGGCACTGGCAGTAGAGCTTCACGAAATCTACGGAAAATTTCTCTCTCGAAGAGATCCGGCCTTTGTGTCCGCACTTGCATTCAACTCGCATTGTGTCCCTCCCCAGGGCATCCAATCGCCACTATATTGCCACAATATGTAGTGGCAATCTCTCAGCTATGCGCTGGATGTAGTGGAATCAACTGCATCTTCCGGTTTTCTCCAGGTGAATCGCCTATCTTCTCGAAGCGTGTCATTCAGCTGATTGAATAGCTGACAGATCGGCCGGATCTCGTTGCTGGTGTAAACGCGATCGATCTTTTCGATGTCGCCAAACCCAGCGCTGTTTTCCGGGATGATCCCGGCCAATGCCGGGTTCATGCGCCAGGCGGCGATCACGTCGTTGCGCGTGATGTTCTTCACCTTCTCCAGCTCGTCCTTCGCCTGGAAGTCGCCGACCGGGATGATCTGAATCGCTTTCTCAGCGCCGCCCGGGATGTTCACGAACATCGACCGGAAGTTACCCACACCCTTGCTGGCGCTGATCTGATCGCGCAGGGAGTCTTCGTCTTCCTCCGTCAGGTTGGGGTCGTTCGTGTAGAAGATGTAGCCCGCGTGCGCGCCGTTGCTGTAGTAGCGGCGTCGGAAGAGGGTGGCGGCTTCGTTCAACAACAGCGCCTGCATACCGCCCAGGTAATCGGGTACGCCGTAGATGTTCTGTTCCACGTCGTAGTTCATGACGTGCTCGACTTCGTGCTCTTCGAACTCCACTTGTTTGCCGTCCGGCAACAGCATCACAAACCCGCCCCCAACCCTGACCCGCATGTTGATCGTTGGCAGGTGGTCCAGGTGCAGCACCTGGCCAAAGGCGTTTCGATTGCGCAAAAAGTACGCTTCACCGAACACCATGAAGTCCAACCCGGCACGGCTCATGGTTTGAACCGAACAGCCTTCAGAGGCAATGAATTCACGCAGCAGCAGGTTGCGCTTGAACCCGGGAATGGCGCCGTGGTGAGCGTTGGCGCGCAGCAACTTGGCCAGGCCTTGGCGCGATACCGGTGGTGTGTAGGTCTTGCCGTCGTGGGTGGCGAACACGCCCAGGTAATGCCCGATGTTCTCGGTCAGAACCTGTTCCGGCGCACCGAATGAAAACGCCCGCATCGGACCTGGTGCTGGTTTTTGCGGCTGGTTTTTTACTGGTTTGCCCATGGGTGCTTGGTCCGCTGAGTGTGTAGCGGCTGCGCCGCTGTTTGTTGGTGTTGAGGGGTTCATGGGCCAGGGCATGCATGATCGCCCAGGCAATGTCGGCATGGCCGGAGGCGTCGGTGCGTGATGCGCTGTACGTGACCTGGCCACCGCCGGTGGTTCCGCGTCTGATCGTCAGGAACGCCTGAGCGATGTCATTCCAGCCCGCATCCCACTCGATCCGGCTGCCCTGAATCGTGTCCTGCGCCTTGAGCACCAGGGTGTTTTTGGTTTCGAGGCTGTAGTGGATTGAGGTCGCACGCGGGTAGAAGTCGCGCACCAGGTCGAACACGCCGTAACCGATGCCGGTGGTATCGATGCCGATGTGCTGCACGTTGAAGCGTTCGGTGAGCTTCTTGACCTGGTCGGCCTGGAACTTGAACGACTGCCCACGCCAGCTGTGTTTCTCCAGGATCCGGAACTTGCCGCCGTCCTCCAGCGGCGGTGCGATGACCACGCAGCTGGCATCGTCGCGGGTCCGACTCGGGTCATAGCCAATCCACACTGGGCTGTTGCCGAATGGACGGGGATCGTCGGGGTCGTAATCGGTCCACAAGGACAGGTCGGAATAGCAGCGCTCCAGGTCGTCCAGGGAAAAGGCGCTCTGCGTGCTGTCGATGAACTTGCACATGAACAGCTGCTGAAACTTGTCCTCGTCGTACTCCAGCTGCAGCTGCTCGAGGTCGAACAGATCGCAACCGCCGGCGATGGCGTCGAGGATGGTGATGACCTTGCGCCATTGCCCGTCCGGACACAACGTGCCAGCCGCGGCTTGGGCTTCGCTGGGCCATGGGTCCTTGGCGTTTTTGCGCTTGCTGTTGCGGAACTTTTCACCGGTCCAGAACGGGTAAGCCTGGTGCGACACCGCGCTGGGCGTGGAGAAGTAGGTCTTACGCCACTTCTTGTGGGTGGCCATGGCACTGGCAACGGTGTTCAGTTTCTCGAAGTCGCGAATCCAGAAGTACTCGTCGACGTAGACGTGCCCGTGGTGACCTTGGGCGGTGCTGCTGTTGGTGCTGAGAAAACGTAGCTCGGCCCACGGTTTGCCGTCTTTGCTGAGCACTATCGGGTTGCCGGTCAGCTCCAGGCCGAACCATTCCTGCGCAAACGACACGATGTAGCTGCGGAAAATCTCGGACTGGGCGCGGCTGGCTGACAGGAAGATCTGGTTGTCACCGGTCAGCACCGCGTCCATGAAGGCTTCGCCGGCGAAGTAGTACGTCAGGCCCACCTGGCGGCTTTTGAGAATGTTCCGGATCCGGCTCGTCAGCGGATTCTGTTTGGCGGCAAACAGCTCCTTCTGATAGCCGTACATTTTGCTGATGAACTTGTCGAGAAAGTCGACTTCCGTCAGCTCGCCGACCTCGTTTTTGGCTTTCTTCTCGCGCTTCTTCCCGCCCTTGTCGCCGCGATCGCCGCGATCGCCACGATCACGACGCTCGTTACGCTGTGGCTCACGGCGCTGTCCATCGTCCGGCGGCGGATCGCCGATCGGCGCCGGCGCCGGTTTCGCGGACTGCTTCAAGAGCCGATCGCGAATGGTGGTCAACCGGTCGAGCTCGTCCAACTCGCCCTTGGTCAATGACGTGGCTTTATCCAGTAGCAGGGTGATTCGTCGGCCGACGGCGGTCAGCGGTTCTTCATCCGACAACATGTCGTCCCACTCACCCTGGCGGATCCAGTAGTAAACGATTCGGATGTTGGGCAGGGATAACTGCGCCTGAATTTCACGCGGCTTGCAGCGGCGTAAATAGAGGCGTTTGGCGGCTTCTTTAAGTTCGGGGGCGTATGGCATGTCCGCAGTCTATGCGGCGAAAACGCTAGAAACGTGGGGGTAAAATCCGCATTAGACCTAAAAGCGCGAAATAGGACCAAAGCAAAAGTGAACCGTTTGTTTGGTGGTCCGACGGTGCATATCGTGGCGACTCAAATCAACGATTGAGCGCAGTTATCGCCCATGCCCCGTTCCCTTGTTTCGTTCTGGAAACGAGTCGCCACCAGCGGCCCGACCGTAGATGGCCGCGAGATCCTTCCCCAGGAACTGCGTGATATCGCTGATACCTACAAAGCTGCCACTTACACGGCGGTGATCTGGTGCGAACACGAACGCTGGTACGGGTCCCACGGCACCGTATTCGCCGTGCGCCTGGTCGAAGAGGCCGAGGATCTGGCCCCAGGTCAAGTCGCCTTAGAAGCGCAGTTGAAGCCCAACGACAAACTGCTTTGGCTCAACGACCAGGGCGAAAAGCTGTTTACCAGCATCGAGATCACACCCAACTTCGCGAACACCGGGAAAGCCTACCTGACAGGCCTGGCTGTGACCGACGAACCGGCCAGCCTCGGCACTCAGGAACTCTACTTTTCGAAGAGGACCAGTAAGGCCGCGTACTACGCCGCCTCTATGGAACTTGGCCCATTCCGCGAACCCGAGACCCAAGGCGAAATCAGCAAGATCGCTGCCATGTTTGCGGGTCTGTTCAAGCGCTTCGGCCTCGAAGAAACCCCCGCATCCCCGCAAACCCCCACCGAGAGCAAACCCCCAATGGATGAAGCTACAGCCAAAGCGCTGAAGGCACTGCTGGAGCAGCTGTTGCTTGTTGCTGCCGGCATTCAGGCCGTGATCGAACCCGTCACTGATGAAGTTACGGACCCTGTGGTTGACCAGGTCGATGACGTTGAAGTCGCTGTAAAGGACATCGTCGATCAGGTCGAAGCCGATCGCGAGTTCGCAAAAAACGGCGACACCGACAAGCGCCTGGCCAACATCGAGAAGCTGTTGAGCAAGGCGTTCAACACCGTCAGCACTCGTCAGGTACCGCGCGTCACCGGTCCTGCCGACACCAAAAAGCGGGTGCTGTGATATGAGCCAACAATCTCTATCCAACCGCGCCCTGAAGCAATACGCAGCCCTGCGTGAGGCCATCGCCGAGACCTACAGCGTCGACGTGACTCGCCAGTTCAACGTCGAGCCGACCATTGCCCAGGAGCTGAACGACAAGATCACCGAACGCGCCGACTTCCTGGAGCGCATCAACGTCATTCCGGTGACCGAGATCAAGGGTGAAAAGGTCATGATCGGTGTGAGCGGTCCCGTGACCAGCCGCACCAACACCAAAACCACCGACCGTGAAGCCAAGGACGTTTCCGACCTGAACGGTCTGCCTTACGAGCTGTTCCACACCGAGTCGGACGTGGGCCTGCCGTTCGCCAAGATCGACAGCTGGGCCAAGTTCCCCGACTTCGCCGATCGCTACTCGGCAGCGGTACAGAAGCAGATTGCCCTCGATCGCATCATGATCGGTTGGCATGGCGTCACAGCTGCAGCCCAGACGAACCTGACCACCAGCCCGATGCTGCAGGACGTCAACAAAGGCTGGCTGCAACTGGCCCGCGAGCAGATTCCTGAACAGGTTCTGCTGGAAGGCGCGGTCGACGGCAAGATCACCCTGGGCGCTAGTGGCGATTACGAAAACCTCGACGCCCTGGTGCATGACGTCAAACAGATGATCAGCTCGGTGTTCCGCGATGGCGGTGACCTGATTGCCATCGTTGGCAGCGATCTGTTGGCCAGCGACAAGGCCAAGCTGTATTCCAACCAAGCCGGCAAACCGACCGAAAAGGAGCGCATCGAAAGCGCCCAGGTCATTGCGACCTACGGCGGTCTGCCGACCTTCACCGTGCCGCACTTCCCGGTCAATGCCGTGGTCGTCACCAGCTGGGACAATCTATCGATCTACTTCCAGGACAGCAGCTGGCGTCGTCACCTGATCGAGAACCCGAAGCGCTCCCGCGTCGAGGATTACAACGGCCGCAACGAAGGCTACGTGATCGAGCAGCTGGAGAAATTCGCGGCTGCTGAAAACGTGGAGCTGATCTGATGAGCCTGGCACTGGCGCACAAACGCCGCGTTCAAGCCGAAGGCCCGGCCGCTGCTGCGCGTGCCGGGGCCGAAACGGCGGTGTATTCCGCTGCTACCGCGCTGTCCAGCCCAGCCAACGCCAAAAAGCACCTGAAGCTGATGGAAGACGCATTGGCTCAAGACCTGGAGCGCATTGGCGCGATCAACAGTCGCGAACTGCGCCAGCAACTCAAGCGTGACGAGTTGCTGCCCAAGTACCTGGACTATGTGCAGCGCTACCGCGATTCCGGATTGAGTTTCCCGAACTCGGTAGTAATGCAAGTCCTGGTTTGGCTCTTCGACACCGAGCAATTCGAAGCAGGTCTGGACTTGGCGACCTTCGCGATGGGGCAAGACCAGCAGCTGCCTGAGCGCTTCAGACGTGACATCCCTACCTTCGTCGCTGATGCGGTGATCGACTGGGCTGAGGCTGAGTACAAAGCCAAACGCAGCCCAGAACCTTACCTCTCCAACCTGCTGCCTTTGGTGGACGGCGAATGGAAGCTCTTTGAGCGCATTCCTGCTCGCTATCACAAGCAAGTGGGGATTCTGGCCCTGGACCAGCGCGAGTTTGCGAAAGCCATCACCCACTTTGAACGTGCGGAAGCTCTGTACGAGGGCATCGGTGTTGGTACCCGCCTGGAAGGTGCTCGCAAGGCCCTGGCAAAAGAACTGGCTGAGAAAGCCGCCGAATAACCGACTACCCCCCCCGGCGAGAAACTGTGGATGTGAGCCAACCATTTATGGCCCTGACCCACTGAAACAGTTTTCCCGCCCCTATTTGAGTGCCCAGCAATGAGCTTTTCCGGGAAACCCACCACCTTTGTGGATCAGGCGATCGAGAACGACGGCTTCTGGCCGAACCTCTCCCTGGCCGAATTCCAGAAGGGCTACCGCCTGCCGGCGGAGTACCTGGTAGACATGCTGGCCACTGATCTGACCACGGCGATGATCGAGGTCAATCGAGATCTGGCCAAGCTCAAAGGTCAATGGCAGAACGCGGGCGCGTCCTCCGTGGAATCTGCTGACCCTACGGTGCTGCCGGAGCGCACATTTCAAGCAGCGACGTACAAGCGCGCCGTGTATTGCCGCGCCAAGGCCAGCTTGCTGACTCAGTTCGCCACCGTGACCCGCCGTGAAAGCGCGGAGAACACCGGCAAAGAACTGCCCGAGCGTGGCGAAACCTTCCTGGAGTTCAGCCAGCAGGCCGTTCGCTCGCTGCAGGGCCGTGGCCGCATCACGGCGGTACTCCTGTGATCAAACTCAAAGCCCTCACGACATACCTGATCGAGCGCGAACTGGTGTTGCCGGAACAGCTCGACAGTTGGGCCGACCAGGTACACCTGGAGCTGATCTGGAAACCCGACATTGACGGCATGCGCATGGGTGATATGCGCTACAGCGCGACGATCGCCCTCGAGCGTTTCGCCGATCATCCGGGGCGTCTTATGGCACTGGTGGGTAGCTGGCTGGAAGCCAATGACCAGGAGCGTTATCGCGACGAACTGTCGGCGCCGAAGTTCGACATCACCATGCTCGACAACGACCTGGCCGACGTGGACATCACCCTGGAGTTCAACGAACCGCAGTATTTGGCCGAGGATCCCGACGGCGAAATCAAGGCCTTCGGCAATACCTGGGCATTTGTCCCGTTTGATCTGTGGATTGCCGAACACGGCGAGGTATCAAGCCTTGGCCGGTCGTAGCACCTTCGAGCTCGACGCCCGGGGCTATCTGGGCGTGCGCGAGCAGCTGGCGCTGCTCAGCCTGCCGCCACAGCTGCGCCGACGCCTGCTGAACAACGTTACCAAGCGCGTGCGGACCATGAGCCGCAAGCGTGTGCGCGATCAGCAGAACCTCGACGGCACCCCGTTTGAAGCGCGCAAAGGCACTGGCAAGGGCAAAAAGAAGATGGAAGCGGGGCTGGCCAAGCTGATGTTGGTCACCCGCGTGAGTCCCGATGAGGCCGAGCTGGGTTGGCGTAATGCCCTGACCAGCTGGGTCGCGGCGCAGCAGCACAACGGCGTCAGCGAGCGCCGCACCGCCGCCCAGATGAAGCGCTGGAACAACGTTCCCGCTGGACTGGCAGCCACGGAAAAGCAGGCCAAGCGCCTGCGCCGGCTGGGCTTCAAGGTTCGCCAGGAGGGCAAGAAATCCCTGTCCCGGCCATCGGTGGCCTGGATTCAGGAGCATGTGAACTACGCCAAGGCCGGACTGCTGATCCGCATCCTGGACGACGAAAAAGCTGAAAGCAGCGGCGCGCAAAGCTGGGAGATCACCTTGCCCAAGCGCCAGTTCATCGGCGTCAGCACCGAACGAGACACCGGCTTGCTGCTGAACCAGGTGCTCCAACAAATCCTTAATTCTCCCCGCTAGCGAGGCACTGCATGGCACTCGGCAAAGTCAGCGTAAACAATCTCAATCTGGGCCAGGGTGCCGTGACTGAGATCGAACGCTATTTCCTATTCATCGGCGTCGGTGCGAAGAGCGTCGGCCAGCTGATTCCCTTGAACACCGACAGCGACCTGGACAGCGCCCTGGGCATTCCTGCCAGTGACCTGAAAACCCAGATCACTGCCGCCAAACTGAACGGCGGCGATCGCTGGGCCTGCCTGGCTGCGCCGATCGCGGCCGACGGTGATTGGTCCGACGCACTGGAGTACGCGCAGCAGCAGGGTTTTTCGGTGGAGGCGGTGGTGATCACCAAGCCGGTGACCACTGCAGCTCAGCTGTCGGCGATGCACGACGCGGCCATTGCACTGAACAACGTCTACGGCCGCCGGGCTTTTGTGATGGCTGCGAGCGCGGGCATCACCGTGCTGCAGACGTGGGACCAATACCTGATTGCGCAGCGGGCCATCACCGCAAGCGTGGCCGCTCCGCGTGTTCTGGTCGTACCGCAATTGCACGGCAATGACCTGGGCGTGTTGGCGGGTCGTTTGGCCAACGCGGCGGTGAGCATTGCCGACAGCCCCATGCGTGTGGCGTCCGGCGCCGTGCTGGGCTTGGGCGCGATTCCTGCCGACGTTGACGGCGTGCCGCTGCCATCGGCGATCCGTTCCGAACTGGATAAGGCGCGGTTCTCTGTATCGCAGACCTATCCCGATTACCCGGGCGTGTTCTGGGGCGACGGCAACATGCTCGATGCGCCGGCGAGCGACTTCCAGGTGGTTGAGTACCTGCGCCTGGCTGACAAGGCCGCTCGCCAAGTGCGCCCGCTGCTGATCCGCCGCGTGGCCGATCGCCGACTGAACAACACCCCCAACAGCATGGCCGCCGCCATTAGTGCGCTGATGAAGCCCCTGCGCCAGATGGCCAAGTCCGTCACGTTCGCCGGCCAGGTGTTCCCTGGTGAGATCGAGGCGCCCAAGGACGGCGACATCGTCCTGGTGTGGCTCAGCAAAACCAAGGTCGAGGTTTACATCAAGATCCGGCCGCTCAACTGCCCGAAAGACCTGACGGCCAACATCGCCCTCGACCTTTCCAACGACGATTCGGAGTAACCCCTTATGTCACGTATTGGCGGCAAGAACTTCGACGTGAACCTGGGCGATCTACTGGTCCACGTCGAAAGCTGCACCCTGGATATCACGGACAACACTGCCGTGGCGCAAAGCCGGGGCGTACCCGACGGCCACGTCGATGGCGACGTGGCGGCCAGCGGGGAAATGGAGTTCGACACCAGCAACTTCAATTTGCTGATCGAAGCTGCACGCGCTGCCGGCAGTTTCCGCGAGCTTGAGCCATTCGACTCAGTGTTCTTCGCCAAGGCCGGCGAGGAGGAACTGCGCGTTGAGGCCTTCGGTTGCAAATTGAAGGTCTCCAGCCTGCTCAGCATCGACCCGCAAGGCGGCGAGAAGTCCAAGCACAAGGTGCCGTTTGACGTCACCAGCCCGGACTTCATTCGCATCAACGGCGTGCCTTATCTGGCTGCCGCCGAGATCGAGGGCCTGCGCTGATGGTCTGCCCGTTCGATCGTGCCCAGGCGCTGGAACAACGCCAGCGTGAACAGGCGATTAACGCCCAACTCGCCAAGGCACGTGCGAGCGGGCCGAGCCGCAGCCATTGCCTGGACTGTGACGAGCCGATCCCGGAGAAGCGCCAGGCGCTGGGTGGCATCACTCGTTGCACGCCATGCCAATCCCTTTTCGAGCAAGGAAAACGCCGATGAAAGTCATCAGTTGGCCCTACACCTGGCCGCACTTCGCCGCGGCTGAATTGCGCTGCAAATGTGGCAAGTGCAACAGCACCGGCGCTGAGATGGATCCGGCGTTCATGGCCGAGCTGGTGACCCTGCGTCAGCAGTTTGGCCGGCCCATGGCGCTGAGCAGCGCTTACCGCTGCCCGAAACACCCGGTGGAGGTGAACAAGCCTGCACCAGGTGAGCACTGCACCGGTCTGGCGGTAGATGTGCGCTGCCGTGGTGAAGACGCGGTGGAGATTCTGCGTCTGGCCATGAACCTGAAGTTCACCCGTTTCGGCATCAGCCAGCGCGGCAACTCTCGTTTCCTGCACCTGGGCATGGCGCCGGCCGGTGGGCGATTCCCAAGTCCTGCGATCTGGAGCTACTGAATGACACGCCTGTTGATGATTGCCGTGTTCACCGTCGTCGCCCTGGTCGGCTGCGCCTTCAGCGACACCCACGCGGTGGTGGCGCGCAGCGCTTCCACGTTGGTGGCGTTGTATTGCAAGGCGCCGGAGGCCGGGCGTGTGCTGCTGCGCACGCAGATTGCCAGTGATACGGCCCCGAACACGATCCGCGTGGAGTGCGCCGCCGATGGCCTTTAGGAGCGAGCTGGTCGTCAAGGCCGTGAAGGGCACCAAGCAATGGCAGCTGATCAGGCCGCTGTTCTACCTGACGGCCAGCAACAAGCTGGTGACGGTGCCCAAGTGCTACCGCACCGACCTGGCCAGCGTGCCCCGGCCGGTCTGGTGGTTGATCCCGCGTGACGACGAGTGCGCTCGGCGCCCATCGGTGGTGCACGACTTCATTTACACCCATGGCACCTGGACCTTCACCAAGGCCGAGGCAGACCAGATCTTTTATGACGCCTTGCTCGAGGAGGGCATGCCCAAGCCTCTGGCCTGGCTGATGTACGCCGCCGTCCGGATTGGCGGGCGTGGCAACTGGAGCGCGTGAAATGGAGCTTTCAGCCATGGCCGTGAGCGTACTGCTGATGCTGACCGAACTGGTTCTGACCGGTGTGGTGGGCTTTCAGATGTACCTCTTCAAACAGATCAGCGCGGCCCGTCGTGAGCACCTGGAGTTTCGCATCGAGGTCGCTGAGCGATACGTGCGGGCCGAGCACATCGACAAGGCCATGGAAAAGCTGGAAGACCGGCTGGAACAACGCCTGCAGCACCTTTTTAACCAACCCCCACAACGGAAAAGAACATGAGCGAAAAACGCGATATCACCCTGGAAGTCGGCGCCCAAGAATTCACCTTCACCCTGACGCCCCAGGACGTGACCAAGTACTTCAACGCCGTGACCGCCAACAACAAGGTGGCGCCATCCCACAACTTGCTGAGCAACACCGTCGTGGCCGAGCAGCGCGCCGATCTGCGCACGTTGTTGGCCAACCCGGTGATGACCATGCAGATCGCCGGTGCCCTGCTCGAGGAGTACGCGCCGGACGTTGAGATCATCGTAAAAAAGCACTCGACCACGCTGAGCGCCTGAGCGAGGACGGACTAGGTCAGCTGCTGGCCTTGTCCAGTCGCTGGCTACCTGGTCAGGAGCCCACACCCGAAGTAATGGGCACGGCCAAGTGGCTGGAAGACGAACACTGGAAACGCATGGAAATCGCCGTGGCTAACGGCATCGCCCATGCTCTGAACGGATAAAAACACATGGCTGACCGCGCCGCCCGCCTGGCCTTCATCTTGAGCCTGACCGACAAGGTCACCGCGCCCCTGGGCAAGGTGAAAATGGGTTTTTCCGACCTTGCTGAGCAGGGCGAAAAGAACATCAAGACGATGGGCTTGGGCTTGGGCGGCTTGGTGGGTGCTGGCGTA
Source organism: Pseudomonas sp. Irchel s3b6 (assembly GCF_900187415.1). Classification (NCBI taxonomy): domain Bacteria; kingdom Pseudomonadati; phylum Pseudomonadota; class Gammaproteobacteria; order Pseudomonadales; family Pseudomonadaceae; genus Pseudomonas; species Pseudomonas sp. Irchel s3b6. The sequence goes on along the minus strand of NZ_FYDM01000017.1, from coordinate 82,269 downwards.
GCGATCACCCAGTCATTGGCACCCGCCCTGGAGATGAACCGCGCCCTGGGCGAGGTCAGATCGCTGGGCGTGGCCGAAGACGCGCTGACCGCGCTCAATCAAAAGGCGCTGGAGTTCTCTGTCGACTACGCCGCCAATGCCCGGGATTTTGTGGCATCGGCGTCGACGATCGATGGCGCCATCAAAGGATTGACCGCCAGCCAGCTGACCTCGATCACCAACACCAGCAACGTGCTGGCCAAGGCGACCAAGGCCGACGCAGAAACCACCAGCGCCTACGTGGGCACCATGTACAACCTGTTCAAGGGTCAGGCGGACGCCTTCGGCAAAACCGAATGGATCGAGAAGCTGGGCGGGCAGACTGCGCTGGCGGTGAAGCTGTTCCGCACCGATGGCGCGCAGTTGAAGGATGCCTTCAAGGAAGTCGGCTCCATCGCGACCACAGCGGGTGTGGACCTGGCCGAGCAGTTCGCGGTGATTGGCTCGCTGAGCAGCACCATGGAAGGCGGCGATGCCGGCGGCATCTACAAATCGTTTTTCGAGAACATCGGCAGCGCCTCGGAAAAGCTGGGGATGAAGTTTGTCGACCAGAACGGCAAGTTGCTGCCGATGCTCGACATCCTTGGCAAGTTGGAAGGCAAGTTCGGTGATCTAAACAGTGCCAACGCGGGCGCCAAGCTGATCGATGCCTTTGGCGGCGAAGGTGCGCGCGTGATCACGGCACTGGCCAAGGACACCGATCGCCTGCGCATCGGTATGGACCAGTTGGGCAAGATTCGCGGCCTGGAGAGTGCCGAGCAGATGGCCAAGGCCATGGTCGATCCTTGGGCGCAATGGACGTCCCTGGTGGAAAGCATGCGCGCTTTGTTTGGCCAGCTGCTGATCCCGGTCCTGGCGCCGTTCATGGAAAAGATGGTGGCGATCGGCAAGGCGCTGATGCGCTGGGTCACCCTGTTTCCCAACATCACCCGGGTGATCGGTATCACCGCACTGACCATCTTCGGCATCATCGCCGCTATGTCCCTACTGACCCTGGCGGTGGGCATGTCGAAGATGGTTTGGCTGGGGATGTTGACGGTCTGGAAGCTGTTGAACTGGACCGGCTACCGCAGCATCGCCATGTTCCTGTTCCACACCGTCATGACGATCGCCTTCGTCGCCGGCCTGGTGCTGCTGTACACCTGGATGGGCCTGGTCAAGGTCGGGATGGTGGCGTGGCAGGCAGCGATCTGGCTGGTCAACGGCGCGCTGCTGGCCAACCCGGTGCTGTTGATCGTTGTGGGCATCGTTGCCCTAGTCGCGGCGGTGGTCGCCGCCATCTACTACTGGGACGAATGGACCGCCGCCCTGATGAACAGCGCCGCCTTCCAGTGGGTCAGCGATCAGTTCAAGGCCCTTTCCGACTGGTTCAGCTCCATGGGCGGCTGGTCCGCCATGGCCAAAGGCGCCTGGGACAGCATCGTCGGCGTCTTCTACAAGGCCATCAACAGCCTGATCGAGATGATCAACAGCATCCCGGGCGTGAACATCGAAGCGCGCTTTGGCGGCATGCCTGAAGTACCAGGAGTCGACGCGGCAGTCAGTGCGGCCAACACCGCCGGCGCTGGGCAGAAAGCTCAGGAGAGCATCAATGGGGCCATTCCAAGCCTTTCCCCCACGCGCCCGACGGCCGTGCCCCCGGGCGGGTTGCTGACCAGCATTCAGAACACCAAAAACCAGACAAAGACCACTCCTGTAGAGAACGTGAACATCTACACCAGCAAGCCAATGACCCCGCTTGAGCTGGAAAACATGGTCGCGATGGGAGTAGGCGGATGAGCCTCTACATCGATCTGCTGATCACCAATAACGACCTGACCCTGGATCCGTCGAACCAGCCCCTGCTGGTGGACGATCGGGCCAGCATCGCCCAGGACATCGGCCACATGATCCGCGAAAGCGGGCTGCTGGTGACGATGGTGGCCGAGCGCGATCGCTTCCGCCAAGCCGACTGCATCCAGCAGCTGGAGCTGCTGGTCGAGACCGACGTGCGCCTGGTACCGGGCACCGTCCGCATCCTTGGTGAAGGGACAGGGAAGTACCTGGTGACGGCGAAAACCGTTGAATTTGGATCTGTCGAGGTAGTGCTGTGAGTGACGTGGACTTCAAACAGGCGTTGAGCGACGCCGGCATTCCGACCACCGAGGCCAAGCTGCGCGCCGCCTGGGAACTCGAAGTGATCGCCCAGGGCAGCAAGTTGAGCAACACCAGCGCCTGGTCGCCATTCTGGCGGGTGATCACCGCCCTGGTGACCAAGCCAGTGATGTGGCTGATCGAATTCATTGCCGGCACCGTGCTGCCGAACTTCTTCGTGAAGACAGCGACCGGCGCCTGGCTGGACATGTTGGCTTGGGCGGTCAACGTCACCCGCAAGCCAGCGACAAAGGCCGAGGGGTTGTTGCTGTTCACCCGCAGCGCGCTGGCTGGCTTGCTGGAAGTGCCGGCCGGTACCCGAGTTCAATCGATCGCCATCAACGGCAACGTCTACGAACTGTTGACGGTGGCAGCGGCAACCTTTGCCGATGGCGAATCGCAGATCCGCGTGCTGGCCCAAGCAAAATACGCCGGCAGCGGCTTCAACCTTGCACCAGGTTACTTTTCCATCCTTCCGGAACCGGTGCCCGGGGTTGTCCAGGTGGTGAATGCTGACGGCTGGTTGAGCCAACCAGGTGCTGACACCGAGCCTGATGATGAGCTGCGCCTGCGCGTGCGCAACCAATTCTCCGCGGTCAACCAATGGCACACCGACGCGGTGTATCGCGCCATGATCGCCGCGTTCCCAGGTGTGCAGCCCGACGGCGTTTATTTTGAACACAACGCGCCCCGGGGCCCCGGCAGCGCCAATGCCTTTGTGCTGTTCGAAGCGGACTCGCCGGCGGATACCTATCTGGCTGAAATCAACAACTCCATTCGCGACCAGGGCAACCATGGCCACGGCGACGACCTGCTGGTGCTGGAAATGCCGGCCACGTTGCACACCGTGAATTTGACGGTCTGGCCGAAAGCCGAAGTCGGTGCCGAGCGCTGGCCGAAGCTGAAATCTGACATCGAGCTGTTTATCCGCGCCGCGTTTCGCGAGAGCACTGCGAGCGACTATCAGCCAACGCTGACCCATCCGCAGTCCCGTTTTTCCTTCAGCCGCCTGGGTGAGGAATTGCATCAGCAGTTCCCGGGGATCGACTCCCTGGACTTCGACAACGACGACATCATTTCTGAGCTGACCATCCCGCGCCTGTCCGGGGTTGAGGTTGTGCTGAATGCTTAAGTTGAGCCTGCCTTTTTGGCTGGACGGGCCGGAGCTGGCCAAGCTTAAAGCCGCCGCGCAGTCCTGGTGGGGCAAGGTTGAGAGCTGGGTGAACTGGCCGTTGCTGCAGCTGGACGCCGAGACCTGCCACCTGAGCGTGCTCGATCTGCTGGCTTGGCAGCGCGACATCCAGCGTTTTCATGGCGAGCCGGAAGGGTTGTATCGCCGACGGGTGAAGTACGCCTTTATCAATGCCGTCGACGCCGGCAGCACCTCCGGCATGGTGCGCATCTTCGAACGCCTGGGCGTGGGTTATGTGGAGATCCAGGAGCGCCTGCCGGATCTGGATTGGGACGTGGTCCTGCTGCACCTGTCCGACACGCAACTGAGCGAGAACCCGGTGCTGCTGCGCGTCCTGATGCAGCAATACGGGCGCACTTGCCGGCGTTACGACTTCGTCACGATCACCCCGGTGAAGCTGAACATCGGCGTGGCCGACTTCAACGACGACCAGCAGACCCTGATTGCCAGGCTCGATGACAGCGCAAGCCGCCTGGTCGTGATCAACGAGCTCGCCATTCTCACCTTTCTGACCGATTCATTTTAGGAGCCCCCATGGGAGCGAGCATTACCCTTGCCGGCGAAAGCCTCATTGCCCAGAAACAAGGCGCTGGGGAGAAGCTTGATATTGCTCGCTTCGTGCTGGCCCTTGTTCCTGGCCTTGATCCGAATGCGCCGGTCGATCGAGCAGCTGGCAAGCCGCCGGCGGATCAGATCGTTTACACCAAAGTCTATGACCGCAAAGGTTATGTCAGCCCCAACCAGGTGATCTACAGCCTGATGGTGGGCTCCGATGTGGGTGACTGGGACTTCAACTGGATCGGCCTGGAAGCCGCCGAAGGCGTGCTGCTGGCTGTTGCCACGGTCCCGGTACAGCAGAAGCGCAAGAACATCCCGCCGCTGCAGATCGGCAACAACGTCACCCGCAACTTCCTGGTGGAATTCAACGGGGCCCAGGCACTGACCGGCGTCACCGTGGATGCCAGCACCTGGCAACACGACTTCACGGTGCGTCTGAATGGCATCGATCGGCGCGAGCGCATGAGTAATCGTGACGTCTTTGGCCGTGTCTGCTACCTGGCCAACAGCCTGCAGATGGAGCGCAACGGCTTCGGGTTGTATCAGCTCAAGGCCGGGACTGCCTACGTGGAAGGGATCCGCGTCGAACTGCCTGAGCCTGTCCAGGTGCAATTGCCGGCACTGCCGGCCAAAGCCTGGCTGGACGTCGCCCTGGCCCGCGAAGGCAGTGACACCGTTGCCGTCTGGAAGGTGGTGTTTGGCGAGGCGAAAGCGGACTACGCCGACAGCAACGGCACAGCCCACTACGTGGTGGAGCTGGCCAGCGTGACGGTGTCGGGCGAGATCACCGACCAGCGTCAAAGTGAGCCCATCACCGACGCCCTGGTCAAGCGGATCGCCCTGCGCGATGGTGATTACGAGGGCCTGCGCGCCCGTGCTACGACCAAGGACGACGTCGACCTGGGCAACCTCCCCAATGCCAAAAGCGACGATCCGGCAACCGACAGCAGCGAGATCCTGGCCACCACCAAGGCGCTCAAGGCGCTGCGCAAGATCATCGAAGATTCCGAAGTCGGGCGCATCGGCACTTTTGCCATGGACACCCCACCGCCGGGTTGGTTCCGGGCCAACGGTGCGGCAGTGTCGCGCACGGTCTATGCCGCCTTGTTCGCCAAGATCGGTACCACCTACGGCGCCGGTGATGGCGTCAGCACGTTCAATTTGCCGGACCCACGCGGCAAGTTCATTCGCGTCTTGGACGATGGTCGGGGCATCGATGTCGGCCGGGTGCTGGGCAGCTCGCAGGCTGATGAGATCCGCAGCCACAGCCACACCGGCAGTTCCGGCGCGGCGGGTGGTCACGGCCACACCGGCAGTTCCGGCGCCGCCGGTAACCACAGCCACACCGCGTCCAGCGATGCCCAGGGTGCCCACGCTCACACGGTGAAAGAGGGTTCGACCAACCCGAGCATGACCGGTGGCGAGCTTCTGGCGTCTGGCGATGACGTCACTCAAGTCGCCGGCTCTACCTCAACGACATCCACCGATGGCGCGCACGCCCACAACATCACCGTCAACGCAGTGGGTGATCACTCCCACGCCATCTCGATCAACGCAATCGGCGACCACTCCCACGCCATCACGATCAACGCGACCGGTGGAGGCGAAACCCGGCCTCAGAACATCGCGTTCCTCGCTTGCATCAAGTACTGAGGCCATCCCATGGACACGAAAATCGTCTACCAAACCGATCACCTGGGCATCTTCACCGGAACCGCTATGGCCGATCGCTCGCCGCTGGAACCCGATGTCTGGTTGATCCCGGGTGGTTGCGTGGAAGTGTCGCCGCCGGCGGTACCGGAAAAGAAGGCAGCGTTCTGGGATGGTCGGCGCTGGCAGCTGGTCGACTCCTATCAGGGGCTGACGGCGTACAACATCGTCACCCGCGAACCGCTGGTGATCGAGCGCGCCGGTTCTCTGCCGGCGGGTTACACCTTGGAGAAGCCAAGCCCGGGGCAGATCTGGGGCAACGGTCACTGGATTGATGACATCCCGGCCGTGATCGAACTGCGTTACGTGGCCCAGATGGCCATGGTCAACACCGCGTGTTTGCAGGAGATTACCCGCGGGTTCTGGTCGTCGGTGCTGGGCGATCGCTTTTTCTACGACACCGAGCTGGAAGATCAGTTGAACCTGACCGGCATGATCCTGCGCGGCTTGGGTGGCGCCTATGCCTGCCGCGATGAGTCCGGCACTAAAGCCTTCCTGGAGCACACCAGCGAGCAGCTGCGTGAGATCGGCGACGAGTTCACTGAGTTCAAGCTGCAGCGCCTGCGCAAAGCCAACGACCTCAAGCAAACCCTGGCAGCGGCGCGATCGACTTCGGACCTGGACGCGATCAACGCCGTGGCGTGGGAGTCGGCACCGGTATGACCTGGGTTCCCATCACTTTGCGCTGGCCGGAGCAGTCCACCCAGTGGCTCGACGACCTCGAGGCGGCGAAGACTCTGGCCAGCAGCGAGCTGGCCAGCACCGGGCAACGTCTGGCAGGTCTGGCCGACTTGGCCACCACTTCCCCTGGTCCGGTCGGTGCTGCAGCAGAAGGCGCCGTGGCCGCTGGCCGTGCGGGGCTGGCCGATACGCTGGGCGAAGTGCCGGCCTGCCTGGTGGTGACGCCGTTTCAAAGCGGGGTAGGGCAGGGCCGTGGTTACCAGCGTTACCTGTCAGCTCCCAACCTGCTGCAGCAGCTGGGCGAAAAGCTCGTGGACACCGGCGACGACAGCCGTCCGGCCGGTTCGCAATATGCCTTGGCCGTGATGTTCCTGGGCACGCGCTACGACAAGTTCGCGGCGACCTTGGCCCGATTCAATGCCGTGTTGCCCATGTCGGACCTGCAGCGCGCCGAACGCCGAGCGAAAAACCTGTTCGCCTTGGACGCGGAAAAGTGGGAATTGCCCACCGCCGGCACACTGCCGCGCTGGGGTGCGTTGCCGCTGGAACGTTGCACCGTGACCAAGGCCGCCACGCAAGCCCTGAACGGTCAACTGTCGTCACTGGAAAGCTATGCGGACAGTTCGCCGATGGCTGACCTAGCGAAGCTGGCTGCCCGCAAAGCCAGCCAAGCCCAGGCACAGGCGCAGAAACTCGCCGACCTCAAGTCGCAATTCGCCGGCGGTACCGCCGACGACAGCATGCGCGCGCGGCTGATTGGTCCCGGGAATGCCGCCGAGTTGCGTCACCAGCTGCTGCAGGGCGAAGCCCCTGGTCACGAGTGGGGACTGTCCGCCGGCGTGCTCCTGGTCGGCTCCCTGAAGGGGTTGTCATTCGTCCGGGAATTGGTGGGCCTATGACCTTATTGCTCGATGGCGAAGAGGTGCGCGGCAAAAACCTCAAGGTCACCGCCAACCTGCGAATCGAAAGTGACGACCTGTCGGGGCAGACCAGCAACACCGATTCGGCACATAAGGGATTCAAGCCCAAGACACTGGCCGTCACCTTGTTGATCCCCTTCGTCGATGCGGGGCATCTGCGCAACCTCATGAGCCTGGCCGAATCGACGGGCACCGGTGGCGAGCTGAAAACCTATCGAGTGGTCAACGACACCGCGGCTGCGTTTGGCGTTCGCCAGGTGCAGTTCACCGATGGCGTCAGCGCCCGTGAAGACGACTCGGTGAGAGCCTGGCTTGTGCAATTCACACTGGCGGAAAAGCTTTCCAACCCTGAGCGGGTGGAGTCGCGCCGTGCCGGTAAAGCAGTGACACAGCAAGGCGCCCCGGGCCAGTCCGTGACTGCACCAGGTGCAGGCGCCGGTGGAGCAGACGCACCTGGTCAGGAGCTCACCGGTTTCGAAGCCACCCTGAAAAAGCTGGATAACTACCTGGGCGGTGGGGCATGAGCATGAAATTGCACAAGGTCCTGACCATCGGCGGAGTCGTGTACCCCCTAGTCAACGATGACGTCCGCCTTGAACTACGCACCCCAGGCCGCGCCACGCTGACCATTCAGGCATCGACGCCGGTGAAAGGGCTGGTGACACTGGATATTGGCTACAACGACAGCCCGCTGCAGCGCCACTTCATCGGCTACGTCGAGCGCTGCACCTCGTCCAACGCGATCGAGCAGGTGCTGTTCTGCCGCGAGCTGGCAGCGATCCTGGCCAACCCGTTGCCGATCAACCTGCGGCATGCCGACCTGAGCACCGTGCTGGCCGACATCAACCAGAAAACCGGGTTGAGCTTCCGCGTACCTGACAAGGCCTACGCCAAGGTCAAAGCCCCGTTCTTTTACAACCTGGCCGCCGGCTACCAGGCCATGGACAGCCTGGCCCGGGTGTTCGGCATCCCTGACTTCATGTGGCAACAGCAAGGCGACGGCGAAGTGTTCGTGGGTAGTTGGGCCGACAGTTTCTTTGGCTCCCGATCGCCGCTGCAGCTGCCCGTTGCGTTATTCGACGGCTACCAAAACAACCAGAGCGCGATGATTGCGGCCCTTCCCGGGTTGCGACCAGGTGCATCCATCAACCAAGGCGAGCGGATCACTCAGGTGACGCTCACCGGCAACCAAATGGCGATCCGATGGAAGACGCAATCCGCCGCAGCGTAGAGCGGCAATTCCCCGAACTCACCGGCGGTTATCACCTGCCGCGCTTCGCCCGGGTGGTCGGTGTGGCGGACGCCCCGACCGGCGCCGGAATCTGCGACGACTTCCGTCCGCGCTTTGCGGTGGACATCGAGCTGCTGGGCGAGGACGACGAGCCGGATCCGGCGCTGCCAGTGTTGGCCGGTGTGCCGCTGCCAATGCCGATGGGCGGCGACGAGATGGGGTTTTTCGCCTTTCCCGAAGAAGGCACCCGCGTGGTCGTGTCCTTCGCCTACGGCCTGCCGAGCAAGCCGTTTATCCAAGCCATCCTGCCGCACGGCCTAAGCCTGCCCAAGGTGCCGAAGGGTGACCAGGTATGGCAGCACAGCGACGCCGCCCAGCAGCGCGTCGATGCCGACGGCAACTGGTTGCGCCAGACCGATGGCCGGATCCTGGACAAGTCGATCGATCGCGAGGTGGAGAGCCTGAGCAACGTCGAGCGCCACCAGAGCAGCACGGTGACGGTGGACGACCATTCAACCGAGTCAGTTGGAGGCATCAAGGCGATCGAGGCGATCGGCGCGCTCAAGCTGTTGTCTGGCGGTGCCGCAAGCCTGGCCGCTTTGGATGATCTGCATCTGGCCAGTGGTCGCGACCTCAACCAGGTGGTGGGCCAGAAGCTGAACCTGACAGTGGGTGGCCAGCTGCAGGAGCGTATCGAAGGCGCCCGCCGCAGCATTGCACCCACGACCTGGCTCGGATCTGAGTCGGTGAACGTGCTGCAGGTGCTGTGCGATCTGATCGACGTGGTCATCCAGATGAGTACCGATATCGCCAGCCATCAGCACGGATCCAGCCCAGTCCCAACCAACGCGGCGAGCTTCGCCGGTCACGCCGGTACCGGCGCACAACTTTCTGGGCAATTGACGCCCATCACCGGAGCCTAATTTGGAACTCAAGAACTATTTCGCCCAGGACGACCAGGGCAACGCGCTGCCCGGGGCCACTTGCTATGTGTACCAGCGCGGTACGGAATCACTCGTCCAGGGGTTGTACAAGGCCAATGGCGTTTCCCTGAGCAATCCGTTCAAGGCGGATGACGCCGGCAAGATCCAATTCGCCGCGCCCAACGGTCTGTATGACCTGCGCGTAGTCCAAGGCGTGCGGGACTACCGTATTCAGGTCCAGCTCAATGACCTGGACGAAGGCGTGGCCGCAGTAAAACAGGCAGCCGATCGGGCGGAAGCGGCACGAGACATTGCCCTGCAGGAGGCCAATGCTGCCGATAGCGTGGAAGAGGGGCTGCTGAACACTTCTAACGGCGAAACGTTCCAGGTACTGAGCCCGGTCGATGGTGCCTATCTGATTACCTACCAGAACCAAGCGGGCGTTGCTGTCGAGCTGCGCCGCTACCCGACCGCAGATGCGATCGAGGCCGTACGGCGCCTGGTCAAGACTTCGAGTACTCCGAACACGCACCTGGAGGTCTTCGATGATGAAGACGCCCAGATGGTCAGCATCACCGATGACCTCTTTCAAACGCCGGCCTTTTCGATCGCTTCCAAAGATGGCGTCACCACGATTGAGGGCGCGGAAGGCGAGCTGATTCTGTATGCCGATAGCAGCCGAATCATGCTCGGCGGTCTGGAGATCGAGCCGACGTTTTGCCCGGGAATCCTGGTCGTGGATGCAGAGGACGCCATTCTGCAGGATCTTTGCGCGGTTCCGCCGCTTGAAAGCGAAGTCGAGCCACAGTCGCCGTTTGATGACGGTCTGCTCTTTGCCCCGGTCATTGCGACGGCGGAGCACCAGGACGCTTACATCTATCCCCAGTGCCTGCTCACTCATCGCGAACGGGGGCAGGATGTCGTCGCCACGGTATCGAGCACCACCACCGCAATGGCGGCAACCGGCAAACCTCTGGCCGTGAACGCTTTGACCTATGGGCCTGCTGCCGTCTTGAACCTGCGCGCGACAGGCATTGCCAACCAGCGGCGCTTCATGGCGCTGACGTTGAAGAACGTCCCGACTCAAACGCCGGCCGTACCGGTAAAGATCCTGTTCATCGGCGACAGTATCGGCAACCGTCAAGGCGGCACCCTGCTAAAACAGAATCTGGCAGCCATGGGCATCGAGGCAACGTTCATCGGCACTATCGGCGGATCGGCCGTATCCACGGCCAATACCGTCGAGGACGGTGAGTGGGGTGAATGCCGGGAGGGCTGGGAAACCGGCGACTTCACTTTCGCGATTACCGATCGCGTGCAGATCATCGCGCCCGGGGGAGAACAAGCCTATCGAGAGTTGGGCAAACAAGAGCGCTGGCCGATCAACCCGTTCCTGCGCGCCGCCACTGCAGGCGACTCAGCCGACATCGTGCGCAATGGTTATGTGTTCGACGCCGCGTTCTACCAGGCCCGATTCGGCTTCGACGCTCCCGACGTGGTGATCCAGGCTCTGGGGACCAACGACGTCCGGGACCGCACGGACGCGACAATCTACGATCACGTCTATGCCAACGACCGGATCATCAACGACCAGATCCGCAAGGCCTGGCCGGCCGCAAAGATCATTCGCACGCTTCCAGGAACTGCCTTCAACGATGTGCGCAACGAGCTGTGGAAGAACCGCTATGCGCCATTGATCCGCGCCATGCAGCGATGCGCTGCTGATCGTGCGGACCCCGACACCATCATTGCGCCGCTGTGGGCAATGACCAATCCCGAGGCTGCCTACTCCTACTCGACAGCGGACGCCGCTAACGACGGGTTCAACGTTGGCGACTGGGGTGACGCTGTTCACCCGATCGGCGCCTCTCGACACGCTCTGTATCAGGCAATGGCGCCATTCGTGGCAGCAGCGGCCCTGGACATCATCTGACCGATTCACACAAGGACATTACTCAATGGGTATCAAACTCAAATCCAACCAGATCGGCCCGTGGCACACCAAGATCAACGTTCCAGTTGAGCAAGGGCTGGAGGCCTGGTTCACCTTTGACACTGACGCCAAGCGCTTCTTCTTCAACCGGGCAAAGGACAAACCGGATGCGGTCATTGTGGGCTCGCCGGTAGCGTACCCAACGCACGGTCGATTCAAAGGTCTGGCCGACTACTTGAGGACTGCTATCCGCGAAACCGACGGGCAAACGCTGATCGTGGTGGGTAAAGCTGCAGCGCCAATTCCGGCCGGAGCATCCACGACGGGCGACGCAACGACGCCATTCTACGTCGGCAACTATCGCGGGGCCTCGGTGACGGCGGGGGTGGCAGGCACCGCCTACGGTACTTCGCTGTATCACGTACAGCCTGCAACAGTCACTGGTGGTGCGGCCCGTGCTAACGACACTGGGGGGGCGACGTCGGCGGTAACTAGTGTGGGTGCCGGGGAGGTTCCAACCGACTGGGGGCTGCGCGTTTTGCGAACCAGTTCAGCGATGGCGACCAAGGTCCAAAACCTCACCAGGAACACCATGGTCCAAGGTACCGATCTTCGGGCCCGCGCGCTTGCCGACTCTGTGTTTCATATTGGTAGTGGTACAGCTGTCTTTGGTGGCGAGGTTGATATTTCTGCGGTTGCCATTTTCTCCAGGGCAATCACGGATGCAGAACTGAATGAGGTGGCGGCCGCGATGCGGAAACGGATGCAGCGGCTGGGGATCAATGTCTAACACAGAGCCAAAAATAGCCCGCATCAGCGGGCTTTTTGTTGCGATGCGTGTGCAATCTGTAACTCTATAAAAGCGAAGGATTTACCAAACGTAATAAGCGGCTAAGGCGCCAATAATTGCGGCATAAAAAATTGACCGTCCAATCCATGGGTGAGTCAGCATGTTGATTGTATTGGTCAGCTTTGGCTTTTTCTGGTCCCAGTCGGATTCCACTATATCGCCGTTGGCGATAAATGGTTTCCAATATTGTGCAATGTGATTATTTTGCGGTTCAAAAAAATCACTGTGGCCATAATCAAAGTATCTATCTTTAACGTGTGGGGCCTGAAAGCCTTTTCTGCCCGAACTCCCGTAACCAAAGCTGGAAAACGTTGCGAGTACCGGGTAGAAGTCGCGTGTTCCCACATCGTTAATTATAGAGCGCTTGTCCATCTCCTTGGTATATAGGCCCCATGGATAGGAAGTTGGGACGATACAGCCGCAGAGTATGATTCTTCTGAAGCGAATGTCGGTAGAAGTAGCTAGGATGCGACTTAAAATATAGCTGCCAAAGCTGTGCGCGATAACCATGAACTGTGCATTAGGCTCTAAGGATTTAGCCTCGCGAATAGATTGAGCTATTTTCTGTATAGGAGTATTGCGGACCGGGGATGCCAGTTGGAGCCCGGAAACGAAATCATAGCCAAGCCCTTCTACGTTAGTGTGCGGCAACGCACTTAGCTCTTTTTCTACTAGATTATGCCAAGCACCATCTGTTTGTATTCCATGGATCAGGAACACAACAGTAGCTTGAGGGTTGTCTTGAATACCTGATAGCTTTGCATCGAGCATACTATCGACCAACTCCCAGTGTTCCTTTGGAAGTTGCTCTTTCATCAATTGAATTTGCCTGATCCTAGCGTGCGGCAGCGTGTCGTTCCAAGTCAAATTGAATCGTTCAAATACTTCAACTGGCCTCATTGGTCACCAAAATATAAGACGGTTCGATATTGTCTTCTGTCACGTGAACCTCAATGTCCTGAACAGGATCTCGAACGACAGGGGGAAGCTCTGAATATGACGCAAACGTTAGGCCGGATCCAGAAGGGAATCGCACCAATACCTGACGACGGAAAACTTGTCCATCAATCAGGATAGCAATTATCCTCGACAGGCGAGAGCTACTACCAGCCTGTAAGATATCGAACATACGTGACGGATTAAGTCGCATTCTCGGCAAGTCATCAGCTCTCCGATCTTCGAAGTCGCACAGAAATTTCTCCATTCTACGCAGGGCTTCCGCATCCTGCGGAAAACTACGTATTAAGGGAGATAACTTTTCCGCGTACATAAGAATAGTCTCCTGCGGAGCATGCACCTGGGACTGCGAACTCGTTAATGTCACCACCCAACAACAAGTGAATTTCACGCTGCGGGTCCGTACCCGGTATCTTAGCGTAAACGTTCGCTCCCGTCACATGGCCGTCGCCCGCCAAGAAGCTGTCAATCGCCGCCATCGAGCCATTATCAGACGAAAGGTTGTCGTCTTGGGACGATGATGAAATTTGCAACACAGCGCCAAGATCATTAACGGCTGTGGAGTTGCTATAACGGAACTCTTGGGCTAGTGCAACTCTATCTTTTAATATTTTGTCCTTTGCCGCGCCAAGAGACGTTGTTCCGAATCCATCGATAGGGATGAATTTACGTATTCTAAGCAACATATCTCTTACCAAGTTCGTGTACTTGGTTGAGTTGTCTTGTGAGGCAATACGAAGCTCTAGCAGTCCTTCATGATTCAACGTCGCAATATTTACTGCGCGCTTTTCAGTGAAGTTGTATTTTTTTGTAATGGTGCCCGCGGCGTGGTCGATAGATTCTGAGTCGAAAACTTTTGTTATGCGTTTTTCGATGATTTTAATCGTTAGACTTACTGGAATTAAATTAGGGTCTGGATGAAAGACTCGTATATCAACTATTACGGGGGCATCTGGGAAGTCAATATCCAGTGGAGTATCCAAGAGAGCTTCGAGGTTTTCCTCTTGCGCGATTGCACGCACCCGTGCTGGGTTGATCAGTCCTTGCGCCCGGTCAGGTGCGCATTGGAATAAAAACGTGTGTTGACGACCATACTCTTCAACGGTCTGCAAAAGCGCGCGCAGATCGGTAACAGTGAAAATGTTTTGCCTCAGGGCCGGCAAGATACGTTTCTCGTACAACTCGTCCCAGTTCCCAGACGTAGCGACGCCCTTTTCCTTGAGAAAGTCTTTGACGACTTGCTGGTTCGTTGCCTTTTTGATCAGTTCAAAAATGACAACCGAAAGCCTGCTATCTACATCGCTCAGCACCCAGTCTCTCCTGCCTATTTGAAGCTCAAAGCTCACATTGGTTACGCGAAGCGTACCGGCACTGGTTGAAGGCTTTTGACCCTCACTGGATACCAAAGGCGGTCCATCGCTCGTGGGCGCATTCTGGCTCAACCGTGCCGGCCGACACAACATGAATCAACACGAATCCACACGAATCCACACGCACTTACACGAACCTATCTTAATAGGAACGCAGGGGGCCCCCCTCTATGCACAGCACAGCGATACTTCCGACCCCCCCCCCCCCATTCGTGTCAGAGGCGAAAAATAGCGTCTCTATTAAAAAACCATCTGGAAAAGCACTTATCCCCCTCCCGCCGACGGGCTTTGCGTCCGTTTTTTGTGCAATTCCCGATGTAGTGCAAACGAAGCTGCAGCCCCGACGGGCCGTGGGGCTCTGCAGGCGATCGGCCATTTCACAGAGTGCAAAGTTTTGAAGGGGATTGCAGTGCGGTTGCACAGCAGTGCCCTGGGCGGTCACGGAGGCGTTATCGATGGAGTGCCCGGTTTCATTGGGCGAAAACTTTCAAAACGTGGGTTTTGGCGTGTTTTATGATTTCGAAGTGATCTCTCTTGCGCGTTTTACGGCTCGGGTATTGGGATGGTGAAAACGCCTGCAACCCTTTGCTGGCAGGCGTTTCAGGGATACTGATGCTTTTCAAAGGTTTTACCTGTGGCTCGACTTTCGAGACGGGGCAAACTCAATCAAAACCAAGAAATCGTCAAAGAGCGCCGATGCCCTATTTAGCTGGTCAACCAAGAGCGCGGCTTCAGCTGCTGGCTCACGTGGCTGCAGTTTTTTGCGGTGGGCTTCATCCAGGTGATTGAATTGAGACTTGAACATTTCATCGTCATCCGTCTTGTGCGGATGCAGGTGAAGACTGTGTACAAGAAGGTTACGCCGCTGGAGAAGAAACGGCAGACCATCGTCTTGTTTAGAAGTCTGGAAGGCGCGCAGGCGCTTCCAGCTGCCGCTATTGCATAGATGATCGTTCATAGGTCTGACATTCGCATGGATTCGATCCATGACAGCGTTGAAGCCGTTATGGTCGAATTTTCGAATGTTGAAGAAGGTGAAGTCTAGTACCTGCCCGATTCGATCCCAAAACGAAGAGAGGCGGATGTACGCGGCTTCTGCGTGCTCCCAGAAAGCTGATTGCGCATGCGTTTTAAACATTTCTGCGGAGCCCGGATTCTTGGGCCAGTGCATTAAATCAGGCTGCTCGACCAGCATTGTTGAGCCGGTCATGAACAAATGAGCTCGAATCACTGATTTGCGAGCGCGCTGGAATACATCGAACACCTCACGCATCGAGCTCGCCGGGTAATCATCGGCAGGTGGGGGACTTTCGCCATTTAGCAATAAGTACAATGCAGGAGGGCCACCCAAATGCTCTACGACGCGATGAATGCGTTTTTCAAAATGCTCACTGTCACCGCCCGCAGGCCATAGCTTCGTGAATCGTCCTTGCTGGATTCTTTCATATTGACCCAGCACAACCATCTCATTTGCGACGTAAGCCACCGCATTGCTAAGTACCTTGACCAGCTTTTCGTTCGTGATGGAAGGATCGTCTTCGGTGCTCATTTCTTCCCCCTAAAAATGAATGCAGCATAGCTGGGTAAGCCGCACTTTCGGGGAGGGCGTGGCAAAAAGGTAATTTCGGTAATGAGGGTGCGGGAATGGGCTGGAGCCCTTGTGCTGCGTGGCTTTGAGTGATTACCGGAGAAGGTAATTTAGGGTAATTGAAAAGGTAATAATTTTGTAAGTGGCTGATTTTAAAGGGTTTTGTAAGGTAAGGATCTAACCCTATCAAAAGGTAATCTGATTACTAAAAAATTACCCTATTATTACCTTTAACAATATGAGCTAACCCATTGATTTTAAAGGCTTCTGGAGGATTGTGTAGATCCAATTACCAAAATTACCTTTTTCCCATGGGTCAACATAAAACGTGGAACGGGGTAGGGCGGGGCTGGCCAGAAGCGTGACACGCGAATTCTGAGTAACTGTCACTGAAACTGTCACCAGTCTCACCTGACGCTACCTCCGCATCGCTGGAGGCCTTGAAAGTAGTGGAGCGGGTGAAGGGAATCGAACCCTCGTTATCAGCTTGGGAAGCTGGAGTAATGCCATTATACGACACCCGCTCAGAGCGGTTGACTTTGTACCAGATGTGGCAGGAAAACTGAAGTTTTTCTTTGCAATATCTGCGGTTACGCGGTTTCTACCGGCACGGCAAGACGTCGTCGGCGACCGGTTTGGCGCAGGCGATGGAGGTGAGGGGCAGGTTTTGAAACTGTGTTGCGGTCTGTCGCGAGCAAGCCTCGATCCTGCAGGTAATGAGATTACCTGTGGGGCGAGGTTGCTCGCGAGGACGTTGTTTCAAATGGCCAATGCATGGTGGTCCTGAATGAAGTTGGAACGCGTTCGGCCTTCGTGGTGCGCCGGTTTCAGGAAGCCCAGCAGTGCCTGGCGGCTGTCTCGGCAGGCAGCTTTGTGCTCCATGTCGAGAAAGTGCCCGGTGGCCTGGAGAGTACTGAACGTACTGTATTGCACATGGTTGGCGAACAACTGGGCATCGCTGGCGGCGGTGTACTCGTCCCATTCGCCGTTCATGAACAGCACCGGAACATCGATTTGCTTGGCCGCCTTGAGGTAGCACAGCCGGTCGCTGTTGAGGACTTGGCTGATGTGGAAGTGCATCTGCCCGTATTCGTGTTCGGCCAGGCTGCTGACGTGGCGATGGTTGAAGCGCTTGAACAGGGATGGCAGGTGTTTGCCGATGGTGTCATTGACCAGGTGCCCGACACGATCGCGCTCCAGGTTGCCGAGGTAATCGACTCCCCGTTCAAGGTAGTCGCGCATCGGTTCGTTGATCACCGGCGAGAACGAACTGACCACGGCTTTTTCGATCCGCCGCGGGCGTTGCGCCAGGGCGAGCAGCGTGGCGGCACCGCCCCACGAAAACGACAGCACATGCTCGGCGGCGAAGTGGTCGATGAGCTCCAGCAGAATCTGCCCTTCGACTTCCTTGGTGAGCATCTTCTCGTGTCGGTTGTGGGCTTTGGACTTGCCCGCGTAGGGTTGGTCGTACAGCACCACGTTGAACTGCGGGTACAGGTTTTTCACGGTCTGTGCAAACGATGCAGTGGTGGCCATTGAGCCGTTGACCAAGATAATGGTCTTCTCTGCGGCGTCTGCGCGATAGAACTCCGTGTAAACCCGATACTGACCTTGTATATCCAGCACAGCGATTTCTGGCCTCATGTCCTGGGACTCCTGGCAAGCGTGTATATGCGCGCAACTGAGTGTGCACGGGATATATGACAGGTAGGCATACGCCTGAGATTGAGGGCCCATGTCGATCCGGTGAGGCCTGGTCGACGGGTGTTGTTATAGGCGGGCAGTCTGTCGGGGGGGGTGGAGCCTTGAGGCTCTCTGCCGACAAAAGGTTTCTTAGACGTTATAGGTGACTTGTCGGTCACAATTCGGCCGACGGTTTGATTCAAGCAGGGAGAGCGCTATCGCGCAAGTGCCGTTTGTGAATTGTTCGACAAATTTTGCCCGGCGGTCCCGTGATCAGATCAAGGCGATTTCGGCGGCCGTCAGTGGGCGGTATTCGCCCGGTTTTAACCGGCTGTCCAAGACCAACGGGCCCATCTGCTCACGATGCAAGCGCAACACCTTGTTGTCGAAGTGGCCAAACATCCGTTTCACCTGATGATAACGGCCTTCAACGATGCTCAATCGCGCGCAGCGGGACGCCAGCACCACCAACTCGGCGGGCTGGGTGGTCAGGTCTTCGTAGGCAAAGTACAGGCCTTGGGCGAAGGTCTGTGCATAGTCGGGGGTGATCGGTTGCTCGGTTTCGACGTAGTAGAGCTTCGGCAGTTTGGTCTGCGGCTGGGTCAGGCGACGTGACCAACTGCCATCGTTGGTGATCAGCATCAGCCCGGTGGTGTTGAAGTCCAGGCGTCCGGCGATGTGCAGGTCGTCCTTGTCGGGTTCATGGATCAGGTCGAGGACGGTCGGGTGCTCGGGGTCGCGGGTGGCGCTGACGCAGCCCTGGGGTTTGTGCAGCATGAAGTAGCGCGGTGGTTTGCCGACTTGCAGCACCTCGCCGTCGCACTCGACGCAGCTGAACTCGCGCACTTCGAAATGCGGGTCGCTGACCACCTGCCCGTCGACCTTGATCCGTCGTTCCACCAGTAGCAGGCGCACCTGTTTACGGTTGAAGCGGGGCAGGTTGCTGAGAAAACGGTCAACGCGCATGACGGTCGGCAGATCGGAAAAGGGCGCGCATCTTACTCGATAGACGCGCTGGCTGCCTGCAACTGCGCCTCGACCCGGGCACAGCGCGGGCACAGGCACGATTGGTCGCGCAGTCCGGCGGGTAGGGCCAGCAGCACTGCCGGGTCGATCGTCACGCCGTAGCACCAGCAGGCCCGGTCGGCGGTTCGTGGGTCAGCCAGGCTACAGTCGTTGCGGGCGCCACAGGCCGGGCAAAAGTCAGGTTTATTCATCAATGGAGTGGGTATCTGTGGGCCGGTTCGAGTGGGTACGGGGTGCTTGGCCCGGTACATCCCATGATGGGGGTTTGGGTGTCATCGGGTTGTAGAGTGTAGCGGCTCGACTGTTCGCTTGGCAGGGATTCAGTCAGCGCATTCTAGCGTCACTGTGGAAAGGAAACGCGGGTATTTGCGCCCAATCGCCGCCGCTGTTGATTGCCAGTGTTGTGCGGGCTCGATGTGCCAGCAGGCTGCGCCGGGATGGGGCGAATGAGTCGACGGATGACATGTATCAGCGTATTGCGGCGGCGCACCAGATTCCGATTTCGATGTCTGATATTGCGTCAGTCAACTCAATTGACTGTCGCCGGCCAGCGTCGCTGGCAGGGCGTTTTCGCGGTCCAGGAGGCCGCCATGTATCGCCGACTGCTTCTGATTGCTTCGATGAGTTTGAGTCTTGTTGCGTGCGTCCCTTACTACGATGGAGGTTCCAGCTACTACAGCTCAGAGGTCTATTCTTCGCCGGTACCGGCTTACTATGCGGGTGGACCGAATTACGCTTATCCGCGTAGTTATTACACCTATCCACGCAGCTATTACTCCCCATCCACGCGGTACTACCCGTCAGTGCGCTACTACCAGGCCGCCCCTCGTTACTACCAGGCGGCTCCCCGTTACTATCAGTCATCGCCTCGCTATTACCAGGCGCCGCGAGCGGTTTATCGGTCTTACCCGAACCGTGGCTGGGACGACCATCACCAACAGGGATGGAGCAACCAGTACGGCAGCCCGCGTCATCGCCAATGGGATAACGATGGCGGGCAGGGCGGGCGTGAACACGGCAGGCATGGCGACCATGATGGTCGTGGTGACAGAGGCGGGCGCAACCGCTGAGCCTTGCAACGAACAAGCGGCGCATTCAGCGCTGCTTGTCTATCCCGGGTACTTCAAACATCCGACAGATCCGCCAGCGGATGTCGACCTTCCCACACCTTGTGGAAATGCGCCGCGATCACGGCATCGGGTATCGCGTTGATGTCCGGCCAATGCCAGTGCGGCTTCTGGTCCTTGTCAATCAGCCGTGCTCGAACGCCCTCGCTGAATTCCGGGTGCCGGCAGCAATTGAGGCTCAGGGTGTATTCCATCTGAAAGACTTCGGCCAATGACAAGTGCCGGGCGCGGCGAATTTGCTCCCAGACCAGATGAGCGGTCAGCGGGCAGCCTTCGTGCAGCTGCTTCGCCGCACGGGCCAGCAGCACGTCGCAGTGATCGCGCAACAGGCTGATCGCCCGCCAGGCGCAGCGGACGTCGCTGACGTCGAGCCACTCATCGATCTGCTGGCGTCGCGGCAGCCATTGCGCTTCGGGCATGCGCCCGAGCGCTTCTCGCTGCAAGGCCTTGAGCAGGCTGTTGAGCTGCATCGGCGTCTGCTCCTGCCAGTTGAGCTGCAGCAGGCCTTCGATCAGCGCTTCCTGTTGTTCGTCCAGCAGGAAGCGGTCGGCCAGGTCCAGGTCAATGGCATCGCGGCCGTTGATGTGAGCGCCGGTCAGGCCGAGAAACAGCCCGAGCTTGCCGGGCAGGCGCGACAGGAACCAACTGGCGCCGACGTCCGGATACAGGCCGATACTGATCTCGGGCATGGCCAGGCGGCTGCTGGGGGTGACGATGCGGATGCTGGCACCTTGCAGCAAGCCCAGGCCGCCGCCGAGCACGTAGCCATGGCCCCAGCAGATCAGCGGTTTCGGATAGGTGTGCAGGTGAAAGTCCAGTCGGTACTCCGCCGCGAAGAATTGTGCGGCCAGCGGCGGCACCTCGCCAGGGTGGGCGCGACAGGCCTCCACCAGGCCGCGCACTTCCCCTCCGGCGCAAAACGCCTTGGCCCCGTTGCCGCGCAGCAGCACGCAAACGATCTGCGGTTCTTTTGCCCAGGCATCCAGTTGGTCGCTCAAGGCCCTGATCATCGGCAACGAGAGGGCATTGAGGGTGTGTTCGGCATCCAGGCTGGCAATGCCGATGCGCGCGCCGTCCGTGCCGGTGAGTTCTTCGAAGTGCAGGTTCATTTTGACCTCGATGACTGATTTGAAGATTCAGTATGATCGTTGCGTGGGAAAGTGCTGGATCCGTGTCAGATCAATTGACAAGCGCGGTTGGTTTTCCTAGGGTTCGCCCGATTGAAACTGTGGATGTAACCATGACTGCTGACGACCGTATCAAACTCGAACCGGGCTGGAAGGACGCGCTGCGTGCCGAGTTCGACCAGCCCTACATGGCAGAGTTGCGCGAGTTTCTGCGGCAGGAAAACGCTGCCGGCAAAGAGATCTATCCGCCAGGGCCGATGATCTTCAATGCCCTCAACTCCACGCCGCTGGACAAGGTCAAAGTGGTCATCCTGGGACAAGACCCGTATCACGGCCCGGGCCAGGCCCATGGCCTGTGCTTCTCGGTGCAGCCAGGCATCCCGACACCGCCTTCGCTGTTGAACATCTATAAAGAGCTCAAGCGCGACCTGAACATCGACATCCCAAGCCACGGTTGCCTGCAAAGCTGGGCCGACCAGGGGGTGCTGATGCTCAATACCACCATGACCGTGGAGCGCGCCACTGCCAACGCCCATGCGGGCAAGGGCTGGCAGCATTTCACCGACCGGATCATCGAACTGGCCAGCGAGCATCAACCGCATCTGGTGTTTTTGCTGTGGGGCGCGCATGCCCAGAGCAAACAGAAACTGATCGACGCCACCAAGCACCTGGTCCTGACCTCGGTGCACCCGTCACCGCTGTCCGCCTATCGCGGCTTTCTCGGTTGCGGGCACTTCAGCCGCGCCAACAAGTTTCTTGAGCAGAATGGTGAAACACCGATCGAGTGGCGGTTGCCGCCGGTCGTATAACGGTCTAGTGATCGTTCCCACGCTCTACGTGGTAACGCCTCAATGGACGCTCTGCGTCCGCTTCGGAATGTGACGCGGAGCGTCACGGGCTGCATTCCCACGCGGGAGCGTGGGAACGATCAAATCAGGCCGAATTCGGCTGCCGGTCCCAATGCCTGAACAATGGTTCCGCCAGAAACAGCACGAACAACAGCCGCATCACCTGCATCGCCGTCACCAATGGCACCGACAGTTGCAAGGTTTCGGCGGTCAGGCTCATTTCCGCGATGCCACCGGGCATCATGCCCAGGGTCAGCGAGCGCAGGTCCAGCTGCGTCAGGGCGCTCAGGCCCAACGCTGCCAATGTCGCGATCAACATGGTCAGTGCCGTGCCGATCAGGGTTCGACCCATGAATGACGGCGCGCGGCGAAAGAACTGCCGGTTGAAGTGACAGCCCAGGCCGCTGCCAATCAACCATTGGCCGATCTGGCTACCGCCCTCGGGCAGGCCGATGTGCAAGTTCCCGCTGATGCTGACCACCGCACTCACCAGCAACGGGCCGAACAGCCACGGGTTGGGCTGGCGCAAGCGCTGCCAGACCCAGGCGAGCAGGGCGCCCGCCGGGAACAAGATCGCCAGCCAGCGCCAGTCGACGGTGGCCGGGTGCGTTAACGGCACCCCTTCGCCCAGCAAGTACTTGAAGGCGGCGGGTACGCAGAGCACCACCACCAGCACGCGAAGACTTTGCCCTGCCGCCACGCGACTGAGCACGGCGCCGTTGCGCGCGCCGAGATTGACCATTTCACCGGAACCGCCCGGCATGCTGGAGAAGAACGCGGTGGCGCGATCTTCACCGGTACGCCGCAGCAACCAGACCCCGACCACTGCCGACAGGCTGGTGACCAGGGCGCCAAAAAAGATCAGGCCAAAGTGGCTCATGACCTGCTCCATCACCACCGGGGTGAAGTGCAGGCCAATGCCGATGCCGACGATCCACTGGCCGCATTTGCGCCCGCCAGGGATCTCCGTCAATTGCCAGGGGGTCAGGCAGCGCACCAGGATGACCGCCAGTAACGAGCCGACCATCCAGGGCAGTGGCCAGCCGATCTGGCTGGCGAGGTAACCGCCCAGCAGACCGACCAGCGGGGTTCCCCACCAGGTGTTGAAAGACCGGTCAGACATCGGCGATGGCGCGCCTTGCCACCGAACGTTTACGCCAGATGCGCAGCAGCGGCACCAGCAACATGATCGCGGTCAGGATCCAGCACCCGAAGGTAATCGGGCTCGACCAGAGGATCTCCAGCGCACCGTTGGAAATCGACAGCGCACGACGCAGGTTCTGTTCCATCAAGCCGCCGAGGATGAAGCCCAGCAGGATCGGCGACAACGGGAAGTCGAGCTTGCGCAGGATGTAACCGAAGATGCCGATACCGATCATCAGGAACAGGTCGAAGGTGGTGGCGTGTACGGCATAGACGCCGATCGCAGTGATGATCGCGATCACCGGCACCAGCGCCCAGTTCGGCACGGCCAGGATACGGGTGAAGATACGGATCATCGGGATGTTGAGGATCACCAGCATGAAGTTGGCGACAAACAACGAGGCGATCAGGCCCCAGACGATGTCGGGTTGCTGCTGGAACAACAACGGGCCCGGGGTGATGTTGTACAGCGACAGCGCACCGATCATCACGGCCGTGGTGCCCGACCCTGGTACACCGAGCGTCAGCATCGGCACCATCGCACCACAGGCCGCGGCACCGATGGCCGTTTCCGGGGCGGCCAGACCACGCTTGTCGCCCTGGCCGAACTTGCCGTCGGCACCGGCAATGCGTTTCTCGGTCATATAGGCCACGGCACTGGCCAGCGTTGCGCCGGCACCCGGCAGTACGCCCATGATGAAACCCAGCACACCGCAACGAAGGTTGACCACGAACACCGAGGCCGCTTCCTTGGCGTTGAACATCATCCGGCCGGTGGCCTTCACGGCTTCCTGGCCATGGTGGGTCTTTTCCAGCAGCAACAGGATTTCGCTGATGGAGAACAGGCCCAGCACCAGCACCACGAACTGAATACCGTCGGTGAGGTGAATGTTGTCACCGGTGAAACGATAGACACCGCTGTTGGCATCGATGCCGACACAGGCCAGGAACAAACCGATCAGGGCAGAGATGAAGGTTTTCAGCGGTCGATCACCAGCCATGCCGCCCAGGCAGACAATCGCGAATACCATCAGTACGAAGTACTCCGCGGGTCCGAAGGCAATCGCCCATTTTGCCAGCAGCGGGGCGAACAGCACCATGCCGCAGATGGCGATGAAAGCGCCGATGAACGAACTCCATGCCGACAATGACAGCGCCACCCCGGCCATACCTTTGCGGGCCATGGGGTAGCCGTCGAGGGTAGTCATGACGGTGGAGGCTTCACCCGGAATGTTCAGCAGGATCGAACTTATCCGCCCGCCGTACTCACAGCCCAGGTACACCGCGGCCAACAGGATCAGGGCCGATTCCGGTGGCAGGCCGAGGGCAAAGGCGATCGGGATCAACAGCGCCACGCCGTTGATCGGACCCAGGCCTGGCAACAGGCCGACTACGGTGCCGATCAGGGTGCCGCTCAATGCGGTGACCAGGTTGTACGGCGTCAGTGCGACGCCGAAGCCCTGGCCAAGGTAGCTAAGGGTATCCATATCAGTTCTCCAGAACGTCGAGCAGGCCCAATGGCAGAGGTACGTCCATCACGCGGTCGAACAGCAGGTACAGGCCAAGGCTCATCAAACCGATGATTACCAGGCTCGGTAGCCAGCGGCCGCCATAGAGACGGGCCATCGGTACGCCGATCAGGATGCTGGACACAATGAATCCCAAGGGTTCGAAGGTGCCGGCGAACACCACCAGCAGGGCGATGCAGATGCCGATCTTGGTCAGGGTTTCGCGATCCAGCGGCGGTTCGTCTTCGCTGTGGATGATCGGGGTCGGGCGAAACGCCATGTACAGCAGGGCGATGCCCATCAGGGCCAGCAACAATAATGGGAAGGCTCTTGGGCCGACGGGTTCATAGGAGAACGCTGCCTGGTACGGCCAGGCCATCATGGCCAGGCCGATGCAGGCCACCAACAGCGTGGAGGCAAAAATACGTTGTAAGAGCATGACAAACTCCTGGGCCACACCCCGGATAGCGCAAGGGCATGGCCACGAGACAGAGAGGCGATTACTGAATCAGGCCGAACTCTTTGGCCAGCATCTTGTAGTCGGCGACCTGTTTCTTCACATAGGTGTCCAACTCCGGCCCGGTCATGGCGAACGGGAACAGTTCACGCTGGTCACGCAGCTTGGCGAAGTCTTCGGAGGCCAGCAGTTTGTCGAAGGCGTCTTTCCACCAGGCGTATTCGGCATCGCTGACTTTTGGCCCCAGGTAGAAGCCGCGAACCACCGGCCAGACGATGTCGTAGCCTTGCTCCTTGGCGGTCGGGATGTCCTTCATTTCCGGCTCGTCGAGACGCTCGTTGGCAAACACGGCCAGCAGGCGCATGTCACCGCTCTGGATGTGTGGCATGGAGTCGGAGATGTCGGTACTGCCGACCTGGATGTGGCCACCGAGCAGGGCGGTGGCGATTTCGCCGCCGCCTTCGAGTGCCACGTAGCGCAGGTCACGCGGGTTGATCCCGGCGGCCTTGGCGATCAAGGCGGTTTGCATCCAGTCCTGGCTGCCGACGGTGCCGCCGGAGCCGATCACCACTTTGCTCGGATCTTTCTTCAGGGCCTGAACCAGATCGTCGAGGGTTTTGTAAGGCGAGTCGCTTTTCACCGCGATGGCCCCGTAGCTGGTACCCACCGCTGCCAACCAGCGCACGGCGCTTTCATCGAAACGGCCGAACTTGCCTTGAGCCAGGTTCAGCAACGAACCGCTGGACCAGGCCACCAGAGTACCGGCGTCGGCCGGACGCTGGGCGACCACCGCGTTGTAGGCCACTGCGCCGACACCGCCGGGCATGTAGGTCACGCGCATCGGCTTGGTCAGCAGTTTCTCGTTCACCAGCGCGCTTTGCGCCAGTTTGCACGTCAGGTCAAAACCACCGCCCGGAGACGCCGGGGCGATGCATTCGGGACGCTTGGGTTCGCCCGATTCGGTGGCGAGCAGCGGGCCGGCGAACAGCAGGCAACTGGCGGTGAGTGCAACGTTACGCAGTGAGAAGTTCATCGATTGTCTCCACAGGAGTTGTTGTTGTGTTGGAGCTGTTGTGGGTTGAATCCATTACCAAAGGGCAACGCTATAGCTCACCAGCACCCGTACTTCATCAGCGTCGCGGGCGGAGTAGTTCGAGCGATAGGTGGCATTGCGCAGGCGCACGGCAACGTCCTTCAGGGCGCCACTTTGCACCACGTACTTGATCTCGGTGTTGCGTTCCCATTCCTGGCCGGTGTCACCGTTGTTGAGCTTGATGTTGTCACCGCTGATGTAGCGGCTCATGAAGCTCAGGCCGGGAACCCCCAGGCTGGCGAAGTCGTAGTCGTAACGGGCTTGCCAGGAGCGTTCTTCGGCACCGGCAAAGTCGTTGATCTGTACGAAGTTGACCAGGTAGGGGTCGGAACCGTCGACGTAGGGGAACGCGCTGTCGCCAGACATGTACTGGTAGCCGGCGCTGATTTTATGCCCGCTCAAGGCATAACTCACCAGGCCGTTGAGGGAGTTGTTGTCGATTTCACCGCCGCGTGCCTGTCCCGAGTCATCGCTGATGGCCAGCCGCAGGTCGGTGCCGAACGTGCCCGGTCCGAACGCTTGTGAGGCGACCAGGCCGAGGAAGTGCTGGTTGTAGACTTCGCCCAGTTGCGCGAAGTGGTAGCTGCCGGTGATCTTGTCGGTGAGCTTGTAGTCAACGCCACCGAAGTCGAAATGCGTGCCCGGTACGGTGCCGGCGAAGCGGCTGTTCTTGTTGTTGAGGGCAATGTCCTCGAAGTCGGTGCTGTCGCGGTCCTTGGCTTTTTCCAGACGCCCGCCGGTGAAGGTCAGGCGCTTGAACTCCTTGGAACTGAGCATGCCGCCTTCGAAGGTCTGCGGCAGGATGCGCCCGTCGTTGGCCTTGAGGATCGGCAGTTCCGGAATCAGGCTGCCGATCTTCAGTTCGGTGGCGGAGATTTTCATTTTGCCGGTCAGGCCGAGTTTCGAGTACTCGTCAGCGGCACGCCCGTCATCGTGGACCGGCAGCAAACCGGTACCGGTGCGGTCGGGGCTGGAATCGAGCTTGATCCCGAGCATGCCCAGCGCATCGACACCAAACCCCACGGCGCCATCGGTGTAGCCCGACTCGAGATTGAGCATGAAGCCCTGGGCCCACTCGTCACGTTTGGATTGCTGGGCGCTGGTTCCGCTGCGAAAGTCGCGGTTGAAGTACATGTTGCGGGTTTCCAGGGTCGCGCTGCTGTCTTCGAAGAAGGCAGCCTGACTGACAGGCGAAAAGCCGGCGACGGCGGCGGCACTGGCCAGGGCGGTGGTACCAAGGCGGGAGAAGCGAGCAGGCGTAGAAGCCTGAGGCTGTGTAGACAGCATCGTGAAACACTCCATTTATTGTTCTTATTGGGGCGAAAACGCATCGAGGCGTTTTTCGTTCACTACTCTCAAAAATACGGCAGTCGAAACTGTCCGTGGCTGGACTCTAACGGGCGAACCTTTCGCTAACCTTTCAGAAGACTTTCACGGTTTTCGGGCTTCACAGCGGCGGATGCGGCTGTAAACTCCGCGCCAAAGAGTGGTGTCGACCATCCCCGGAATGAGGTAAGGATTCATGCGTGTTCTTCTCGTCGAAGACCATCTGCAGTTGGCCGAAAGTGTCGCCCAGGCGCTCAAGAGCACGGGGTTGACGGTGGATGTGCTGCACGACGGGGTGGCTGCGGACCTGGCCTTGAGCAGCGAAGACTATGCGGTGGCGATCCTCGATGTCGGCCTGCCGCGCATGGACGGTTTTGAAGTGCTGGCGCGGTTGCGCAGCCGGGGCAAGAACCTGCCGGTGCTGATGCTGACTGCTCGCAGCGACGTCAAGGATCGTGTCCACGGGCTCAACCTGGGGGCCGACGATTACCTGGCCAAACCGTTCGAGCTGACCGAGCTGGAAGCGCGGGTCAAGGCGCTGTTGCGCCGCAGCGTCCTGGGGGGCGAACGCCAGCAACGTTGCGGCGTGCTGGTGTATGACCTGGACACGCGGCGATTCACCCTGGGCAATGAGTTGCTGACCCTGACCTCGCGCGAGCAGGCCGTGCTCGAGGCTTTGATTGCCCGTCCCGGCCGGGTGATGAGTAAGGAGCAACTGGCCGCCCAGGTATTCGGTCTGGATGAAGAGGCCAGCCCCGATGCCATCGAAATCTATGTCCACCGATTGCGTAAAAAACTCGACGGCCACTCGGTGGCCATCGTGACCTTCAGGGGCTTGGGTTACCTGTTGGAAAGCCGCGATGCATAAGCCCAGGAGCCTGCGCTGGGGGTTGCTGTGGAACCTGGCGCTGTTGCTGGTGGTGCTGATGATCGCCAGCGGCTTGAGTGCTTACTGGAATGGTCGCGAAGCGGCCGACACGGCCTATGACCGAACCTTGCTCGCCTCGGCGCGCACTATCGCTGCCGGGCTTTCCCAGCGTGACGGCAGCCTCAGTGCCGATGTGCCTTATGTGGCGCTGGACACGTTTGCCTACGACAGCGCTGGGCGGATTTACTATCAGGTGAACGACATTCACCAGCAGCTGATTTCCGGCTACGAGAACCTGCCCGGACCGCCGCCCGGTACGCCGCGAACCGATGACTACCCGGCACTGGCACGCTTCTATAACGCCACCTACCTGGGGCAGAACGTGCGCGTGGTAAGCCTGCTCAAGGCGGTGACCGAGCCGAACATGAACGGCATGGCGGAAATCCGCGTGGCGGAAACCGATGAGGCACGGGTCAGCATGGCGCGCAGCCTGATGGCCGACACGTTGCTGCGTCTGGGGATGCTGGCGGGCGGCGCGTTGTTGCTGGTGTGGTTCGCCGTCAGTGCCGCGTTGCGCCCGTTGGAGCGCTTGCGCACGGCGGTGGAGGAACGCCAGCCCGATGACCTTCGGCCGCTGCCGCTGGTGCAAGTGCAGCGCGAGTTGTGGCCATTGGTACGTGCCCTGAACCATTTCACCGAACGCCTGCGTGTGCAGTTCGAGCGCCAGGCGCAGTTCATCGCCGATGCGGCCCACGAACTGCGCACACCTTTGGCGGCACTCAAGGCACGCCTTGAGTTGGGGCTGCGGGCAAACGAACCGCACACCTGGCGCAGCACGCTGGAGGATGCCGCCCAAGGCACTGATCGCCTGACTCACCTGGCCAATCAGTTGTTGTCGCTGGCGCGGGTCGAGAACGGGGCACGGGCGATTGCCGAAGGTGGGGCGCAGATGCTCGACCTGAGTCAGTTGGCTCGCGAGCTGGGCATGGCCATGGCGCCGCTGGCCCATGCACGGGGTGTCGCGCTGGCGCTGGAGGCTGACGAACCAGTATGGCTGCGCGGCGAGCCGACGCTGTTGAACGAGTTGCTGAGCAACCTGGTGGATAACGCCCTGGCCCATACCCCGTCGGGCGGCAACGTGATTTTGCGCGTCAGCGCCCCGGCCATACTTGAGGTCGAGGACGACGGACCGGGGATTCCGCTGGAGGACCGTGGCCGGGTATTCGAGCGCTTTTACCGACGCAATCAACAGGTCGCCGGGTCGGGGCTTGGCTTGGCTATTGTCGGTGAAATCTGCCGGGCGCACCTGGCGCAAATCAGCCTGCATGACGGTGCGCAGGCCGGCTTGAAGGTGCGGGTCAGCTTTATCGCCGGGTAACGGTTGTGTGCCGGTTACCTGGGCAAGTAACCAAGCCCGGCCTGGGTCTGTCTGCCGAAAGACTTGAAACCCACTTCGCGAATCAGCCGTTAGAGCAACCGTTGCCCATTACGCTATAGCGCAAGATATGCCGTTTTCCGTTTGAGTCTTCATATTCCATGCGCGCCGGTACAACTTCGCAGACATTGGGAACTTCGCTCATGGAGATAACTTTGGCGATATCCAGGTCAGTGGAGTAAGTGTATTCCTCTACCGGGACCGAATGGCGGGCGACATCAGTCGGGACCTCGTCTGCCATGGCGGTTGCGCACAGACTGCCGAGGGCCAGAACCAATAAAGCTTTCATTTCAGATTTACCTTTCTAAGGTCGAGTGGGGTCACGCAGCCTTTGTGGGGCTGCGTGTGGAACTTGATTGCAGGGTGCTGGATTAACGGCCTTCGTGGGGGCTGTAACGTGGTTAATCACATTGCCTTGTTGGCAGGGCGGATTTTAGGCGCCTGGGTTACGCACATATAGGTGCGCTTTTGATAAAGACTGTTGGCATATTCTGTAACAATCAGAAAAAGTTTCTCATTAGCTGAACGGGTGATGTGTGTGCGCAAAGGCCGTGCGGCGCGTCGTTGCGTCCGTCGGCAAGCTGGCTACCTCGGGGGTTGGCGCTGAAACGGGGCTGGCGTCCCAGCCCCGGTTTACAAGGGGTTTGCACATGCCTCGGTGTTTTGTAGGGGGTTGTTACTACCATCGTCGAATGGTTCTATAAGCCCGCCTCGGGCTACAACCCAGGTCTACAAAAACAACTATTTCACCGAGGTAAGAAAGATGAGTGCGGCTTCTCTGTATCCCGTTCGTCCCGAGGTTGCGGCCAACACGCTGACTGATGAAGCGACCTACAAGGCCATGTACCAGCAGTCGGTCGTCAACCCGGACGGCTTCTGGCGCGAACAAGCCAAGCGCCTCGACTGGATCAAACCTTTCACCACGGTGAAGCAGACCTCTTTCGACGACCACCATGTCGACATCAAGTGGTTCGCCGATGGCACCCTGAACGTTTCCTATAACTGCCTGGACCGTCACCTCGCCGAGCGCGGCGATCAGGTCGCGATTATCTGGGAAGGCGATGATCCTTCCGAGAGTCGCAACATCACTTACCGTGAACTGCACGAGCAAGTCTGCAAGTTTGCCAACGCCCTGCGCGGCCAGGATGTGCATCGCGGCGACGTGGTGACCATCTACATGCCGATGATCCCGGAAGCCGTGGTCGCCATGCTGGCCTGTACCCGGATCGGCGCGATTCACTCGGTGGTGTTCGGTGGTTTCTCGCCTGAAGCCCTGGCAGGTCGCATCATCGACTGCCGGTCCAAAGTGGTCATTACCGCGGACGAAGGCTTGCGTGCCGGCAAGAAAATCCCCCTCAAGGCCAACGTCGACGATGCGCTGACCAATCCGGAAACCAGCAGCATTCAGAAAGTCATCGTGTGCAAACGCACCGGTGGCGACATCAAGTGGAACCAGCATCGCGACATCTGGTTCGAAGACCTGATGAAAGTGGCGGGCACCGTGTGTGCGCCGAAAGAGATGGGCGCCGAAGAAGCCCTGTTCATCCTCTACACCTCCGGCTCCACCGGCAAGCCCAAGGGTGTGCAGCACACCACCGGTGGCTATCTGCTCTACGCCGCGCTGACCCATGAGCGCGTGTTCGACTACCGTCCGGGTGAAATCTACTGGTGCACCGCCGACGTCGGCTGGGTCACCGGTCACACCTATATCGTCTACGGCCCGCTGGCCAATGGCGCGACCACCTTGCTGTTCGAAGGTGTGCCGAACTATCCGGACATCACCCGGGTGGCGAAGATCGTCGACAAGCACAAGGTCAACATCCTCTACACCGCACCGACCGCCATTCGCGCGATGATGGCCTCGGGCACGGCCGCTTGCGAAGGCGCTGACGGCAGCAGCTTGCGCCTGTTGGGCTCGGTGGGCGAGCCGATCAACCCGCAAGCCTGGGATTGGTACTACAAGAACGTCGGACAGTCCCGTTGCCCGATCGTCGACACCTGGTGGCAGACCGAAACCGGCGCCACCCTGATGAGCCCGCTGCCGGGGGCGCACGCACTCAAGCCAGGTTCCGCGGCGCGGCCGTTCTTCGGCGTGGTGCCGGCACTGGTGGACAACCTGGGCAACATCATCGAAGGGGCCGCTGAGGGTAACCTGGTGATTCTTGATTCGTGGCCGGGCCAGGCGCGTACGCTGTATGGCGACCACGACCGTTTCGTCGATACCTACTTCAAGACGTTCCGCGGCATGTACTTCACCGGCGACGGTGCTCGTCGCGATGAAGATGGCTACTGGTGGATCACCGGTCGCGTGGACGACGTACTCAACGTCTCTGGCCACCGCATGGGCACCGCCGAGATCGAAAGTGCGATGGTCGCTCACCCGAAGGTCGCCGAAGCGGCGGTGGTCGGTGTGCCGCATGACATCAAGGGGCAGGGCATCTACGTCTACGTCACCCTCAATGGCGGTGAAGAGCCGAATGAAGCGTTGCGCCTGGAACTGAAAAACTGGGTGCGCAAGGAGATCGGTCCGATTGCCTCGCCGGATGTCATCCAGTGGGCGCCGGGCCTGCCGAAAACCCGCTCCGGGAAAATCATGCGCCGTATCCTGCGCAAGATCGCCACCGCCGAGTACGAAGGCCTGGGGGATATCTCCACCCTGGCTGACCCGGGTGTGGTGCAGCACCTGATCGATACCCACAAGACCATGAACGTCGCGTAACGCTCGTTCCCGAGTCTGCGAACCCCGCCAGGCCTTGCGCTTGGCGGGGTTTTTTTATGGGGTGGGGCGCCGAAAGCTGTTCGCTAGCAAACTCGCTCATGCCGGGAGGTGTATAGCCCGTGTAGGCACGGACTTGTCAGGTGCCCGGATCTTGAGCGAATAAATATCGATTTGTGAGTCGGGCGTTTCCGAGCGTTACCCGTGGGTTGAAATGTGTCACTGCTCGCCTGATTTCGGGGTAATGGGAAACGCCAGGCCCCGTTTTAGTGCCCTTGCAGGCCGTGTGAAAAATAAGACATTACGCTGAGCTTGCCGGATTAGAAGGGTTTGCGAATAATAGGCCCGCTATTTGCAATATAGATCGGTTCAATGTCTTTTGCTCTTGCATAAACCTCAAGGGCTGTCAATGTGCTCGAACGGCTTTCTCGGTGCTTCTGTAATATGTTGTCGCATTGAAGAAATATCGGCCTCGGGCCTGTCGTTAGAATGCCGATCACTCGCTCGTCGTAGTCCGTGTTGAAGTCAGCGCGCGATTGCCGGGACGCAGCAGCTTTATTTCGTTTCACCCATTCGCATATTGGGCTGTTGCTCACTCTGCCGTTTTCGCCCTTTACCGATGGAGTCCAAAGATGAAGAAACTCGTGCTTCTTGGCGCCCTGGCACTGTCCGTGCTGTCTTTGCCAACGTTCGCCGATGAAAAGCCTCTGAAAATTGGTATCGAGGCGGCTTACCCTCCGTTCGCGTCCAAGGCGCCGGATGGCAGCATCGTTGGTTTCGACTACGACATCGGCAACGCCCTGTGCGAAGAGATGAAGGTCAAGTGCGTCTGGGTCGAGCAAGAGTTCGACGGTCTGATCCCGGCACTCAAGGTGCGCAAGATCGACGCGATCCTGTCTTCCATGTCGATCACTGAAGATCGCAAGAAGTCCGTGGACTTCACCAGCAAGTACTACAACACCCCGGCGCGCCTGGTCATGAAGGCCGGTACCCAGGTCAGCGATGGCCTGACCGAGCTCAAGGGCAAGAACATCGGTGTGCAGCGCGGCTCGATCCACGAGCGTTTCGCCCGTGAAGTCCTGGCGCCACTGGGGGCTGAAATCAAGCCTTACGGCTCGCAGAACGAAATCTACCTGGACGTGGCTGCCGGTCGCCTCGACGGCACCGTGGCAGACGCTACCCTGTTGAATGATGGCTTCCTGAAGACCGACTCCGGCAAAGGCTTCGCGTTCGTGGGCCCGGCATTCACCGACGTCAAGTACTTCGGTGACGGCGTAGGCATCGCGGTGCGCAAGGGCGACAAGGCTGATCTGGACAAGATCAACGCGGCCATCGCCGCCATTCGCGAGAACGGCAAGTACAAGCAAATCCAGGACAAGTACTTCGACTTCGACATTTACGGCAAGTAATACGTCGCAGCGATAAGTCCGAAATGGCGCAAGCAGCAGGGGCTCTGAGGTTTGCGCCATTTTTTCATCCCAACTTTCGAGGACCTGAAACATGTTGAAAGGCTACGGGGCTGTCATCCTCGATGGCGCATGGCTGACGCTTCAGCTCGCCTTGTCGTCCATGGTCTTGGCCATTGTTCTGGGTCTGATCGGGGTCGCGCTACGCCTGTCGCCGATACGCTGGCTGGCCTGGCTGGGCGACCTGTATTCCACGGTGATCCGCGGGATTCCCGATCTGGTGCTGATCCTGCTGATTTTCTACGGCGGCCAGGACCTGCTCAATCGTGTGGCGCCATTGCTCGGCTATGACGACTACATCGATCTGAATCCGCTGGCGGCCGGTATCGGCACCCTGGGCTTCATCTTTGGTGCGTACCTGTCGGAAACCTTCCGTGGAGCGTTCATGGCCATCCCCAAAGGCCAGGCCGAAGCCGGCATGGCGTACGGCATGAGCAGCTTCCAGGTGTTTTTCCGGGTATTGGTGCCACAGATGATTCGCCTGGCGATTCCCGGCTTTACCAATAACTGGCTGGTACTGACCAAGGCAACCGCGCTGATTTCGGTGGTCGGTCTGCAAGACATGATGTTCAAGGCCAAGCAGGCGGCGGATGCCACTCGCGAGCCTTTTACCTTCTTCCTCGCAGTGGCGGCAATGTACCTGGTGATCACCAGTGTCTCGTTGCTGGCATTGCGTCACCTTGAGAAGCGCTACTCGGTAGGCGTAAGGGCGGCTGATCTATGATCTTCGACTACAACGTCATTTTGGAGGCGCTGCCGCTCTACCTCGGTGGCCTGCTGACCACCCTGAAACTGCTCGCACTGTCGCTGTTTTTCGGCCTGCTGGCGGCGCT
The DNA here is from genome assembly GCF_900187415.1 of Pseudomonas sp. Irchel s3b6. Lineage (NCBI taxonomy): Bacteria > Pseudomonadati > Pseudomonadota > Gammaproteobacteria > Pseudomonadales > Pseudomonadaceae > Pseudomonas > Pseudomonas sp. Irchel s3b6. Next base: position 47,528 of record NZ_FYDM01000017.1, on the reverse strand, counting down.
GCCGCTGGGGTTGATGCGTGTCTCCAAGCAGCCGATCGTCAACATGAGTGCCTGGCTCTTCACCTACGTGATTCGCGGTACGCCGATGCTGGTACAGCTGTTCCTGATCTACTACGGTCTGGCGCAGTTCGAAGCGGTGCGTGAGAGTATTTTCTGGCCATGGCTGTCCAGCGCGACGTTCTGTGCCTGCCTGGCGTTCGCCATCAATACCAGTGCCTACACGGCGGAAATCATTGCCGGCAGCCTGCGGGCCACGCCCAATGGTGAAATCGAAGCGGCCAAGGCCATGGGCATGTCGCGCATCAAGATGTACAAGCGCATCCTGCTGCCGTCGGCCCTGCGCCGGGCACTGCCGCAGTACAGCAACGAAGTGATCATGATGCTGCAGACCACCAGTCTGGCGTCCATCGTGACCCTGATCGACATCACCGGTGCCGCGCGTACCGTGAACGCTCAGTACTACTTGCCGTTCGAGGCCTACATCACCGCCGGTGTTTTCTACCTGTGCCTGACCTTCATTCTGGTGCGCCTGTTCAAGCTCGCCGAGCGTCGCTGGCTGGGCTACCTGGCTCCGCGGAAGCACTGATATGGAACGTATCGATCACGCTTTGACGTGGAGCCATCTGGGCAGCGAACGCCGGATTTCGGTGTTCCGCTTCGGCAGCGGCGAGCGCAAGGCCTATATCCAGGCCAGCCTGCACGCCGACGAATTGCCGGGGATGCGCACGGCCTGGGAGCTGAAAAAGCGCCTGACCGAACTGGAAGCGCAGGGCGCCCTGAAAGGTGTGATCGAACTGGTGCCGGTGGCCAACCCATTGGGGCTCGGGCAATTGCTGCAAGGCAATCATCAGGGGCGCTTCGAAGCCGGTAGCGGCAAGAATTTCAACCGCGATTTCGTTGAGCTGAGTGCTCCCGTGGCTGCCTTGCTGGAAGGGCGCCTGGGGGATGATGCTCACGCCAATGTGCAACTGATCCGTCAGGCCATGGGCGATGTGTTGGCCGCATTGCCACCGGCCAGCAGCCAGTTGCAGGGCATGCAGCGTGTGCTGCTCGCTCATGCGTGTACGGCGGATGTGGTGCTGGACCTGCATTGCGATGCCGAAGCGGCGTTGCATATGTACGCCTTGCCGCAACACTGGCCGCACTGGCGTTCGTTGGCCGCGCACCTGAATGTGCGGGTCGGTCTGCTGGCGGAAGACTCCGGTGGCAGCTCGTTTGACGAGGCCTGTTCGCTGCCGTGGTTACGTCTGTCCCGGCAGTTTCCCGATGCGCAGATTCCATTAGCCTGCCTGGCGACTACCCTCGAGTTGGGTGGTCAGGCTGATACCGGGCGCCCGACGGCCTGCGCACACGCCGAAGGCATTCTGGCGTTCCTGGCGGAGCAGGGGCTGATCAGTGGTGAATGGCCGAAGCCTTCCCATGAAGCCTGCGAAGGCCTGCCGTTCGACGGCACCGAATTGCTGTTTGCACCGCACCCCGGTGTGGTGAGTTTTTTGCGTCAACCTGGTGAGTGGGTCGAGGCCGGTGACGAGATTTTCGAGGTGATCGATCCTTTGGCTGATCGGGTCAGCACGGTATGTGCTGGTACGGCCGGTGTACTGTTTGCCGTTGAACGGCTGCGGTATGCCCAACCCGGTTTCTGGCTGGCCAAGGTGGCGGGGCGCGAAGCGCTGCGTCACGGGCGCTTGCTCAACGACTGACTGTTTTTGTGAGAACCGACAGCATGTACAAACTTGAAGTCCAAGACCTGCATAAGCGCTATGGCAGTCACGAAGTGCTCAAGGGCGTGTCCCTGAAAGCAGCGGCGGGCGATGTGATCAGCATCATCGGCTCCAGTGGCTCCGGCAAAAGTACCTTCCTGCGTTGCATCAACCTGCTTGAGCAACCCCACGCCGGCAAGATCCTGCTCAACAACGAAGAGCTCAAGCTGGTGGCGAACAAGGATGGCGCGCTGAAGGCGGCCGATCCCAAGCAGCTGCAACGCATGCGTTCGCGCCTGTCGATGGTGTTCCAGCATTTCAACCTGTGGTCGCACATGACCGCGCTGGAAAACATCATGGAAGCGCCGGTGCACGTACTCGGCATGTCCAAGGCTGAGGCTCGTGAAAAGGCCGAGATGTACCTGGCCAAGGTCGGCGTGTCCCATCGCAAGGACGCCTACCCTGGTCACATGTCCGGCGGTGAGCAGCAGCGTGTGGCGATCGCCCGTGCGCTGGCGATGGAGCCTGAGGTGATGCTGTTCGACGAGCCGACTTCGGCGCTGGACCCTGAGCTGGTCGGCGACGTGCTGAAAGTCATGCAGGCCCTGGCCCAGGAAGGCCGGACCATGGTGGTGGTGACCCACGAAATGGGCTTTGCCCGTGAAGTGTCGAACCAACTGGTGTTCCTGCACCAAGGCGTTGTCGAAGAAAGCGGCAACCCGCGTGAAGTGCTGGTCAATCCACAGTCCGAACGCTTGCAGCAATTCCTCTCGGGCAGCCTGAAGTAATCGCTCCCGTTATGCACCCAATTAGGTCATGCTGCGCACCGCGCGCCAGATGGTCTAATTTGGTTGCAGCCGCCTTCGGCTTTTAACACTGTTTTCGTTTCGGATTGCCCGCCATGACTGCCCATCGAATTGGTTTCCTGATTTGGCCCAGCACTAAAGCCTTGACGCTGGCGCTGGCCGAGGAGGCCTTGCGTGTTGCCCAGCGCGTGCATCCGGAAGTGGTTTACGAGTTGGTGTTCCTGCAGGCCGAGCCGCCGGCCGAAGGGGCCTGGCAGCTGCCCGGCGAGGCCTGGACCGGCAAGCTGGAAAATTTCCAGAAGGTGTTTCTGCTCGCCGATGAGCCGCCGACCGCATTGACCCCGGCCCTGAGCAGCGCGCTCAAGCAACTGGTGCGTGCCGGCTGTGTGATCGGTGGTCTGTCGGCCGGGGTGTATCCCCTGGCTCAGCTCGGATTGCTCGATGGTTACCGTGCAGCGGTGCATTGGCGTTGGCAGGATGATTTCGCCGAGCGTTTCCCCAAGGTCATTGCCACCAGTCATCTGTTCGATTGGGATCGTGATCGCCTGACGGCGTGCGGCGGCATGTCGGTGCTCGACCTGTTGCTGGCGGTGCTGGCCCGTGATCACGGTGCCGAGCTGGCCGGTGCGGTGTCCGAAGAACTGGTGGTCGAGCGCATTCGCGAAGGCGGGGAGCGTCAGCGCATTCCGTTGCAAAACCGCCTCGGCTCCAGCCATCCGAAGCTCACGCAAGCCGTGTTGCTGATGGAAGCCAACATCGAAGAGCCGCTCACTACCGACGAAATCGCCCAGCATGTGTGCGTGTCCCGTCGGCAGTTGGAGCGGATTTTCAAGCAGTACCTCAATCGTGTGCCGAGCCAGTACTACCTGGAGTTGCGCCTGAACAAGGCCCGGCAGATGTTGATGCAAACCAGCAAGTCGATCATTCAGATCGGCTTGTCCTGTGGCTTCTCTTCCGGGCCACATTTCTCCAGCGCCTACCGCAACTTCTTCGGCGCCACGCCGCGTGAAGACCGTAACCAGCGCCGCAGCAGCAGCCCATTCGAACTGTCATCGGTACCGTCGGAGCGCGGGTAACGGCGCAGGTCTTGATGACTTGGGGGGATGACTTTCCCCCAAGGTGTCGCGGGTATGACAGGTGCAAAAAAGCGCTGTTGATGCCCAGATCAAGATGGAATGGCTTTTCAGCGCATCTCGCAGCAAAGGCTCGGCAAAGGTGCGGATATCCTAGAGGCGTTCGAACGCCTGATCGACTTGATTGGCGTTGAGCATTTTCAGTCTGGCGGACCTGCTGTCCTCCAGGCGTTTGTATCGTACTGATCCTTGAACGTTGAGAAGGCGCCAGGCAAACCCGTGATGAAAGATCGGGGTACGGTAGATGTTACGGGCGGACACACGGCTCGAAATCAAATCCCGGTAGCCCTGCCTCTAACCTGTGCGGCAGTTTAAACTGCGCCTTTGCGACGCTATTTGTCGCATTGCCGTAAACCCGGTCAAAAGCGGGTTTTGCGCTATAAGAAGTTGTCGCTTGGCGGCAAGGCCAAGCTCGAAACTGTCCTTACAATCCTCACCAAGCTCGCCAGTTTCAGGCGGGTGTTTCTCATCAGGAGACTCCGATGTCCGTTGAGCACGCTGCGGTACAACGCGCCGATTTCGATCAGGTAATGGTTCCCAACTACGCGCCTGCCGCCTTCATTCCTGTGCGTGGCGCCGGTTCCCGCGTTTGGGACCAGTCTGGTCGCGAGCTGATCGACTTCGCCGGCGGGATTGCCGTTAACGTATTGGGCCACGCGCATCCGGCGTTGGTCGGTGCCTTGACCGAGCAGGCGAACAAGCTGTGGCACGTGTCCAACGTTTTCACCAATGAGCCGGCCCTGCGCCTGGCCCATAAGCTGATCGACGCGACCTTCGCCGAGCGTGTGTTCTTCTGCAACTCCGGGGCTGAAGCCAACGAGGCCGCGTTCAAGCTGGCCCGTCGCGTGGCCCATGATCGTTTCGGTAGCGAGAAGTACGAAATCATCGCCGCGCTCAACAGCTTCCACGGTCGTACCCTGTTCACCGTCAACGTTGGTGGCCAGTCGAAGTACTCCGATGGTTTCGGTCCGAAGATCACCGGTATCACCCATGTGCGGTACAACGATCTGGCTGCGCTCAAAGCTGCTATTTCCGACAAAACCTGCGCCGTGGTGCTGGAGCCGATCCAGGGCGAAGGCGGTGTATTGCCGGCCGAGCTGGCTTACCTGCAAGGCGCTCGCGAGCTGTGCACCGCGCACAACGCGCTGCTGGTGTTCGACGAAGTGCAAACCGGCATGGGCCGCAGCGGCAAACTGTTCGCCTACCAGCATTACGGCGTGACGCCGGACATCCTGACCAGCGCCAAGAGCCTGGGCGGCGGTTTCCCGATCGCGGCCATGCTGACCACCGAAGACCTGTCCAAGCACCTGGTCGTCGGCACCCACGGCACCACCTACGGCGGCAACCCGCTGGCGTGTGCGGTTGCTGAAGCGGTGATCGACGTGATCAACACCCCTGAGGTGCTCAATGGCGTCAACGCCAAGCACGACAAGTTCAAGGCCCGCCTGCAGCAGATCGGTGAGCAGTACGGCCTGTTCACTCAGGTGCGTGGCCTGGGCCTGCTGTTGGGTTGCGTGCTGAACGATGCCTGGAAAGGTCGTGCCAAGGACATCTTCAACGCCGCCGAGAAAGAAGGCTTGATGATTCTGCAAGCCGGTCCTGACGTGATTCGCTTCGCGCCAAGCCTGGTGGTGGAAGACGCCGACATCGAGCAAGGTCTGGACCGCTTCGAGCGTGCCGTGGCCAAGCTGACTCAAGCCTGATTCGGGCTGCGTGACTGCTCGGCGCCTATGCTTAGGGATGGGCGTCGAGACACATTTTCTGTGCCGGGCCTGCCCGGTATTTTTTTCCGTCGACCGATCGGATCGACCTGTTCTTGATTAAGGAGTGACACCATGCTGGTGATGCGCCCTGCGCAAATGGCTGATCTGGGCGAGGTACAGCGTCTGGCTGCGGACAGCCCGATTGGTGTCACGTCCTTGCCGGACGACGTTGAACGCCTGAGCGACAAGATCGCCGCAAGCGAAGCATCGTTTGCCGCCGAAGTCAGTTTCAACGGTGAGGAAAGCTATTTCTTCGTGCTGGAGGACACCGCCACCGGCAAATTGGTGGGCTGCTCGGCCATCGTGGCCTCGGCCGGTTATTCCGAGCCGTTCTACAGCTTCCGTAATGAAACCTTCGTGCACGCCTCCCGCGAGCTGAAGATCCACAACAAGATCCACGTGCTCTCCCAGTGCCATGACCTGACCGGCAATAGCCTGCTGACCAGCTTCTACGTGCTGCCGGAGCTGGTGGGTTCGGCCTGGTCGGAACTCAACTCCCGCGGTCGCTTGTTGTTCGTCGCCAGTCATCCTGAGCGCTTCGCAGACTCGGTGGTGACCGAGATCGTTGGGTATAGCGACGAGCATGGCGACTCGCCGTTCTGGGATGCCATCGGTCGCAACTTCTTCGACCTCAACTACGCCGAGGCCGAACGTCTGTGCGGGCTCAAGAGCCGGACCTTCCTGGCCGAGCTGATGCCGCATTACCCGATCTACGTGCCGCTGCTGCCGGATTCCGCCCAGGAGGCGATGGGCCAGGTGCATCCACGGGCTCAGATCACCTTCGACATCCTGATGCGTGAAGGCTTCGAGACCGATCACTACATCGACATCTTCGACGGTGGCCCGACCCTGCATGCGCGCGTCTCGGGCATCCGCTCGATTGCCCAGAGCCGTGTGGTGCCGGTGAAGATCGGTGAGCCGGTCAAGGGTGCCGGTCGTCAGTACCTGGTGGCCAATGCCCAGTTGCAGGATTACCGCGCCGTCATGCTTGAGCTGGACTATGCGCCGGGCAAGCCCGTGACCCTGGATCTGGAAGCCGCCGAAGCCCTGGGTGTCGGTGAAGGTGCCAGCGTGCGCCTGGTAGCGGTTTAACGCCTGCTGCCCTGCCTGGAAAGAGTCCTGGAAAACAGCGAGTTTCACGGGTGGCCGTTACCGGCTGCCCGTTTGAGGAGATAGCATGATCGTTCGTCCCGTACGCAGCAGCGATTTACCCGCTCTGATCGACCTGGCCCGCAGCACCGGCACCGGCCTGACTACTTTGCCGGCCAACGAAGAGCGCCTGGCGCATCGGGTTGGCTGGGCGGAAAAGACTTTCCGTGGTGAAGCGGAGCGCGGTGACGCGGACTACCTGTTCGTGCTCGAGGATGACGACGGCCGCGTGGTGGGGATCTCCGCCATTGCTGGCGCCGTCGGTCTGCGTGAGCCCTGGTACAACTTTCGGGTCGGCCTGACCGTCAGCGCGTCGCAAGAGTTGAACATTTACCGCGAAATCCCGACGCTGTTCCTGGCCAACGACCTGACCGGTAATTCCGAGTTGTGTTCGTTGTTCCTGCACGCCGATTACCGCACCGGCCTGAACGGGCGCATGCTGGCCAAGGCGCGCATGCTGTTCATCGCCGAGTTCCCACAGATGTTCGGTAACAAGATCATTGCCGAGATGCGTGGCGTGTCCGATGCCGCGGGCCGTTCGCCGTTCTGGGAAAGCCTGGGTCGGCACTTCTTCAAGATGGAATTCAGCCAGGCCGACTACCTGACCGGCGTGGGCAACAAGGCCTTCATCGCCGAACTGATGCCGAAATTCCCGCTGTACACCTGCTTTCTCTCCGAGGACGCACGCCGCGTGATTGGCCAGGTCCACCCGGACACCGAGCCGGCGCTGGCCATGCTCAAGAGCGAAGGCTTCAGCTACCAGGGTTATGTCGACATCTTCGACGCAGGCCCGGCCGTGGAGTGCGAAACCGGCAAGATTCGTGCGGTGCGCGACAGCCAGGCGCTGGTGCTGGCCATCGGTACCCCCGGTGATGACGCCACCCCATTCCTGATGCATAACCGCAAGCGCGAAGACTGCCGGATCACCGCCGCGCCAGCGCGCTTGGCGGCCGGTACCCTGGTGGTCGATCCGCTGACCGCCAAACGTCTTCAACTCAACGCCGGCGACCAGGTGCGTGCCGTGCCGTTGTCTGCTGCCCGGGAGTCGAAATAATGAATTCGCTATACATCGCAGGTGAGTGGCTGGCCGGTCAGGGCGATGCCTTCGAATCGCTGAACCCGGTGAGCCAGCAAGTGCTGTGGTCGGGGCAGGGCGCCAGCGCCGCTCAGGTTGAAAGCGCCGTGCAAGCTGCGCGTCAAGCGTTCCCGGCGTGGGCCAGGCGTACCTTACAAGAGCGTATCGACGTGCTGGAGGCCTTTGCCGCGAGCCTGAAGAACCACGCGGACGAACTGGCCCACTGCATCGGCGAAGAAACCGGTAAACCACTGTGGGAAGCGGCGACGGAAGTGACCAGCATGGTCAACAAGATCGCCATTTCGGTGCAGAGCTACCGTGAGCGGACCGGCGAGAAGAGCGGCCCACTGGGCGATGCCACGGCAGTGCTGCGCCACAAGCCCCATGGCGTGGTCGCGGTGTTCGGGCCTTACAACTTCCCCGGTCACCTGCCTAACGGTCACATCGCGCCCGCGTTGCTGGCGGGTAACAGCGTGCTGTTCAAACCCAGCGAGCTGACACCGAAAGTCGCCGAACTGACGGTCAAGTGCTGGATCGAAGCCGGCCTGCCGGCAGGCGTCCTGAACCTGCTGCAGGGCGCCCGTGAAACCGGGATCGCGCTGGCCGCCAATCCGGGGATAGACGGCCTGTTCTTCACCGGCTCCAGCCGCACCGGCAATCATCTGCATGCGCAGTTCTCCGGTCGTCCGGACAAGATCCTGGCGCTGGAAATGGGCGGCAACAATCCGCTGGTGGTCGATCAGGTGGCTGACCTCGATGCTGCGGTGTACACCATCATCCAGTCCGCGTTCATTTCCGCCGGTCAACGCTGCACCTGTGCTCGTCGCCTGCTGGTCCCGCAAGGTGCATGGGGCGACACGCTGCTGGAGCGCCTGGTGGCGGTCAGCGCAACGATTGAAGTCGGCGCGTTCGATCAGCAACCGGCACCGTTCATGGGCTCGGTGGTTTCGCTGGCAGCGGCCAAGGCACTGATGGATGCGCAAGCGCACCTGCTGGCCAATGGCGCTGTCACGTTGCTGGCAATGACTCAGCCGCAGGCGAATGCCGCCTTGCTGACGCCAGGTATCGTGGATGTGACCGCGGTGGCGGAGCGTCCTGATGAAGAGCTGTTCGGTCCGCTGCTGCAAGTGATTCGCTACGCTGATTTCGAGGCGGCGATTGCCGAGGCCAACGACACCCAATACGGCCTGGCCGCAGGCTTGCTGTCGGATTCCGAAGCGCGTTACCAGCAGTTCTGGCTGGAAAGCCGTGCCGGCATCGTCAACTGGAACAAGCAGCTGACAGGTGCTGCCAGCAGCGCGCCATTCGGTGGCGTGGGTGCTTCGGGCAACCATCGCGCCAGCGCTTACTATGCAGCGGACTATTGCGCGTACCCGGTGGCCTCGCTGGAAACGCCGAGCCTGACGTTGCCGAGCGCGCTGACCCCTGGCGTGCGGATGTCGTAAGACCGCATCGCGACTCGGTGTTGAAGAACAGTTACTGATGCCTATAAAAAACAGATTCGTGGAGCCTCGCTGATGAAATCCTGTGAAGTCAATTTTGACGGTCTAGTGGGGCCGACCCATAACTACGGCGGTCTGTCCTACGGTAACGTTGCGTCCCAGAGCAACAGCCAGCAATCTTCCAATCCCAAGGAAGCGGCGCTGCAAGGCCTGGCGAAAATGAAAGCGCTGATGGACATGGGCTTTGTCCAGGGCGTGCTCGCGCCTCAGGAGCGTCCGGATGTCGGCGCTCTGCGTAACCTGGGTTTCAGCGGTACCGACGCACAGGTGATCGAGCAGGCGGCCAAGCAGGCGATGCCGTTGCTGGTTGCCAGTTGCTCGGCGTCGAGCATGTGGGTGGCCAACGCCGCGACGGTCAGCCCAAGTGCCGACACTGCCGATGGTCGTGTGCACTTCACTGCCGCCAACCTCAACTGCAAATACCACCGCAGCATCGAACACCCGACCACCAGCCGTGTGCTGGGGGCGATGTTCGCTGACCAGAAGCATTTCGCTCACCACGCCGCCCTGCCGGCGGTGGCTCAGTTCGGTGACGAAGGCGCGGCCAACCACACGCGTTTCTGCCGTGATTACGGCGAAGCCGGTGTCGAGTTCTTCGTGTTCGGTCGCAGTGCGTTCGATACCCGTTATCCGGCGCCGCAAAAGTACCCGGCCCGTCAGACCCTGGAAGCGTCGCAAGCGGTGGCCCGCCTGCACGGCCTGAGCGATGACGGCGTGGTCTATGCCCAGCAGAATCCATCGGTCATCGACCAGGGCGTGTTCCACAACGACGTGATTGCCGTGGGTAACGGTGAGGCGCTGTTCTATCACGAGGACGCGTTCCTCGATACCGAGCAGATGCTGGCCGAGCTGTCGACCAAGCTCGCCAAGCGGGGCGGTCAGTTCAAGGCAATCTGCGTGCCGCGCTCGCAAGTGTCGGTTGAAGACGCCGTGCGCTCTTACCTGTTCAACAGTCAGTTGTTGTCGCGCGCCGATGGTTCGATGCTGTTGATCGTGCCGCAGGAGTGCCAGAACAACGAGCGCGTCTGGCAGTACCTGCAGACCCTGACCAGCTCCGGCGGCCTGATCCGCGAGGTGAAGGTGTTCGACCTCAAGCAGAGCATGCAGAACGGCGGCGGGCCAGCGTGCCTGCGACTGCGTGTCGCGCTCAACGAAACCGAGCTGGCGGCGGTCAACCCAGGGGTTATCATGACGGCGCCGTTGTACGGCTCGCTGACCCAATGGGTCGAAAAGCACTACCGTGACCGCATGACCGAAAACGATCTGGCGGACCCACAATTGTTGCTTGAGTGCCGGACGGCACTGGATGAACTGACGCAAATCCTTAAACTGGGCGCGGTTTATCCATTCCAGATCAATTGAAAGCCCGCGTCCTGTTCCCAACGAGCAGGGCGCGCCGCTATATCTCCAGATGAGAGCGTAAACATGAGCGATACCCTGAAGCTGATCCTTGAAGACACCGACGGCACTCAACTGGAAACCTCCTGCACCCGCGTGGCGGTGATGTGGCAAGGCAAGGAACTGTGGATTCAGCACGATGGCCGTGGCCAGTTGCTGATCGGCGTTGATGTCGAAGAAGGCGATGCTGAATACGCCAACCTGCTGCTTCGCCCATTGGCGACTAATCTGGTAAGTCTGCAACTGGAGATGGAACCGGCTGAAATCGGCGACGAAGACCACGTGCACGGTCCGGATTGCAACCACGATCACTAAGGAATTGGCTCTATGCTCGCCCTCGGCAAACTGCTTGAACTGACCCTCGCCGGCCGTGAACCGGCGGAGAAAACTCAACTGACTGTCGAAGGCGTGCGGATGCGCTGGCTGAGTGAAGGTGCGCTGGAAGTCCGCCCACCCCAAGCGCGTGACAATGGCCTGGACCTGCTGTTGTCGGCCGGTATCCACGGCAATGAAACAGCGCCGATCGAATTGCTCGATCGCCTGTTGCACGACATCGCCCGCGGTGACTTGAAGCCGTGTGCACGTATTCTGTTCCTGTTCGGTAATCCCGAGGCCATGCGCCGCGGCGAGCGCTTTATCGAGCAGGATGTCAACCGGCTGTTCAATGGCCGTCACGAACTCAGCAGTGGCTACGAAGCGCTGCGCGCCTGTGAGCTGGAGCGCCTGGCGGCGAGCTTTTTCAACCTGCCGGACCGCGACCGTTTGCACTACGACCTGCACACCGCGATTCGCGGCTCGAAGATCGAACAGTTTGCGTTGTACCCCTGGAAAGAGGGGCGCCAGCATTCCCGCCGGGAACTGGCCCGTCTGCGTGCAGCCGGGATGGAAGCGGTGTTGTTGCAGAACAAGCCGTCCATCGTGTTCAGCTCGTACACCTACGACAAGCTGGATGCCGAATCCTTCACCCTGGAGTTGGGCAAGGCCCGGCCGTTCGGCCAGAACGAAGGGGTCAACGTTTCGCGCCTTGAAACCCGCCTGAAGCAGATCATCGAAGGCACTGAGCCGCCGATGGCGCAGGAAGGCCTGGAGGGTTTGCAGCTGTTCAGCGTGGCACGGGAAGTCATCAAGCACAGCGACAGCTTCCAGCTGAACTTGCCAGCGGACATCGAGAATTTTTCGGAGTTGGACGTGGGCTATGTACTGGCGGAAGACATTGCCAATACCCGCTGGGTCATCGAAGAGCAGGGCGCCCGGATCATTTTCCCCAACCCCAAGGTGAAGAACGGTCTGCGCGCCGGCATCCTGATCGTGCCGACTGGCGACGAAAGCCTCGTCTGAGCCAAACATAGATCAAATGTGGGAGCGGGCCGGGCGGCGTTCCGCAAGCACGCTCCCACAAGTGTTGTGTTTAGACGGCTAGCGCGTGTGGCTCGCTACGATGCAGGGTACGCATCTTGTGCAGCGTATCGGCGCAGGTCTTCGCCGCTTCCTGGCCCTTGTGCACAAAGTGCTCAAAGAAGAACTTCTGGTGTTCTTCGCCGGCATGGAAGTGATGCGGGGTCAGCACCACCGAGAACACCGGGACTTCGGTTTCCAGCTGAACCTGCATCAGGCCGCTGATCACCGACTGGGCGACGAACTCGTGGCGGTAGATACCGCCGTCAACCACCAGGCCTGCCGCGACGATGCCGGCATAGCGGCCGGACTTGGCCAGCAGCTTGGCATGCAGCGGGATTTCGAAGGCGCCGCCGACTTCAAAAAAGTCGATGTCCGATGCCAGATAGCCCTGAGCGATCATCTCGCTGACGAAGCCCGTGCGGCTTTGGTCAACGATTTCCTTGTGCCAGCATGCCTGGATGAACGCTACGCGCTCGCCTTGATGGTTTTTGCTCTTGCTATCGATTGCGGTGGGTTGCATCTGTTCTGACTCCTGTTTGAGTAAAAAACAGGGCGATATGAATCGAAGGGGATTTGAGGGTGCGTGCAGGTCGAACGTGCAGTGACTGCGCGTTGCCATGGACGGCCCTTTGGTGCCAATCCCGTTCTCTCTTCATCCGGACTATGACCGTCGGCCCCGGGATCACACCGGGTCTGCTGACCTTGTTGTCACTCACGGCCCAAAGCCTGAGTGACATCAAGCGCTCGCGGGCTATACGCATTGCGCGCAATTACCGCCGGTGGGGAGTTGCACCCCGCCCTGAGAACGTTTTGCCGACAGTTTTTCTGGCGGCGAAGCGTTTTTAACACATATTGCGGGGCTGCGCATCGCTGCTTTCTGATGATATACATCAGTTTTTCCGTTGGCCTGAACCGCCTTTTCCTGCGCCCAGCCTTGATTAATCGAGGGGGTGGCCGCAGTAAACCCTCATCTGGGCAATCTTCTTTATCAGCAGCGACGCGAGCGTCCTATTCCGAGGCCTGATTCATGAGTGTTATTGATCTTCGCAGCGACACTGTCACCCAACCGACCGCAGGGATGCTCAAGGCAATGGCCACGGCAGCCACCGGCGACGACGTCTATGGTGAGGATCCGACGGTCAATCGCCTGGAAGCCGAACTGGCCGGTCGACTGGGGTTTGCCGCCGCGTTGTTCGTGCCCACGGGCACCATGAGCAACCTGTTGGGCTTGATGGCCCATTGCGAACGTGGCGATGAGTACATCGTCGGCCAGCAGGCGCACACCTATAAGTACGAAGGCGGTGGTGCGGCGGTGCTGGGGTCGATCCAGCCGCAACCGCTGGAGGTGCAGGCCGATGGCTCGCTGGACCTGGCTCAGGTCGCGGCGGCCATCAAGCCGGATGATTTTCACTTCGCCCGGACCCGCCTGCTGGCGCTGGAAAACACCATGCAGGGCAAGGTGTTGCCGTTGCAGTATCTGGAGCGGGCGCGAAGCTTTACCCGTGAACAGGGGCTGTTGCTGCACCTGGATGGTGCCCGGCTGTACAACGCAGCGGTCAAGCTGGGAGTTGATGCCCGGGAAATCACTCGGCACTTCGACTCGGTGTCCGTGTGCCTGTCCAAAGGTCTGGGCGCCCCGGTGGGGTCGGTGTTGTGCGGTTCGGTCGAGATGATCGGCAAGGCCCGGCGCTTGCGCAAGATGGTCGGCGGCGGCATGCGTCAGGCCGGCATTCTGGCGGCTGCGGGCTTGTATGCGCTCGATCACCATGTGCAACGCCTGGCCGATGACCATGCCAACGCGCAGTTTCTGGCCGAGGGCCTGCGTGCGGCCGGTTACGACGTCGAGCCGGTACAGACCAATATGGTTTACGTGCAGATGGGCGATAAAGCCGACGCGATCAAGGCTTTTGCCAGCGAGCGCGGGGTAAAGCTCAGTGCGGCGCCACGGTTGCGCATGGTCACCCACATGGATGTGAGTCGGGCGCAGGTCGAGCAGGTGATCGCGACATTCGTCGAGTTTTCCGGTAAATGACAATGCTGGCCGTCCAATTGACGGTTTCTATCGTATAAACACGCTGTACCGCGCGCGCAGGGCCGATATAATGCGGCCCTTTGCCGTCGCTTCGTCCGTTGACGAAACGCACAGGCCTTTGGCCGCAGCCTCCGTGGAAGAACCTAATGAAAAGCGCAGAAATCCGTGAAGCCTTCCTTCGCTTCTTCGAAGAGCAAGGCCACACCCGTGTAGCCTCCAGCTCTTTGATTCCGGGCAACGACCCAACCCTGCTGTTCACTAACGCGGGGATGAACCAGTTCAAGGACTGCTTCCTGGGCCAGGAAAAGCGCGCGTATACCCGCGCCACCAGCAGCCAGAAGTGCGTACGCGCCGGCGGCAAGAACAGCGACCTGGAAAACGTCGGTTATACCGCTCGTCACCACACCTTTTTCGAAATGCTGGGCAACTTCAGCTTCGGCGATTACTTCAAGCGTGATGCCATCACCTACGCCTGGACCTTCCTGACCGGCGTGCTGATGCTGCCAAAGGAAAAGCTCTGGGTGACCGTCTACGCCTCCGATGACGAGGCCTATGACATCTGGACCCAGGACATCGGCGTCCCGGTCGAGCGCATGATCCGCATCGGCGACAACAAGGGTGCGCCTTACGCCTCCGATAACTTCTGGACCATGGGCGATACCGGCCCGTGCGGTCCTTGCACCGAGATCTTCTACGATCACGGCGCCGATATCTGGGGTGGCCCACCGGGCTCGCCGGAAGAAGACGGCGACCGTTACATTGAGATCTGGAACAACGTGTTCATGCAGTTCAACCGCACCGCCGATGGCGTGTTGCATCCATTGCCAGCCCCGTCGGTCGACACCGGCATGGGCCTGGAGCGGATCAGCGCGGTGATGCAGCACGTGCACTCGAACTATGAGATCGACCTGTTCAAGAACCTGCTGAGCGCTTCGGCCAAGGCTATCGGTTGCAGCAATGACGACCAGTCTTCGCTCAAGGTCGTTTCCGACCACATCCGTTCGTGCGGTTTCCTGATCGCCGACGGCGTGCTGCCGTCCAACGAAGGTCGTGGCTATGTCCTGCGCCGGATCATCCGTCGTGCGTGCCGTCACGGTAACAAGCTGGGTGCGACCGGCAGCTTCTTCCACAAGATCGTCGCGGCCCTGGTGGCCGAGATGGGCGAAGCCTTCCCGGAACTCAAGCAGCAGCAGGCCAACATCGAGCGTGTGCTCAAGGCCGAGGAAGAGCAGTTCTCCAAGACCCTGGAGCACGGCCTGAAGATCCTCGAGCAGGACCTGGCTGAACTCAAGGGCACCGTGGTGCCGGGCGACGTGGTGTTCAAGTTGTACGACACCTACGGTTTCCCGATGGACCTGACCGCCGACATCGCCCGTGAGCGTGAGCTGACCATCGACGAGGAAGGTTTCGAGCGCGAGATGGAAGCCCAGCGCGTGCGTGCCCGTTCGGCCAGTTCGTTCGGCCTGGACTACAACACCCTGGTCAAGGTTGACGTGGCCACCGAGTTCACCGGCTACACCGATACCCGTGGTTTGGCAAAAATCGTTGCGCTGTATAAAGATGGCCAGTCGGTCGACGTATTGAGCGAAGGCGATGAGGGCGTGATCGTTCTCGACAAGACGCCGTTCTACGCCGAGTCCGGTGGCCAGGTCGGTGATTGCGGTTACCTGCAGGCGGGCAGCGCGCGTTTCGACGTGCGTGACACCACCAAGACCGGCGGCGCCTTCCTGCACCACGGTATCCTGGATTCGGGCAGCCTGGTCGTCGGTGCGCCGGTCGAGACCCACGTTGACGCCGAGGTGCGTCACGCCACGTCGTTGAACCACTCCGCGACTCACTTGCTGCACGCCGCATTGCGTCAGGTGCTGGGCGATCACGTTCAGCAGAAAGGCTCGTTGGTCGACAGTCAGCGCCTGCGCTTTGACTTCAGCCACTTCGAAGCCATCAAGCCTGAGCAGATCAAGGCGCTGGAAGAAATCGTCAACGCCGAGATTCGCCGGAACTCCGAGGTCGAAACCGAAGAGACCGACATCGAAACCGCCAAACGCAAGGGCGCCATGGCGCTGTTCGGCGAGAAGTACGGCGACGACGTGCGGGTACTGAGCATGGGCGGCGACTTCTCCGTTGAACTGTGTGGTGGTATCCACGCCAACCGTACCGGCGACATCGGCCTGCTGAAAATCATCAGCGAAGGCGGTGTGGCGTCCGGCGTGCGCCGTATCGAAGCACTCACCGGTGCCGCGGCGCTGGCTTACCTGAACGCTGCGCAAGAGCAGCTCAAGGAAGCGGCCAGCCTGGTCAAGGGTAGCCCTGACAACCTGATCGACAAGCTGTCGGCTGTGCTTGAGCGCAACCGTATGCTGGAGAAGCAACTCGAGCAGTTGCAAGCCAAGGCCGCCAGCGCGGCGGGTGACGACCTGTCGGCTTCTGCCCAGGACGTCAAAGGCGTGAAAGTACTGGCCGTGCGTCTGGACGGCCAGGATGGCAAGGCGCTGCTGGCGCTGGTCGATCAACTGAAAAACAAACTCGGCCGCGCAGTGATCCTGCTCGGCAGTGTCCATGAGGAAAAGGTCGTGCTGGTTGCCGGTGTGACCAAAGACCTGACTGGCCAACTCAAAGCCGGTGATTTGATGAAGCAAGCCGCTGCGGCAGTGGGCGGGAAGGGCGGTGGTCGTCCGGACATGGCGCAAGGCGGTGGTACTGACGCTGGTGCACTGGACGCGGCCTTGGCCCTGACTGTTCCATTTGTAGAGCAGGGTTTATAAGGCAGAGTGCCTGGCCCGCAGTCTAGTGGCGGGCCAAGCAGCTGTTTGAGTGATTATTGGGCGCCCTTCATGGGCAGAGGCGGCTTTGAAATGGCTTTGATCGTACAGAAATTTGGAGGCACCTCGGTCGGCACTGTCGAGAGAATCGAGCAGGTCGCCGACAAGGTTAAGAAATTCCGCGATGCCGGCGATGACCTGGTGGTTGTGCTGTCTGCAATGAGCGGCGAAACCAACCGTCTGATCGATCTGGCCAAGCAAATCAGTGGTGAGGATCAACCGGTTCCCCGTGAGCTGGACGTTATCGTCTCCACCGGTGAGCAGGTGACGATTGCACTGCTGGCCATGGCGCTGATCAAGCGTGGCATTCCTGCGGTGTCCTACACCGGTAACCAGGTGCGGATTCTGACGGACAGTGCGCACAATAAAGCGCGTATCTTGCAGATTGATGACCAGAAGATTCGCGGTGACCTGAAGGCGGGTCGCGTGGTTGTAGTCGCCGGTTTCCAGGGCGTCGACGAGCACGGCAACATCACCACCCTGGGGCGTGGCGGTTCCGACACCACTGGCGTGGCACTGGCAGCAGCCCTGAAAGCTGATGAATGTCAGATCTATACCGACGTCGATGGTGTATATACCACTGACCCGCGTGTTGTGTCCGTGGCCCAGCGCCTGGACAAGATTACCTTCGAAGAGATGCTGGAAATGGCCAGCCTCGGTTCCAAGGTGCTGCAGATCCGTGCGGTCGAGTTCGCCGGCAAGTACAACGTTCCGCTGCGCGTACTGCACAGCTTCAAGGAGGGTCCGGGCACCCTCATTACTATCGATGAAGAGGAAACCATGGAACAGCCGATCATTTCCGGCATCGCTTTCAATCGCGATGAAGCCAAGCTGACCATCCGTGGCGTGCCAGACACCCCGGGCGTGGCCTTCAAGATTCTCGGCCCTATCAGCGCCGCGAATATCGAAGTCGACATGATCGTGCAGAACGTTGCGCACGATAACACCACGGACTTCACCTTCACCGTGCACCGCAACGACTACCAGGCGGCCCAGGCCGTGCTGGAGAACACCGCTCGCGAGATCGGTGCCCGTGAAGTGGTGGGTGATACCAAGATCGCCAAGGTATCGATCGTCGGCGTTGGCATGCGTTCCCACGCAGGCGTAGCCAGCCGCATGTTTGAAGCCCTGGCCAAGGAAACCATCAACATCCAGATGATTTCCACCTCGGAGATCAAAGTCTCGGTAGTGATCGAAGAGAAGTACCTGGAGCTGGCTGTGCGCGCGCTGCACACAGCCTTCGAACTGGACGCACCGGCCCCACAGGGCGAGTGATGCGTTGCCCGGAGGGCGCGGCCTGACCGCGCCCTTTATTTTTTTGAGTGGTGCGCGCAAGCCTGTTCTTTTGCGCGCGCTAGTCAATACTTAGGCGTGAAGAGCTGCGACCGCTCCGGTTGCAGGTCGAGCGCTTTTTTTTTGCAGACTGTTGTCCCTGAACTGAAATGCGTGAGGAGAAAGGTATGCTGATTCTGACTCGTCGGTGCGCAGAAAGCCTGATTATTGGTGATGGCGAAATCACCGTAACCGTGCTCGGCGTTAAAGGAAATCAAGTGCGCATCGGCGTTAACGCACCCAAAGAGGTCGCGGTTCACCGTGAGGAAATCTACCTGCGTATAAAGAAAGAGAAGGACGAAGAACCAACTCATTAATTTTTATCGATTTTTATGTTTGCAAACGGGGAAAAGGTTGGTTAAGATACGCCCCGTGTTGCGGAGAGCTGGCCGAGTGGCCGAAGGCGCTCCCCTGCTAAGGGAGTACACCTCAAAAGGGTGTCGGGGGTTCGAATCCCCCGTTCTCCGCCATTATTTGTTTAGCACGTTGTAATCAGGCTTCTTCGGTAAGTTGTTGAAATTACTAGAAAAAGTGCTTGGAAAAAAGATTCGACGGACTATAATGCGCAGCACCAAATGCACTCGTAGCTCAGCTGGATAGAGTACTCGGCTACGAACCGAGCGGTCACAGGTTCGAATCCTGTCGAGTGCACCATTTAAAGGGTTGTTTGCAGTCATGCAGGCAACCTTGTTTCAATCAGTTGTGATCTGGTTTAAAAGCACATATGCACTCGTAGCTCAGCTGGATAGAGTACTCGGCTACGAACCGAGCGGTCACAGGTTCGAATCCTGTCGAGTGCACCATTTAAAGGTTGTTTGCAGTCATGCAGGTAACCTGGCTTCAACCAGTTGTGATCTGGTCTAAAAGTACACATGCACTCGTAGCTCAGCTGGATAGAGTACTCGGCTACGAACCGAGCGGTCACAGGTTCGAATCCTGTCGAGTGCACCAAACACCAAAAAGCCTGCGTCTAACGCGGGCTTTTTGCTGTCCGGGATTTGGCTTTTGCATATCCTTTCTCGTTGAGCGCGGTCTGTGCGTTCCGGGTTCCTTTTCCGCTGTAGTGCCAGTCTCGTCTGCTCGTCTTGTCCAGTGTCCCGGCTACGCTTTCTGCGTCCCGCAGGCTCACGCCAAAAAATACTCATTGATTGATGGTCGCTTCGCGACGTTCTGTCTTCAGGGCGGTCTAGTCTGAGGGGCGTGGCGAGATTTTTCGGTGCGGGTGTGTTTTCTTTTCAGAAAGAGTCGTCGCAGTTTCACAGGTGTGGAGAGTGCTCAGGTTTATCTCGCAAGCGCTTGTTCTGGGCTGGATTTTTTAACGTTTAAAAACGCCAAGCGGTGTATCATTGCGCCCGTCAGCCCCGCCGGGGCTTTTGGATTACCTCCATGGACTTACCCAGTAGTTACTCACTATTTCGTTTTACCAATCATGAATTGACTGATTGATCCTTCCGGCGTGCCCCGCTGCTGGGAGTGGAGTTCGCCTATGACTGAAGTTGAAGTAAAAAAAACGCAAGAAAGCTTGCAGGATCGCCTTGCTCAAGTCGTTGAGCTGCTGCATCGCCAGCGGGTGGTCGAAGACCTGACTCACCGTCAGGAAGGTGCTCATCACGATCGGGTCGAGAACCTGGTCCACCGGCAGAACCTCGTCGAGTTGCAACGCAAGCTCGATGATCTGCACTCCGCCGACGTTGCCTACATCCTTGAAGCGCTTCCGCTCGTCGACCGCCTGACGGTCTGGCAGTTGGTCAAGGCCGAGCGTGACGGCGACATCCTGCTTGAAGTCTCCGACTCCGTTCGTGAAACCCTGATCGCCGACATGGACGATCACGAGCTCCTGGCAGCCGCCAAGGAGATGGACGCCGACGAACTTGCTGACCTGGCTCCCGAGCTGCCGCGAGACGTCGTCCACGAGCTGATGGAGGCCCTCGATGGCCAGCAGCGTGAGCGTGTCCGCTCCGCGTTGTCCTATGACGAGGAGCAGGTCGGCGCCTTGATGGACTTCGAGATGGTGACGATCCGTGAGGATGTCAGTCTTGAAGTAGTCTTGCGTTACTTGCGTCGCCTCAAAGAGCTGCCGAGCCATACCGACAAACTGTTCGTGGTGGACTATGACGGCGTGCTCAAGGGCGTCCTGCCGATCAAGCGACTGTTGGTCAACGATCCCGACAAGCAGGTTTCGGAGGTCATGGCCAGCGACCCGGTGAGCTTTCACCCGGATGAAGATGCCTATGACGCCGCCCAGGCCTTCGAGCGTTATGACCTGATTTCGGCCCCGGTGGTCGACAAGAACAACAAGTTGATTGGTCGTTTGACCATCGATGAAATGGTCGACCTGATCCGTG
Source organism: Pseudomonas sp. Irchel s3b6 (assembly GCF_900187415.1). Classification (NCBI taxonomy): domain Bacteria; kingdom Pseudomonadati; phylum Pseudomonadota; class Gammaproteobacteria; order Pseudomonadales; family Pseudomonadaceae; genus Pseudomonas; species Pseudomonas sp. Irchel s3b6. The sequence continues at coordinate 27,073 of NZ_FYDM01000017.1, read as the reverse complement.
AAGAGAGCGAAACCGAAGTGCTCAACATGGCGGGTCTGCGTGAAGAAGAAGATATCTTCGCCTCGGTCTGGAAGTCCTTGCGTAACCGTTGGGCGTGGCTGGCGGTCAACCTGATCACGGCGTTCGTTGCCTCGCGGGTGATCGGGTTGTTTGAAGGTTCTATCGAGAAGCTGGTGGCCCTGGCGGCATTGATGCCGATCGTAGCGGGCATTGGCGGCAACTCGGGCAACCAGACCATCACCATGATCGTCCGCGCCATGGCGCTTGATCAGGTCAGCACCGGCAATACCTCGCGCCTGATGCGCAAGGAGTTGGCGGTAGGCTTGATCAACGGCCTGGTCTGGGGAGGTGTCATTGGCGTGGTGGCTTACCTGCTTTATGGCAGCTGGTCGCTGGGGGTGGTGATGACGGCCGCCATGACGCTCAACCTGTTGCTGGCGGCGTTGATGGGGGTCTTGATCCCGATGACCCTGGCACGCCTGGGGCGCGATCCTGCCATGGGCGCCAGTGTGATGATCACGGCGATGACCGACAGTGGTGGTTTCTTTATCTTCCTCGGGCTGGCGACGATTTTCCTGCTCTGAGTCATTGAGGCGTGACCTTGCTCGAATGAGCGGGGTCGCGCACCTTCAATTTTTCCTGGATAAACCTGATGCCGATGGCGACTGAGCGTGCCGACGAGCAGACGAGTGCCTGAATGCCAGGCAAAAAAAAGCCAGCCCATGGCTGGCTTGAACTCTCGGGATGGAATCAGGCTGGGTTTGCGGCCATTTCTGCGTCATGGGCAATCAGTGAAACCAGCGCGTTTTGCTGGCGGTGGGACAGTTGGCGGAAGCGTTGCAGCAGTTCGCGTTCGTGCAATGACAGCTCGGGGCTGTCCAGGCGCATGCTCAGCTCTTCGCCCAGCGCGCCTTCCTGAATAAGACTCTGCTCCAGTCGCGCGATGATTTCGGAGTTCATGCTGCGATGATGGTTGCGTGCCACCTCGGCAATGCGTTCACGCATTCCGTCTGGCAGGCGTACGACGAATTTGTCAGCCGTACGGCTGGAATAAATTGCCTGTTTCAATGGGCGCATATATTTAACCGGTTAGTTCAGGGGAGCGGTTCTCGGAATTGGCCGCGGGATGTCAGTAGGACAAGCTCGACCGCCAAATGTTCAACCTGAATTGATAAGAGGCCCGCATCATGCCTCAAATAAGCCAGATCCTTGGCGCCAATTCTGTGACAAATATTGAACCGGTGGCAGGCATTATGCCAGCACCAATTATCAGAAATGCGGACTGGTTTGAAAACACTCAATCCATCCGAATGACTGATCGCATCCTTTTACCTGACAGGCGGGTTCGTACTTTGTTCCTTGCCTTATACAGAATAGTGGCATGTAGCCGATTTGCTAGGGCGGGCAGGTAATGGGGGGAGAGGGCGGCATGGGTGGGAGACTGATTTATCTGATGGGGCCGTCTGGGTCTGGCAAGGACAGCCTGATCGACGTGGCTCGCGATGCTTTGGCGCGCCTGGATTGTGTCGTGGCGCGCAGGGTGATTACCCGATCGCCCGAGTCGGTCGGAGAGGCAGCCATTGGCGTTACACCCCAGGCTTTCGCTGAACTGGCGAGCCAGGGCGGCTTCGCGCTGAGCTGGCACGCCAACGGGCTGGATTACGGTATACCCGTGCAGATTGATCAGTGGCTGGCTGAAGGGCATCACGTGCTGGTCAATGGTTCAAGGGGGCATTTGCCACTAGCCAGGGAGCGCTATCCAGCGCTGCTGCCCATTCTGTTGACCGTCAGCTCTGAGGTGTTACGCAGGCGCCTTGAGCGGCGAGGGCGTGAAAGCGCGATGGAGATCGAGGCCCGGCTTGAGCGTAATACCCTGTTCGCCAGTCGTGCCGACGAGGATCAAGCGCAAGGCATATTCCTGCTGGATAACTCCGGTGAGTTGTCGTCGGCGGTGAGTCGCTTGCTCGATCTATTAAGGCGCGAAGGTATCCACGAAACGCAGCTGGAGGAGTGATGGGGCGCCAGGCTCCGTGTTGCTATCAGGAGATTGTCGGGCGGATATGATTGCCTACACTTAAAAAGCCCCACAGACGACATGACAAAACCGGGGTTGCCCGTTAACATGCTCGCCGTCCATCGCGCCGCATGTCCTTGCGGCCGGCCAGTGTCTCAGTAGCTCAATTGGATAGAGCATCCCCCTCCTAAGGGGAAGGTTGGCAGTTCGAACCTGCCCTGGGACACCATATTCTTCAAGGCTTTCGCCGGTTATTCCTACCAGATCAGGGAAGCGCTACCAGCAGCGTACCAGCGTCAGCAAAAAAGGCCCCGCACTGAACTATCAGGCGGGGCCTTTTTTGTTGGCGCTGAATTAACCGGTTAACCCTTCCTCGCACATACAAGTCAGCGATTCGCGATCGTCATTGAAGACGCTGACCGACCATCTCCACCAAGCTGTGGTGTCGTTTCTTTAAACGACACCCTCCACCTTTGAGAGCTCGACAAGCCGTGTTGATTCCTACACAGAGTGTCGTTTTCTACACGACTATTTGGCGGGTTGCTGTATCGCCCCTCGATTTAGCCCTACACCGTTGTACCTGGTCATGTCGGTTCGCGTTTGACCAGGTGCGCGGTCTTGCCTCGGTTTGAAATGGGGGCAAGTCGAGCTGCTGCCGAAGTCGCGCTTGAAACGCGGAAGTGAGCGCGAACCATCCTCGGTTTGGAACAGCAGATGGCCTGTTGATCCTGCACGGGTTTCGCGATTTAAAATGCCAAAACCCATAGTGCGCATTATTCCGATTTCAAATCGGAGAACGTTGGGCGATACCGTGGCAACCACGCTGGCAACATTCATGGTCTGTCCTCCATTGGGGAGTCGTAGGTCGCCCGAAAACCCGCCCCCACAGCACAGCGGCGCCCTCTGGGGGCATAACAGGGCCGGCAGTGCGAGGTGGTTGATGTAGTGGCCCCGCGTCTGGCGCCACTCCAGGCTGGCAGCGCTGGCGTGTGGACTGGTTGCGAGTTGAGTAGGGCGCTCGATGCGGTTGACAGCCACCAGGTGGGCGAGGGCGACTAGCCACTTTTGGCGAGTCGGTACCGGCCATGGTCGGAGGCATGTGATCGAGCAGACCAGAAAGGAGACTCATGGCGTCCCTCTGTCGCGATTGTCCGCCATCCAATGTGTGACTGGTTTCAAAAAACGGGGGAACGGGGGAACAGTGGGAACAGCCAATGTTTCCGGGGGCTTGAGCGGGGGGACTTGTACCCCAGTGTTTTTTTTGGGGAACAGAAACAGCCAGAACAGCGGAAAGATCGACCGAGAAGGCAGCTCATCAGCAAGACCAAAATGCGGCGCAGTCTCCGCGTTGGAGGGGGGTCGTTTTGAGGAATGACACCCCCGTATATTCCCGTTGTAATTGGTCGAGATGAAATGACGGATCACCTCCGCGTTTAAAACGCGGGAGCGAGCGCGAGCTATCACCGGTAAAGACTGGCAGATAGTCGAGTTAACCAGGTCAAATGCTTAGTTAACCGGGCTACAGGCCACGGCTCACAAGGCTTTCAGCCCAGTTAACCAGCCGAGTTAACCAGTTAACCTAGGAGTTAACCGAGTAAATTAGTCGGTTAACTCCTAGGTTAACTGCCTGAAAGCCCCGGCCCGCCTGGCTCTCAGCCGATTTGATCACTCAATTCAAGCGGCTAACCAGTTAACCGAGTAATTTAGTCGGTTAACTCCTTAGTTAACCGCTCTGAAGGCCACGGCCCGCTTGGCTCTCAGGCGAATTGACGGATAGCCGAGTTAACCTGCTAAAACGCTTAGTTAACCGGGCTGCAAGCCACGGCCCATAAGGCTTTCAGCCCAGTTAACCAAGCGAGTTAACCAGTTAACTAACTTTGGCGGGGTGCCGCTAACGAATTTGTGCGAGTCTTCGCACCCGTGTCTCGACCAAATTGCCAGGGTCCCCGGCGCGTTTTGGGGAAGCTCTAGCGAAGCACTGCACATTTCGCCAAAGGCATTTGCCGACTCTTAGCAACCGGAAGTGACGGGCAGAAGCCGGCTAGAAGCAGTCACTCCTCCCAATAAATAATTCTGTTCCCTTTTCTACTATCAAGGACGGAGGCTTATGGTTTTCTGGTCAAACCGCACCTAAAGCAATTTGCCACTATTGGCCTATACTCGCTCGACCGCGGTGTTTTCAAGGAGAGATCTCAATGGCTGTACCATATTCAAATGGGCTAGTCGCTCCAATTGCCGACGATTTTGAAAGTTGGCTCGGCGAAAGAAGCCGGTGGTTACAGACAGCTGCCAAGAATCTAATCGAGACCAAGAAGCCCCCAACAGAGGACCAGATCATAGAGCTTGCCCGGCTTTGTATGGTCGAATCCAAGAAGGAAGAGGATCCAGGCTTCGGCATTGTATCGCCTGGCTCGTTGGCACTTGCTGCCAGCCGTCCTGCCATCCGCATTGAAGGGATCTCAGAAGTCCATGGGTTGAATGCGATCAAATCAGGCGCAGCACTACCCCTTGGCCCTGGCAACATTACAGTGTTCTACGGTCAAAATGGTTCAGGAAAAAGCGGATATGCACGCCTTCTGAAACAGGCATGTGGCTCACGCTCAAAAGACGAAATTCACCCAAACGTCTTCATCGAAGAACCTGAGGCTTGCAGGGCTAATTTCCAAGTCTCGGCAGGAGGAAAGAAAGGAACAATTGAATGGACGCTTACCCAGGGGGCAGATCCTTTACTTCGTCACGCCCAGATATTTGACTCCAGAACGGCTAGCCAATATATGGGCAAAAACGAGGCCAGCTACGAGCCAAGCCAAATGAAATTTGTGGCGTCATTGATCGGCGTCTCAGACAAGGTTAGTCAGCACCTTACTGCATCGAAGAATGCTTTGCTTAGTGTACTGCCACAATTCCCAGCGGACTTGGAAGTCACTGAGGAGCGTAAGTGGCTCGCGAATATTAAGCCTGCAACGACTACAGCAGCTATCGACAAATTCTGTACGTACACACCCGAGCACGACGCTGAGCGGATTATCACAGAAGGTGCACTGGCCCAGAAAGACGTGGCGGGGCGACTGGCCTCAATCACGAAAGAAAAGCAGGGGTTGGCAACAGTTCGGCTAGCTATGAGCCAACTCAAGGACAAGCTCTCCAACGAAACATCACAGATCATCGTAAGTGCCAATGCTGACGCAAAGGAAAAGCGACAAGCCGCTCAGAAATTTGCTCAACAACTCTTCTCCGAAACTCCACTCGAAGGAGTCGGGGAAGCGGTGTGGCAACAGTTATGGGCCCAAGCTCGATTGTTCTCTCAAAATCATGCTTACCCTGGTCAACCGTTTCCTGTTGTGGGTGAGCAAGCAAGGTGTGTGCTTTGCCAGCAAGAGCTCAATGAGGATGCTAGCCATCGGTTGAGCCACTTTGAGCAGTTTGTCACCGAAGGTTTGGAGCTAGCCGCAAAACAAGCAGAAGACAAACATAAGGGTTTTGTCATCGCCTTACCCCAATCGCCGAAAGAACAGGACTGGTTAGCTCATATGGCCCTGATCAAACTGGATCAACAGCAGGCCATCGATCTGCATAAAACCTTGGTGAAAAGACGTTCCGATCTCGAGACCGTTGATCAAATCGAAAATGTTGCCCTATTTGACTGGTCACTGGTAGATCAGGCACTGGCACAAGTAACCGAGCAGTTAGGCGGCGAAGAAAAGTCGCTGACAGAGCTCTCTCAAGACGGCAAACGGCAGCAAATGGAGGCACAACTCCTTAAGCTGAAGGCCCTGCAGTGGCTGTCGCAAAACAAACCAGCAGTGCTGGCAGAACGTGATAGGTTGTTGGCTGTTGACCAGTACGGGAAAGCCATCCGGCTTGCTGCAACCAACACGCTTACGACCAAGAACAACGAATTGGCGAAATCCGAAGTGGAGGCGGGATATCAAACTCGCTTTGCCGCCGAACTCAAGCTACTGGGTGGCTCGAGGTTGCCTGTAGCCCCCCAAAGCAAAACCGTCGGTAAAGGCAGGACAACATTCGGACTGACGCTGGTTGGCGCGAAAGGAACCCGCCCCCCAGAACAAATTCTCAGTGAGGGCGAGACAAGAATTGTGGCCTTGGCTGCATTTCTAGCGGATATTACTGGCTCAAATCAAGTGGCCCCGTTTATTTTCGACGACCCTATTTCCTCGCTCGATCAAGATTTTGAAGAGCGGGTTGTCGCGCGACTCGTAGATTTAGCGCAGACCCGCCAGGTCATCATCTTCACCCACAGGCTGTCGCTGGTGACACTTCTGGAGTCTGCAGTGAAGAAAGTGAAAGAACATCCAGATATCCCGGACATCGCCTTTGATGTTCAGACGCTGCGACGTCTCGACAAAACATCCGGTATTCTGACCGGACATAGTGCTCGAGACTCGAAACCAAAGCCGGCCATCAACAAGCTCCTGAATGAGAGCTTGGCCCGACTCAAGAGGCACCAGGCAGAAGGCGATGCTGAAAGCTACGACCTCATGGCCAAGAGTGTTTGCAGTGACTTCCGAATCATCGTGGAGCGCACTGTTGAGGTGGTGATGCTGAACAGCGTCGTGCTGCGATTCCGCAGGGAAGTGATGACCAAGGGGCTACTGAGGCAGCTAAGCAACATCACTCAGGAAGATTGTGATCTGATCGACGACTTGATGACACGATACTCTGTGTATGAGCATTCTCAGGCAGACGATCTTCCAGCAGTACCCCCCGAACTCATTCAACTCGAAACCGATATGCGGGCCCTTGCGGGCTGGATAGAGGCCTACTCGAAGCGAGTAACCTGACACACATTGCTAGACCCGCGAGTGCTGGTTTACCTATTCCCTATGGCATAGGGCGACCGGAGCGAAGGTTCCACTTCTCTCTGGTCGAGCCCTCGTCATCGATGACGAGGGTCAGGTCGATCAGGTGAGTTCGGTCATAGCGCCGGATGGACTTTGGCAAGCTTCGCAACGTACCAGGTGGGCAAAGGATGGCGGTGCAACCTAGCTGAAATCGCAATCAGCACTTCCCAGGTAGTGTTGTGCCAAGCGAAATCCTCTGGGGAGGCGGCCTGACTCGGCACCTTCACAGAAGCCTCAACCTCATCAGCTGGCGTCTGCCGAAAGCCGGTCAGGGCTCGTGATATGCCAATCGCATTCACATAAGCATCGGACCCCGTCAGCATCTCCAGTGCCTTTTGAGGGAACCACCTTTCCTTGGTCACCCCTTCAAGATTTGGAATAATCTCCGCACTCAGTTGATCGAGGGCTTCCTGATCGCCCAATAGAGCAGCCATGGTTCCCAGGAGCGGCACCAAAGTCGTGGTTTTGAAGAATCGACCTCTTTGGGTTTCTTTCCCGAAGAACAGGGCCATGGCATCTTCAAGATCATCTGTATCCACTGGCATGATCCTGTTCTGATGCAGAGCGGCGTCAAAGCGATCAATGCACTCACGCACTAGGAGTTGGGTGCTGGCTGTATCACCCACGGCCATGATCGCGGTCATGGCTATCGAAAGGTCAATGGCTTGTCCGTCATAGACGGGTAGCAAGCATCCATTGTGCGCGTTGATGAAGGAGACCAAGCACCCGTGCATACCTCGGAGTGTTGCGGTATCGACCTTCAGAGACTGGAGCAACAGCAGTGTGGTGCCCAACCGGCCAAGCTCATCGCAAATCAAGTCGATGTAGAGCACCTGATCGGGCCGGTAGCGGAGCATCCTTCTGCGGTTCAGGAGTGATGGCATCACGCGCTCGTAGTACCGTAACAAGGCGTTCGCATGTAGCCGAGCAAGCGTTTCGAAACGTTTGAGGAACTGGGTGTCGGTCTGCAGGCCATGCGTTATCGATTCGCTCCAGAGGCGTAGCAAAAGGTACTCCCCTGCAAGCACGCCTGGTTTCTGATTCCCCTCGCTTTCGCCCCAGGCGAGAAGCACAGCCCACCCCATGCCCGCCGCCGCTGCCCGTTTGTGGAAGCGGTTCGCACGCGTATTTTCTGATACGTCTTTTTCATCCTCAAGTACTGCCATGCAGTCATCAACAAACCGAACGAACCTGGAGAATGAAGCCTTCGTATCCTCAAGCCCGGCTAAGGCCGCCCTCAGGTTGGATTTTCCTTTTCCGAGCAGCAAGGCATCGTCAAAGAGGTACTCCTCGATGTAGGGACTCAACTGATCCATGCCCCAGAAATCCAGCGAGCATAGAGGAGAGAACTCGGCGACCTCTTTCGAGATTGCCGAGTAATCAGATTGGGCGTCTTGCTTGAGGATGCCATTTGAAACTAGGACGATTCGCTTTTTTAGGCCCTGCAGAGGCTCTTGTAACCGATTCCGGACGTACTCGGTGTACGCCTGGCGGATGGAGGGCGAGATGGCCTGCTGTGTGCCGTAGAAGTCATTCCGGTTCACATTGCCGAATTTGATGATGAACAGGAAGACTTCCGTCTGCCCCTGAGCATCCTCCTTGGTGGACATGACGTCGACACCACCCTGATTCACGCCAATCTGAGCACGGCTGTGCACCGAATGCCCCATCGCTTGGAGAAGCTCTGGAAGGAGTGCATCCAGCTCATCGCGCTCCCGAAGCCCTGAAAGGTAATGTGAGAGAACCAACTGGATACTCATTCGTCAGCTCCCTTCCATAGGCTCATGATTTTCTGGTCATACACCAGCGGGTCGGCGATCCAGGTTTGAGGCAGCTCCACGCTCATTTCCTGCGTGAACATGGGGATCATCGTCTCGACGGTCTTGTGATCGTTCTGATACTCCACAGACACTTGGTTGGAATATTTGAAATGCTGTGCGGTCACGAACATCTCGAACAGAGATTCGCCGTGAGCCCTTTCCATCTCCGCCCGATTTTCGTTCCGGCGAACGTAGCTGATGCTCCGCCGCATGTCCGATGACATCTGTAGCTCAGTGAGGTGGGGCAGGGCGTCCAAAGCGTTGCATTCGGCGGACAATCTTTCGCCTAGGTGTTTGGCGGGCATTGACTGAGTGAGCGGTGAGGACTCTGCTTCAAGGAGACGCTTGCAGGTAGCAGGATACTCTGTCGCCAAAAAATCGATTACCACGGAGGTCGTTGCCGAAATCAGAGGGCTTGAGGGCAGGTCTTCGTTCAGGCTCAACACCCAGCCGAGAGCTACTGGTACAGGAACGTTTAGGGTACACAACCTGCGAGCAACAGCGCAGGTGGATGCCTCTGTGGCCCCGGACAGCGCGAATCTCACCAACTTGGGATGTTGTAGGTACTTGACGCTGACCTCATGCACCAATGCCCTGCTGAGCGTGTGATGGCCCTTGTCACCGATCCATTCGCAGGCAGCCAGGACAAACAAGTCAGTAGACGCAATCTGATGAAGGCAGTCCTTTGCTTCTTCTACCAGGATATCGGCCTCAACCCCTGAGGTTTCCGCTTCGTGCCAGAGGTTATAGAACTCATCCAGCAATGCCTGACCATCCTGATGTAGGTTAGCTCTGTAGAGGCGCAGGTAAAAATCGTTGAACCGGATCATGTCCATGTGAGTTTGCTCCGAGGGCGTCGGTAGGTGCGCGTTAGGATGATACTTCGCCACCCGTAGCTGCTCCAACGCTGATTCCTCAGTAAAGCAATGACCGGTAGAGAATCGTAGAGCAACCAATGACTACAATCGGTCGTTTGAATCGCCCCGGATCTCTTGAATAGTGAACGTGCTCTTTTGGCCGATTGCAGCTTCTCGCTACGTTTGCCCGCTGGTAACTGAAGTTCATCCAGTTTCTTTCTCGGGAAGCTGTCAACCTTGTCAACTTACTTGACAAGGTTGACAGGTATTTTGAGCGTCTGTTCAGGGTAAGCGGTCGTCGTTTGGACGCACGCCGCACCCAGTATCGGCGGGGGCTGAGCGAAAAGCGTCTGCGCGTTGCACGCACCCAATAGCTTGAAATTCAGGGTTTTCTTGTCAACCTGTCAACTAACTTTCAGAACCTGCCGCTAACGCAATCACGCGAGTCTTCGCACCCGTTCCTCGACTTATTTGCCAGGGTCCCCGGCTTGTTTCTGGGAGAGACAGACCGCCGCTGGATGTGAAACTCATCGAGCTTGATGGCCAAACCTATTGAACCACGGATAACTGTGTCTTCTGACCTTGTAATTAGATCTCGGATACAGTCAGCGCTGAAGCTCCAGCTCGGCTTGGCACTGGTGACGATTCCAGTTCTGCCAGGCTAATACCTCATTTTTATACGTTGTAGGGCAAACAAATCTAGGTCGAATCAGATGAACGTCGCTGGGCTCTTGAGCAAATACATAGCGATCCGCATGCTCGATAATGATCTTCCGTATGAGCTGGAATGTCCCTAAGTCAGGTATCGTACCTCGGTCCCAAACTCGCCTTCCTATGCAGGTGTAGAGAAGGTGTTTCGGACTCAACGGAAGGATTATGTCCCCGTTCTTAACTCCCCAGCCTCCAGCAAAGTCATAGTTTTTTGAGTCCTGGAAATTAAGACGAACAAGCGGATTATCAGTTGTGGGCCATGACATCCCAGGTGGAGCATGCAAGATGGTCCACTTTTGGCGGGGCAATCGACCTATTGTTTGTGTAAGCAAGTGTCTCATTTGCCATATCCATAGTCGTCTACCGACGATGGTTTCTGCCTTTATCTGCCCGCCGCCATGCGGCAAAGGCTCGATTGAGATATTGAATAAAGAAAGAGCATCATTTTCCCCCAAGCTATTTGGTAGTGGCTCGCTTTTTCTTAATGCCTCTTCCATTTTATGGACGGATTTTTGCATCGTCTCGTCCATCAAGCTCTTCAATGTCTCGTTCTGTTTACGGATGAATTGTCTGAGGCTAGCAGGGGTGCGGACATCTAAGGCCACCGCGAAACGTACCAACCGTCTCCAATGCTCTGGTAATAACCGCTCTTCTCCGCAAACTCGGCGAATGGCTTCTTCAGCGGGACCTTCAAATTCACAGTCGAGCCAACGCTCGAACTCATCTGTCTCTTCTTGTCCTGCAAGGTAGGTGTAAAGGTGTTGGTGAAAAGCGATTCCCTTTAGGGATTGCTTCCTCCAAAGTGGAACATTTTCACTCGCAACCAATAGTCGATAAGTGGAAATTTGGCCTGCATTGGCCCATTGCTTTAGGTATAGCCTCGGAACGTAGTGATTGTCTTTGCGCAACTGCTGCACTTCTAGAGTTCTCCGACATGAGGATCAGGCCCAGCGCGATAATATCTGGAATACGAACCAGCACCTGTCTTAGAGCACAGAATATTCCGCTTTCGGTTTGAGGTAACCCCAGGAAAGGTAGCTTTCAACCAGTGCGATATTTTTCATATGTATTGCCATGACTTTAGCATGGCGTACTCAAAAGCATGACCTATACTTGGCATAATTTATTTTTTGGCTCTAGCCAATGTCTCTACGATTTTCTCCAGCAAATCGATTTCGCCTTTTTCCATCTTGCGAGTTTCAATTAGTTCAGTTGTCTGATCCTTATCCAGGACGTTACCTTTTGAAAAGTACGAGTCATGTTTAATCAGCTCCATAAGTTCAATGGTTGCACCTGAATTTTTTGCCATCCCTAACAGTGCACTCACCTCCTCTCGCTTCCTAGCAATAGCTTCGTAGTAGCGAAATTCATCCATGGCAGATCGATACTGCCTTAAAAAAAAGAAGGCTACAAATTCGATGAAAAATAATATTCCAAATTTCGGCGCCAAGGAAAACAGCAGAGTATTTGGGTCTGTGGGAAGATCAAGCCTGGCAGTTTGAGAGTAAAAAAAAGCCAGACCGGAAAATGCCACCAATACGCCTACCAACAAGTAAACCCCAGACCTTCCGTAGATGCCTTTCGCCAAACCTCGAGAGTTTACTGCATGGCTTAATAGCAATTCTTTCCCAGTTAGTAAGGCGGCGTCAACTACAGTATCTACCTGGCCCGCATCAACACCAACATTACTAGGGGTGGCTACAACATAATCTCCTCCAATGTTTATTACAGAAGGCTGTGTTCGTTGCTGACGATTAGCTCGTATGAGCTCAAGAGGCAGGAGTCCAAATATCAATTTGAAGAATACTGGAAATATTAGAATCAACCCCGCAGTTATTACATCCCAATAATACTCTTGCAGAAATAAATGCATTTGATCAACATTCATTACCGAGAGAAAAATTACTCGCCCCGCTATCGCAGTGGCAATTAACATCCAGAGATATACTTCAAGCGCGCGAAGCATCTTCAGCTTTCCGCGCTCAACATTATAATCGTCCGTAAATCTTGAATTGTGCTGCATGATCTTTTTATTCCACGTCAGAGTTGATCGCGATACATCAGTTCTAAGCCATCTGGTTTACACAAATCATCTTCTCGCGCCATTTACTCCATTGCGGTAACAACAGTATGTCGGGGCCCCAGTAACGGCGTAGGGATACAGCGACGTGTTCGCACGTTACGGACACATGCATAAACTGTCCATAGCTTTTGATGTCAATGTGGCATTACTTAAAAAGTATTGCCTCTTCGTAGCGGAAAGCTAGGAGCGACCGATACCGACCCGAATGCACTTTTCATGATGGAATTTCTAGATGCATGCGCCGACGATCATCAAATGGGTCATTGGACAAGTCGGATGCAAATTGGCAAACAAGAGCAAGACGCGATGGCGCTGACGGCAATCTGCGATACGCCAACCTAAACCAAGCTTCTACCGACATGGCCGGGTTGGCTGGTTGTCATAAGCAAGGCTGGATAACCCATAGAATCAAGGCCTCGCGCCTGTAGACCAAACAACAACCAACTACTGAAAATGGGTGGTACATACACAAGACACGGCCCGAATTACCCCAAGGCCCACCCCCTAGGCGACCCCAAAATGGACAGAGCGGAATCAGATTCCGGGTTGGCGACGTCAAGTCAATGATTGAGGTCGTCACCAACCCCTGACATGAACTGCCAAGCATAGAGCGGTATGGTGCACCTTCAACTATTGCGGCGTGCTAGCCGATTCTGCAATAAGAACCAACACATGTTCAGGGCAAAGGATCGGCCCAGCCTCGCCATCTGATTTTCTGGAATGCCGATGGGGCGGTGCGCGCCAGGGCTGAGCAGCCCGAAGACCCCGGCGAGGCCCTTCTCTTCTTCGACGGTGATCTCGCCGCTGCTGCGTAGGAAACCGATGACCTCACCCCATTTTGCCGGGTTGTACGTCGCGGTGTTTTGCAACTGATGGGAGACTTCAGCTGCGACATCCACTGCCAAAGTCTCAAGAGCCACCCGCGCGTTGGTCAGTGCTGCGTTGTAGTCTGAAGGACTGGAACGAAATGCCTCGGCCGAATCGTTGATCTTGTCGATGATAGCTTCGCGTTTCGGAACTCCCGAATTACGCAGCGCTATGACTAGATCGTCTTCCAAGGGGGCAGCGTCGGCGATGGAGGGGTCTGCCTGCAGCAGCTTCTTATCCTGAACAATGTATCCGTCAATCAGTAGGCATTGGGTCAGGTCGTACATGCGCTCGTCGAATACGTGCTTTGGCGACACTTTGGTGCGGAGACTTCCTGGCGTTGCGATGATCTCCTGAAGCACCAGGAGCAAGGTTCTAGGGTCTTGGTCGCGCACGACGTTTATCAGGCACATCAACAAGTGGGCTGGATAAAGAGGCTGATGCTGAATGCCGTATTTGCTGAAAAGAGCGACGGACACTGCCGTGCCCTGTATTTCTAGAAACTGTGCAAGCGAGTAGCGGGATCGCTGGCTGATCATGTGATACCTCCGTCACGGGAACAGCTTTAAGTATGCCGGCGGTGTAGGTGGCTCGAATAGCAAAAGATCCGGCGTGTGGCCGCCGGCGGAGCAATGCTCAGAAGACCTATTTTAAGGATTGCGTCTAGCCGATTGCTGGCAGTCATGATGTAGTTTTTGGTTGCATGCAACAGAGGCTGGGTCTGCCGATGAAACCTGACGCTCAGCGATAAGGCGCGCTTTTAAATCCTCACCTATGGTTGTTTTCTAAAAGACCTTGCAGCCCTTGTTCTGTAAGGGCTCCAGAGGATTACCAGAATCTCCGGATCTAACACCGGTCTACCTGAGCCGTGACCGAATTGAACCCCTATCTAACGGCATTCAACGAAAAATGCTCAGTCTGGCCACTCGTTGAATACTGGCGGGATTGCTCAATACGTCGATGTTGGTGTTGGTGTGGTGTACGAATGAAAAGGCCGCCAGGGGTGAACCCAGCGGCCTACGGTCACCTCAAAGCCAGGGAATTAATCCGGCGCAACTGCGTACTTGCCGGCCAGTTCCAAGGCCACCACATCATCCACTGCCGAACGCTCGAAGACCTCCATCTGAGCAGTTTCGACGTCCTTCTCGCTGATCTGGCGTAGCAGCGCATACCGGCGTTCACGTCGACCATGCGCAACTCGGCGCCCGCGTGGGCGGCATTGCCGGAAATGGCGGCGTGCTCAGAGAGGGAGCGCTCGCCACTGGACAGGGTGAGCAGGCGCCAGCTCAGCTTGGCCCGACCTTCGCGCTCGCGGGTCATGGTGCCCTTGCCTTGACCGTTGGCCAGCGAGTAGGCCATTTCCTGGACACGCTTCGGATCGGCGCGCTTGATTTCGTCCAGCGGCAACAGGGTGTCATTGCGACCGGCAGCCTCGATCTCCAAGCCACCCTTGGTCATGTCCCAACTGGCGGCGAACACGCCCGGGTCGCCCCACACCGACGAACCAATCAACTGCGCCAGGGACTTGCCGCTGGAGCTGTCGCCCACCAGGTGCACACCACCGCCCAGCACGCCAACCAGACTCAGCAGTGGTCCAGCCAGTGCGCAGCCGATAGCCAGGGTCAGCACCGGGTTGCCCGCGCACTTGGCGGCGACTTCGGTTTGCCAGAGCGCCAGCTCGCCGCGCACGCTGAACAGGTTCTGGCCTTTGCCGCTGGCTTGATAACGCACCTTGTCGCTGCCGAGAGTGCGCCCAGGCAAGACAAAGGCGCCCGACTCATGCCAGCCCGGACGGCCCGTGGTGGCGAAGACTTCTTCCGGACGCTGCTCCAGCAGGTACTCCATGAAGGCAGCGCGCTTTTTCAGCGCGATGATGACGCCCATGCCGAACAGCTGGCGGCGGGCATCCTCGCCACTGCCACCGAACACCTCCATGGGAATGATCCATTCCTTGATGCCGCTGTCGGTGAACAGGCGCAGCAAGCGTCCCTCGCTGCTGTCGTCGCTGTTGGTGGTCCGGGCCGTCACGGTCAAGCGCATTCAAAATCTGGGCGTCGATAGCTTCGGCCTCGGCTCGCAAAGCTGTTAGCAGAGGCTCATCGTTCTTCTTTGCCTGACGAGCTAGCTGGCTGGCAGCCGTCGCTTCCTGCGTCGACTTCTCAGCGGCGGTGCTGCCTTGAATATCACCAGTGGCCGTTGCCCGGGCACGCGCCTGAACCGCGATTTGCAGCGCCATGTCAGCGCTCTTTGCTGCGCCTTCGTGCTTGGTCTCAATGTCAGTAATGGAGCTATGCACACGCTCTACGCCGTCCCTTAGCCGTGCAATCTCTGTCGCAAGCTCTTGGTCTCGCTTGCTGTTGGCCGCAATTTGCTTGTCGGCGTTGAGCAGCGTGGAAAGGCGAAGGATGTCTTTGCCAAGGTACAAAGCTTGCCGATTGAGATTCGTGGCGGCCTGTTCCAGGTCCGCGACCTCGTCCTGCAGATGGAGTCGCTGTTGCCACTGTTCTTGGGAGCAGTCGTCACAGTTTAAGGGGAGACTATCGAGCGTATTCCGCAACGACTCGATCTGCACCTTGAGCTCTTTATGGCTAACCACCAGTCAACCGACTGAAATCCACGGCCCGCTTGGCTCTCAGGCGAATTGACGTTAGCCGAGTTAACCTGCTCAAATGCTTAGTTAACGGGCTACAGGCCACGACTCATAAGGCTTTCAGCCCAGTTAACCACCCGAGTTAACCAGTTAACTAACTTTGGCGGGGTGCCGCTAACGAATTTGCGCGAGTCTTCGCACCCGTATTCGGTCGAAACTGCCAGGGTCCCCGGTGTGTTTCTGGAGAGGGCACGCCGCCATCGAGGGGCACACCACTGACCGATGGTTGGTGGTGTCCACGGTAACAAAAAGGCCCCGAGCACCCCAGTGGGCCAAGTTGTTGTGCCACCGCTGCGAGCAAGCGCTCGCAGCGATGGGCTTGGCTTCCTGATGCCCTTGCTAAGCGTTAGTCGTAATTGATGATTCCGAGCTGTTTTGCCATGAACAGTTCGTTTCGTTCTACGATTTCCTCGACGACCTTACCTTCTTCGTTAAAACGGAAGTACGTCAGGGCCGTCCAGGTCAGGCTCTTGCCTTCTACGTTAAAGCCATGCCATGTATTCGATCCGGTGGCGTAATGCGTCAATGCGACCACAACAACGTCATCAGTGACGACTTCCTTACTAAACGTAGTTTTGATTGTCTGATACCGGTCGAGAACATTTATGCTCAAGGCTCGCTTGAAGTTCTCCAAGCCGCAAATTGGAGCATCACAGTCCGGTCGATGCACGATCACGTCGGCATCAAAGTACTCGGAAACTCTCTCGGCATCTTTTCCGTCAACGCAGTATTTAAAGTAACTTTTAACGGTTTCGAGGTTTTTGATGCTCATATAACACTTACTCCGCTTATGTTGATGAAAATCGAAACTATAACAAGAACTGAAAAGGGAGAATCGGCAAGGCTCATGTGCTTTCTAGTGGAAGTTTAAGATTGCACCTGGCTGAGCAATGTCGATTCACTGCGGCAATAAACCAAGATGCATGGCATAAGTAGGGCGCGTGCCTGCAACGCTTTACGTCAATACGTCTTGAGTCTCTTGGCAGTGCTCAACCGAGCGTTCGTGTGGAGAGGGCTGTTTCGCTTGGACAGATTCTAGGGGGGGTTATGATATTCGTAAATCTAGAATATATTGGATGTGGTATCGACAATTGGAATATCACATGAGTTTAGACAGACTGGAAAAATGGGCGACGGTCAGGCATTTCCGCTTGGCTATAGCTCTGTTTGAATATGGCAGTGTCGTGCACGCTGCGCGCTCGCTCAACCTCTCACAGCCAACGGCGAGCAAATTGTTACAGGACCTCGAGGAGGCTGTGGGGGCTCAGCTCTACATACGGAACCGTCGGGGCGTTACGCCTACAGAGCTTGGCCGGGCCTTTGTAGAGCGCAGTCGTATGGTTCTTGCACAGCTAGACCACGTTTCCCAAGCAATCGATGCTCTTGGAAAGGGGCATGCCGGGCGTGTCGCTATAGGAAGTGTGTTAACGGGATCAAGTTATCTCGTGCCAGCGGCGATTGCACGACTTTGGAAAAGCCGGCCAAGCGTCCGCATTAAAATCGTCGAGGGAGTGAGCGGCGAACTTATACCCCGGCTCATCTCGGGGGAACTGGACTTCCTAATTGGGAGGCTTTCCGATGTTAGCTCAAGTGTTGTTGTCTCTCAGGAAGCTCTTTTTAGCGAGAACGCAATTATTGTTGCGCGGCGTGATCACCCTCTCGCTCAGCAACCCAAGGTAAAGCTCGAAGAGTTCGCACGTGAGGCATGGCTTCTTCCACCAGTAGAGACTACTTTGCGGAAGCAGTTCGATAGTATTTTCTACCGAGAAAATGTTGATCCACCGCATGCAACTATAGAGACAGTATCTTTCTTTAATATACTTTGGCTGCTAAAGCAGACGGATCTTCTTGGGATATTACCTCAGTCGGTGGTTTTTGATCCGGCACACAGTAGTAGTCTTGTTCGTCTCCCCGCTTTCGAACCTTTGATTTTGGAACAGATCGGTATTTCTCGCCTAGTGGGTACTACATTGTCACCTGCTGCTTGCGCTTTAGTGGAAGCACTAAGAGACGTAATGCGTAGCACCTCAACAATTGGGGGAGACTTTCCGGGGAAGACTGATCTTGGTTCTCTGTAATGAATGCAGTGAGTTGTGTTCAGCCAGTCGCCACTGGTACGGGCGGGTCAAGACGGATGCAAACCGTGGTCAGGTAAGTGCAATTGCGCAGTAATGCTGACTGCTGTCAGCAATACCCCGTGCCAGCACCACGCAATACGTTTCTGTCGATTGGTCCGCGAGTCAAGCCACAGGACGGTATAGGCGCTTTTGAATCCTCTCGTAATGTTTCTTGAAAGGCAGTGCAGGCCTTGTTCTGTAAGGCTTGCAGAGTATTACCAGAATCTCCGGATCTAACACCGGTCAACTTGAGGCGTGACCGAATTGAACCCGTATCCAACGGTACCCGGAGATACCTTCGGGCCCCCGTCTCTGTCTATGCGCTAACCGAGACCCGGCTGCTTCCGGCCAAGACGCAACGGTTTATCGAGTTTTTGCGCGATAAGCTCGAGTGTGTCTAAGGAGCCTCGGTGATCACGGTTCTGCTCCTCAGATACTTTAGGCCAGCGCACATCTAAAGAGACAGGAGCGCCGTTCAAGCAATGAAAATGGTTATGCTTCGGTCTCGATTTAATGTCTGAGTTGGGCCGAAAGCAACCCCACTGTGAGCGCCATGCACGCAATTGTCAGGGGGCCTGGCGTGTTTCTGGAGAGGGTAGGCCGTTGCTTGGTGTGGCGCCGCGCTCTTCAAGCCTGGTGGTGTTCGAGCGTTCACAGCGGATGCGATCGTGCGGATCTCCTATTCAAACTGCAGAAGCAATGCGAGGGTGGTTCCTACGCCACCCTCGCATCCTTTTACCCGCGCGACGCCTCAGACGCTGCCAAGAACAATGTCGCTAGACAGAAGATCAATCCCGACCAAGGTAATGGTCGTGACGTCTCCGCCAGTTTCGGCAACCGTCACGATGCTGTCTGCGCCGCTGTTGTCGATCTGGACAACGGCGTTCTGGTCGCCGTTGAGCACCAGGGTGTCTCGCAGGTTGGCGCCCGCATCGAAGCCGGTGACCTGGTACAGGTTCTCATCGAATGACAAATCGACGTTGAAGGCATCACGCTCACCGCCCGTACCCACCAGCGTGTAGTCGAAGGCGCCGACCAAGTCGTTGGCGAACAGGTTGGCGTCAAACGTACTCGTCGCCGAGTCCCCATCCTTGTCCGTCAGCGTCGCATTGAACGCCAGCTTGATATCGCTGGCCAGGCTCTCGCTCTGCTGAATGAACTGGATCACCGGGATCTTGATATCGCCCCGGCCCATCGTGAGCTGAACAGCGTCGATCAGCGCCGTACCCTCCTTCTCAATGAGGAAGGACACCTGCCCGCCGGCCTCTGGAGTCAGGCTGTTCACTTCGATGAGGTTCGAAAACGTGCCATCCTCATAGTAGATCCTGTAGTACAGGTCCTCGGTCGCCGTGTTGTAACCCGCCACGGAGTTGTCGATGAAGACCTTCATGCCCGTCAGCAGGCTCTCCGGATTGACGACGAAACTTTCATCGGCGGCGCTGATTGCCACCAGGTTGTCTCCTTGGAAAACGTTGTTGGCGACGCCGATGCCGGAGGTACTGACGTTCATGGCCGCCGGGTCGATGTACGACGGCAGAGGGGTGGTCTGTAGCGCGGCTTCGGTGGGGTCGGGTGCTCCGAGCCCGATGCCGGTCAGGATATCCGCAGTCGACGCAAGCGCCTTCGCGGAAAAGAACACAATCTCCTCGGATGCCGAAGGAATAGCCGGGTTATCCGTCTCCGGAATTAACAATGTGCGCACTGGATCCGGACCGCCGGCAGCCAGCGAGCCGTCGGCACTGCTGAGAACGATCGTCGAGCTGAAGCCTTGCACCAGATCCAGTGCATAACTGCCATCGGCGAAGGCGGTCAGCGTGTAGTCGACGGTGGTATTCGCCGTGGCGGCGTTGTTGTCGAAATCACCGGTCAACGTCCCGGCAAACTGGTACGCGCCATTGGCGTCCGGTGAGGGCACCAGCTCGGTGAGCGTGCCGGTCCCGGTCGTGGTCGTGTTGTCTGGCCTGACGAGGGTGAACTGGCCATTGACCAACGAGATATTCAGACCGGTCGCCCCCAGCCCGTCGGCGCCGGCCGAATTATTCCAGAACCCGGTTTGCGGCAGGACGCTACCGGTCCCGATCAGGTTGCCGAATGCGAGTGTTGGGCCATCATCTTCGAAGATGATTTTGGAGCCGATTTCGGCGGTCGAAACAGCGGTTTGGAGCAGCGTGAAGCCACCGATATCAAAATCGGCGTGGGTATTGCCCCTGGCATCGAGGGCCGCCCCGTTCTCGACGAGTACGCGGTTATGATCCGCCGCCGTGGTGTATTCAATCTGGTAGCCGGCTTTAACGCCGGTGATGGTTGCAACCCCACCGGTGAAGCTGATGGTAATGGCCGGATCATTCACTGATCCGTTTGAATTCTCGATCACCTGCCCGGTGCTGATGTTGAAGACGCGAACATTGGTGATGCCAACCGGCGTGTCATTCGCATAGCCGTTGATGAAATTCACGCCAGGTTCA
Source organism: Pseudomonas sp. Irchel s3b6 (assembly GCF_900187415.1). NCBI lineage: Bacteria > Pseudomonadati > Pseudomonadota > Gammaproteobacteria > Pseudomonadales > Pseudomonadaceae > Pseudomonas > Pseudomonas sp. Irchel s3b6. Next base: position 6,627 of record NZ_FYDM01000017.1, on the reverse strand, counting down.
GCCGCGGTGCTGAATGCGCTGATTTTTACGACAGCACTCTTGCCGCTTTGCAACTGCACGACGTCGAAATTGGCCATCCTCGCATTGAAGACGGCGGTAAAGTCGATGTTGGATTCAACATCTGCTTCGTTCTGACTAAGGTTGGGAATGGTCACATCCTGCCTGGCGCCCGTGACGAACGAAAAGCGGATGCCGTCCTGTTCCGTAATCATCTGGTTGTTGGTGCCGAAGGTGGTCGGGTTAGCCGCCTGGCTGGTAATGATCGTGTCGCCAGTGTTTATATTGGCGCCGCTTGACTGGTCTGCGGGGTCCTTGCCGGTGGCGATGATGGTGGGATCCGTGATCCGCAAGACACCAGCGTCATCGACAACTGTCGGGTTCGCCTTCGTGAACATCAGGAAGAGGTTCGCACCGGAGGGCACACCGGCCAGACTGAATTCCAGGTCCTGACTGGCTCCGACGAAAACAATACCCGACAGATCGACAGCATCGTCGGGGTTGCTAGCGTCCGGATGCTCGAGCGGTTCGAACTGCACGACCCAGATCTTGCCGCCCGTGGCCGGCGATCCGGTTTCTTCAATATAGGCAGCGAACACGACCGCGCCGGCTGGCCCCCCGGCTCGCCCCACAACGATGTTGTTATTCGTATCCGTATAGAGAAGGATATTGACGCCATCGAGGGTATCCAGTCCGCTGTCCAGGCCATTGAGCGGTGCGCCAAGGCTGTCGGTGAAGCTGATATCGGTAATGTTTGCTCCGGGCGCAGCGTTGATGCTGAACGCATTGCTGCCCGTATCGCCCACCGCCCCCGTATAGCCACTCAAGGCGGCAGCCGTTACGGCACCGGCCCCAAGCGCGGTCAACCGGGTAGAGAAGATCGAGGGCAGGGACGCCACCAGAATGTCATTGTCGTCAGCGTCTCCCGCGGGGCTTGCAGTGGCGGTGCCGTTCTGCAGCCCGGCGGTTTCGTCCAGCGTAACGTTCACGCCGGTCGCCAGGACGCTCGGAGTGCTGGCCGCGATGGTGGCGGTGGTGACGGTCGGAACGTATAGGGGAGCCGGATCGCTCACGAAGGTAGAAGTACTGTCGTCGCTCGTTAGCGATGAGTTTTTTGTGCGAATAGACATGATGTTCTCCCGAGCAATTTCAGTGACCGCGGCCTGACCGTGGGCCTATTTCTGGTACATGCGACAACTATGGATAAGCGCCACAGGTTGCACATCGGCCGATACTCCCAGGCGGGGTGGGAGTTTCAGACTACTGGGGAGGGGGGGACGGAATGTCGTGAAGGAGCGGCGCCGCATAGTCTGTTTGTGAATGAGGACATGGCGGCGGTGCTCAAGGCCGCCCGGGCTTTAACCGCCAGCGCGTCGTGCTGAATTTGAGCCAGCTCAGGCGGCTGTGTGCGCACAGGCGGTAGGTAAGTCAATACCACTGTCATGGTGCTGACGGCAATTAGCGATACTCCAACTTGGGCTATCCCTTCGCAGGCAAAGTCTGCTTGGCAAGTTGTGATAAGTAAGGCCGTGCACCCTTTAGAATCAAGGGATCACAGCTATGCGCGAAGGCAGCCACGGACGTCATCGAAAGGACTGCGGCGATCAGAAGGGCAAATAGTTTCATCAGGCGAACGCCATGCTCATGTTGTTTTTAGGGTGAGCTTTCTCACCTTAAGCATGATGCGGCCAATTGCCTCTATTTGGTGCTTAACATCACATTACCCGGTTAGGCCCATCCAGCCATGGATGCCCACGTAAAGGCCAACCCCAATGATCAACATGCTGGACAGGTATGGCGCACGACGAGCAACGGTGCCCATCCACGGCCAGCGGTTGGAGGCTTGTCTGGCACCAACAGCCGCTGCAGCACCCACAGCGACCAACGTGATCGCCAAGCCGATGCTGAAGCACAAGACGAGCATACCGCCCAATGCCACCTCTTTAACCTGAAGGCAGAGCAGCAGAACGGTAATGGCAGCCGGACAAGGAATCAAACCGCCCGTCAATCCGAACATGACAATCTGGCCCGTGGTGACCTCTCGGTTGGTGAAGCGCTTACGGATATCGTTGGCATGCGCACGTTCATGCGCATCCTGATAACCGTCAATCGACAGTTCCAGACCTTCCAGCTCGGAATGCGTATGTCCGTGATCATGCTCCTGGTACTCCAGGTCGTAATCATGGGAATGCCCTGCATGCCCCAGGCTCAAGCGAGCGCTAAATTCATGAGGTTCGGGGATATCGACCGTCGACTCCAGGAAGCTTTCGCGCTCGACGAATGAAAACATTTGAGTGCTGCCGTCTGGACGGGTAGTCGTCAGGCGAACATCCGAGGCGGGCCAGGCATGCCCGGTCAATGCTTTCATGCGCCAATGCGCTGGCATGCCTTGTTCAAAGATCGACAGTTCGACGCGGCCATGACCGGTATCGATGCGATGGGTTTCATCATGGTGACTGTGATTATGCTCGCCGTGGTGGTGGTCATCAGCTTGCTCGAACTTGAACATTTGCTCGCCACGCCAGGTACGCCAGAGCATCCACAGCGCAATCACAATGATCAGCGCGCAAGAGGCAAGCTGGAAGTAAGGCTCAGTGGTTTCGGCGTCCAGACCTTTACCCAGGTACATGCCGCCAATGGCGACCAGCCACACCACAGCGGTGTGCGAAAGCGTAGCGGCCAGGCCCAATAACACCGCCTGTTTTACCGAACCACGGATGGCCACAATGAAAGCTGCCATCATGGTTTTTGAATGGCCCGGTTCCAGGCCATGCAAAGCACCAAGCAAGATAGCGCTCGGGAAGTACAGCCAGGCGTGAGAGCCACCCTGTTGCAGCAGTTCAGCGAAATTGGGCATGTCAGTCTTAGAGATACTTGGTGATTTGTTTGAACGCTTCCAGCGGTGCGCGCTCGCCATTGTTCAAGGCCGATACGGTGTCCTCGAGGCAGTGGTCGATGTGATCCTGGATCAATGTGCGCTTCGCTTGGCACACCGCTTTCTCGACAGCATGCAGTTGCTGAGCAATGTCCACGCACTCACGACCCTCTTCGATCATGGTAATGATGCTGCGCAAGTGACCGTCTGCACGTTTAAGGCGCTTGATGATCGCCTCGTGACTTTGATGGGTGTGGGGATGGTTGTGTTCGTGCTCACTCATGACTTGAGCCTCAGGCTTCAATGAATTACGTCGGCACCATATCCCCCTGGGGGGGATGTAGTCAAACGCATGAAAGTCCTGAAATCGCGTCAAAACACAAATACTTCGCTCTGCAATACACCGAGACTAATCGACCCTGGTACCTGAGAGGCGTCGCCTTCATCGTCGCACGTCAATGACGGTGCGAAAGGGCGTCCGAGCCTGTGGCCAATACCCATCAAAGGCAGTGGCTAGGCCTGCGGATGGAGTCTGGCACTCAGCGATAGGCGCTTTTAAATCCTCATCTGTGGTTGTTTCTTGAAAGGCATTGCAGGCCTTGCTCTGTAAGGCTTCCAGAGGATTACCGGAATCTCAGGATCTAACACCGGCCTACCTGAGTCGTGATCGATTTGAACCTGTATCTAACGGTCTCAACGAGCACCGCTCAGCTTGGCTGCCTCGTTGAGTCACCCATTTTCGGCGGTTGGTTGTTATGTGGTTGATAGGCGCGAGCCCCCGCCCCCGGCCGCCTGAGCTGGCTCAAATTCAGCTCGATGCGCTGGCCGTTAAAGCCTGGGCGGCCTTGAGCACCGGCGCCATGTCCTCATTCACAAATGGACTATGCGGCGCCGCTCCTTCGCATCATTCCGTCTACCCCTTCCCAGCAGTCCCCTCCCCAGTAGTCTGAAACTCCTACCCCACCTAGGAGTATCGGCCGATGTGCAACCTCCGGCGATTATTCATAGTTCTGGGATGCAGTAAAACAGCTCCACGGTCTGGACTCGATAACTGGATTTGCTCAGGAGGAAGTCATGAGTACGCGCAAGAAAAACTCATCGCTCACGAACGATTCGACCCCTCTAACCACTCCAACCATCACCACCGACCTAAGCGACTACGCACCCGGCAGCACCGCCATCATCACGGCCAGCGGCTTCGCCGCCGGCAGCACAGTGGCGCTCGAAGTGGAGCACGCCACCGGCGCCGGCGCAGATAACGTGTGGGGCACGTCCGATGATGTGCTCGATACCAACACCGGTGAGGGACATGATCCCTGGTACGTGATCGACGGCGGCGCCGGCGATCTCGACGGTCAGGTCAACGGCAGCCTCACGACCTCGTGGTACGTGAACCCCGACGACTCGGCAGGCGCGACATTCCTGCTCTCCGCGGCTTCTGCGGGTGCCGATGGTGTGTCCGGCACCGGTGACGATGCTATGGCAACCATGTCGTTTACTGACAGCGTTCCGGGCGTCCTGGTGACCGGTGTGAACGTTACATTGGACGAAACAGCCGGGCTGCAGAACGGCACCGCCACGGCAAGCCCTGCGGGAGACGCTGACGACAATGACATTCTGGTGGCGTCCCTGCCCTCGATCTTCTCTACCCGGTTGACCGCACTTGGAGCTGGTGCCGTAACGGCTGCCGCCTTGAGTGGCTATACAGGGGCTGCGGGCAACACGGGCAGCAATGCGTTCAGCATCGCTGCGCCCGGAGCAAGCATTACCGATATCAGCTTTACCGACAGCCTTGGCGCGGCGCTCAATGGCCTGGACAGCGGACTGCTCACCCTCGATGGCACCCCCATCCTTCTCTATACGGACTCGAACAACAACATCGTTCTAGGCAAAGCCGGCGGCGTGATCGTGTTCGCAGCCTACATTGAAGAAACCGGCTCGCCGGTCTCGGGCGGCAAGATCTGGGTCGTGCAGTACCAACCGCTGCAGCATCCGGATACCAGCAACCCCGACGATGCGGTCAATCTGCTGGATAAGGTGTTCATCGGAACCATTCAGGACTCGGCATTCAGTCTGGCCAATGTGCCCTCCGGCCAGAACCTGTTCCTGATGTTCACGAAAGCGAACCCGACAACTGAAATGGTCGATGGTGTCTCGCGGATCACGGATCCCACCATCATTGCCACCGGCAAGGACCCCGCAGACCAGTCAAGCGGCGCCAATATAAACACTGGCGACAGAATCAATACCAGCCATGGGGGTGGCCCGACCACCATCGGTACCAACAATCAGATGATTGTGGAACAAGAGGGCATCCGCTTTTCGTTCGTCACGGGCGCCAGGCAGGATGTGACCGTTCCCAACCTTAGTCAGACCGAAGCAGATGTTGAATCCAACATCGACTTTACCGACGTCTACAATACAACGTCGGCCAATTTCGACATCGTGCAGTTGCAAAGCGGCAAGAGTGCTGTCGTAAAAATCAGCGCATTCAACACCGCTGCTGAACCTGGCGTGAATTTCATCAATGGCTATGCGGGTGATACACCGGTTGCAATCACCAATGTTCGCATCATCAACATCAGCACCGGGCTGGTGATCGAGGATTCAGACGGATCGGTGAATGATCCGGCCATTGGCATCAGCTTTTCTGGCGGGGTTGCAACCATCACCGGTGTCAAAGCCGGCTATCAGATTGAATACACCACAACCGCGGATCATAACCGCGTGCTCGTCGAGAACGGGGCGGCCCGCGACGCCAGGGGCAATGATCACGCCGATTTTGATATCGGTGGCTTCTCGCTGTTTCAACCCTCTATTACGACCACCGAAATCGGCTCCAGGATTATCTTTGAGGACGACGGACCCAGTATCAGCACCACCGGTGAGGAGCTAACGCTGACGGTGGACGAAACAGTCCTGGCGATCAACGACACCCAGAGCTTTGCCGCCAACTTTAACTCGGCGTTTGGCGCCGATGGGGCTGGCACTTTGACCTATGCGCTGGGCGTGGTGGCCGGAGCCTCCGGGCTGACCGACACCGCCAGCGGTGAGGCAGTCAACCTGTCGCTCAATGGCGCAGTAGTGGAGGGTAGGACCGCCACGAGCAACGCGCTGGTGTTCACCGTCAGCGTCGCCGCCAATGGTGATGTCACCCTCGACCAACTTCGGGCGGTGGTCCATCCCGACGCCACCGATCCCGATGATGCGACGAGCCTGACTTCGGACGACCTGGTGACGCTGACGGCGACCACGACCGACGGCGATGGCGACAGTGTCCAGGCGACCCTCAATATTGGGCAGAACCTGGTGTTCGAAGATGATGGACCGAGCATCAGCACCACCGGTGAGGCACCAACACTGACGGTGGATGAAACAGTCCTGGCGATCAACGATACCCAGAGCTATGCCGCTAACTTCAACTCGGCGTTTGGCGCCGATGGGGCTGGCACCCTGACCTATGCGCTGGGCGTGGTGGCCGGGGCCTCTGGGCTGACCGACACCGCCAGCGGTGAGGCAGTCAACCTGTCGCTCAATGGCGCAGTGGTCGAAGGCCGTACGGCCACGAGCAACGCGCTGGTGTTCACCGTCAGCGTCGCTGCCAATGGTGATGTCACCCTCGACCAGCTTCGGGCGGTGGTGCATCCCGACACCAGCGATCCCGATGATGCGACGAGCCTGACCTCGGATGACCTGGTGACGCTGACGGCGACCACGACCGACGGCGATGGTGACAGTGTCCAGGCAACCCTCAA
>NZ_FYDM01000016.1:0-102135 GCF_900187415.1 Pseudomonas sp. Irchel s3b6 | reverse complement strand
CCCTTGCCTCTGGCTAACACTTCCCCTTGCCGGGTGTGTAGAGGACTTGCACCTCCAAGTCACCAGCGTGGCCACCATAGCCAAACTGGTTGCGCTTACGCGCAACGCGCCATGCCTGGCGCACGCACAAAAAAGGGCGCCGATGGCGCCCTTCTTCACTACGGTGACGTCAGTTCTGCAAAGCCGCGTGTTGCGTCCCGTTGATCGGGATGCGTTTGGCTTTCGCCTCTTCCGGCACCACGCGCAGTAGGTCGATGCTCAGCAGGCCGTTACGCAGGTCCGCGGTCTTGATCTCGATGTGATCGGCCAGCCGGAATGACAGCTTGAACGCACGCTGGGCGATGCCTTGATGCAGATAGGTCACGCCTTCGTTGGCGTCACGTTTGCCGCCACTGATGGTCAACACGCCTTTTTCGACTTGCAGGTCCAGGTCGTCTTCCTGGAAGCCCGCAGCCGCGATGACGATGCGGTATTGGTCGTCGCCGTGTTTTTCGACATTGTAAGGTGGGTAGCTGCTGCCGGGCTCATTGCGCAGCGCAGACTCGAACAGATCGTTGAAACGATCGAAACCAACCGAAGAACGGAACAGTGGAGCCAGGGAAAATGCGGTACTCATGATTAAAATCTCCTGAAAACAATCAGCAAGGTTTTTTGTCTCCGCGACCCGAATTCGGCATCGCGTAATCCTTAGATAGGGACCGCTGATTGCATTTCAAGAGACGAATTGCAGATTTTTTCAGGCCGCTTCAGAGACCTGCAAACCGAGCAAACACGAAACCTGGTCCAGCTCAGTCTCACGACGCATGAGCGTAAACAGCTCCACCGCCTCGGGATAATTGCGGGTCAGCATCGCCAGCCACTGCTTCAAGCGACCCGGCGACTGCCGTGGTGTCATCTGCGCCTTGGCCTGTAGCCAGAACGCCTGGATCAGCGGCAGCAACTCGGCCCACGTCATCTCCACCACCTCTTCACCGGCCCGCGCAGCCGCAATTTGCCGGGCCAGGTCGGGGCGCGACACCAGGCCGCGACCGAGCATGATGTCTTCCACTCCGCTGATTTCCCGGCAGCGACGCCAGTCGTCCACGCTCCAGATATCGCCGTTGGCGAACACCGGCACCTTGACCACGTCCTGCACCCGCGGGATCCACTCCCAGTGCGCCGGCGGCTTGTAGCCATCCGTCTTGGTCCGGGCATGCACCACGATGTGCTCGGCGCCGCCTTCGGCCAGGGCCGTGGCACACACCAGCGAACCGTCCGGACTGTCAAAGCCCAGGCGCATCTTGGCGGTCACCGGAATGTGCGCGGGGACCGCGCGGCGAACGTGCTCGACGATCCGATTGAGCAACTCCGGTTCCTTGAGCAACACCGCGCCGCCACGGGACTTGTTCACGGTCTTGGCCGGGCAACCGAAGTTCAGGTCGATCACCTCGGACCCCAGCTCACACGCCAGCGCCGCGTTTTCCGCCAGGCACATCGGGTCGGAACCCAGCAGCTGCACGCGCAACGGCACGCCGGCAGCGGTCTTGGCACCGTGCAACAGTTCAGGGCCGAACTTGTGGAAATAGGCTGGCGTCAGCAGCTGATCGTTGATCCGAATGAACTCGGTCACGCACCAATCGATACCGCCAACACGGGTCAGCACGTCCCGCAGGATGTTGTCGACCAACCCCTCCATGGGCGCCAAAGCAATTTGCATGGAAAACACTCAACGAAAAACGTGCGGCAGTTTACCGGGTTTCATCGCTCAGGGCATGTCGGACGGGTGGACGGTTGCTTTGCTGGCCCCTGGAAAAAACAACGGCACCCTGGGGTGCCGTCATTCATCGCACGGTAGCCCTTACTTGCGCGCCGCCTCCCACGACTTCAGCAACTCGTTGTAGCTCACGGTCTCGCCTTTGGGTTTCTCGTTGGCCAGTTTCGGTTTCGGTGCGCCCGGCTGGTCGAACCAGTATTGCGCGTCGCGCTCGGGGTTGAGCTTCGGCCCGCACACCGGTTGCACTTTGGAGCGTTCAAGGCGGGCCAGGATGGCGTCCTGGTCCTTGGCCAGGCCATCGAGGGCCTGTTGCGGGGTTTTCTCGCCGCTGGCGGCTTCGGCAATGTGACTCCACCACAGCTGCGCCAGGCGCGGATAGTCCGGCACGTTGGTCCCGGTCGGGGTCCATTGCACGCGGGCCGGGCTGCGGTAGAACTCCACCAGGCCACCGAGTTTCGGCGCCAGGTCGGTCATGGCCTGGGAATTGATGTCCGACTCGCGAATCGGCGTCAGGCCAACGATGGTTTTCTTCAGCGATACGGTTTTCGAGGTCACGAACTGTGCATAGAGCCACGCTGCGAGTTTCTGCTTCTCCGGCGTGGACTTGAGGAAGGTCCAGGAACCGGCGTCCTGATACCCCAGCTTCATGCCCTCCTCCCAATACGGGCCCTTGGGCGAGGGAGCCATGCGCCACTTCGGTGTGCCGTCGGCATTCATCACCGGCAGGCCCGGCTTGGTCATGTCGGCGGTAAACGCGGTGTACCAGAAGATCTGCTGGGCGATGTTGCCCTGGGACGGTACCGGGCCGGACTCGGAGAAGGTCATGCCGGCCGCCTCCGGTGGTGCGTAGGCCTTCATCCAGTCGACATATTTCTGCGTCGCATAGACCGCCGCCGGGCCGTTGGTGTCGCCACCACGGGTCACGCTGGATCCGACCGGATGGCAGTCCTCGACGCGAATCCCCCACTCGTCCACTGGCAAGCCATTGGGTATGCCCTTGTCGCCGGCACCGGCCATGGAGAACCAGGCATCGGTGAAACGCCAGCCCAGGGACGGGTCTTTCTTGCCGTAGTCCATGTGCCCGTAGACGCGCTTGCCGTCGATTTCCTTGACGTCTTCGGTAAAGAACCGGGCAATGTCCTCATAGGCCGACCAGTTCACCGGCACGCCCAGTTCATAGCCGTACTTCGCCTTGAATTTGGCCTTGAGGTCCGGACGCTCGAACCAGTCGGCGCGGAACCAGTAGAGGTTGGCGAACTGCTGGTCGGGCAACTGGTACAGCTTGCCGTCTGGCGCAGTGGTGAAGGAAATGCCGATGAAGTCCTGGATGTCCAGGGTTGGCAAGGTGTAGTCCTTGCCTTCGTTGGCCATCAGGTCGGTGATCGATTGGGTCTTGCCGTAGCGAAAGTGGGTGCCGATCAGGTCCGAGTCGTTGACCCAGCCGTCATAAATGTTCTTGTCCGACTGCATCTGGGTCTGCAGTTTTTCCACCACGTCGCCTTCCTGCAGCAGGTCGTGGGTCAGCTTGATCCCGGTGATTTCGCTGAAGGCCTTGGCCAGGACCTTGGACTCGTACTCGTGGGTGGCGATAGTTTCCGACACCACGTTGATCTTCATCCCGCGAAACGGCTCGGACGCCTTGATGAACCACTTCAGCTCTTCCAGCTGTTGCTCGGCCGTGAGGGTGGATGGCTTGAATTCGCTGCCAATCCATTTTTTCGCGGCGTCTTCATAGGCATCGGCCCAGGCCGCGGCACTCAACCCGCTGAGCGCCAGCATGGCTGCCAATGAAACGCTATGTCGCAACTTATTGTTTTTCTCGAACATAAGACCTCCTGTTTGGGTTTCGGAGCACGGTGCCGAGCGATTCGACTAGCCCCAGCGCATCACAGCCAACAGCCACACCAGGGACAGCGCAAAGGCCACCCAGATGCTCCAGCCGGTAGCGCCGATCACCAGCAAATGCAGGTAGGCGCTGCCGAGAAGACCGATAAACAGCCGATCACCACGGGTGGTGCTGATCGGTAAAAAGCCGCGCCGGGAAATGCTCGGCGAACGCAACTCCCAGGTGGTCATGCCCACCAGCAATACGGCGATGACGCCGAAAAAGGCTGCGGTCGGTGGGGTCCAGTTCATCCACTCCATCATCAGTTCCTCACACCCGACCCAGGGCAAAGCCCTTGGCCACATGGTTACGGACAAACCAGATCACCAGCATGCCCGGCAGGATCGTCAGCACGCCGGCCGCCGCGAGCACGCCCCAGTCGATGCCCGACGCGGACACGGTACGGGTCATCACCGCCGCAATGGGCTTGGCGTTCACCGAGGTCAGGGTGCGCGCCAGCAACAGCTCGACCCAGGAAAACATGAAGCAGAAGAACGCCGTCACACCGATTCCCGAGCCAATCAACGGGATGAAAATTTTCACGAAGAACTTGGGAAAACTGTAGCCGTCGATGTAGGCGGTTTCGTCGATTTCCTTGGGCACACCGGACATGAAGCCCTCGAGAATCCACACCGCCAGCGGCACGTTGAACAGGCAATGGGCCAGGGCCACGGCGATGTGGGTATCGAACAGGCCAATGGAGGAGTACAGCTGAAAAAACGGCAGCAAGAACACCGCCGGTGGCGCCATGCGGTTGGTCAGCAACCAGAAGAACAAGTGCTTGTCGCCGAGGAACCGGTAGCGCGAGAACGCATAGGCGGCCGGCAGCGCCACGCTCAGGGAGATCACCGTGTTCAGGCTCACGTAATACAGCGAGTTCAGGTAACCGGTGTACCAACTGGGGTCGGTGAAGATCACCCGGTAGTTGGCCAGGGTGAAGTCCTGGGGAAACAGGGTCAGGCCACCGAGGATTTCGGTGTTGCTCTTGAAAGACATGTTCAGCAGCCAGTAGATAGGTACCAGCAGAAACAGGATGTAGATCAACAGAGGCACCAGCTTTGTTTTGCTCATGTCAGGCCTCAGCGGTTGGCGTCGGAGTGGGTCATGGCGGTGTAGAACAGCCAGGACACCAACAGGATGATCAGGAAGTACACCAGCGAAAACGCGGCGGCCGGCCCCAGGTCAAATTGGCCGATGGCCATCTGGGTCAGGGTCTGGCTGAGAAAGGTGGTGGCGTTGCCCGGACCACCGCCCGTGAGCACGAACGGCTCGGTGTAGATCATGAAACTGTCCATGAACCGCAGCATCACCGCGATCAGCAGCACGCTCTTGAGCTTGGGCAACTGGATGTGGCGGAACACCGCCCAGCTCGACGCCCGGTCGATCCGTGCGGCCTGGTAGTACACATCCGGTATCGCCCGCAGGCCGGAGAAACACAGCAACGCTACCAGCGAGGTCCAGTGCCATACGTCCATCACCAGCACCGTGACCCAGGCGTCCATGGTGTTGGCCGCGTAGTTGTAGCTGATGCCCATGGCATTGAGGGTCGAGCCAAGCAGGCCGATGTCGGCGCGCCCGAAGATCTGCCAGATGGTGCCGACCACATTCCACGGGATCAACAACGGGATGGCCAGGATGATCAGCACCACCGAGGACCAGCGCCCCTTGGTCGGCATGGTCAGGGCGATGCCGATGCCCAGGGGAATCTCGATCAACAGCACGCAGGCCGAATAGATGAACTGGCGCAGCAACGAGTCATGCAGGCGCGGATCGAGCAGCACCTGCCTGTACCAGTCGGCACCGACGAAGTAGCGGCTCGACTGGTCGAAAATGTCCTGCACCGAGTAATTGACCACGGTCATCATCGGCACCACCGCACTGAACGCCACCAGCAGGAACACCGGTAGCACCAGCCACCAGGCCTTGTTGTTCTGCACCTTGTTCATGGCCGGACCTCCAGCAGGTAGTCATCGGCGTAGACCATCAGCCACTGCGCCGGAAAACTGATGGACGCCACGCCCTGGGGCACCGGCTTGTCTTCAGCCAGGCGCACCTTGAGCGGCACGCCGTCCAGGTTCAACGTCATGATCTTGTAGGTGCCCAGGTCCTCGACATGGACCACCGTCGCCCGCAGCGCCTCCTCATAGGGTTCGTCCCAAACGTGGATGAACTCCGGGCGAATCCCCACTTTCAGGGTTTTCCACTCGGTTTCACCGATACGCCGCTGCAGGTCTTCGGACAACGCCAGGTCAGTCCCGCCGAAACCAACGCCACCGGCCCGTGGCGTGACCTCGATGAGGTTCATCCCCGGGCTGCCGATGAAATAACCGACAAAGGTGTGGCTCGGGCGTTCGAACAGCTCTCGCGGGGTACCGAACTGGACGATTTGCCCGCCGTACATCACCGCGATCTTGTCGGCGAATGTGGAGGCTTCGAGCTGATCGTGGGTGACGTAGACCATGGTGATGTTGAACTGCTCATGAATCTGCTTGAGCTTGCGCCGCAGCTTCCACTTCAGGTGCGGGTCGATCACCGTCAGCGGCTCGTCGAACAGGATCGCCGACACGTCATCGCGCACCAGGCCACGGCCCATGGAGACTTTCTGCTTTTCGTCGGCGGTGAGGTTGCGGGCCTTTCTGCCCAACAAGGCCTGCAGGTCGAGGACCTCGGCGATTTCCTGGACCTTGCTGTGCACCTTGGCCTCGGCCATGCCCTGGTTGCGCAGCGGGAAGGCCAGGTTGTCGAACACCGTCATGGTGTCGTAGACCACCGGAAACTGAAAAACCTGGGCGATGTTGCGTTTCTCGGGGGTCAGCAGGTTGACCACCTTGTTGTCGAACAACACCTGGCCCTGGGAAGGGCTGAGCAGGCCGGAGATGATGTTGAGCAAGGTCGATTTGCCGCAACCGGACGGCCCGAGCAAGGCATAGGCGCCACCCTGCTCCCAGACATGGTTCATCTCGCGAATCGCATAATCCTCAGGTCCCACGGGCGTGCGGGTGTAGCTGTGGGCGAGGTTCTGCAAATGAATTTCGGCCATCAGGCAACCCTCGCAACGCGACGTCCGGGCGCCTGGAGCAGGCGTCCCTGTTCATCGAAGACAAACAGTTTGTGGGTCGGGATGTAGATACGAATCGGTGCGTCCACGTCGTACTCATGGACCCCGGGCAAATGCAGGACCAACAGGAAATACTCGTTGCGTACGTGCAGGAAGGTTTCCGAACCACTGATTTCCGCCACCTCGACGGTCACCGCCAACTCCAGATCGTCATCATTGCCGGGCACCAGCGAGATATGGCTGGGGCGCACGCCAAACCGGAACTCGCCCTCGCCCACCGGACGCAAATCGACGTTCAGCGGGAAGTGCACGAAATTGGCGAAGCTGACTTCATTGCCGGCAATGCGCCCGGGCATGAGGTTGATCGGCGGCTCGGAAAACAGCTCGGCCGCCAGCACGGTTTGCGGTTGGTGATAGACCTCGGCGGTCTTGCCGCTCTGAATCACCCGCCCCTCGTGAACAATAGTAGTGGTGCCGCCCAAGGCCAGGGCTTCGTTGGGTTCGGTGGTGGCGTAGACCGCGATGGTGTGACGGGCCTGAAACAGCTCGCGCATTTCCTGACGCAGTTCTTCGCGCAACTTGTAGTCGAGGTTGACCAATGGCTCGTCGAACAGGATCAATTCGGCGTCCTTGACCAGCGCCCGGGCCATGGCGGTGCGTTGCTGCTGCCCACCGGACAGTTCCAGCGGATAGCGTTGCAGGAACTTCTCGATGCGTAGCATCCGGGCCGTCTCGTACACCTTGCTCTGGATCTGTTCGGCCGATACACCCGCCTGACGCAATGGCGAGGCGATGTTCTCGAACACGGTCATGGTCGGGTAGTTGATGAACTGCTGATAGACCATCGACACGTTGCGCAAGCGCACCGGGCGCTGGGTGACGTCTACACCGTTCATCAGGATGCGCCCGTGATCGGGTTTGTCGAGCCCGGCCATCAGCCGCATCAGGCTGGTCTTGCCGGACAGTGTGCGCCCCAGCAAGACATTGAAGGATCCGGGCTCGAAACTGAGGTTGGCGTCATCGATCCAGACCTGACCCTCGACGGTACGGCTGACGTGCTCCAGCGTGAGTGACATGGCTCGGCCTTTTTATTATTGGAGTCCAGCGACCGCTGCACCAAAGCGACATCCGTGCCAGAAATTCCAAGCGATTGATCTGCCTTGAGAATCTGCCATTCAGGGAAAACAACGCATTCGTGACTGAACAGAAATGAACAACCGCGATTGAACAATTGAACAGTTCCACGATTGACAATGAACAATCGTGAACAACACTGTATGGACGCTTTCGACCACGCCTGACGCCCGCGGGCCGTTGGCGTAGCGGACGCGATGCACCCCCATAACAACAATAAAAGCGTGATTCAGAGGCTGACCGCCCATGGCCGCACCTGCCCCCGCGTTGTCCCATGACGCCATCATCCAGGACTCCTGGACCCGTTGCCGCGCGTTCGGCCTGCAGCATCAGAGCCTTCCCGCCTTCGACCAGTTACCCGCCGACGGCATCGCGCGCTTGCTCGAAAGCCAGCATTCACTGGTGCAGACCACCCACCAGGAAGTGCTGCCCTACTACGAGAACATCCTGAGCAACTCCAATTGCCTGATCATGCTCGCCGACCACCAGGGCCAGGTGCTGACCACCTGGGGCACTCGACGCTTTATCGATCCGCGCCTGAGTCGTGGCTTCAATGCCGGCGCCAGCTGGCAAGAGCAATGCAGCGGCACCAACGCCATCGGCACGGCGCTGGCGTGCGAACAGGCGGTGCATATTGCCCACGATGAGCACTTTCTGAAGGCCAACCGCTTCATGACCGGCTCTGCCGCGCCGATCTTCGATGCCCAGCGCCGGGTGATAGCCGTGCTCGATGTGTCCAGCGACAGCTACCTGCCGCCCGACCACACCCTGGGCATGGTCAGGATGATGAGCCAGACCGTGGAGAACCGGCTGATCCTCAACCTGTTCAAGGGCGAACATTTTCAACTGGTGTTCAACACCGGCCTGAACAACCTGGACAGCCAATGGGCCGGGCTGTTGATCTTCGATGAGAGCGGCCAGGTGCTGTCGGCCAACCGGCGTGCCGACAACCTGCTGGGCGTCAGCCTGTCGCGGGTCAGTATCGACAGCCTGTTCAAAGTGTCATTGCTGGAACTGCTCAATCAACCCGACGGCCTGCCCTTCGCCCTGCAAGCCTCGGGGCGCAATCGCTTTCATTGCCTGCTCAAGCGCCCGCAACAGCGGCCGACTCTAGCGCGGGTATTGGCCGTGCCCCCAGGCCCTGCCCCCGAGGCCATCAGCCTCGGCACCCTGCACTTTGGTGACAGCCGGGTGGAAAAAGCCGTGCGCCAGGCCGAGCGCTTGCTGGAAAAAGACATTCCGCTGTTGATCCACGGGGAAACCGGCGTCGGCAAGGAAGTCTTTGTCAAAGCCCTGCACCAGGCCAGCTCCCGCAGCAAACAGCCACTCATTGCCGTCAACTGTGCAGCGATCCCCGCCGAACTGGTGGAGTCCGAGCTGTTTGGCTACGAGAAAGGTGCCTTCACCGGCGCCAACCAGAAAGGCAGCATCGGGCTGATCCGCAAGGCAGACAAAGGCACGCTGTTCCTCGACGAGATCGGCGACATGCCACTGCCCACCCAGGCTCGCCTGCTAAGGGTGTTGCAGGAACGCTGCGTGCAACCGGTGGGCAGCAGCGAACTGTTCGCGGTGGACATCCGGATCATCTCGGCGACCAACCGCTCATTGCGCGAACAGGTTCAGCTAGGACGTTTTCGCGAGGACCTGTACTACCGCATCGGCGGCTTGACCCTCGAGTTGCCGCCGCTCAGGGAGCGCAGCGACAAAGCGGCACTGTTCAAGCGCCTGTGGGAACAGCACCGCGAGCCCACGCAATGGGCTGGGCTGAGCAGCGAAGTCATGGCCCTGTTCGCCCGCCATCCATGGCCGGGCAACCTGCGTCAGGTCAGCAGCGTGATGCAGGTGGCGCTGGTCATGGCCGAGGACCAACCGATAAGGCCGGAGCATTTGCCGGATGATTTTTTTGTGGATCTGGAGATGGAGCCGGTAGAAATACCAAAGCCGCTGGCGGTGGATTTGAATAATGCAGGAGAATTGCACCGTCAGTTGCAGGCCGCGGGAGGGAATATTTCACACTTGGCGCGGCGATTGGGGGTCAGCCGCAATACGTTGTACAAGCGGTTACGGCAGCTGGACACATGAAGACTCGACCTGCTGTCTGCTCGTCTTTACTGCCATGACATATTTTGGCTATATTTAGCCAAAATATTGGAGGCACATCATGATCACCGTTCCACTTGGGGAAGCCAAAAACAACTTGTCCAAACTGGTCGATGACGCGGCCTCCGGACAAGTCATCACCATCGCCAAACATGGGCGGGCCCTCGCCCGCCTGGTACCGGTCGTAAAACCCTCCGGGCGGCGGATCGGTGCGATGAAAGGCAAACTCGTTCTGCCTGACGACTTTGACGCACCATTGCCAAATGAAATGCTGGACGCCTTCGAGGGTACTCACGAATGAGGGTACTGCTCGACACCCATATTTTGCTGTGGACGTTAAGTGACGATCCCAAATTGTCAGCCAAGGCCAGAAAACTCATCGAGAGCGCTGCCGAGATCTACGTCAGCGCCGCAACTTTTTGGGAAATGGCAATCAAGGTCGGGCTGGGCAAGCTGAATGTCGATCTGGAAGAGATTCGCGAATACTGCACGCAAAGCGGTTTCATCGAATTGCCGATCACCTCGGAACACGCCATCGCGGTGAAGGATCTTGAGCATCACCATCGAGACCCGTTTGATCGGTTGATCGTCGCCACGGCAATTACCGAGCCCATGAGACTGCTGACTGCCGATCCTTTGGTTGCCAAGTACACGTCCCTGGCCATTCTGGTTTAATCGACATCCTCCGATCCGCAGACAAACAAAACCCGCACAAGGCGGGTTTTGTTTTGTAAGCACTACAGCACTCAGTCAGCCAGACGCCAGGTCGTGCCGCCCTTGCCGTCTTCCAGCACCACGCCCATGGCGGTGAGCTGGTCGCGGATGCGGTCGGATTCGGCCCAGTCCTTGCCGGCACGCGCCGCCAGGCGCGCAGCAATCAGCGCCTCGACTTCGGCTGCGTCGACCCGCCCTTCGGCACCGGCCTGCAGGAAGTCATCGGCTTCGAGCTGCAACACGCCCAGCACGCTAGCCAGCTCTTTCAAGCGCGCCGCCAGACCGGCCGCCGCGTTCAGATCGCTCTCACGCAGACGGTTGATCTCTCGCACCATCTCGAACAGCACTGCGCAGGCTTCCGGGGTACCGAAGTCGTCGTTCATCACCTGGGTGAAGCGCTCGACAAAGGCTTCGCCGCCAGCCGGTGCCACGTTCGGCAGGCCTTTCAACGCGTGGTAGAAACGCTCCAGGGCGCCCTTGGCGTCCTTGAGGTTGTCTTCCGAGTAGTTGATGGCGCTGCGGTAGTGGCTCGATACCAGCAGGTAACGCACGACTTCCGGGTGGTACTTGTCCAGCACGTCGCGAATGGTGAAGAAGTTGTTCAAGGACTTGGACATCTTCTCGCCATTGATGCGAATCATCCCGCAATGCATCCACGCGTTAGCGTAGGTCTTGCCGGTGGCCGCTTCGCTCTGGGCGATTTCGTTTTCGTGGTGCGGGAACTCCAGGTCGCTGCCGCCGCCATGAATGTCGAAGGTCTCGCCCAGGCAGCAGGTGGACATCACCGAGCACTCGATGTGCCAGCCCGGACGCCCGGCGCCCCACGGCGACTCCCAGCTCGGCTCGCCCGGCTTCGCGGCTTTCCACAGCACGAAGTCCAGAGGGTCCTGCTTGGACTCGTCGACTTCGATGCGGGCGCCAATGCGCAGGTCTTCGATCTTCTTGCGCGACAGCTTGCCGTAACCCATGAACTTGCCGACGCGGTAGTACACGTCGCCATTGCCCGGGGCGTACGCGTAGCCCTTGTCGATCAGGGTCTGGATCATCGCGTGCATGCCCGGGATATGGTCAGTGGCACGCGGCTCCATGTCCGGCTTCTTGATGTTCAGGCGCGCTTCATCTTCGTGCATCGCCGCGATCATGCGCTCAGTCAAGGCTTCGAACGACTCGCCGTTCTCATTGGCCCGGTTGATGATCTTGTCGTCGATGTCGGTGATGTTGCGCACGTAGGTCAGGTCGTAACCGCTGAACCGCAACCAGCGGGTCACCAGGTCGAACGCGACCATGCTGCGGCCGTGGCCCAGGTGGCAGTAGTCGTACACGGTCATCCCGCACACGTACATGCGCACCTTGTTGCCATCGAGCGGTTTGAAGACTTCTTTGCTCTTGGTGAGCGTGTTGTAGATCGTAAGCACGTTAATTCCTTGACGCTAAATCACTGGCCCCACGAATCACGCAGGGTCACGGTACGGTTGAATACCGGCTGACCTGGTTTCGAGTCCTTGATATCCGCGCAGAAGTAACCTTCGCGCTCGAACTGGAAACGATCCTCCGGCTGTGCATTGCCCAGCGAGGGTTCAGCACGACAACCGGTGAGTACCTGCAGCGAATCAGGGTTGATGTTGTCCAGGAAACTCGCGCTGTCTTCGGCCTTCTCCGGGTTTGGAGAGCGGAACAGACGATCGTACAGACGCACTTCGCACTCGACGCTGGCAGCGGCCGGTACCCAGTGCACCACGCCTTTGACCTTGCGGCCTTCAGGGTTCTTGCCCAGGGTGTCCGGATCGTACGAGCAACGCAGTTCGACGATGTTGCCATCGGCGTCCTTGATCGCTTCGTCGGCACGGATCACGTAGCTGCCGCGCAGGCGCACTTCACCAGCCGGCTCCAGGCGCTTGTAGCCCTTTGGCGGCTCTTCCATGAAGTCTTCACGGTCGATGTAGATCTCACGGGCGAACGGCAGGACGCGCACGCCCATGTCTTCTTTCGGGTGGCATGGCAGTTCGAGGTTCTCGACCTGGCCTTGCGGGTAGTTGGTGATCACGACTTTCAGCGGACGCAGCACGCACATGGCACGCGGGGCGCTGTGGTCGAGGTCGTCACGGATGCTGAATTCGAGCATGCCGAAGTCGACCACGCCGTCGGAACGGTTGGTGCCGATCATTTCGCAGAAGTTGCGGATCGATTTCGGCGTGTAGCCACGACGACGGAAGCCCGACAGCGTCGACATGCGCGGGTCGTCCCAGCCATTGACGTGCTTTTCATCAACCAGCTGCTTGAGCTTGCGCTTGCTGGTGATGGTGTAGTTCAGGTTCAGGCGGCTGAACTCGTACTGGCGCGGCTTGGCCGGCACGGGCAGGCTCTCGAGGAACCACTCGTACAACGGACGGTGGCTTTCGAACTCCAGGGTGCAGATCGAGTGGGTGATGCCTTCGATGGCGTCCGACTGACCATGGGTGAAGTCGTAGTTGGGGTAGATGCACCACTTGTCACCGGTCTGGTGGTGGTGAGCATGACGGATCCGATACATGATCGGGTCGCGCAGGTTCATGTTCGGCGAGGCCATGTCGATCTTGGCCCGCAGCACGCGTGCGCCGTCCTTGAACTCGCCGGCTTTCATGCGGGCGAACAGGTCCAGGTTCTCTTCCACGGAACGCTCGCGAAACGGGCTGTTCTTGCCCGGCTCGGTCAGGCTGCCACGGTATTCCCTGGCTTGCTCGGGTGTCAGGTCGCAAACGTACGCCTTGCCGGCCTTGATCAGCTCCACGGCCCAGTCGTGCAGTTGGTCGAAGTACTGCGAGGCATAGCGCACTTCACCTGACCACTGGAAACCCAGCCACTTGACGTCGCTTTCGATGGCGTCGATGTATTCCTGGTCTTCCTTGGCCGGGTTGGTGTCGTCGAAGCGCAGGTGAGTCACGCCACCGAATTCCTGGGCCAGACCGAAGTTCACACAGATCGACTTGGCGTGACCGATGTGCAGGTAGCCGTTGGGCTCAGGCGGGAAACGGGTGACGATCTGCGTGTGCTTACCCGAGTCCAGGTCCGCCTGGATGATCGGGCGCAGGAAATTGACCGGCACGGCAGGGCCGGTCTTGGCATTCGAAGTCGGGTCGACAGTGGGCTTGCTCATAGGATCCTTGGACGTACAAGTGCGTGGCCTACAGGCAGGCCGGACAAAACAAAGCCGCTATCATAGCCGATGCGGTCAAGTGCCTGACAGAGCAGGCCGGAAAACTGCTGCTTTTAATGCACGGCGAATGAAAAACAGCCTCGAAATTCGTCGCCATCACGCTAAACTGCGCACCTTGGCAATTTTTTGCCAGACCGCTGTGGGGTTGCCTGCGTCAGGCGGCGCCCCGAAAGCCACGAATTTCTTACAGAGTAACGATCATGACTCAAGTCAAACTGACCACCAACCATGGCGACATCGTCCTGGACCTGAACGCCGAGAAGGCCCCGATCACCGTGGCCAACTTCATCGAGTACGTCAAGGCCGGCCACTACACCAACACCGTGTTCCACCGCGTAATCGGCAACTTCATGATCCAGGGCGGCGGTTTCGAGCCAGGCATGAAGGAAAAGAAAGACAAGCGTCCAAGCATCCAGAACGAAGCGGACAACGGCCTGTCCAACGACAAGTACACCGTGGCCATGGCTCGCACCATGGAGCCGCATTCGGCTTCCGCGCAGTTCTTCATCAACGTGGCGGACAACAGCTTCCTCAACCACAGCGGCAAGAACGTTCAGGGTTGGGGCTACGCCGTGTTCGGTAAAGTGACTGCTGGCACCGACGTTGTCGACAAGATCAAGGGTGTTTCCACCACCATGAAGGCCGGCCACCAGGACGTGCCAGCAGACGACGTGATCATCGAGAAAGCCGAGATCATTGAGTGATACTGCTGATTTCAGACTTACATCTGGAAGAGGAGCGCCCGGACATTACCCGGGCGTTTCTGGATTTGCTCGCCGGACGCGCCCGCTCGGCGAGTGCGCTCTACATTCTGGGCGACTTTTTCGAGGCATGGATCGGCGACGACGCCATGACCCCCTTCCAACGCTCCATCTGCCAGGCCCTGCGCAACCTCAGCGACAGTGGCACGGCGATATTCCTGATGCACGGCAACCGGGACTTCCTGCTAGGCAAGGCCTTCTGCAAGGCTGCCGGCTGCACCCTGCTCAAGGATCCGAGTGTCGTACCGTTCAACGGCGAACCGGTGCTACTGATGCACGGCGACAGCCTGTGCACCCGCGACGTGGCCTACATGAAGCTGCGCCGTTACCTGCGCAACCCCATTACCCTGTTCATCCTGCGCCATCTGCCCCTGCGCACCCGGCATGCGCTGGCACGCAAGCTGCGTAGCGAAAGCCGGACGCAAGTCCGCATGAAAGCCAATGACATCGTTGACGTGACCCCCGAGGAAATCCCGCGGATCATGCAGCACTACGGGGTCAAAACCCTGGTCCACGGCCACACCCACCGCCCCGCCATCCACAAGCTGCAGATTGGCGACCTGGCCGCCAAGCGCATCGTGCTGGGGGATTGGGACAAGCAAGGCTGGGCACTGCAGGTGGACGAGCAAGGCTTTCAACTGGCGGCGTTCGATTTCGTGCCACCGCCACCCCTGGCGCTGCCCGGCAACTGACAGCCACACAAGCCCCCCTGGATCGCAATACTGGATAAGGTTGCTCAATACCCCACTTGTAGGAGCGAGCCCGCTCGCGATGGTCGTCAACGATAACGCGCGCACTCTGGATCTACTCGGTGCCCTTGAATGCTTCGCGAGCACGCACCCTCCTACAGAAAGCACGCCCTGGATTTAATCCACGAAGCTGAATCCGTACACAATTTTCATGAAGATCCAGAGCGTTTTTCCCGGTAATCCGTGAAGAACCAAAACTACTCACCGCGATCGCTTAGTTGGGGGCGCTTCGCCCCCCCCAGCGGGAGCAAGCGCCCTCGCCACAAGCACGTGCTGGTGCCTCAAAAATCCCGCTTGTAAAAGATATCCAGGGAACTGGCGATACCGCTGGCGGCTTCCAGAAAGACCTTTTTGCTCAGTTTGTAGCGCAAGGCGATGGTGCTGGCCGGTTCGAACACGCCAACGCCATAACGCAAGCTGAGCTTCTCGGAGATGTTGCCACTGGCCACCACGCTGGTGGTGGTGCCGCTGCCTTGGGTGTCGAGCTGGAAATCCTGAATACCCAGGTTCTTGGCCAGGCTGCCGGTCAGATCCGAGCTGCCCATCAGCCCCAGGCCCAAGGCGGCTTGCGCGAGCATGTTGTTGTCTTCGCCGTTGCTGCTCAGCGGACGTCCGAGCACCAGGTAGGACAATGCCTGCTCCTGGCTCATGGCCGGCTCCGAGAAGATTTGCGTCGTCGGCTGCTCGGCACTGCCGCTCAGGCGAATACCGGCAATCACGTCGTCGGTCTGACGCACCGCTTCGATATCCAGGTACGGCTGGTCGATGGGCCCGGTGAAGAATAGCCGCGCACGCCGTACCGTCAGGCGCTGGCCGTAGGCACGGTAACGGCCGTCGTTGAGCCAGAGCTCGCCGCGGGTATCCATGTTGTCGCCGATGTGCACGTGACCTTGCAGGTTGGCCGTCAGGCCGAAACCGGCAAAGCTCAGTTTGTCCTCGCCCACCACCACGTCGATGTCCATCGCCATGGCCATCGGTGTTTTGCCCTCCTCGGTCTGATGACCGACGATCACCGTGTCATCGGAGACCTTGACCGTCGAGGGCGGCAACTCGCGCACGGTGATCTCACCCTTGGGCACCCGCACCTTGCCGGTAATCGCCAGCTTGTCGTCCTTGATCGAGATAGTCAGGTCCGGCGCCACTTCCAGCGCCGCGTAGGGCTCGACCGTTACTGGCAGTTGCTGCCCCTTGAGGCTCAGGTCCACCACCAATGCCTGCCCCCAGGCGACGTGCCCGTTCAGGCTACCCTGCCCGTTCTTGCCACTTTTCCAGCCACCGTTGAGTTGCACGTTTTCACCGGCGATCTGCGCCTTGACCTGTAACGCCTCGAGACGCGTCGGCAGTTCCGGCCCGGAGATTTCACCGTCGCTCAAGGTCAGGTTGCCATTGACCTGCGGCGCCAATAGCCCGCCGGACAAACTGCCGCTGCCGTTCAGGCGCCCGGCCAGTTTCTCGACCATCGGCACGAAGGGGCGCGCCACCGACAGGTCCAACCCGCTCAGGCGGAAAGAACCGCTCAGGGGTTTGTTCCTGGGCAGTGGATTGATCTGCGCCTGTACCATCAGCTCGCCCAGCTTGCCGCCGACGAAGTCCAACTGCGTGTCGATGCGCTTGGGGTTGAGGGTGCTGGTCAGCTTCAGGGTCTGGTATGGGAAGTCCAGCCACTGCTCCTTTTCCTTGAGGCGCAGGGTGCCGCCGCTGGCATCGACCAGTATCTGGCCTTTCGGGCCGCTGGCCGGCAGGTCCAGTTGCACGTCGGCGTTGAGCTTGCCCTGCCAGGCAAAGTCCTTGGGCAGCCATTGCGCCAAGCTGTCGATAGGGAATTGCTTGAGGTGATAGCGCAGCTTGGGCTCGGGCATCAGGCGTTGGTCCTCGCCGCACAGACTGGCGGGGCCGGACATCCAGCAATGGGCGCCGAAGGTCAGTTTGCCATCAGCCATGCGTTCAATCCGCGCTGGCCCTTGCAGCTTCCAGTCCTGGCCGCCTGCCTGAATGTCACCGCTGGCCAGACGGCCGCGCCAGTTGCCCTTGTCGAGATTGCCGTCCAGGCCCAGCGCCAGCTTCAACAAGGGGCCTTGCAGGTCCAGTAGCAGCTTCTGCTGCTTGATGTCGCCCTGGCCGCTGGCGGTCAGCGTGCCGAGCTGGCTATCGCCCACCTCGATACCGCTGCCCTTGAGGTCGATCTTCGCGCACTGCGCCTTGTCCAGGGTGGCATCCAGGTTCAGGCTTTTCAGGCGATTGTCGTCGAACGCCAGCTGCACACCTTGCAGGCTGAGGGTGCCTTGGGGCGCCTGGAGACTGCCGGCGACATCGACCCGGCCATTGAGCTGGCCACGCAGCTGCGGCCAGAGCTGGCCGAGACGCGGCGCCTTGATGTCGAGCTGACCGGCGAGCGTCTGTTGCAAGCTGGCGCGGCCATCAATGCGGTTTTCGCCCAGGCGGATCTGCAGCGTGCTCAGGTTCCAGCGCTCGCCAGCCCCTTCAGCCTTGGCCTGCAAGAGCGCTGGCTGCCCGCGCAGCTTGCCCTTGAGGTCGAGGTCGGCCGTAAGATTCAGTTGTTCGTTCTTCATCTCACCCTTGCTGCGCAAGGGACCGGCCAGGGTACCCGGCAGCTCCGCGAGCCAGTACGCCGGGTTGATCGCCGACAAGTCCAGCGCGGTGTCCCAGGCAATGCCGTCGGCAAATTGCAGGTTCAGATACCCCTCGGCCTTGCCCTGTCCGGCCGCCAGCTGGAACTGCGGCAGGAAGATTTTCGTCAGGTCGCCGCTGAACGGGCTGCTCAGGCTGAACGCCCCCGCCGGGCCGTCGAGCGCCGCCTTGAAGTTGCCCAGGTAGTTGCCGTCGCGGTACGAGGCTTCTGCGTTGAAGCTACGCAGTGCCACTTGGGGTTCATCGATCACCGGGTACAACCGGTGCCACGGGAAGTCCAGCCAATCGATCTTCGCCTCGGCACTCAAGCCCTCGGACCAATCCAGTTGCCCGGTCAGTTTCAGGCTCTGCTTGTCACTGGCGTTCAATTCCAGCCCGGCGATCTGCGCGCCCCTGGCGTCGACCCGGCCCTGCAGGCGCAAGGCAACCGGCCCCTCTTCAGCGGGCAATGTGGCATTGCCTTGCAATTGATAGCCGTTTTTCAGGTCACCGTTGCCGGTCAGTTCCAACTGATTGAGCTGCAAGGTGTCGGGCAGGTCGGCACTGGCCTTGAAACCATCGGCAGTGATCCGCACCTTGGCGGGCAGGTTGTCCGCCAGCGGTTGCAACTCACCCGTCAACCGACCTTGCAGGTATCCGCTGCTGTCCGCCGTCAGGTTCAGGGTTTTCAACAGGTCGCCTTCAACCCTCAACGCCAGCGCCCATGGCGCGCTACCCGGTGCCGGCAACGTCAGCTTGCCGGTGGCCTGCAGCGGCCAGTTGCCGGTCGGTTGCAACAGGCCGGACAGGTCCAGGCTCAGGTCGTCACGCTGCAGATGCACGGAATCGAGCTGCAACCCCTCGGCCGTCCAGTGCGCGGCCAGTTGCAGGTCCTTGAGCTGTTCGCTGCCGTTGAGCAACAGGCTACCGACCTGCACCTCTCCCAACTGGATAGCCACCGGCAACTTCAGGTCAGGCAGGCTGATCGGTCCGCTGCTGGATTCGCTGCCCGGGGCAAATTGCAGAATCACTTGCTCGGCCTTCAGTTGCTCGATGCACAGGGTCATGCGGGTCAGGCACAAGGGCGACCAGGCAAACACCGGCTGTCTCAGCTCGACCCGGTCACCGGCCTGCTGCCACACCAGATGATCGGCACGCCATTGGCCACCCAGCCGGCCCTGGAAATTGTCCACGGTCAAACCCGGCACCTGGCCCAGGGCCCAGCGGCTACCTGCTTGCGTACCCAGCAACACGCCGATGCCCAGCAGGACCACAGCCACCAGCGACACCGTCGCCAGCAGCGTTATTTTCAAACCACGCTTCACAGCTCAGGCCCCATGGAAAAGTGCAAACGAATACCACCTGGATCATCCAGTGCATGGGCCAGATCCAGGCGGATCGGCCCGACCGGTGAAACCCAGCGCACGCCAAGGCCAACCCCGGTCTTGAGACTGGGCAGCTCGAGGGTATTGAACGAGTTACCCTGGTCGATGAAGGTCGCCACTCGCCATTTTTCGGCGATGGAGTACTGATACTCAAGACTGCCCGTGACCATGTAGCGCCCGCCAATGCGGTCGCCTTCATTGTTTTCCGGGGACAGGCTCTGGTAGTCGTAGCCACGCACGCTCTGATCGCCACCGGCGAAGAAGCGCAAGGACGGTGGAATGGATTTGTAGCCATTGGTGGCCGAACCGCCGACTTGCGCGCGGGCCAGGAACCGATGATTGTCGAACACCGTGGTCAAGCCTTTGACCAGCGCCGTGCCATACAGAAGATTGTTGTCCGAGCCCAGCCCTTCCTTGGCGACCTTGCTGTCGAACTGCAGGCGATAGCCTTTGTGCGGGTCGATCCGGTTGTCACTGCGCAGGTAGGAGTAGCTCACGCCGGGCATCAGCAGGTTGCTCAGGCCCGAGTCATCGCCAAGGCGGTATTCCTCGCGTTGCCATTTCAACGAGATCACCCGTTGCCAGCCACTGGGCAACTTGCTGTGCCATTCCGGGCCCAGGGTCAGCAGCTTGCTCAAGCTGTCGGTGTTGGCCAGCTCTTCATTTTGATAGCCCCCGGCAAACCGCAGTTTGTCGGTGAGGGGTGGGTCCAGCGGTACGTCGTACCAGAGGCCAACGTTCTGCCGGGGTGCCGAGAGTTCGGCTTCCCAGCCGTAGCTGTGGCCTTGGGGGTTGACCCAGTGACGCGTCCAGTTGGCCTTGGCCCGCGGACCGACGTCCGTGGAGTAGCCCAAACCCAGGCCCATGGTGCGTGGCTTGCGGGCGTCCAGATTGACCGCCACCGGAATCACCTCGTTGGCCGCCGAGGTGGGCGTGGCGTCGACCCGCACCGACTCGAAATAGCCGCTCGACTGCAAGGCCTGACTGAGCTCGGCGATCAGTTCGGAATCATAAGGAGCGCCGTTTTTGAACGGAACCATGCGCTGCAACAGGTCCTCGTCGAACGGTGTATCACCGGCAAAACTGACCTGGCCCAACGCATAACGCGGGCCGCTTTCATAGACCAGTTCGATGTCGGCGACCCCGGCTCGCGGGTCCACCAACAGTTTCTGGCGGGTAAAGCGACCACTGAAAAAGCCGAAACGCGAGGCCTGGTTCTGTATCAGGCGCTTGGCATCTTCGTAATGACCGTGGTTGAGCACGGCACCGGGCTTGAGCACATCACTCTTGGGCACACGAAAGGACTTGAGGGAGGCCGCGGGCCCTTCGACGCGGATGGTCACGTTGCGCAGGCGCACCGGTTCGCCGGGGTCGATGTTCAACACCAGTCGCGGCGACTTGCCGTTTTTGACTTCGCTTTCTATATGGGGCTGGTAGTAACCCAGGGCCTGGGCGGCCTTGCGCGCCTGCTCTTCGGCGCCGCGACTGAAGCGCAGCAAGGCGTCCTCGTCACGATCACCGAGCCCTCCGATATAGCCTTCGATATTGGCCTTCAGCTCATCGTTGGACGGTTTGATCCTGACGTCCAATTCACTTTGCGCCAGTGCGCCTGCGCTGCTGAACAGCACGAGCAAGCCACTGGTAAATCTTCCTGGAAACTTCATAGGCGCGGATGCTATCACGAGCGTGGGAGCGTGATAGAGCGAACAATCTGAACAAAAGTTCGGCGTTAACCCGTAGCGCTGTTTAGTACCTGGGGATTGGCGTGAAAAAACACGTGCTCGCGGATTGGCCCGACAGCCACTTCACCGATTTCCTCGTAACCCTGACGCTTGTAGAACTCCAGATAAAGCGGATTCCCCGTGTCGAGTACCACCCCCCGGGAATGCTCATCGACCGCACACCAGTTGTGCACCGCCTGGAGTAGCTGCTCGCCGAAGTGCTGGCCTTGAAACTGCGGGTGAATCCCCAGCAACGGCAACACATGCACCGAGTCCGAAGGGATGCAAGCCGTGACGGCCGCGTGATAGTCCAGGTAACGACGGGTGCAGCGAAAACCGGTACTCAGCACCATCCGCAGGCGCCAGGCCCAGCTTTCGGTAATGCCCAGCCGTCGTTGCGGCGGCGCGATCAGGGCAATGCCGATCAACCGGTCATTGACTACCAGTCCGATGGCCGGCAGTTCCTGGAGAAAATGCTGCTTGACCAGTTCCCGTACCGTGGCCCGCACACGCTGCTCATAGCCGGGACGCTCGGCCTCGAATAGGAACTTGAAGGTCGGCTCGTGCCGGTAAGCCTGGTACAGCAAGGAACGCGCTTCACGCGAATAGCCGCTGTCGAGCCGGTGAATGTCAGCGATGGCGGTCGAAGTTTCAGGCATGGCGGTCTATCTCCCCTGGGCGAGACTCAAAAGGCCCCGCTCTTTGTCGTACGATCCCGGCACAGTAGCGATCTTTCCTACGCTCAAAGACATTAGCAGCGCAGACAGACTACTGCCACGCTGGCCCCCATGCCGCAGGTCAGCTAGCATCGCAGTTTTGCTAGGGCTGTCGACCATGAAGATCGTCTCGTTCAATATCAATGGCCTGCGCGCCCGCCCCCATCAGTTGGCGGCACTGATCGATAAGCACCAGCCAGATGTCATCGGCCTGCAGGAAACCAAGGTCCACGACGACCAATTCCCGCTCGCCGAGGTCCAGGCGCTGGGTTACCACGTGCATTACCATGGGCAAAAAGGCCATTACGGCGTTGCCCTGCTCTCGCGCCAGGCGCCCCTGGAGATTCACAAAGGCTTTGACGGCGATGAAGAAGACGCCCAGCGGCGCTTCATCTGGGGCACCTTCGCCGATGCCCATGGCACGCCCGTGACCATCATGAATGGCTATTTCCCACAAGGCGAAAGCCGTGACCACCCCACCAAATTCCCGGCCAAGGCGCGTTTCTACAGCGACCTGCAAGCCCTGCTGGAAACCCGGTTCAGCAACGACCAGCCACTGGTGGTGATGGGTGACGTGAACATCTCCCCGCAAGACTGTGACATCGGCATCGGCCCGGACAACATGAAGCGCTGGCTGAAAACCGGTAAATGCAGCTTTCTGCCCGAAGAGCGCGAGTGGATGGCCCGCCTGAAAAACTGGGGCCTGGTGGACAGCTTCCGTCACCTGAACCCGGACGTGGCCGATCGCTTCAGCTGGTTCGACTACCGCAGCCGCGGCTTTGAAGACGAACCCAAGCGCGGCCTGCGGATCGACCTGATCCTGGCATCCCAGGCGTTGTTGCCAAGGATCAAGGACGCCGGTGTCGACTATGACCTGCGCGGCATGGAAAAACCTTCGGACCATGCGCCGATCTGGCTTGAGTTGAGCTGATCCCCCCGCCGATCGCCGGGATCGCTCCCTCAGCTTGCGCAGGGGGGACGGTCTGCGGCGTGCTACCGTCATATTTCAGACACTTTAATGACTTATTGTCGTCGCACTTCCCTTGGCCTTTAAGGTGTCGGCCCCATGCTGCGTGCTCTGTTATCGCTGCTGCTCTGCGGCTTGCAGCCACTCTCTGCCTACGCCAGCCAACTGCCGATACCCGAGCAAGGCACGGCCTTGCGTATCCAGGGCTCCAACACCATCGGCGCCGCCCTGGCCCCTGCACTGGTCAAAGGCTTGATGCACGAGCAAGGCCTGCTCAAGGTCCACAGTGAAGCCTCGGGTAACAACGAGCAACGGATTGTCGGCCAGACAACTGAAGGTCGCCAGGTGAGCGTGGACATCGCCGCCCACGGCTCCAGCACCGGCTTTGTTGCCCTGAACAACGCCCGCGCCGACCTGGCGGCTTCCTCGCGCCCAATCAAGGACAGCGAACGGGTGGACCTCCAGGCCCTTGGCAACCTGAAAGCCCCCAACGCCGAGCATGTGATCGCCATCGATGGCCTGGCCATTATCCTGCACCCGGACAATCCACTGACCCAATTGAACACCGACCAGTTGGCACAGGTCTTCAGCGGTGAAGCGACCACCTGGGAACAACTCGGTGGCATCGGTGGGCCAGTGCACCTGTATGCCCGGGATGACCGGTCGGGCACCTATGACACCTTCAAGGAGCTGGTACTGAGTGATCGCGGTAACACACTGGCGGGTTCGGCCAGGCGATTCGAGTCCAGCGAGCAACTGTCCGATGCGGTCAGCCAGGACCCACAGGGCATCGGCTTCATCGCGCTGCCCTATGTGCGCCAGGCCAAGGCGGTGGAGATTGTCGACGGAGCCTCGCAACCCATGCTGCCACTCAACAGCCTGATCGCCACCGAGGACTACCCCCTGTCCCGCCGGCTGTATTTCTACCTGCCGCCCAACGCCGACAATCCATGGGCCCGGGCGCTGGTGAGTTTTGCCCAGAGCCGCAAGGGCCAAGCGATTGTCGCCGCCAACGGGTTTATTGCGCAGACCGTGCAGGCCATGACCGTCCCCCCGGGCGGGCAACTGCCGGATGACTACCAGGCCCTTGCCCGGCAGGCACAGCGGCTGACGGTGAACTTCCGTTTCGAGGAAGGCAGCGCCAGCCTGGACAACAAGGCCCGAGAAGACCTGTCGCGGGTGTTCGACTATTTAAAGCAGCACGACAAACTCAACAGACAGGTGACACTGGTTGGCTTCGGCGATGCCAAGAGCGACCCGGATCGCGCCGCCCTGCTCTCGAAACTACGGGCCATGGCGGTGCGCCGTGAACTGGCGAAACGGGGTGTGGTGCTACGGGAGGTCCGTGGTTTTGGCGCACAGATGCCGGTGGCGGCCAACAGTGACGATGAAGGGCGCGTCAAGAATCGCCGGGTAGAGGTCTGGGTCTACTGACACCGCCTCACTGCGACGATTCAGGCTTGCGAATCAGGTAAGTGTCCATGATCCAGCCGTTGGCCAGCCGCGCGGCTTTCCTCACCCGCTCTACCTCGCCGGCCACCTCCTTGAGCTTGCCGGCGATCAGAATCTCATCCGGCGTGCCCAGGTAGGCCCCCCAGTAAATCTGTAGTTCCTGATCGGCAATCTGCTGATAGGCGTCTTGCGCATCCAGCATCACCACCAGGCTGTCGGCATCGCTGACCTGCCCCTGCGCCAAGCGCCGGCCGGTGGTGATTTCGATGGAGCGGCCAATGCCGTTCAACGGCACCTTGTGCTGCGCCGCCAGTGCCTGGACGCTGCTGATGCCAGGGATGACCTCGAACTCGAAGAAGCAGCGACCCGACTCGAGGATCGTCTGCAAGATCCGCACAGTGCTGTCGTACAAGGACGGATCGCCCCACACCAGAAACGCCGCACATTCGCCATCCGCCATGTGATCGTTGATCAGCCGTTCGAAGGTCCGTTGCTTGTCGCGATTAAGCGCCTCGACACTGGCGTTGTAGTCGGTATCGCCGCGAACGCGCTCAGGACTGTGGGCTTCGACGAAGCGGTAACCCGGATCAGTGATATAGCGCGCGCAGATGTCGCGACGCAGGTCGATCAAGGTGTCCTTGCTCTGGCCCTTGTCCATCAGGAAGAACACATCGACCCGGTTCAGCGCCTTGACCGCCTGCATGGTGATGTAGTCGGGATTGCCCGCGCCGATACCGATAACCAGCAACTGCTTCATCAATGCTCCTCCTCGGCGGGTGCGACCCTATCGGTCAAGCGCAATCGCCAGCGGCCATTGAAGTGCAGCTCGACGCTTGAGAGTGGCAGGACATCGATCTGGTGGAAGGCCCCCGGTGGGCACTGCAGGGCTTGCAACAGGGCAGCGCGAATCACGAACGGGTGGGTGATGGCCAGGAAATGCCCGGGCCTTGTGCTGAGCTCATCCAGCCAGAGCCCCACTCGCTGGCACAGTTGCGTCACCGACTCCCCGCCATGGGGGGCTGCGTGCGGATCGCCGAGCCAGACCTGCAACGCTTCAGGCTCGGCCTTGTGCAAGTCGTTGATGCGCAGCCCGTGCCAGCGTCCGAAATCGTAATCCCTCAGCGCCGGCACGCACTGCACGTCGCTACCAAATAACGCTGCGGTCTGCCGGGCACGGATTTCCGGCCCGGCGAGCAGCTGTGGCGGCTGCCGGAATCGACCGGCCCGGCTGCCCTTGACCGTCTGCCAATCCATTTCCAGTGGCTCATCCATCGGAAAGCGCGCCAGTTTTTGTGCGACGGTTCTGGCATGGCAGATCAAGGTCAAGCGGGTTACCGACACGTAGGAGCACTCTGAAATAGGGGTAAAAAAAGGGCAAGCAATCAGCATGCAAATACATTCGTGGCGGAACAACGGGCGCCGGCGAGCCTCTATACCCGTACAGGGTGAAACTTCTGCGCCGAAGCGGTCCTACAAGGAGCCGAGTTTTTACACACCAATATGTAATACCTTGCGCCTATCGCTTAACCCTTTTAATCCATTATCAGACAAGGACTTCGCGATTTTTCATCACTTTGTCAGCCACTGAAAAAAATTCACCGACCGGCCCGCATAATGCTGCAGCACCTACGGGGGATCAACTACTATGGAAAACTGCAGAGCCGCGATCCGGCAACCCTTTTAGCGGTTGCCAGCCGCACATTGGCGCCCCTCGCCATCAACCGACAGAGGCCGTTGAGCGATACACCCGACGGACGCTGACAGGGGTTGGCCAACCGCCATAGCAACGCGTGGAAACCGACAGTGATAGTCAAACCTGGCAACGGAAACCGCCAGGTCATTCAGATACAGGAGTACATCCATGCTGGCTTTACGCCCAGTTCAGTTATCCGACCTCCCCCAGTTGCAGCAGCTTGCACGTGAAAGCCTGGTGGGCGTCACGTCCCTGCCAGACGATACCGAGCGTCTACGCCAGAAAATCCTCGGTTCCTGCGCTTCGTTTTCCAGCGAGGTGCAGCGCAATGGCCCGGAAAACTACTTCTTCGTGCTTGAGGATCTGGCCAGCCAGCAGCTGTTGGGCTGTTCGGAGATCCTCGCCACCGCGGGTTTCAACGAAGCCTTCTACAGCCTGCGCAATCGCCCCTTTACCAGTGAGTCCCGTGAGCTGAACATCCATCACGGCGTGCCCGCGCTGTCGCTGTGCCAGGACCTGAACGCCCACACTCTGTTGCGCGGCTTTCATATCAACGCCGAGCTTGAACGTACGCCTCTCTCGGAACTGCTGTCGCGGGCACGACTGTTGTTCATCGCCGCCCACCCCCAACGCTTTTCCGACGCGGTGATCACGGAGATCGTCGGCTACAGTGACGATGCCGGCGAGTCACCCTTCTGGAACGCCTTGGGCAAGCACTTCTTCGACCTGCCCTACACCGAAGCCGAACGCCTGTGCGGCCTGCAAAACCGCTCCTTTCTTGCCGAGTTGATGCCGCACTACCCGATCTACGTGCCCATGCTGTCACCCGAGGCCCAGGCGTGCATTGGCAGGATTCATCCCGATGGCCAGGAAGCCTTCGATATCCTTGAGCGTGAAGGTTTCGAAACCAACAGCTACATCGACCTGTTCGACGGCGGCCCCACGCTGTTTGCGCGCCCCCCGAGCATTCGTTCGATCGCTGATTCGCGTCTGGCCGTTGCGCGGGCAGGTACACAGGCCCTTGGCAAGACACCGTACCTGGTCAGCAATGACGCCCTGCCACACTACCGGGCAATGGTCATCGAGCTGGACTGGAGCGCAGGTGAACCGGTCATGCTCGATACCGCCACGCTGGGTGCCCTGCAACTGGCCGACGGCAGTCCGGTCCGGCTGGTTGCCCTATGACCTGGGTCTTCGGCATTCAAGGAGCCCCATCATGATCGTGCGCCCGGCTCAACTGACTGACCTGCGTGCGCTGCTGGCACTGGCACAACGCGCCGGCCCCGGCTTCACCACCCTACCCGCCAACGAAGAGCGCTTGAGCCATCGCCTGCGCTGGGCCCAGCGCACCTTCGCCAACCAGGTTGAAAAGGCCGACGCCGACTATCTGTTCGTACTCGAGGATGACGACCAGCAAGTCATCGGTATCAGCGCCCTGAGCGGTGCCATTGGTCTGCGAGAGCCCTGGTACAACTACCGCCTGGGGATGACGGTCAATACCTCGACAGACCTGGGTATCCAGCGCCAGATCCCGACCTTGTTTCTGAGCAACGAAATGACCGGCCAATCGGAAGTCTGCTCGCTGTTCCTGCACCCGGATCAGCGCCGGGGCCATAACGGTCGCCTGTTGTCCGTGGCACGCTTGCTGTTTGTCGCCGAATACCCGCAGTTGTTCGGTGAAAAACTGATTGCCGAGCTCCGGGGCAGCGCGGATGAACAAGGCTGTTCGCCCTTCTGGGACAGCCTGGGCCGGCACTTTTTCAAGATGGATTTCAGCCACGCCGATCACCTGTCCGGGCTCGGCAACAAAGCCTTCATCGCCGAACTGATGCCGCGCCAGCCGCTGTACACCTGCCTACTCACCGAACAAGCCCAAGCGGTGATTGGCAAGGCCCACAGCAATTCGGAACCGGCCCGCAGAATCCTTTGCGCCGAAGGTTTTTCCCATCAGGGCTACATCGACATCTTCGACGCCGGCCCGGTGATAGAAGCCCGGATACCCGACATCCGCGCCGTGCGTGACAGCCAGACGCTGGCGCTGGCCATCGGCACACCCGACGACCACGCACCGACCTGGCTGATCCATAACCGGCGCCTGGAAAATTGCCGCATCACCACCGCGCGCGCCCAACTGCACGGCAACCACCTGCTGGTCGACCGCCTGATCGCCAAGCGTCTGCAGCTGCAGCCGGGCGACTCGGTGCGGGGCGTGCCGTTGTTCAAGCAACAGCAGCAGGCAGTGGCCGCGTAAAGGTTCAAACACACGCTCAAATCACCCGCGCCGGATGCTGCTGGCGCGGGTCGCCGAGCTGCGCGCGGGCGGCTTCCGGGCATATGACGAAGACCGCTTGTTCAGCGGAGCCCCGGATCGCCACAACTGGATCATCGTCGGCAAAAAAGAAATCTACATCCCGTACCACAACTACCGGATCGATGAACCCAGCGTGAGCGCTGACCAGATCCTGTGTTGCGTGGCGTCAAACCCTGACCGCAACCGTGAATCGCGCTTATTCCAGCTCCATTCATGACAGGCATGGGCTACAGTGTCGCGAATCTGGAAAAAGGAGTTGCCATGGGATTTTCAACGGAAGAAACGCAAACACTGTTAAGCGTCAAAGGAGTCGGCCCGACAGTCGTCCGTCGGTTGGAGCAATTGGGGTTCAGCTCACTGGCGCAACTGGGCCAGGCCAATGCGCTTGAGATCGTGACCCAGGCGTCGGCCATCGTCGGGTCCAGTTGCTGGAAGAACAGCCCCCAGGCACGAGCAGCGATTGAGGCGGCAATAACCCAGGCGAAAATGCTGGCAGATTGACAACAAAAAACCCGCGCATGGCGGGTTCTCTGTCTATGGGGTCAAGTCCTTTTGTCTGATCAATCTGCACCTGCGAATGTGAGAATTTCGTGAAAAGAGCCGCACCTCATTAAAAAACTGACAGACGGGAATGCGGCCATTTACTTGAGCTGGGAACCGGCCTGTATCCACGGCCCTGGCACCGTCGGCTCCCCCCCATCGACCCATGCCTTGCTCGTCGGATCCTCCACCTCCGGGACCGGTTCGCGTCGGGCGCCCGCCGGACAAGGGGTGAGCCCCAATGGGTTGACCCAGCCCGTCGGGTTCGGTGTGTAGAGATAAGCGTTGAGCCCACCTGCCAGCCTGTTCGCAGCCGGGGTCAGGTACCGGCCAAGGCCCGGGCTGTAGTAGCGATGCATGTTGTAGTGCAGGCCACTTTCAGCGTCGAAGTACTGCCCCTGAAACCGCAGTGGCTGCTCCAGCGGCTCCTCACCGAAGTGCCTGAGGCTGGCGAGTTGGCCATGGGCGCGGTAGGTGGCGACCCAGGCGATCTCGCCGCGGCTGTCCGTGAGCTCCTGCGGGGTGCCCAAGTGATCGAGCTGGTAGTAGAACGAGCGCGCTGGCCCCGAACCGTGACGGTCAAGCATCGCCAGCGGACGGAACGTGCCGGGCTCGAACACGTAGCTACGATCATGCTCGCCGGAGCATTCGGCGACCAGTTGCTCGCCTTGCCAGAAGAATTCGCAAGTGTTGCCATCGACTGTTTTGGCCGTGCGCCGACCAAAGGCATCATAACGGTAGGTCGCCAAGCGGCCACTGGGCAGGATCACGCCGACCAATCGGTGCTGACAGTCGTAGCGGTACTGGGTCACGAGCGAGGGATCGCTAGCCTGGCGCTCACAGACCAGGTTGCCAAAGGCGTCATATTCACAGAGACGGTCGCCTTGCCGGCCGTTGCCGAGCGGGTCGTAGGTGAACTGCTGCGTCGCTTCGCCACGCGCGTGACGCACACGGACCAGACGGTTACGTGCATCGTAATAGTAGCTGCGCTGGCCGTGGCGACTGTCGGCGATGGTCGCCAGGTTGCCGTTGACCCCATAGCTGTAGTGGCGCATGTACAGCGGACGGTCGGGTCGGCTGAGCGCATGAACCTGCAACCGACCCTGTTCGTCGTAGTGGTAGTCGCTGAGCAATGGGCCTTGCTGGCGCTCCTGCTCGCGACCGGATTCAAAGTGATGACGGGTCAGCCGCTCGCCATCGAAATCAATGGCAGACAACATACCGTCCTCGGCGTAGCGATAGTCGAGGACGCGGTTGTCCGGCAACTGCACCTGGTTGAGTCGGCCAGCTTCATCGTAGCGGTAACACAAGCGAGCCCAGCCCTGATGCTCGCTGATCAAGCGGGCCTGGAGGTCGTACGTGAAGTTGAGTGGCCAGTGATTGCCATCTTCGACCCTCAGCAGTCGGCCGAGGCTGTCGTAGCCATACTCGACCTGATTGCCATCTGGCAAGGTCTTGATCAGCAGGCGCCCTACCCCGTCACGCCGGTAACCGGTGATCAGTGTAGCGCCGTCATCGCCGAACTCGGTTTTCTCCAGCAGATGCCCCTTGGGGTCGTAGCGATAAGTCGTGCGCCGCCCGTCGAAACCGGTTTCCTGCTCGATCAGTCCGGTGCGGCCGTACACCAGCCGATACTGTTCGCCAATCTCGTTTTCGATCTCGCAGAGCAACCGCCGGGCATCGTCATAACCATAACGAAGCTGAGTGCCATCGGCATTGATCCGACGCCTGAGCAGGTGCAGTTTGTCGTCGTACTCGTAGCATATGACCTGCCCCAGCTCATCCTGCTCGGCCGTCACCTGGCCACGGTCGTTGTAGCTGAAGGTGCGGATTGCGCCGTCCGGCAAGGTCACGTGCAGCCGTCGGTCCTGGACGTCATAGCGGTACTGGGCAGGTGCGAGCATCCGATGTCTCTGGTGCAGAATGAAGGTGAGCGATTCTGCATGAGCGAAACGGGCTGTTGATCGGGCTGCCGAAAATTCAGACTCGGCCTGGTATTTTGCAGACTAATCCTTCAAACATCTGACAAAACGACTACAGACACGCCTGTGGAACGCCGCGGTGGCGCTCCATAGGCGTGGTGCTGTCGATCCCTACGACGGCACTTGGAACGGCACAAACTCCACCACTTCCAGAGCGAACCCCGACACGGCCTTGTAGGGAACTGGCGAACTAAGCAGGCGCATTTTGCGCACATTGAGATCGCGCAGGATCTGTGCACCAACCCCCAGGGTACGTTGCGCGAACTGAGGTGGCTGGATCTTGCCGCCGCTGCGTTGACACCGTTGCTCGATTAACGTTTGCGCGGACTCCTGCTGGGCCAGCACCACCACCCCACACTCGGCCTGGGCAATGTTCGCCAGGGAACACTCCAGATTCCATTGCCGGGGCCCACCTTCGGCTTCACAACCGAGGGCATCGCGCAGGGTCGAGCCAAAGCCCTGCATTTAGTACTGAAAGCGAATATCGATACTTTGGCCCCAAAGCTTGCCGATGCCATCGCCGACTGTATTGAGCTCAGGTCATGTACACCGCACATGTTGCCACGCACAAAGGGCTGGCTTTCTGTCGATACCCTGAGTGTTCCTTTGGGTGGAGGAAGGACCGCGCGCAAGCCATTTTGGATAGTCGTCGGTGCTCACGCGTTGGTGCTGAGCGTGGCCAGTCTTGTACCGTTGATTACAGAGTCTGCGGAGCCCGAGCTAACACTAAGTGCAGCAGAGATTTTGCTTCGTGACGTTCCACCAGAGCTTGCCTTCGAGGGCGCGCTGCTGGGGAAACCTGTTCACTTTGTCGTTCAAGACTGCAAGGTCTACAGAATAAATGGCGCGTTAAAAAATAGGGAGGCACTCCTGGTTGTCGAACCTGAATTTTATCCATTTTTCACCGTCTGTGATCGGCAATTTCTCAAAGCAGAAGGGGCCGCAGTAACCGTCTGGCTTGGACGGATGGCGTTCGGAGCGGGTGGATGTTGTGCGACAGGAGGCACCTTTCGAACGACCGATGGGCGTGTATGGAAAAAAATAAGCAATGACAGTTCTCCTTGGAGAGCGGCCGAACTTAATGGAAATTGAGAAAATCATGAGTGTCTATACCCTGCTACTACGCGTATTGCTTGCTGTAACGTCAGTCATAAGCCTGCAGGTCCACGCCGAGGATAAACAGTCTTATGAAGCTCAGGCGGCAGAGGGCGCCGAGCAAGAGATGACCTGGATTCAAAAAGCCCGAGAAGGCGATGTCCAGGCAGCGTTTAATCTAGGCTACACGTATTACACACAACAGAATTACTCCGGTGCGTTGCGCTGGTATGGTAAGGCTGCAGAATTAGGTAATGCACGCGCAGCGTTTGAAATAGCGATCCTTTATAGAGATGGCGATGTTGGAGAGCCTGACGAAAAAAGAATGATTTCGTATCTGCAGCAGGCAGCCAAACGAGGCTTGGATTTAGCGCAAATGGAGCTTGGATTTAGCTACTTGCGAGGAACCGGGGTCGAACAAGATGTAATGAAAGCCATGTATTGGTATGAGCAAGCTGCCAAACAGGGCAATGCCGAAGCTCAATATACCTTGAGTACATTGTACTGGACCGATACTCGCGGCATCGAACAGGCCGCCATGGAAGCAGACGCAAGCATGAACAAAATGGACGCCGCGTATTCTTCCAACGATCGCAAAGCCGCATACTGGCTCTGTCAGGCAGCCCT
The DNA here is from genome assembly GCF_900187415.1 of Pseudomonas sp. Irchel s3b6. Lineage (NCBI taxonomy): Bacteria > Pseudomonadati > Pseudomonadota > Gammaproteobacteria > Pseudomonadales > Pseudomonadaceae > Pseudomonas > Pseudomonas sp. Irchel s3b6. The sequence continues at coordinate 69,671 of NZ_FYDM01000016.1, read as the reverse complement.
GCAGCATCACGGGCAAGCTCAATTTACCCTTAGTAAAATTTATGGATCAGGGGATCATCATGTCGCCGTGGATTCGAAACAGAGCAGGCTCTGGCTTCAAAATGCGGCGAACAGCGGGCTTGAAGAAGCCGAAGCAGAATTACTTGATGTCAATGACCCCTGGTACGCCTCTTTGGGAGTTTGGGCAAGCGAGTTCCTTGGGCGCTCACCTGAAAATGCAACCTGCCCGAATATTGCAATAATTTAGATAGACCGTTCATGGTTCGCGGGCAAAGATCAGGCATTCGTTAGCTGTTACGGCGCGCATTTGAAACCGGCCCGGCTCGCATTTATCCCGTTTTTCGGCTCAATTTACTTGCACATGACAGAGTGCGCTGGATTGCCGCGCTGCCCTCGATCAAGAGTCGCAAAGGGTACATGTCGGGACAGCGGCCGACCTGGCCGATGTGTTGTAGGGTGGAGGAACGTACGTCTCTGGCGATGCGAGCTACACTGGTGCTGCCACACAATCGAAGCATGCGGAACGGGACATCATCTGGTCGATAGCTGCGCGGCTGAGAAGTTAGCAGCATTATGGCATAAGCAACGAGCCTCCTTGACGGATCAAAATCGTATATATGAACCTAATCATCTCATTTCTTACCATTTCCGCACTCAGCGTATTGGCGGGTTGCGGTTACCAGGACTCTCCCCCGCTTTTTTCTAGCGAGAAAATAGAAAAGCTACCCACTGAATTCGCAGATTATAAATACATCGACGAAATCACAGAGTTCGAGAATCACACCATTGAAAAGTTTAAAACTCCACCGCGAGCCACAGTCGAACACAACATTAATAAAGTCACAAACAACGTTATCATTAAAGTCGCAACAGACGTTGACGACAGTACCCGCCTGTACGAATTCTACAAACTGGACACCTCTGGAAATATTATTGACAGACGTCAATTTACAAGAAGCTTCCTGATAAAGGAGAACACCGGCGATGAAGAAATGGTTGATGGTGTTTTTCTGGTAAACAAAGAGAAGGCTTACTACTCCACCTGGCCATTCAACGGTGACAATACAAAGAAACCGTTTACTCCCATCAACCAAGAGTTAACCTGGAGTACCGAACAGGTCGACGCTTACTACAAAGAAGTCGTAAGAAAAAGCGCGCGACTGGATGACGTTGCAGCTTGGGAAAAAATCAGCCCGCAAGAAAACAAGCGACGAATTCGAAAAATATACTATCTTAACTCAACGAGCGAGTGGTACATCCTGTACGGGAATTCATTAAAATCTGATTATTCTGGCAAAAGAATATCAGGCTTCAACACCTTATTCACAGACTTCACTGACACTGAACGTAGTTTTGGACGATATGTACCGCCAAACAACATAACAATCCCATATTTCGAAAGACAAACATACAGTAAATTCTGCGCCTCAGATCAGGTGGGTTGCCACATGTCTTACAGTTGGGATGGCGTGGGTTATTATCAAGTGACGGTGGGTGAAAGCAGCTTGAAGTTCAAAAACAAAGGCAGCTTGTCCCGCACTGACTTCAAGGGTGAAACTTTTCCACCCAAAGAGAGCTTACTCGTAGATTTTGCTTACTACACAAATCCAAATTTAAAATACTCTCTATTTTCAGCGAATGAGCACCTTTATATAATTAAGCGAAAATAACCATTTCAAACGCATCAATTGACCATGAAAATGATAGCAAGGCCACTCTTGAAAGACGACTCAGCGCCCATTGACATTAAGCATGCCGCCCTGTGAAAACCATACAGCGAGCAAATAATGAGATTTACATCGTTAGTAGTAATTTACGCGCTTAGCCTCCTAACGACGGCTTGCAGCAATGTGGTTTACCCCATCCCGACCGGAACGATAGAGAGCACAGGAAGTGTGACCACTCCATTACACGACGACGGTAAAGAAATCATATCGGCAACATGGATGGCAAGTGACTTTTCTATCGAACTTGAAAGTGCATCTTCTGGAGACACTGTGGGACTCCTCATTAAAACAAGTGGCTATACACCAGGAGAAAAGATTACGGTCTTGCTTGATGACAAAAAAACCAATGACGATGGGGGTAGCTATAATATCGTGAGAAAAATAATAGGCACCGTAGATAAGCACGGCGAAGTCAGAACATCCATTAAACCCTAGGATTTGTACGAAATCAGTCGAACCTCATTTGAACCCTGCAAGCGTCGCGATTCAGTAGAGTCCGCGCCCATCAAAGGCAAGAGCCCACGATGGCCAAACATCATAGGTTCGCTTTGCGGGCCTACAGCCGGACCTCACCTTTGAGGATGTCGAACAACGCCTGGGCCGCCGTCGACAGTTCGGCACCGGGGCGGGTCAGCACGCCGATGGCGCGTTCGATGGTCGGTTCACTCAGGGGGATACAACGGGCGCCGAGCTCGCGCATCTGTTCGGCGCACAGGGCAGGTACGGCGCTGACACCCAGCCCGCTGGCGACCATGCGCCCGACCGTGGCCAACTGATGACTTTCGAACGCCACCGGCAACCGGGTCTGGCTCGCCTGCAGGTGTTCTTCCAGCATCACCCGCACCGTGGACGGTCGTTGCAGGGTAATGAAGGGTTGTTCCAGCAGGGTGTTCCAGTCGATTTCAGTCAACTCGGCCAACGGCGAATCACTGGGCACCACCGCGATAAACCGGTCGAGGTACAGCGGGGTGAATTCCAGCGAAGAACTCTGCATCGGCTCGAAGGCCACGCCCAGCTCCACCTGGCGGTCGCGGACCATTTCCAGCACCTGTTCGTTGATCACATCGTTGACCGTGACGTTGACCTTGGGGTAGCGGGCACGGAAAGTCTTGAGGATCGGTGGCAGCAGGTTGCCGGCAAACGAAGGCATGGCCGCCAGGGTCACCCGGCCGCGCTGGAGGGTGAAGCGCTGGCGCATTTCGTCCTCGGTGTTGTCCCAGTCGGCAATCAGCCGTCGGGCCAGCGGCAACAGCGACTCACCTTCCGGGGTCAGCGCCACGTTGCGCGTGGTCCGGCTGAACAACCGTCCGCCCAGGCTTTCTTCCAGCGCCTTGATGGTCAGGCTCAACGCCGACTGCGACAGGTGCAGGCGCTCACAGGCCACGGCGAAGCTCAGGCTCTGGGCCACTGCCAGAAATGCCCGGATCTGCTTGACGGTCATCGGTCGTTCCACTCCCGCTATCAGTTGCAGGCTGCACGCTGTTCGCAGCCAATTAATGAGACTTATCAATCAATCTAACCTAAAAATCAATTTAACAAATATATCCATCGGCGCAACACTGCTCCCCTACGGCTAGCCAGCCGCCCACAAAGAACAAAAGAGGTGCATATGGCAGGTTTCGACAAGCGCGTGAGTTCCTATGAAGAGGCCATGGCCGGCCTTGAAGACGGCATGACCGTGATTGCGGGTGGCTTCGGCCTGTGTGGCATTCCGGAGAACCTGATCGCCGAAATCAAACACAAAGGCACCCGCGACCTGACCGTGGTTTCCAATAACTGCGGCGTCGACGGCTTTGGCCTGGGCGTACTGCTCGAAGACCGCCAGATCAGCAAGGTGGTGGCCTCCTACGTGGGCGAAAACGCCCTGTTCGAGAAGCAGTTGCTCAGCGGCGAAATCGAAGTGGTGCTGACCCCGCAGGGTACCCTGGCGGAAAAAATGCGCGCAGGCGGCGCTGGCATCCCGGCCTTCTTCACCGCGACCGGTGTCGGCACCCCGGTGGCCGAAGGCAAGGAAATCCGTGAGTTCAATGGCCGTCCGTACCTGATGGAAGAATCCATCACCGGCGACTTCGCCATCGTCAAAGGCTGGAAAGCCGACCACTTCGGCAACGTGGTCTACCGCCACACCGCACAGAACTTCAACCCGTTGGCGGCCACCGCCGGCAAGATCACCGTGGTCGAAGTCGAAGAGATCGTCGAGCCTGGCGAACTGGACCCTACCCAGATCCACACCCCCGGTATCTACGTTGACCGGGTCATCTGCGGCACGTTCGAAAAACGCATCGAACAGCGCACCGTGCGCAAGTGATCCTCGCCCCCAGCCCGACGAACAACGGAGAATAAAAAATGGCTCTTACCCGCGAACAAATGGCTCAGCGCGTCGCCCGCGAAATGCAGGACGGCTACTACGTGAACCTGGGCATCGGCATTCCGACCCTGGTCGCCAACTACATTCCCGAAGGCATGGAAGTCATGCTGCAGTCGGAAAACGGCCTGCTCGGCATGGGCGCCTTCCCGACTGACGACGCGGTCGACGCCGACATGATCAACGCCGGCAAGCAAACCGTTACCGCCCGCACTGGCGCGTCGATTTTCTCCTCTGCCGAATCCTTCGCGATGATCCGTGGCGGCCATATCGACCTCACCGTGCTCGGTGCCTTTGAAGTCGACGTACACGGCAACATCGCCTCCTGGATGATCCCTGGCAAACTGGTCAAGGGCATGGGCGGTGCGATGGACCTGGTGGCCGGTGCCGACAACATCATCGTCACCATGACCCACGCCTCCAAGGACGGTGAGTCCAAACTGCTGTCCTACTGCAGCCTGCCGCTGACCGGTGCCAACTGCATCAAGCGCGTGCTGACGGACCTGGCTTACCTGGAAATCCACAACGGTGCATTCATCCTCAAGGAACGTGCGCCAGGTGTGAGCGTCGAGGAAATCGTCAGCAAGACCGCCGGCAAACTAATCGTCCCTGACCATGTTCCGGAAATGCAGTTCGCCTGATTCGCGTACTGAGGAGATATCTGATGCAAGAAGTCGTGATTGTCGCCGCCACCCGTACGGCCATCGGCAGTTTCCAAGGCGCACTGGCCAGCATTCCGGCACCGGAACTCGGCGCGGCGGTGATTCGCCAGTTGTTGGCGCAAACCGGCCTGGCGGCCGATCAGGTCGATGAAGTGATCCTGGGCCATGTGCTGACCGCCGGCTCGGGGCAGAACCCTGCCCGTCAGGCCGCGATCCTCGCCGGCCTGCCCCACGCGGTACCGGCGATGACCCTGAACAAGGTCTGCGGTTCGGGCCTCAAGGCCCTGCACCTGGGCGCCCAGGCAATTCGCTGCGGCGACGCCGAAGTGATCATCGCCGGCGGCATGGAGAACATGAGCCTGGCCCCCTATGTGTTGCCGGCCGCTCGCACCGGCCTGCGCATGGGCCACGCGAAGATGGTCGACAGCATGATCAGCGATGGCCTGTGGGACGCGTTCAACGATTACCATATGGGCATCACCGCCGAGAACCTGGTGGACAAGTACCAACTGACCCGCGAGGAACAGGACGCCTTCGCCGCGGCCTCGCAGCAAAAAGCCACGGCCGCCATTGAAGGCGGACGTTTTGCCGACGAGATCACGCCGATCCTGATCCCCCAGCGCAAAGGCGATCCGTTGTCCTTCGCCGTGGATGAACAACCCCGCGCCGATACCAGCGCTGCGTCACTGGCCAAGCTCAAGCCGGCCTTCAAGAAAGACGGCAGCGTCACCGCCGGCAACGCCTCGTCGCTCAATGACGGTGCCGCTGCAGTGCTGCTGATGAGTGCCGACATGGCCCGCCAACTGGGCCTGCCGGTCATGGCGAAGATCGCCGCTTATGCCAACGCCGGCGTCGACCCGGCCATCATGGGCATTGCCCCGGTGTCCGCCACCCGCCGCTGCCTCGACAAGGCCGGCTGGAGCCTGGAACAACTGGACCTGATCGAAGCCAACGAAGCCTTCGCCGCTCAGGCACTGGCGGTTGGCAAAGAGCTGCAATGGGATGCGGGCAAGGTCAACGTCAACGGTGGCGCCATTGCCCTGGGCCACCCGATTGGTGCCTCGGGTTGCCGCGTGCTGGTGTCGCTGGTGCACGAGATGATCAAGCGCGACGCCAAGAAAGGCCTCGCCACCCTGTGCATCGGTGGTGGTCAGGGCGTGGCACTGGCCCTCGAACGGGCCTGAGTCTTCAAGCGTTCAACAGTCAGCGGACGGACCCACGATATCCGCGCGCTGGCTGGCAACACACCCGGCGTGACTTCGGTTGCGCCGGGTTTTTTATGCCTGACACCAACAGGGTTATCGCAGTAACGCGGACCTTTGCAGGAGCGAGCAAGTGCGACATCACCAAGGTGAAACCCTGGACGAATTGATCTTCCGATCGCGCGCTTCAGCCTGATCGCCATCACCTGGCGCAGTTCAATCATCCAGCGGCTGAGGAGGTTTGGCGGGTTTGGCGGGTTTGGTCCCTTTGCCGCCCTTGGCAGGTGGAGTTTCCACCACCGGAGGGGGTGGCGGCATCGCTTCTTTCTCGGCGGCAGGCAGTTGGTCAACGGTATCGAACACCACCTTGGTCTCGATCGGCCCCAGGTGGTCGAGCTTTTTCTCGCCGTCCTTGCCCACCAGGATGACCTTGGTCTCGCCGCTGACACCCAGTTTCAGTTCGCGGATCAACGCCATGGTGGTTTGCGCGTCAAGGTCCTTGCCGTCGCGTTGGCCCATGAGGTTGACCACGGTGTAGAGCACCATGTTGCGTTCTTGAAAGGCTTTCTTGTTGGCCGGCTCATCCAGTGATTTTTTAAGATTGACCAGCGTCGGGTCGATGCTGCTGGGGGCGATGACAATCAGTGGGCGGGTCTTACCGCGTTCCTGGGCCAGGGGTGCGTCGCTATCGGCAGCGAACAAAGGCCCGGAAACAGCGAGCAGCGTAGCGAGGGTCAGTGACCGAATGAGCATGCGCATCTCCTTTTGACATCCACGCTATATGATTGCGCATCAAGGCGAAAGATCCAGATCAGCTGCCTGAAATTTCTGTCGCCATGTTGCCAAGCTTAGGTCAGCGGGCTTAATCCGCAACTTGATCCCGGGCCGCGAACTAGCCTGAAGAGACAAGCCACAATGCAGGATCACGGAGGTTTCAGCCATGAGCGTGCAACTCAATCACACCATCGTCTGGTGCCGCGACAAGCAGCGTTCGGCACCTTTCCTGGCCAACCTGCTCGGGCTGCCCGCCCCGACACCCTTCGGCCCGATGCTGATCGTGAAGTTCGATAACGGAGTGTCGCTGGACTACTACGACAATGACACGATCAGCCTGCAGCACTATGCCTTTCTGCTCGACGACCCGACCTTCGACCAGGTGTTCGCGCGCCTGACGGCGCAAGGGCTGCCGTACTGGGCGGAGCCCGGCAAACAACGCCCCGATCAGATCAATGAAGTGGGTGGCGGGCGCAGGGTGTACTTCGATGACCCGGACGGCCATCTGCTGGAAATCATGACCCGCCCCTAGCGTCCGTTTGTCCAGATGCCCGCGGCAAACATCCCGCGATCAACGCAGGGTGTGTTGACGCGGACTACACTCAAATTGTCTCCAGTAGGGGGACATAGCCAAATTCGCGTCCATCAGCAGCGTGCCTGCCCATTACCACGCTCATGACGCTGGAACCAATGGCCATTCATAATCGTCCTGTGGGGCCCTGCCCCACAGTGACACCCAGCAGGACGACGGCATCGCGTCCAAACTGCCCGGACATACCCTGTGTCCGGGCATTCGCGTGGCAGACGGCATGGCCTCGCATCACGTCTGCGCGGTTGCCCTGATCATCCATCCGACCACCGCCTGAAAGGTCGCTGTCATTGCACGCCTCCTCGTTCGCCGGTGGCCTTTTTTTGGGAGAGCCGGCGATGGACGAAGGCAAACTGAATGACTTCATGGGCAAGTTGGTGACCGACATGGGCGGCGCGGCGATGCTTGCCAACGTGATTCTGGGAGAAGAACTGGGCTTGTATCGGGCGATGGCCGACAGTCAACCCGTCACCCCCGAGGCACTGGCCGGCAAGACCGGTTGCAATGCCCGGCTGCTGCGTGAATGGCTTAGCGCCCATGCGGCTTCAGGCTACATGGAGCACAGCGACGGCACGTTCCGCCTGCCGGAAGAACAGGCCCTGGCGCTGGCCGTCGAAGACTCACCGGTGTACGTCGCCGGCGGTGCCGTGGTGATTGCGTCACTGTTCCATGACAAGGACAAACTGGTCACGGCCATGCGCGGCGATGGCGCACTTGCCTGGGGTGATCACCACACCTGCATGTTCAGCGGCACCGAGCGTTTCTTCCGGCCCGGCTACCGTGCGCACCTGGTCGGCGAGTGGTTGCCGGCACTTGAAGGCGTGGTCGATAAACTGCAAGCCGGGGCCAAGGTGGCGGATGTCGGCTGCGGTCACGGCGCTTCAACCGTGGTCATGGCCAAAGCCTTCCCGGCCTCGACCTTCGTCGGCTTCGACTACCATGCCCCCTCCATCACCACGGCGACCCAGCGCGCCGAGGAAGGCGGCGTGGCGGACCGTGCACGCTTCGTCCAGGGCACGGCCAAGAATTACCCTGGCAATGATTACGACCTGGTCTGCTACTTCGACTGCCTGCACGACATGGGCGACCCGGTAGGCGCCGCCAAACATGCCTATCAATCGCTCAAGCCCGACGGCACGGTACTGTTGGTCGAGCCTTATGCCACGGACCAGCTCGACCAGAACGCGACCCCGGTCGGACGGTTGTTCTACGCGGCATCGACGTTCATCTGCACGCCCAACTCGCTGTCGCAGGAAGTCGGCCTGGGGCTCGGTGCACAAGCGGGTGAAGCACGGCTGCGAGATGTCTTCATCGAGGCCGGCTTCAAGCAGTTCCGCCGGGCAGCCGAGACACCGTTCAACCTGATCCTGGAGGCGCGCAAGTAACGTCCTACACTCAAAAGCCACTACTCCCTGAGACATATAAGTAACCTCCTACTGGCGTGTCGGGTCCTGGGGCACCCTACACGCCATACATAAACGCTTACATCCATCGATTGGCGACCCGCCATAAACCACCTACAGTTGGCCACCTCTCGACGTCACTGCTTGCTCTGCGGGAGCGGCGCAATTCTTCAACCTTCAGGGATACAGGTTCAATCATGCACAACGCCTCTCCAACCCGGCTGGGCCTGCTCAGCGCTTGCCTGCTGATGTTCGGTACCATCCACTCTGTCAGCGCCAACGAGCAAGACCTGCGGATCAAAGCCGTGGTGGACGCCAACCTCAAGCCAGTGATGCAGGAGCAGGACATTCCCGGCATGGCCGTCGCGGTCACGGTGGAGGGCAAGGTGCATTATTTCAATTACGGAGTGGCGTCCCGAGAAAGCGGCCAAGCCGTCGACAATGACACCCTGTTCGAACTCGGGTCCGTCAGCAAAACCTTCACCGCAACCCTGGGCGCCTACGCCCTGGCCACCGGCCGAATGACCCTGAGTGATCCGGCGAGCAAGTACTGGCCAGCGTTGCGCGGCAGCATTTTCGACAACGTCAGCCTGCTCCAGCTCGGCACCTACAGCGCGGGCGGCCTGCCCTTGCAGTTTCCGGCCGACGCCGACGACGCGCAGCGCATGCTCGGGTATTTCAAACAGTGGACGCCACGCTACCCCGTCGGCAGCCACCGGCAGTATTCGAATCCAAGTATCGGGCTGTTCGGCTATCTCGCGGCCCGTAGCCTGGGCAAACCCTTCGATGACGTGATGGAGCAAGACCTGCTGCCAAGACTTGGCCTCAAGCACAGCTACCTCAAGGTCCCGCAAGACCAACTGAGCCATTACGCACAGGGCTATGACAAGTCCAACGCACCGGTCCGGGTTGGCCCCGGAGCCCTGGATTCCGAAGCCTATGGCATGAAGTCCAGCACCGCGGACCTGATTCGCTACGTCGAAGCCAACATCACCCCGGTACGGCTGGAGCCTGCGCTGCAAGCGGCAATCGCCACCACCCACACCGGCTTCTACAGCGCCGGCGAAATGACCCAGGGCCTGGGATGGGAGCTCTACCCCTACCCGGTCACGCTGGATCGACTGCAAGCGGGCAACTCGTCGGACATGGCCCTGCAAGCGCAAGCAATCACCTGGCTCACGCCAGCGCAATCGCCGCAAACCGATGTGCTGATCAACAAGACCGGATCAACCAGTGGTTTCGGCGCCTATATCGCCTTCGTGCCCAGCCGGAAAATCGGCATCGTGATTCTGGCGAACAGGAACTACCCCAATGCACTCAGGGTAAAAGCCGCCCACAGTATCCTCAGTGCACTGGAGTCGCGCGATTAGAACGCCAGCTTGTAGCCGATAAACACCAGCATGGTGGCCAGGCAAGGACGCAGTACGCCATCGGAGATCCGCCCGGACAAGTGACTGCCGACGTAGATCCCCGGCAACGAGCCCATCAACAGGAACCCCAACAGGTGCCAATCCATGTTGCCCATGCTCGCATGCCCCAGGCCCGCCACCAGGGTCAGCGGCACGGCGTGGGCGATCTCGGTGCCCACCAGGCGCTTGGTGGCCAGGAACGGATAGAGGACGAACAGCGCCACCGTGCCCAGGGCCCCGGCACCGATGGACGTCAACGCCACCATCACACCGAGCAACGCCCCCGTGCCGACCGTCAGCAGGTTCAGGCTCCTGCCGCTCAGGTGGTAGTGGTCGCCCGCGTGTTTATGGGCGAAGGCCAGCAGACGACCCTTGAAGAAGATGGCCAGCGCCGTCAACAGCAGCACAAAACCCAGGGCCTGCCTGATGATCGCGTTGGTCGCTTGCGGATCGGTATTCAAGTACTTGAGGAACAACAGGGTCAGCGCCACGGCAGGCACGCTGCCCGCCGTCAGCCAGCCGGTAATTTTCCAGTCGATGTTGCGGTTCTTCTGATGAACCAGCACACCACCGGACTTGGTAATCGCCGCATAGAGCAGGTCGGTGCCGACAGCCGTGGCCGGGTTGATGCCGAACCACAGCAGGATCGGCGTCATCAGCGATCCGCCGCCAACTCCGGTCATCCCGACAATGAACCCGACAAGCAAGCCTGCAACTACAAATCCAACGTTACCGAAGTCCATTGCCATACCTTACCGAACCAGCGTGACGACCTGAAAAAGCTGGCAGCAGCATAGCGATTTTTCTTATAACCACTTATACCAATATGATCTGACTTTATAACCTGCGACCCGCCCTGCTCCCTGCCACGATCAATGCCACAAGGGTCGGCAACGACCCTGTCTGAAGTACCGGGTTGGACCCTAGACCGTCTTGCCCCTGGCCTGCTGCTCCAGATGCACCTGCAATTGCGGATCGATGCTCAGTGCCGCCGCCAGCTCGTCAAGATACGTACGTTCGGCCTCCTGCTGGTCGTCCACCAGCATGACACTGGCCAGGTACATTTCCGCCGCGATGCCCGGGTCGGTCGCCGAGGTCGCGACATCGGCCGCGTCCAGTGGACGGGCAACTTCCTCATCGAGCCATTGCTGGAGGTCCGGGTCATCGGTGTGACGACCGATCTCGGTGCTGATCGTCTGCTTTTCCTGCGGGTCGATGCGACCGTCCGCCTTGGCCGCCGCAATCAATGCCCGCAGGACCGCATGGCTGTGATCTTCGACTTCAGGCCCACCCAGCAACTGGTCAACCGTCTGCGGTGCCTGTCGAGGTGCCGATGCCTGCTGCCGTTGCCAGCTCTGGTAAGCCTGGAACGCCAGCATGCCCAGGGACGCCAGCGCGGCATAGTTGGTCCCGCCCGAACGGCCCTGGGTTGAACCGCCAGCATTACCGCCCGCGCCCCCCAGCATCCCGCCCAGTCCACCGAGCAAGCCACCCAGCCCGCCCATCCCCGCCCCACCGGAACCAGCGCCGCCGCCGGCGCCGCCCAGCAGGCCGCCGAGCAATCCGCCCAGATCGCCCAGGCCGCCTTGCCCTGCCAGATCACTGCCGCCCTGTTGGCTCATCGAGCCCTGGCCGGCCCGCAACAATTGTTCAAGCAGATCGCTGGTGTTCATGACGGTGTCCTCTTCGAAGGCAGTAATTCAGTCAGGCAACGATAGCCCTCGCGGCCGATTGCGCCATGACCGTCCGACCGAAGCAACAATGCAGGTTGATATTTTTATTTTCATTTTGTTGATTTGTGATTTATTTCGTGTCAATCATAGTCGCCATGGAGGCACTCCCGCCAGACCGGACGGCACTCACTCCCAACCCCAACCCACGGAGTCAACAAGATGAACAAGACAGGACTTCTGGCTGCTCTGGCACTTTTCGCCGCCAGCACCCTCGCCCACGCCGACGAAGACAGCCTGCGTATCGGTATCGAGGCCGCGTACCCACCCTTCTCCTTCAAGACCCCGGAAGGCAACATCAGCGGATTCGACTACGACATCGGCAACGCCCTGTGCGCAGAGATGAAGGTCAAGTGTCTGTGGGTGATCCAGGAATTCGACGGGATGATCCCTTCGCTGAAAGTGCGCAAGATTGATGCGGTGCTGTCGTCGATGTCGATTACCGACGACCGCTTGAAGTCAGTCGACTTCAGCAAAAAGTACTACCACACCCCTGGCAAGTTCGCGATGAAAGCCGGCCAGGTCATCAACGACCCGCTGATCGATCTCAAAGGCAAGAAGGTCGGCGTGCAGCGCGCTTCGACCTACGACCGCTACGCCACCGAACAACTGGCGCCGGCCGGGGTCGATGTCGTGCGCTACGCCTCCCAGAGCGAAGCCTCGCTGGACCTGGCCTCGGGCCGGCTGGATGCGACCCTCGCCGACATCGTCAACACCAACGAGAGCTTTATCAAGACCCCGGCCGGCAAGGACTTCGCCCTGGTGGGCCCGGACATCAACGACCCGAAATACTTCGGCCGGGGCGCCGGCATCGCACTGCGTAAGGGTGACGCGCAGAACACCGTGCGCCTCAACGCGGCCATTGATGCGATCCGTGCCAATGGCACGTACCAGCAGGTGATGGACAAGTACTTCGCCTTCGATATCTACGGCGAGTAAGCCGATCCGTAACGCTGGCGTGGGCCCCGGGCCGACGCCACTTCTCTTGTTGGTCCCGCGCGCCTGGCGGCGTTGCGGGAGAGGACCCTCATCATGCTTCACGGCTACGGATCGAGCATTCTCGATGGCGCCTGGCTGTCGATCAACCTGGCGCTGAGCGCCATGGCACTGGCCATTACCCTGGGCCTGATCGGCGCGGCGTTTCGCCTGTCACCGCTCAAATGGCTGGCGACACTGGGCGAAGGCTACACCACGGTGATTCGCGGCATTCCCGACCTGGTCCTGATCCTGCTGATTTTCTATGGCGGCCAGGACCTGGTGAACCGCATCGCCCTCGGGCTCGGCTACACCCACTACATCGACATCAATCCCTTTGTGGCGGGTGTCTGCACCATGGGTTTCATTTTCGGCGCCTACCTCTCGGAAACCTTTCGCGGCGCCTTCATGGCCATCCCCCAGGGGCAGGCCGAAGCCGGGGCCGCCTACGGCATGAGCGGCCTCCAGGTGTTCTGGCGAATCCTGGTGCCACAGATGATTCGGCTGGCCATTCCCGGCTTCACCAACAATTGGCTGGTGCTGATCAAGTCCACCGCGCTGATCTCGGTGATCGGCCTGCAGGACATGATGTTCAAGGCCAAGAACGCCGCCGATGCGACCCATGAACCCTTCACGTTTTTCCTCGCGGTGGCGGCGCTGTACCTGGTGATCACCAGTGTCTCGCTGCTGGTATTGCGCGGGCTGGAAAAACACTATTCGGTCGGCATCAAAGCCGCCGATCTTTGAATGGGAGCTCCGCTGATGCTCGACTACACCCTGATCTGGGACAACCTGCCGCTGTATTTCAATGGCGCGTGGCTGACCCTCAAAGTGCTGCTGATTTCCCTGGCCTTCGGCTTGGTGCTTGCCATTCCACTGGCACTGATGCGCGTGTCGCGCTCACCCCTGATCAACGCACCCGCCTGGCTCTACACCTACGCCATCCGTGGCACGCCCATGTTGGTGCAGCTGTTCTTGATCTATTACGGCCTGGCGCAGTTCGAAGCGGTTCGCCAGAGCCCGCTGTGGCCGTACCTGTCCAGCGCCACGTTCTGCGCCTGCCTGGCCTTTGCCATCAATACCAGTGCCTACAGCGCGGAATTGCTGGCCGGGAGCCTGAGGTCCACCTCCAGCGGCGAGATCGAAGCGGCCAGGGCCATGGGCATGTCACGCCTGACCCTGTACCGGCGCATCCTGCTGCCCTCGGCCCTGCGCCGGGCGTTGCCGCAATACAGCAACGAAGTGCTGATGATGCTGCAGACCACCAGCCTGGCATCCATCGTCACCCTGGTGGACATCACTGGTGCAGCGCGCACCCTCAGTTCGCGGTACTACCTGCCGTTCGAAGCCTTCATCACCGCCGCGCTGATGTACCTGGTACTGACCTTCATTCTCGTGCGCCTGTTCAAGCTCGCCGAACGCCATTGGCTGGCCTACCTGGCCCCACGCAAGCACTAAGGAAATCCCATGCAGCACATTCAACACGTTCTGCCCTGGAGCGCCACGGGCACCGAACGCACGCTCTCGCTGTTTCGCTTTGGCAGTGGCGCGCGCAAGGCCTATATCCAGGCCTCCTTGCACGCCGATGAACTGCCCGGCATGCGCGTGGCGGTCGAGCTCAAGCGTCGTCTTCGAGAGCTGGAGGCACAAGGCCGGTTGACCGGGGTCATCGAACTGGTCCCGGTGGCCAACCCCATCGGCCTCGGGCAAATGTTCCAGGCCACCCACCAGGGCCGCTTCGAATTCAATAGCGGCAAGAACTTCAACCGCGACTTCCCGGACCTGGCCGACGCCGTGGCCAGGCGCCTGGAAGGCCGGTTGGCCGACGATGCCGAGGCCAACGTGGCGATGATCCGTCGCGCCATGCTCGAGCTCCTCGCCGACCTGCCGCCGGCCGGTTCGGAACTCGACGGCCTGCGCTATCGGCTGATGCAGCATGCGTGCGATGCCGATCTGGTGCTGGACCTGCACTGCGACTTCGAGTCGATCATGCTGCTGTACGCCCTGCCGCAAAACTGGCCGCGCCTGCGTTCGTTGGCGGCACGCCTGGGAGCCGGTGCCGCGCTGTTGGCCGAAGGCGCCGGGGGCAATGCCTTCGACGAAGCCTGTGCGATGCCCTGGTTACAGCTGGCCGAACGGTTCCCCCAGGCCAACATTCCCCTGGCCTGTGTGGCAACCACCGTCGAACTGCGGGGCATGGCCGACACCGGACGCGAACAGTGCACCGCCAGTGCCGAGCAGATTCTCGGCTATCTGGCCGAACAGGGCCTGATCGACGGTGAATGGCCAGACGCACCGTCGACCGACTGCCAGGCAACCCCCTTTGCCGGTGCGCAATATGCCTGTGCCCCCCATCCCGGGGTGGTCAGCTTCCTGCAACCGCTGGGCGCCCGGGTCAAGGTCGGCGACCCGCTGTTCGAAGTCATCGACCCACTGACCGACCGTCACAGCGTGGTCACCGCCACCACCGACGGCATCCTCTACGCCCGCGAACGCCTGCGCTTTGCCCAACCCGGCTTGTGGCTGGCCAAGGTCGCAGGCGCCACCCCCATTCGCCAAGGTCGCCTGCTCAGCGACTGACTCCAGAGAATCGAGACCATGAACACACTTGAAATCCAGGACCTGCACAAACGCTACGGCACCCACGAAGTGCTCAAGGGCGTATCGCTCCAGGCCAGGGCCGGCGACGTGATCAGCATCATCGGCTCCAGCGGCTCAGGCAAAAGCACTTTCCTGCGCTGCATCAACCTGCTGGAGCAACCCAACGCCGGCAGTATCCTGCTCAATGGCGAACCGCTGAAACTGGTCGCCAACAAACTGGGCGGGCTCAAGGCCGCCGACCCCAGGCAACTGCAACGCATGCGCTCCCGGCTGGCGATGGTGTTCCAGCACTTCAACCTCTGGGCGCACATGAGTGCCCTGGAGAACGTCATGGAAGCGCCCGTCCATGTCTTGGGGATGGACAGGAAGCTGGCCCGGGAAAAGGCCGCGCACTACCTGGACAAGGTCGGTGTGGCGCACCGCGCAGGGGCGTACCCCGCGCACATGTCCGGTGGCGAACAGCAGCGCGTGGCGATTGCCCGTGCACTGGCGATGGAGCCTGAAGTGATGCTATTCGATGAGCCCACTTCGGCACTGGACCCGGAACTGGTCGGCGAAGTGCTGAAGGTCATGCAGGACCTGGCGCAGGAAGGCCGGACCATGGTGGTGGTGACCCATGAAATGGGCTTTGCCCGCGAAGTGTCGAACCAGCTGGTGTTCCTGCACAAAGGCGTTGTCGAAGAACGCGGCAACCCGCGTGACGTGCTGGTCAATCCACAGTCCGAACGCCTCCAGCAGTTTCTGGCCGGCAGCCTGAAGTAAGCCGCTCGCCGACCGTGGGCAGGCGCTGCGCGCCGACGGTCGGCTTCGGATACACTGGCGTCCACTCCAGTCGGGGGATCGGAACAGGTCCCTTGCAACCTCCAGCAGATGTCGAGCCGGTCATGCCTGATTCTTCGAAAAACACCACGGTCTACGCCGCCCCGGTGCTGCGCAAACTGGCGCAGATCCTCGCTGACTTGCCGCCGTCGCTGCGCAAGGTGGCGGACTTTATCCTGCGCCACCCGCTCAAGGCCGCCACCCTGACCATCGACGAGATGGCCCACGCAACGTCCACTTCACCGGCAGCCGTCAACCGCCTGGCCAAGGTGCTGGACGTGGGGGGCTACAGTGGCATGAAGGCCGAGCTGGTGACGACCTTGCAGCAGATGGTGTCCCCGGTGGACAAGTTGCGCAACGAACTGGCGCACCGCCCCGGTGGTGCATTCGGCCTGCACGAGCAAATCCAGAGCGCCACCAGCAACCTGGAAACCGCCGGCACCAACAATCACCCCGAAACCTTTGAAGCCGTGGTCACCTGCCTGACCCAGGCCCGCAAGATCTACATCCTGGGTTTCGGCAACAGTGTCTACCTGGCTGGCCTTGCGGCCTCGACCCTGATGCCCTTCTGCGCGGACGCCACCGCCATCAGCATGGAGGGCGGCAACGAAAACGCCGCCTACCGCCTGGCGGCCATCACCGACCAGGATGTACTGCTGGCGATCTCGCTGCCCCGCTACTCCCTCGACACCCTGAAACTGTCGCGCTTTGCCCATGAGCGCGGTGCCACCGTGCTGGCGATCACCGACTCCCCGGCCTCGCCCTTGACCCACATTGCCCGGCACGTGTTGTTTGCACCCGCCGACCACCCGGTGCTGACCAGCTCCAGCATCGCCGTTCTGGCACTGATCGAAGGCCTGGTCGCCGGGGTGATGGCGCGCAACAAGGAAGCGGTGAAGCTGGCCACCGAGCTCACCGAAAGCGTGATGAGTTACCTGCATATGCCCGGCAGCGACAAGACCTCGAAGAGTTGAGGGCCCAGGTTACAACCACCAGCGCAGCAGGAAAAAGAACGCCATGCTCAGCAACATGCTGATCAAGGTACTGCGGGTGTAGAGCACCAAGCCAATGGCCACCAACGAACTGAGCAGGTACGGATTGTCCCATTGCAGGTTCAGTTGGTGGTCCGGCATGAACACGATCGGCCCGCAGATCGCCGTGAGCATCCCCGGTACCGCGAACCCGAGGAACTGCCGCGCATTGCTGCTCAGGCGCACCGGCAAGCGTGGCTCCAGGAACACGTAGCGATTGAGAAACACCAGCAGCCCCATGCCGAAAATAACCGCCCAGACCATCATGTGCGCGCTCCATAAAACTTGTTGCAGACAAACCCGGCACTCATCCCCAGCAACCCGGCCAGCACCAGCGCCGACCCCACTTGCCAGTAGTTGAACAACACCGAACAGAACAACGAAACCGCCACGCACACCACCGTCGGGATACTGCGCACCACCGGGGTGATCAAGGCGATAAAGGTGGCGGCAATGGAGAAGTCCAGCCCCAGGTGTTCCAGCCCCGGAATGCTGCTGCCCAGCACAATGCCGGCCAGGGTGAACAGGTTCCAGGCCACGTAAAACGTCAGTCCCACCCCTAGCGCATACCAGCGGTTGAACTGCTGCTGGTCGAATTGACTGGTCAGGGCGAAGAGTTCGTCGGTGAGCAAAAAGCCCAGCCCGACCCGCCAGCGGCCCGGCAGTGGCGACACCACGGGGCGCATGCTCATGCCGTACAGCAGGTGCTGGGAGGTCAGCAGCAAGGTGGTCAGCAGAATCGAGAAAATCCCGGCCCCGCCCTTGAGCATGCCGATCGCCACCAACTGCGCGGCACCGGCAAAGACGATGCTCGACAAGCCCTGGCCCTGCAATGGCGTGAGATTGGCCTCGATGGCCATGGAACCCGCCAGCAAGCCCCAGGGCGCGGTCGCCAGGGACAAGGGCATGACGGCAACGGCTCCGCGCAGAAAGGCACTGCGCGGCAATAACGTGTCAGACATAGCGCTCTACAACAAAGAAAGGGTTTGCAAATGTGTCAGCCAAACGGCCGCGTGTCTTGAACAATCTTGCGCGGTTGCGCCTGCTTAAAGCGTACTGCTCATCGCGGTCACCAACACGGGGTCGCGACTGTAGATATCCGGGGCATACAGCAATCGGCCATGGTCGTCGGCTTGTACGGTCCAGTAGCTGAGCAGGATCGGCACGGGCACCGACAGCCTGAATTCGTGCGTGCGCCCGGTGGCCAGCAACTCGGTGGTGCGCAGGCGTTCCGCCGGGCTCAACAACAGGTCGCGCAACTGCATGGCATGCTCGACCCGCACACAACCCGAGCTGAAGGCCCGTGGACCTTTCTGGAACAGCGCCTGGCTGGGGGTGTCGTGCAGGTACACGGAAAACGGATTGGGGAAGCGCACGGCCATCTGCCCCAGCGGATTTCTCGGCCCGGCGTCCTGGCGCAGGAGGATGTTACCCGGGTTGTCCCAGTCGATGTCCTCCGCCGCTAGCGGGTTTCCATCACGGTCGAGCACCCGCAGGTCCTGCCGGCTGAGGAATGCCTGGTCCCGTCGGATTTCCGGCAGCTTGTCTTCACGCATGATGGTCGGCGGCACCGTCCAGGTCGGGTTCAGCGTCAGGCGTGTGACGTGGGACTTCAACAATGGGGTCTGGCGCTCGGCACGCCCGACCTGGGTGCGGGTCTGCCAGACCGGGACACCGTCCTGGAACACGGTCAACTGGGCGGCGGCCACGTTCACCAGCAGGCTGTCGGGCTCCATGTCCTGAGCCAGCCAGCGAAAACGCTCGAGGTTGATGCGCAGCTGTTCACGTCGTACCTGCGAGCTGATGTTCAGTTCGGTCAAGGTGCCCGGCCCGATAACGCCATCGGCTTGCAGCGAATGGCTGAGCTGGAAATTTTTTACCGCGCTGGCCAGCTCAGCAGTGTAATCCGTGCCGGCCAGCACCGGCATGTAGGGCAAGTAACCCTCGCTGAACAGCCGCTGGGCCAGTCCGGGAATGCGTACATCCTGCATGCCGGGGCGCAATAAAGGCCCGCTGGCCACTACCGGCCAATGGGGCAGCAGTTGCTGACGCTGCTGGGAGTAGACCTCGCGCAGACTGCGGTATTGCTCGAGGCCCGGGCGGGCGGCGTCAAAGGCCGCCGCCATGTCCTGCAAGCCGGATCCGGCAATGGTCAGCAGTTCGGCATTGCGATCCAGTTGCGATGGCTGGGCATGCCACACCGGTTCGAAACGGCTTTGCTGCAAGCGCCCGTAACGCAGCTCCCGCAACGCTTGCAGGTAACGCAGGCTGATGCCGATATCGGTACACAGCGGGCCGCCCACCGCCTCTTCCTTGGGCAGGCTGTAGCGGTGAGGGTCCAGGCCGTCATCGGCCAACTGCGCCAACTGCGCCTGCAAGGCCGGCAAGCGTGCGTCACCCGACCACACCGGGGCCTGGTTTTGCTGCTGGTAAAAAGCCTGCACCAACGCCAGCGCCGAAGCATCCGGACGCATTTTCAGGCCCGGGCAATCCACCGGTAACTGGGTCAGTGCCAATGGCAGCGGCGCGTCGTGATCAGCGAGCTCATTCTGGGCAGTCGCGACCAATGGCACAGCGAGCAAATAAAGGCTCAAGTAACATGCATGCTTTTTGAACAACTGCTTTACTCCAATCCATGGCCGTCAGGTTTTGACGGTCGACCTCTGCAGCAGGTGCGGCGAGCGTCAGGCGAGCCCGTAAACGGACCTGCCCGGGGAGCGACAGGAAGTCGGAAGCCAACAGAAACAATGAGGACTCTCTACCCATGCTGACTTTTTTGCGCCGGATCTGTCTGGCAGTCACCACCCTTGGCGCCCTCTGCAGTCCGGCGCTCGCCGCCAGCACCACTCATCAGGCGTTGTATAACAGCCTCGCGCACGCCGCGCCGGAACTCAATCCCCAAGCGCTAAAAAGTGCCCTGAGCGCCATGCGATGCGCCGTCAACAATGGCGCCCGGCGGGCCGAGCACCTGGCCGTGATCGATTACTCGCAGCCGTCCACAGAGCGACGTCTGTGGATCTTCGATCTGCGCAAGAAAGCACTGGTGTTGCGCGACCTGGTGGCCCACGGGCAAATGTCCGGCGAAAACTTTGCCACCCGATTCTCCAACCGCGTGGGCAGCTACCAGTCCAGCCTGGGGCTGTTTCGCACCCAGGAAAGTTATCAGGGCGCCCACGGTTACTCCCTGCGCATGGACGGCCTGGAACCCGGTTTCAATGACCTGGCCCGTGATCGGGCGATCGTGATTCATGCCGCGGACTACGTGAGCCCGCTGTGGAGTGAGCGCCAGGGCCGTATCGGCCGCAGTCAGGGTTGCCCGGCGGTACGGCCACAGGTGGCACGCCAGGTGATCGACAAACTCAAGGACGGCCAGTTCATGTTTTCCTGGTATCCGGACCAGCGCTGGTTGAAGTCATCGCCCTATCTCAACTGCCAGCCGCGCCAGGTGGCCAGCATCCTTGCCAACAACAAAGGCTAACCGGTCACCTGAAAGGCTCCGCACAGGCGATTTTCCAAAGGGAGACCATGACAGCCTCTTTGCCGATACGCTCACCCTGCCCACCCGGCGCCTGCGATTGCGGGCGTGACCAGTTGCTGGAATCAGTCGGCACTGATGCGCGCATCCTGCAACTGACCCGGCATGAGGAAAAGCGCCTGCTCGAACGTCTGGAAAACCTGCAGAGCCTGAGCGATCTGCAGCGCCTGCAGCAGCGAATGTACGAGCAACTGGGCATTCGCGTGGAAATCACCCCCAGCTTCCATGAAGTGCGCAGCATGCGCGGTATCGGCATTCGGCTGCTGGAGCTGCCCGGGTTGTGTCGCAAGACTCGCCAGACCATCCCCGCCGCCATACGGCGCGGCCTGGAAAACCACCCGGAAATAGCCTACGAACTGCTCAACGCACACGACCTGTTGCGCGACGCCTGAGCCGGTGCAACAAGCACCCCACTCTTTCGGGTGGTGCCCTTGGATTCAGCTGCCGGTTTTCACCTTGCTCCACACCCGGGTTCTCACCCGCTCCATCTTCAGCGGCAAAGGCTCCAGCGGGAACAGCGTCGCCATGGTGGTTGCCGAGGGATACACACCCGGGTTGTCGCGCACCTTCTGCTCGACCAGTGCGGTGGCGTCCTTGTTGGCGTTCGGGTAGCCCAGGTAGTTGGACGTCGCGGCAATGACCTCGGGGCGCAGCATGTAGTTGATGAAGCTCAGACCCTGTTGCGGATGCGGTGCGTCATTGAGCAGGACCAGGTTCTCGACCCAGACGGGCGCGCCCTCATGAGGAATGCTGTACACCAGGTTGCGCACATTGCCGGCCTTGGCGGAGGCCAGTTGCGCGTCATACACACCGCCCGACCAACCGAGCACCACGCAGACGTTGCCGTTAGCCAGGTCGGAGATGAACCGCGAAGAATCGAAGTAGCGGATATACGGCCGGACCTTGAGCAGCAAGGCTTCGGCCTTGCGGTAATCCTCGGGGTTCTGGCTGTTGTAGGGCAATCCGAGGTAGTGCAAGGCGATCGGAACGATTTCGCCGGGCGAATCCAGCATGGCCACGCCGCACTGGCTGAGCTTGGCAATGTTCTCTTCCTTGAAGATCAGGTCCCAGGAGTTGACCGGCGCCTGCGCGCCCAGCAATGCCGTGACCTTGTCGGCGTCGTAGCCCATGCCGGTGGTGCCCCACAGGTAGGGCGCGGCGAAACGATTACCCGGGTCGTTGCGCTGCACCTTGGCCAGGATCTCGGGGTCCAGGTGCGGCAGGTTCGGCAGCTGGCTGCGATCCAGCTCCTTGAGCACCCCGGCCTTGATCAGGTTGGGCAGCAGTTCGCTGCTGGCGACCACCACGTCATAACCGCTGCGCCCGGCCATGAGCTTGCTCTGCATCACATCGCCATTATCGAACACGTCATAGACCGTGGCGACGCCGGTTTCCTGCTGGAAGTTTTTCGTGGCATCCGGTGCGATGTAGTCGTACCAGTTGTAAATCGAGACGCTGGGTTCGGCGGCGCTGGCGCAGGCCATTCCCAGGCTGAGCAAAGCGGCCGCGGCCAGTTGCACGCTACACAGAGGTTTCATCGCAAGACTCCAGAACGACGGCACGATCATCGGCCCGTTCGCGGGCGATGTCTGCTGAAAGTGAAGGATAAGGCCAGTGCCACAATCGGCGCTGGCAGGCGCTGCTCAGGGGATCAGCAATTCGCGGCGCCCATCGGCGTGGTTGATCTGCTGGCAGGCCAGCGGCAATCGCCGGTCCTTGAGGTAGTCATAGTCCTGGCGCGAGGTGTGCAACGCCGTAAAATCCAGCTCGACGACGTGCCGGCATTCCTCGCGCCCGGCTTCGAACAACAGCCGCCCCGACGGATCGACCACTGAGCTGGCGCCGGCAAAGATCAGATCGCCATCACCTTTCCCACATCGATTGACCAGCACGGCAAACGCCTGGTTTTCCTGGGCTCTTGCCAGGATCGCGGTACGGTGCACCGGACCGAACGGGTCCATGTTGGCGTTGATCACCAGCATCAGGTCCACTCCCAGTTGTGCCAGCGCACGGGCCGGTTCCGGGAATTCGATGTCGTAGCAGATCAACAGCCCCACCCGCACGCCTTTGTACAGGGTGGTGGCAAATCGATCCCCGGGCTGGACCACCCCGCACTCCGAAGGCCACAGATGGGTCTTGCGATAACTCAAGGCAATACCTTGGGGGGTCAACAGCAACGAGGTGTTGAAGAAGTCCTCGCCCTCACGTTCGGCGAACCCCACCACCACCGCCACATCCCGTTCACGCACCGCCTGCAGCACCGCCTGCACGGTCGGCCCGTCCACGGTTTCGGCTACCTCGCCGAGTCGCTCGGCGCAGGCGAACCCCATCAGGTGGGTTTCCGGAAACACCAGCACATCGGTATCCGCTGCGCAGGTGGCGATAGCGTCCAGGGTTCGTTGCAGGTTATAGGCCGTATCGCCATCGCGACCGGCCAGCTGTACCAGTTCAATCTTCATGGGTTGTCCTTCGACCTCGTCACTGCGGATTCGATAGCCCTGAACCAGGGCTGCAACCGAGTATGGAGCGCCGGCCAACGGCGGCGTAATTACGTCGAAGGGGTAACCCTACTGGGGTAGAGCCGGCTTCAGTGCGGCGTTTGCATGGCGGCAAACAACACATTGACCTCGGGGAAGCGGGAAATGAAATCGGCCGGCATGGCGATGACCTTGCGGCTCGGGTAGTCGAAAAACACAAAGCCCGATTTCGCCAGGGCAATCAGTGTCCCGTCGGCCGGGCGGGTGATGCGCAAGATGATGTCGCCGCCATATTTGTTCAGGTCCATCAGCCCCACCTCGAACCGCAACTGATCCCGGGCGCGGGCTTCGGCGCGATAGACCGTCGCCAGGTCAGTCACGATGATGTCGTCGATGCTCACCCCATACTCAAACAACATTCGCGCACGCGCCTCGGAAATCATCGAGATCATCGAGTCGTTGGCCAGGTGATGGGCGGCGTTGACGTCCGTCACCCGGACAGTCAACGAAGTGGCATAAAAAAACGGGTTCTGCGGGAAATCCAGGTGCAGGCGGGCCATGCTGATTCTCGTCACGGGAAAAGAGTTGGCCACTGTTGTTCAGCCGTGGGCAAACAGCCTCAGCGCTATCAGACAATTTGCGATCATGGGGCAGCCGCAAGCGCTGATGGCCCACGCTCCAGGTCAGCGACATTTGCATTCATGACCGCACGCCTAGAAGATGGCGACAGCACGATCGCTTCGGCGCTGACTATCCTGATGTTATCGAGCCTGTCGGCCCGCTCTCATCGTTCTCAGGGAATTTAGAATGACAGCAAGACAAGTAATCAATGCTTCGGTGAGCCCCAAAGGCAGCCTGGAAACACTGTCCCAACGCGAAGTTCAACAATTGAGCGCCGCAGGGTCAGGCAGCATCTACTCTCTCTTTCGCCAATGCGCCCTGGCCATCCTCAATACCGGCGCCCATGTCGACAACGCCAAGACCATTCTGGAAGCCTATCGGGACTTCGAGATTCGCATTCATCAACAAGACCGTGGTGTACGCCTGGAGTTGCTCAACGCACCGGCGGACGCCTTCGTCGACGGCGAAATGATCGCCAGCACCCGTGAAATGCTGTTCAGCGCCCTGCGTGACATCGTGTACACCGAGAACGAACTGGACAGCCAGCGCATCGACCTCGACTCCTCGCAAGGCATCAGCGACTACGTATTCCACCTGCTGCGCAACGCCCGCACCCTGCGCCCCGGCGTGGAGCCCAAGATTGTCGTGTGCTGGGGCGGTCACTCGATCAGCAGCGAGGAATACCAGTACACCAAAAAGGTCGGTCACGAACTCGGCCTGCGCAGCCTGGACGTCTGCACCGGTTGCGGGCCGGGGGTCATGAAGGGCCCGATGAAGGGCGCCACCATTTCCCACGCCAAGCAACGGATCATCAACGGCCGCTACCTGGGCCTGACGGAGCCCGGCATCATTGCCGCCGAGGCGCCGAACCCGATCGTCAACGAACTGGTGATCCTGCCCGACATCGAGAAACGCCTGGAAGCCTTCGTGCGTGTCGGCCACGGCATCATCATTTTCCCGGGCGGCGCCGGCACGGCTGAGGAGTTCCTCTACCTGCTCGGGATCCTGATGCACCCGGACAACCGCGACCTGCCCTTCCCGGTCGTCCTGACCGGCCCGCGCAGCGCAGAACCCTACCTGCAGCAGCTGCACGCGTTCGTTGGTTCCACCCTGGGTGAAGAGGCCCAGAGTCACTACGAGATCATCATCGACGACCCGGCCGAGGTCGCCCGGCAAATGGTCCAGGGGCTCAAGGCGGTCAAGCAGTTCCGCCGCGAGCGTAACGATGCGTTCCATTTCAACTGGCTGCTGAAGATCGACGAAGGCTTCCAGCGCCCGTTCGACCCCACCCACGAAAACATGGCCGGCCTGCAACTGCGCCACGACCTGCCCGCCCATGAACTGGCGGCCAACCTGCGCCGCGCGTTTTCCGGGATCGTCGCCGGCAACGTCAAGGACAAGGGCATTCGCCTGATCGAAGAACATGGCCCCTACGAGATCAACGGCGACGCGGCCGTCATGCAGCCGCTGGACAAACTGCTGCAAGCCTTTGTGGCCCAACACCGCATGAAGCTGCCAGGTGGCGCCGCGTATGTCCCGTGCTACCGGGTCATCCGTTAAGCGCACCCTCGACTGACCGGCCCGGAACCCAGGTTCCGGGTCTGCCCAGGCCCCAGCCCCTGCCTTACGATTGCTCCCACTGCGCCACCTGCCGGGCACTGATACTCACCCCGCCACAGACCACGATCACCACATCGTGGGCATCGGCAATGGCCGGGTGGTCCAGATAGGCCACGGCCAGCGAAACACCACACGCCGGTTCCACCAATTGGCGCAAATCATCGGCATAACGCACGACCCCCATGATGGCGTCGGCATCCGGCAACACCACACTGGTGTGGGGGAACCGGCCGATGTGCTGCACCGGCCACTGCGCCACCTGCAGTGCACCCAATGAGCTGGCAACACTGTTGATCCCGGCGAGCTTGACCGGGTGCCCGGCCTTGAGCGCCGCCGCGAATGAGGCCGTGCCCTCGGTTTCGCAGGCAATGATCCGACAATCCAGCCGGGCGTGGCGGATCAGTCCGGTGAGCACGCCGGCCAGCAAGCCACCGCCCCCAACTGACAGTACTACCGTGTCGACCTGAGGACAGTCTTCAAGAATCTCATCGACCATCGTGCTGTGCCCTTCCCACAGTGTCGGGTGGTCGAACGCCGGCACGTATTCGGTATCCGCGTCCCTGGCCAGTTCCAGCGCCAACTGATTGGCCTCGTCCCAGACCTTGCCGTGTACCCTCACCTGGGCCCCGGTCCTGGTAATGCGCGCCCGGGTCGATTCAGCGGTGGTGTCCGGAACAATGATGATCGCCGCCAGGCCCAATGCCGCAGCCGCGACAGCGGTGGCATAGCCGGCATTGCCACCGGAGGGGCAGACCACTTTCTGCTTGCCCTGCAAGGCCGCCTCGGTACACAGCAGGCCCATGCCGCGCATTTTGAAAGAGCCGCCCGGTTGCAGGTTTTCCAGCTTGAGCCAGATGCGCCGGCTCGCGGTGCTCAGCCCCGGGTGCAGCACCAGGGGTGTTCTGATATGCAGCATTAAGGCCTCCCGACACGACCGGATGGACGGCAACCCGCTAGCGGTGCCGACTGAAAATGCGCTGTACACCTCAGTCTAGCTTCCTGCGCCCTCACCCACGCGAGCCTGCCGATTACCGCACGGCGGGAACTGCCAGGGCCGCGGTCCCCGGGTGCCTATACTCACATGCGTTGATCCTCGCGCCGGAGAGCTGTCATGCGCACCGTTCACATCATCGAAGCCGACCAGACCCCGGCGCCCGTCAAGGTTGTGGGCGAAAACATCACCATCCTTGCCGAAGGCGACCTGAGCAAACCCTTCGAAATGCATATCCAGGAAGGCGTACAGGGCGGCGGCCCACCCCCGCATTTCCACCCCTGGGACGAAGCCTTCTACGTCATCGACGGCCAGGTCGAGATCACCGTGGATGGCTGTTCCACCACCATGACCCGCGGCGGTTATGTGCATATCCCGGCCGGCACGATTCACGCTTACAAAAACCTCAGCGCCCGCGCCAAGATCATCGGGGTGGTCTCCGACCCCAGGGGCGGCAAGCTGTTCACCGCCCTGGATCAACTCAAGGTGCCCGAGGACCTGCCGCAGATCCTGGCGATTGCCGAGCAGTTCGGCGTTACCTTTCTACCGTGGGCTGCACACGAGTAAACATGCAGCGACCGGCCAGTGCGGGAGCAACCGTCATTTAGCGCCGTAGACGTCGAAATCGAAGTACTTGTCGTTGATCCGCGCGTACGTGCCGTTGGCCAGAATCGTCGCCAGCGCCTTGTTCAGGTCTTCGCGCAGTTCGAGGTCGTCCTTGCGCACGCCGATTCCATCACCGACGCCAAAGAACTCGGGGTTATCCAGGGTGCCACCGGCAAAGGTGTAATCCTTGCCCACCGGCTTGTTGAGAAACCCGTAGCTGGCCTGGATCGAGCCCTGCAACGAGGCATCGAGCCGGCCTACCACCAGGTCGGCATAGACCTGGTCCTGGTTCTGATAGGACAGTACCTCCACGCCCTGGGTGCCCCAGACGGCTTTGGCAAAGGCCTCCTGGGTCGAGCCCTGCTCCACGCCGACACGCTTGCCCTTGAGCGACTCGACGGTGGGCTGCAGGTCCGCCCCACGCTTGATGACCAAGCGGGCCGGTGCGTTGGACACCTTGTCGGTAAAGGCAATCCGGGTCTGGCGCTTGGGCGTGACGGTCATCGACGACGCAATGGCGTCGAACTTGTGGGCCAGCAGGCCCGGAATCATCCCGTCCCAGCTGCTTTCAACCCAGACGCATTTTGCCTTCAGCTCTGCACACAGGGCCTGGGCGATATCGACGCCAAAACCGGTCAGCGTGCCATCCTGGTTTTTGTACTCCAGCGGTGGGTACGTCGGGTCAACCGCCAGCCTCAACACTTTGCCGGACCAGTCGGCCGCACCGGCCAGGCCGGATGCCGAGATCAACACCAGTGAAACCGCCGCAATCATCTTGTTCATGGTTATTTTCCTCCAGGGAGCTCGCTGAGCCGGGTTGCCAGCACGTGGGTACAGACGGGTTGCTTGAACCACTGCGCCTCAGCGCAGAAAACCTTCCACCAGCTTCACCCAATAACTCGCGCCTATCGGCAGGCAGGCATCGTTGAAGTCGTAACCGGGGTTATGCAGCAAACAGCCGCTGTCGCCCTGGCCATTGCCGATCACCAAATAACTGCCGGGGCATTGTTGCAGAATGAACGCAAAGTCCTCACTGGCGGTAAAGGGCCGCAGGTCATCGATCAGGTGCCCCGCTCCCAGCCAGTCTTGTGCGACCTGGCGGGCAAACGCGGTCTGCTCGGGATCGTTGATCAACACCGGATGACAATGCTGGTAGTCGATGTCGGCCCGCGCCCCGAAACTGGCAGCCTGCCCCTGCACCAGATCGGTGATCCGCCGCTCAAGCAAGCCGCGCACCTCGGGGGTCAGCGCGCGCACGCTCAGGCTCATCTCGGCGGATTCGGGAATCACGTTCGACGCACTCCCGGCATGGATTGAACCCACGGTGATAATCGCCATCTCCTGCGGACTGACATTGCGCGAGACGATACTTTGCAAGGCGATCACGATCGAGGCGCAGACCACCACCGGATCGACCGCCTTGTGCGGTACCGCACCATGGCCGCCCGTGCCAATGACCTTGATCGTCACCGTATCGGCGCTGGCCATGAACGGGCCACTGTAGAAACCCAGTTGCCCCGCCGGATAGCCCGGCACGTTGTGCATGGCAAACACCGCATCGCAGGGGAAGCGCTCGAGCAGCCCGTCTTCGAGCATTGTTCTTGCGCCACCCAGGCCCTCTTCGGCCGGTTGGAAAATCAGCTGCACGGTGCCATTGAAGTCCCGGGTGCGGGCCAGGTGCCTGGCCGCTGCCAGCAGGGTTGCGGTATGGCCATCGTGGCCGCAGGCATGCATCACACCGTCGACCCGGCTGGCATAGGGCAAGCCGGTGGCTTCCTGAATCGGCAGTGCATCCATGTCGGCTCGCAGCCCGATGGAACGCCCCGCGCCATTACGCAGCGTTGCCACCACGCCGGTCCTGCCCACGCCGGTGCTGACGTCATAACCCCACTGGCGCAGACACTGCGCCACCAGCGCACTGGTGGCGAACTCCTCGAACCCAAGCTCGGGATGGGCGTGTATGCGTTGACGCAGGCTGATCATTTCCTCTTGCTGTGCAGCGATTCCCGGCAAAACATGACCCGCGTCCACGGCGCTACTCCTCGATAGATTCAGTCGGCGGCCAGAGCCTGATCGACATTGCTGGCGTCGATCTTAGGCACTGGAATGCCGGCTGGGGAGCCTCAGTTTGGTTATGATGACAACCAATGGTTGTCATCAGGGTGAGCGCATGAAGCTGCATCAATTACAAGCGCTGGTCGCCAGTGCCGAAACCGGCAGCATCCGCGCCGCCGCCCGCTCGCTGGAGGTGTCCCAGGCAGCCGTCACCAAGGCTTTGCGCGAACTGGAAAGCACACAGCAGCTGCCTCTGTTCGTCAGAACCCCCAGCGGCCTGAGTTTCACGGATTACGGCAAGGTGCTGCTGACCCATGCCCGGCTGGTGCTCAAGCAACTGGAGCATGCGCAAACCGAGCTCGATCACCTGCGCGGCAAGGCCCGGGGCCGGCTCTGCGTCGGGGTCACGCCCTGGGTCGCGCTGACCTTCCTACCGGAAGTGGTATTGGCCTTTCGCGCACGCATGCCGGACATTCAGCTGGAACTGTTCGAAAGCCTGATGGCGGTGGCCCAGCCGTTGCTGCGTGACGGCAGCATGGACTTCGCCATCGGCCAATTGCACCCGACCCAGGCGACCACGGAATTTGCCTGCGAAACGCTGCTGGACTACCAGACCTCGGTGCTGCTGCGCCAGGGCCACCCGCGACAAGGGGCACGGTCGCTGCACGAACTGCTGGATATGGACTGGACCCTGAACTATGCACCCGACGGCCACGACGCCTTGATGCAGGAATTGTTCTGGAAGCACGGCGCGCAGATCGACGAGAAACGCATCGTCCGCGCCCATTCACTGGCGATTTTGCAAATGATGGTGGAGCGGGCAGACATGTGCACCTGGGGGCCGTCGCTGCTGAGCACCGCCCCGCCCTTTCTCGGACGCCTGGTGTCGCTGGAGCTGCAGGAGCAGTTCGAGCCGCGTCAACTGAGCATCGTCACCCGTCGCAATGGCGCACTCAGCCATCCGGCGCTGTGCTTCACCGATTGCCTGTTGCAGGTCATTCGCTGCCACGCCCGCTCCGCGAAACAGGCAGACCGGGCGCTGTTCGAGACGCTGCGCGTGTTGGTCTGAAGCGCGGGCGCCCAGCCGCCGGTCACCCTTCCAGCGGCCATTGGGCCAAAGCCCGATAGCGGCCTTTATGGGATTCGAACAGCACGAAGTGCCTGGCGCTGAGCTGAAAATCCGGGGCCGTTATCGATTCAGGAACCGGCGCCCGGTATTCACGCATCAAGGTCAGGTGCGGGCGAAACTCCCGTGGCGCGTCTTCCAGCCCGAGCGGCAGCATCGCTTGCTGCAAGGCATACACCAGCTCAAGCAATGGCCGCGACGCCTGCACCGGGGCGAGGAGCAGGATGCCGGCCCGGCGCCAGACATCCAGGCGGTCGAGGTCCACCCTCAGCGGCTCGCCTGGCGGTCGAACCGTTGCGGCCGCGCTGCAGATCGCCGGAATCTGCCGGACCGGCACAGCCCCCAGAAACATCAGGGTCAGGTGAAAGTTTTCGGCCGGTACCGGCCGCCCAAGAGATTGCCCCAGGGCACTGCGCCATTGGGCGATCGCCCGGCGCTGCGCTAGCGCACAAGGCAAGGCGAAAAACAAACGCTTGAAGGGTTCGCGTTGTTCATCAGGTCCGTTGTTCATGTCCACGACCTCGAGGCTTCCACGCTGGTTACTGCTCGGGGACAACCACGCGAAAGCGGATGTTGATCTCGTTGGAGACCACCCCGAAATCCGCCCACTCACCCTCGCCGATATCAAAGTCGGCGCGCTTGAGGATGAAGTTGCCATCAAAAATGCCAATGGCGCTCTCCGGCTTCAAGGTGATCTGAGCGCCCACCCCTCGGGTCAAGCCCTTGAGCGTCAGTAACCCTTCGACCTGGTAACGGTTATTGCCCAGCGCCGTCACCCGGTTCGAGACAAACCGCGCCTGCGGGTAGACGGCCGTGTTGAACCAGCCCGTTTTTTTCAGTTCGCTGTTGGCGTCACGGTTGCCGACATCGATGCTGTCCAGATCAATGGTCAGCGCTGCACGGGCCGCCGCCGGGTTCGCCGAGTCGAAGTCGATGGTCGCCTCGAACCTGCTGAAGGTTCCGTACACCCGCGACCCCATCTGGTGGTAGGTGAAGGTGATCTGGCTGGCGGTCGCATTCACCTGCTGGTACCGGGCCGCGTCGGCACCGATCGGCACCGCGAAGGCCAGCATGACCAACCAGGCACTTGCGCGCACAACTCGATCGCTCATGGGAGGCTCCAAAGGGTGAGCGGGGCTCATGGGTGAGGTTTTTGCCGTCGGGGCAGCATGCGCTCAAGCACCTCATCACGGTCGACGAAATGATGCTTGAGCGCGGCACCGGTGTGGATGACCACCAGCGCCAGCAGCAGGTAATTCAGCGCCTGGTGCAACACTATGAGGCGCTCCCCCAGCCCGACGTCCCTGGCCAGCAAGTCGGGTAACGGCAGGATCCCGAACCAGGAGGTCTGGAAGCCCAGGGCTGAACTCATCAACCAGCCGCTCAGTGGAATGGCGAGCATCAACCCGTACATCAATCCATGGTTGATGTGGGACGCCAGCCGCAACACCGGGGCCACCGTGGCGGGCAACGGTGGCGCGGGGTGGCTCAGGCGCCAGCCCAACCTGATCAGCACCAGCAGGAACAGGGTCACCCCAGCCCATTTGTGCCACGCATACAGCTTCAGCTTGGTGGGTGACAGGGCAAGGTCGGGCATGTAGAGGCCCAGCGCAAAGGTACCGATCAGCCCCAGCGCCACTAGCCAATGCAGGTAAATCGCCATGCGGGTATAACGATCATTCATGAGCGCTCCGTGACGACCGACGCGGTGCCCGATGCAACGACACTGCCTGACGAGGTTCGCTACATTGTTGATCCGTACCGGTGCCTGTGCAAATCCAATAAGCAGGCCTTGCCCTAATACCGATCAGTTAAGGAGATGAGGTCGAATGTGTAGGAGCGAGCGTGCTCGCGATGAACTCAAGAGCAACGCGCTTAATCAGAAAACACGCGCTATCGTTAACGTCCATCGCGAGCACGCTCTCTCCTACAAAGTTCGGCGCTCGCTTAACTGACTGGCATTAGGCCTTGCCCCCGGTATTGTGGTTAAAATGCCGCCCCCTCACATTGCTGGCCCCTGCTCGATGAACCCTGACGCCCTCGCCACCCTGCACCACCACTTGTTGACGGCCCTGGCAGCGATACCCGATGAAACCCGTCGCCTGTTTCACGGCCGGGGTCGCTGCTGGCCAGGGCTGGAGCAACTGACCGTCGACTGGATGCAAGGCATCGTGCTGGTCGCGTTGTTCAAGGAGCCCGAGCCGCAACAGCTGGAGGCGCTCAAAGCGCTGCTGATGCAGATCAGCCAGTCGCCCGAATGGCAGCAGTCCGGCGCCCACTCCTTGCTGCTGCAACACCGCTACCTGCCGCAAAGCACCACCGAATGGCTACTGGGGCAGGAAGTCGAGGAATGGACGCTCACCGAGGGTGGCCTGCGCTACCGGATTGACCTGGGCAAAAAGCAGAACAACGGACTGTTCCTGGACATGCGTTACGGGCGCAATTGGGTCAAGGCCAATGCTCAGGGCAAACGGGTCCTGAACCTGTTCGCCTACACCTGTGGCTTTTCCGTGGCGGCCATCGAAGGCGGCGCCGAGCATGTGGTCAACCTGGACATGTCCCGCGCCGCCCTGAGCCGGGGCCGTGACAACCATCGGCTCAACGGGCATGACTTGGGCAAAGTGAGCTTTCTCGGTCACGACCTGTTCAAGTCCTGGGGCAAGGTCATCAACAACGGGCCTTACGACCTGGTGATCATCGACCCGCCATCCTTTCAGAAAGGCAGCTTCCTGCTGACCAAGGACTACCAACGCGT
This sequence comes from Pseudomonas sp. Irchel s3b6, assembly GCF_900187415.1. NCBI lineage: Bacteria > Pseudomonadati > Pseudomonadota > Gammaproteobacteria > Pseudomonadales > Pseudomonadaceae > Pseudomonas > Pseudomonas sp. Irchel s3b6. Next base: position 36,598 of record NZ_FYDM01000016.1, on the reverse strand, counting down.
ACTGCGCCGCCTGCCGGAACTGCTCAGCCCCCGGGGCACGGTGCTGGCCTGCATGAACGACCCGGCCTTCGGTCCGGACTTCCTGATTGACGGCGTCACTCGCGAGGCCCCCGCCCTGCACTTTGCACAACGCCTGGAAAACCCGCCGGAGTTTCCCGACACCAACGTGCAAAGCGGCTTGAAGGCCCTGGTGTTTACCCTGGCTGAGTAAGTGCGCAAACCGCCTGCGTCGAAGTGCTAAACAACCCGGTCAGGATAACGATGCGCAGATCATCATGCTGACCGAGATGTCTGATTGAAGGGCACCGCCTGTCGGTCCATGGGAATGGCTGCTGGATAGTGCTTACATTGAGTAGATGCTGGTCGCTCGACTGCGGCACCCGCACCTGCAGGCAGAGCCCTTGCACTTGTCCAGCAGCACGGCGTCGGCGCGGGGCATGAATACCCGGCCGGGCACTGGTTGGAGACAGGACATGAAAATCGTCGTTATCGGCGGTACGGGCCTGATCGGCAAAGCGCTCTGCAACAAACTGCAGGAGATGGGCCATGAAGCCCTGGCCGCATCGCCGAGTCGCGGCGTCAACACCCTCACCGGCGAAGGGCTGCAAAGCGCCTTGCACGGCGCCGAGGTGGTGGTCGACGTATCGAACTCACCGTCATTCGAGGACGTCGCCGTCCTTGCCTTTTTTGAAACCTCCGGACGCAACCTGCTCAAGGCCGAGGCCGCCGCCGGCATCAAGCACCATGTGGCGCTGTCGGTGGTGGGCACCGAGCGGATGCTGGACAGTGGTTATTTCCGGGCCAAGATGGCTCAGGAACAACTGATCAAGGACTCGGGTATCCCCTACACCCTGTTGCGGGCCACGCAGTTTTTCGAGTTCATCGAGAGCATTGCGCAATCCGGGTGCGAAAGCAGTTGTATCCGGCTGACCACCGCCGACCTGCAACCGGTCGCCTCGAGTGACGTCGCGACGGCACTGGCGAAAATCGCCGTGCAGGCACCCGCCAACCAGACCCTGGAGGTAGCCGGTCCCGATCGCTGGCCGCTGGTGGAATTTGCCCGGGTATGGCTGCACCACAATCACGATCCGCGCCAGGTCGTCGCCGACGATAAGGCCCATTACTTCGGTGCGCAGATCGATGACTTGTCCCTGACACCCGGAAACCAACCGATCATCGGACCGACCCGCTTCGAAACCTGGCTGAAAAGCCAGGCCTGACGGCTCAGCCCCCCGTTGAGGGAGGCCCGATGCCGGTGCTGGCGGTGGCGACGAAAGCGGGTTGATTCAGCGCCTCGCCCGCCAGCACCCATTGCAGGAACGCCTCGCACGATAGCGGCGCAGAGAACAGATTGCCCTGCCCGACCTCATACCCCTGGGCCTGGAGAATGTCACGCTGGACGGCATGCTCGATACCCTCGGCCACCACCAGCAGGCACAGCCCCTTGCCAATGCCGATGACCGATTCGCTCAAGGCACGACAGGAACCATCGCGCTCCAGATCGTCGACAAAACTCTTGTCCAGTTTCAGCTCACTGATCGGCAGATGGCGCAGGTACCCCAGGCTGGAGTAACCCGTGCCAAAGTCATCGATGGCCAGGCGCACACCCAGTGCATGCAGGTCCCGCAGGGTTTGTTCCGGACCCGGGCTGCTGGACAGCAGTACGCCCTCTGTCACTTCCACGCACAAGTCGGCAGGCTGCAACGCCCATCGCTGCAACTGCTGGGCGATCTGCCCCGCCAGGTTCAGATTTTGGAAATTGAGCGGAGACAGGTTGATCGACAGGGAAGGCACCGTCACCCCTTGTCGACGCCACTGCGCCAGGTGCTCGCAAGCCTCCTGCAGGACCCATTGGCTCAGGTCGTTGATCAACCCGCACTCCTCCGCCAAGGGTATGAACCGATCGGGCGAGATACTGCCCAGGGTCGGATGGTTCCAGCGCGCCAGTGCCTCGACACCCACCAGGCGTCCACTCTTCAATGCCACTTGTGGCTGATACACCAGCACCAGCCCATCGTTGGCCAGGGCGTCACGCAGCGCGGTCTCCAGCATCAAGCGCTCCAGGGCAATCTGGTTCATTTCCTCGAGAAAGAAGCGCAAGCTGCCAGGTTCCGTGCGCTTGGCCTGGTACATCGCGATATCGGCACACTGCAGCAGGCTCTCCATATCCTGCCCGTCACCGGGGAACATGCTGATGCCGATACTGGCCGACAGCACCACGGGGGTGCCGGCAATGCTGGCCGGTAAACCCAGGACCATTTTCAGCCGCTCAAGAAAGCCGGTGACCCGCATGGCATTGATCCTGGGCAGCACCAGCACGAACTCATCGCCGGACAAGCGCCCGGCGATGTCCGACTCCCGAAGCACACTGCGCAAACGCTGCGCCATGACTTGCAGCAACTCGTCGCCGGCGGCGTGCCCCAGGGCATCGTTGACCTGCTTGAAGCGGTCCAGATCGATAAACAGCACCGCAAGCTCAGCCTGCTCCTGCTCCACCTCGACCAGGCAGCGTTGGGCTTGAGCCAGCAGGAAGTCGCGATTGGGCAGGCCGGTCAAGGCATCGTAGAAGGCCATCCGGCGAATGGATTGCCGGGCCTCTTCACGTTCCAGCGCCAGCATGCACAGGTGCGTCCCGGCCGTGACCAGGTGCGCATGCAGCGGATCCGGTGCGCGGCATTCCCTGAAGTACAGCGCAAAGGTGGCCGCCACCCGTCCGGCGCCATTGCGCACGGGAATCGACCAGCACGCGCGCAACCCTGCCTGTTCGGCCAGCGACCGGTATTGCGCCCACAACGGGTCGTGATCGATGTCGGTGACCAGCACCGGCTCGCCGCGATAGGCCGCCGTACCGCACGACCCGGCCACGGGCCCTATAGACAAGCCTTCGATTGCCCTGGAGTAATCCGCCGGCAAGCCAGGACCGGCCAGCGGGTGCAGGACCCCATCCGGGTCCACGCTCAGGATCGAGACGATGACTTCAGGTGCTATGCGCTCAATCTCCTGGCACATCAGGGTCAATACGTCTTCCAGCGGTTCCTCTTTCAACAACGCCCCGATGACCTTTTCCTGTAGCACCTCGTGCAGCTTTGAGCGGGTAATGTCGGTCAGCACGATCACGATGTTGTCGACCTTACCTTGGGCATCGAACACCGGGGTGGACGAAACATGCACCCACAACCGTTGGCCGTTGCGCTTGCGGATCAGCGCACTGGCTTCGCTCGACTGCCCCAGCAGCACTCCTTCCAGCGCCGTTTGAGCAGAGGTGTCAGCCAGACCGTCGGCAACAAAGAACATCATGGGCGAATGCCCGATCACCTCCTCGCGCCCATACCCCAGCAATTGCACGAGCCCGTCATTGACATAGATCAGGCGCGTATCGGCGTCGACGATGCAGGTGGCCGAACTGGTGACATTGACCGACATCGACAGCAAGCGGTGCTCGATATCGTTCAACCGTGCCTGGGTAATGTCCTTGAGGAAGGCGGCATACAGGATCCGGCCCGGCAAGGTGATCTTCGAGATGGACATGGCGCCCCAGCGCTCTTCACCATCCTGGCGCGCGATGCGCACATCGCGGCTGACCCCGACGATCTTGTTGACCCCGGTCTCGCGGTTCGCGCTGACATAACCATCGTGGTGGGCGCGTATGGCCTCGGGCACCAGCGAACTGACATTGCTACCCAGCACGTCCAGGCGAGGACAGCCCCAAAAGCGCTCGGCCGCGGCATTGAAAAACACTACGTTGTTCAGGTCATCAATGACCACCACTGCATCCACTGCCTGTTCCAGGGTCTGCACGAAAAAGTCTTGCGCATCCCGGGCACTTGCCAGCCTGACTCTGGTGTCCATTGCTGTCACTTGTTCAAGCCACCACTGACCCGCATCCCTGACTGCAGGTGGGGCGCCATAAGAACCCTCAGCACTGGAAGGAGTCCTTGATCGGAGTAACGCTAAATGCTGTTTCCTACTAATGAATAGCGGGGTTATTCACTTTGGTACGACAACAACGGCACCGTTCTGCCGGTGCAAAATCACAGAATAGTCGCGAAATGATGGCCCTATCGGAAATAGTCAGGCAGCTCGTCAGCCCGCGCAAATACCTGCGCTGCATGCGACTAGCGGTACTTGAGCCCGCCCCCCCATCTTTCTACGATAACTTTACGCAAGGGCTTGAGTGCTCCAGCCGTTGCGTGAGTGGCGAGTGTTCTGAACCCCAATCAAGCTCGCCACTGGTTCCACGTGCATCTTGAGCCTCTGGGCTCTACTTCCTCCCCATCAAAGAGCTTTGAGGCTCTTTTTTAGTTGCACGAAACCCGAAAAGCATAAAGCCCGGCACAGGCCTGGGCTTTTTTTCACCTGTGTCACGCCCTGAACACGGTTTACACCTGTCTGAGGACGAGACACCTTGTGACGCGGAACATCAGCGTATGTCCCGCCTTCAAGCGTCGTGGGATGCGCCGTGCAAGCGGGCCTGCACGAACGCCCTGGCCTTGGTCGCCAGTTGATCCAGATGCCGGTCGCGCTGTTTCTCGGCATCGAGCATCGCCCGTTTGCCGTTCTTTTGTAGCAGATAGGTATGAATCTGCCGCACCTCGGTGGAGCTGTAGATCGGCGTCACATCCAGCACCCCCATCAAGCCGTCCGTGACGTGGTCCCGGGTGTTCATCAGCACCTGGTGACCGCGGGTGCCCAGCACCTGAAAGCCCAGCGCTTCGAAATACGGCACCTTGCCCACGGCACAGGTCAGTTCGGCATGGGGGTAGCGGCCAAGCATGTCCTGCACCATCGCGCGGGCAATGCCTCGGCGCCGATGACTGGCGTGCACGGCCAAGAAGGCCACGCCGCAGGCCTGGGGATCATCCTTGACCGGCAGGTACAGCAAGAAGCCGAGCACCTTTGACGGATCCTCCTCATCCATCGCCGCGATCAATTCGACCGCAATGCCTTTGGAGCCATCGAGGGCCTGCAGGTAGAGATGAACCTCATACCCCACCGCATATTGATAGACGGCAAACAACGGGTTGCTTGGCGGTAAAGCGACGGCGCTGATATCGGTCAGATTGTCGACGACCATCTGCAGAATCTGATCATTGACGTGCTCGGAGCACGGCGCAGCAAAGTGGTTGATCGTGAACATCGGCGGTCTGGCTCCGAGGGTTAAGACGTTGAAAGTGGGCAGTGTCATGAGGGGGCATCTCGTCGGCACCGGTTACGCCTTGGCCTTCACCACGGCTATCCACTCAGGGTTCAACCGGGTCTGCTCGGTCTCGAGCCCCTGCGCCTCCATGTTGGCCTTGTGCTGGTCCATCTCGTGCACCATCTGGCTGAGGCTGCTGGTGTTGCCGTCCAGTTGATGCATCTGCGCCAGCCCCAGGTGATAAAAACGCAACAGCTTCATCGCGCTCGGGTTGCCGGCCTGCACCGCATCGGTGACCTGGTGCATGACGTTGGTGACGCTCATCAGGCTGCGCTTGAGCTGCCAGCCGTACACCGCCGCCGCCATCCAGGGCTGGGACCAGAATTTGAGCTTCATCAGCGCGGCGCTGATGACCACGGCTGCAATGACGCCGCCCAGGTTGTAGCGGAAATTGTCGCCACCGGGCTCACCGAACACCATCACCGCCAGCGTGGACAGCGCCATCGCCAGCGCAATGAAGGTCGCGGCAATGATCAGGGTGCTGCGACGCGTCTGCTGGCGAAAGGTCTCGGGGTTCCACGGTTTGATCTCGAACATCACGGCAGCGCTCTTTGGCTAGGTTGAAAACAGGATTGCGCGGCATTATCGCCCGTAGCGCCCGATACAGACACGTTTAATGCACGGCAAGGCTCACACTGCGGAATCGGTCGAGGACGCTCGGTCGACGACTGGACCGGGAATTGAACAGCGAGGGCCTGAGACACCCCCGGTTGATACGTCGCGGATACATGACCCGAGCCGGCTGTATCCAGATTGTTACCTTACCGGCCCGGTTGTCACTTCTGCGCCGCGCGACAGGCCAATAGAGTAGTGCCGTCGGTATGTTTGCAGGGAAGTGAACACTTGTCGGCCCTGCTACCCGCCGATCCCCCATCACGGAAGAGGTGACATCATGAGTTTCGTAACCGTTGAGAAAAACCAGAGCAGTGCCCCTTCAGAGGCCGATCTGAAAAAAGCCATGGTCGAGTCGGGCGGCAAACCGGGCGAGGTCACCGGGAACAACGCCGCCCGGACCCTGACCTACACCGGCACGGTCAATCACACCGTGTATGAAAACAAGCTGATCGAGGTCGCCAAAGGCAAACGAAACAGCTGGAACTTCGTCTGGGCCGATGCGCGGGTCAGTAGCCCAGCGCACTGAAGCCACGGTGGGGCGGTTGCACGACCGCCCCGCTGTTTTTCACCACACAGGTCCCGGCGAGGCCCTCCCGGTACACATTCCCGTTGGTGCAACACCGATATGCAGCATACCGCCGGGACAATCTTGCGCTTTCCCCCCACCACTCAGCACGCGTCTCCCCTGGCGAAATAGCCCGTCAGCGACTGACAGATAGACTCCGCCAGGTCTTCCTGGGCGGCGATGCCGCAGGGCTGATTGCGATCGAACTGCGCTGACCAGCGAATCCGGCCTTGAGCCACATCAATCAGGCGCAATGACGCCCGGACCCGGGTCGGCTCCACCCGCACGCTGCCTTCCAGGCAATAGCTGCCACGCCCGGCCCGCACCGTGTCCGGTACTTTCACACTGTTGCGCGGCACCTTCATCAGCACCTGACTGGTACCGCTCTGCGACTGCTCGAACGACTCGAACAGCCGGCAGCTCAACTCTTCGCACAGGCCCCGGGTAAAGTCGTCGCCATCGTGGGTGATGCAGGTAAACGGTTGGACGTGTAGAACAGGATGACGAGGGCTGACCCCCTTGGGACGCAGCCGCTGGTAAGCCAGCCGATAACAACCGGCCGGAATGCTCAGGCGTACGGTTTCCTGTTGGCCGACGGTGGCGTAATGAGTGGCGAGCTTGCGTCGCAACCGGCCCACCTGCACCCGCACCACCGGATCGTCGCCCGTGCAGTAGACCGCCGGATCACGACGAAATACCGCGATACCGATGGCGTGCTCGGTAAGGGGAATGTTCAAGCATTGCGGGTCATGCTCCACCAGAAAACGCAGCAGGCTGCCCATCCGCCTGGACCTGGCGAACGAAGGACTGGCCAGCAGTGACACCAGCACCTGCTCAAGCTCTTCATGACCGAGCGGCTCAAGAATACCGTCCGCACTCGAATCGACCCTGCACTTGATCACCATCGACTGCCTCCTTGCAGGTTGCCGACAGTCGCTCCCACCTCAATGGAAGCGGAGGTTGAAACCGAGGACACGCCCTCAACGTCTGGCCATGGACTGGCACGGATGCAGCCAACTCGAAGCTTAGCAGCCGTAGCGCAAGGGGGAAGATATTGTGGCGATTGCCACCCCCCTCATTGGCATAGGCACTCCCCGGCACCCGGGACCAGAACTGCTAAGCTTGTGACGAGGGTCTGCGGCGCTTGCCAGGATGCTGGTGCACGCACACGCAATGGTTTTCCTGGCAATGACACGGTGGGCTGACGAAACCGACGCATGACCCGGTCCTGTGCCCAAGCGAGTCAGACTTCGTTGAGCAAAGGAGTGGATATGGCTCCCGGCACCAAGCGCTCTGGCAAAAACTCCCCCCGCAAAGTAAAGGACACCGGGGACGAGCCGGTCTTTCGCTCACGCAAGGAGCGCCTGAGCGCAGGCGAGCAATTACGCGAGGGCGTGCCACATTCGGCGCACGCCGTATGGAACCCGCCGCGCAAACATCGAAACCCTCTCGAGTTGCTCGAGCAGTCCAACCGCTATCGACTGCCCGATCTGGTGCCTGTGCGCTACGGGCGCATGTTGCGCAGTCCATTCACCTTTTTACGGGGCTCTGCGGGGCTGATGGCCCATGACCTGGCCACGACCCCTCTCACCGGCATTCGGGTGCAAGCCTGCGGGGATTGCCACCTGTTGAACTTCGGATTGTTCGCGACACCCGAGCGCAATCTGATTTTTGACATCAACGATTTCGACGAAACCCTGCCCGCCCCCTGGGAATGGGATATAAAACGCTTGGCGATCAGCTTTGCCGTGGCCGCACGCGACAACCGACTCAGCGATAAAGAGGCACGCAGCGCCGCCGTCGAATGCGTTCGTGCTTACCGTGAGCACCTGCGCAAACTGTCGAAGCTGAACCCGCTGGAGGTCTGGTACGACTGCCTGGACGCGCAAGCGATCATTGATCTGGCACCCAACGCGGAAGTTAAAAAATTTCGCGAGCAAATGATCGCAAAGGCCAAAATCCGGATAGGCGATTACCTCTATCCCAAGATCAGTGGCGAAGTAGGCGGACGGCGACGACTGATCGATCAGCCGCCCATTCTGTTTCATGTCTATGAAAAGGGCTTTCTGCAGCGAGTGCAGATGGCGCTGCAAGATTATCGATTGTCCCTGCCCCATGAACGGCGCGTGCTCTTCGATCGTTACCGCCTCGAAGACATTGCCGTCAAGGCGGTCGGGATCGGCAGCGTCGGTACCTATTGTTTCGTCGGTCTGTTCTTTTCCGCGGAAAACCACCCTTTGCTCCTGCAATTCAAGGAAGCCAGCCCCTCGGTGCTGGCGCCCTATGCCGGCAAGAGCGACTACGAGAACCAGGGCCAGCGCGTTGTCACCGGACAACGACTGATGCAGTCCTCCAGCGACATCTTTCTGGGCTGGACACGAGGCCGCAATGGCCGGCATTTTTTTGTCCGCCAGTTACGGGACATGAAAATGTCAGCGCCGATTGAAGGGGGCACGGCCTCCCGAATGAAGCTGTACGCCGACCTGTGTGGTCGTACCCTGGCCCGCGCCCACGCCAAATCGGGAGACTCCGCACTCATCAGTGGGTATTTGGGCAAGACGGACACCTTCGACCAGGCCATCGGCAAATTTGCCATAAGTTATGCGGATCAAAACGCGAAAGACCATGCCGCACTGCTGGCTGCGGAAAAGTCCGGACGGATCCAGGCGCTGAGAGAAGAAGAGTGAGCCCAGATCAGCCTGGCAGGCAACGGGGTTTCTGGATGGGCGCAATGGGCCGCACCCCTTGATCTCCCAGAGAGTTGAAGTGCGCGGTACAGGTGCCGACATTCGTCTCCAGCCGCACCGCGCAGCGACAACCGCTTCCCGAAAAGATCGACCACGTTCAGGCCCCGACAGCATCGTGGGGCGCTATCCACGTCAACTACTGATACTTGACATCCCGCGCGGTATCGCGCGTGTCCTGCTTGGTGTCGCGCTTGTCCTGGCGACATTCGGCACGGTTCTTTTCATCACCCTCTTTGCACGCTTCCTTGGTTTCCCTTGCTGCGTCGCGTCCTTCCTGCTTCGTATCCCGCGACTCCTGCCGTTGATCAGCCTGGTCGGTCGCGTAGGCCGTCAGTGGCATCCACTGCGCGCCTGCGGCGATGGCCAGTGTCGCCAGGGCAATCAAGTAGTGCTTGCCCATCATGATTTTCCTCCTGTTCAAGAGTACTCAATCACTGTGCTCCCCGAGCATCGGCCGTACACGGCTGGGCGGGGATATTCTTTGCCTCACAAACCGAAACTGCCTCGTTGTCAGTGCCTGGAATTTAACGATAGGTCGACATCGGCAGACCCGCAAGGGAGTTGATGTCGCACGCCGTAGCGGGCTGTTCTTCAATGTCCGGGGACGATCCTGCTGCCTTCTACCAAAGGGGTTTAGGGCGTCTTTGCCAGGAGCAGGAGGGGCTTGATTGCTGTCCACTCGGCCCCTCGATACTCCCGATTGCGGTTTGGTCACAGGCCCGGATTTCTACAGAGGCAACCCTGGCCATTCATAGGGGAAGCGAACGGTCTTGAATGACACGCTTCATCACAAGGGTGGAGGTCAATCGCTGGACGTTGGGTAACGTGGAAAGGCGCTCATCATAGAGCTGTTGAAAGGCTGGCAGGTCGCGGGTGATGACGTGAAGCAGATAATCGGGCTCGCCAAAAAGCCTTTGAGCCTCGACGATCTGGGGTATCTGCTCAAGCGCCCCTTCGAATGCTGCAACCGCCTGGTGATCACCCTCGCGCAGCGTCGCAAACACCATTGCCGAAAAGTTCAGGCCTAGCGCGCTGGGCGAGAGCTGCGCGCGATAGCCCTGAATCACGCCCGCCTCCTCCAGCGCACGCACTCTTCGGTGGCAGGGAGACAGGCTCAGACCGACCCGTTCTGCCAACTCGGTAACCGACAATCGTCCATCAACCTGAAGTTCGGCAAGAATCTTCTGATCAATCCTGTCCATATAAAATTATCTACCTTTATTAAGTATTTACATTGGAATAATAGAGAAAATATTTTAAGCATATTCAATTATTCTTTCCGTGAACTTTATAACCACTGGTCGTCCGCCTTTGCCTGGATGAGGTCGGACGCTGCCTTGATTTCTACGAGAAAGAACAATGCGAACCCCCGCTGAGAACACCCGAGATGACTCGATAAAAGCCACTTCCGGCTGTCGATCAGGCCAGAACAAGAACTCGTACAGCAGCAGAAGGTAAGACAGGCATGAGTCTTGGTATTTTCGCCGCGTTCTGGGCGGTGTCGTTCTTGTTCGTGATTACACCCGGGGCGGATTGGGCCTACGCGATACCGGCCGGCCTGGTGGGTCGTGTCGTGATGCCCGCCGTGGCCGGATTGTTGATTGGACATCTATTGGCAACGCTGATCGTGGCGGCCGGTGTCGGCGGCCTGGTTGCAAGCAACCCCATTGCCCTTTCGATACTGACCGTTGCCGGTGCTGCGTACCTGCTTTGGCTGGGAATCAACATGCTCTTGCATCCCTCGACACCTCGCGCCGGGGAGAACCAGGCATCCGGCTCCTGGGCACGCTGGACCTTTAAAGGTGCCTGCGTGAGCGGTCTGAACCCCAAGGTTTTCCTGCTGTTTCTCGCCTTGTTGCCGCAGTTCACCGACCCGACGGCTTCCTGGCCGGTGCCGATGCAGATCATCGCGCTAGGACTGCTTCACGCCTTGAGTTGCGGCGTGATCTACCTGTTGGTGGGTTTCGGCTCTCGAGCCGTATTGCAGGCGCGCCCCGTGGCCGCTCAAGCAGTCAGTCGGCTCTCGGGAGCAATCATGATCATGATCGCCGTACTGTTGTTAATCGATCAGATCCTGCGCTGACCGTCATCTCCAGAATCTGCCGAGCTGCGTCGACATGCGCGGCGTGCTACTTGGCGCTGCCCGCATCTTCACCTCCAAGGTAAAAACAGGCTACTTTCCATGGGCCGGGCATTCTTTGCAGATCGATAAGACAAGGGACTTCAATGAAAAGCTTTAGACAGCGTGCAGCCGAAGGGCTTCAAACGGGCGATAGCTTCACCCTCTCCCGCCGCTTCTCGCAGGATGACATCCAGCGCTTTGCGCAGATTTCCCGCGACTACAATCCGGTGCATTTCGATGCGCATTTCGCCGAAGCCCGTCACTTCAGAGCACCGGTATCCCACGGTCTGTTGACCGCCAGCCTGGTGACCGAAATCGGCGGCCAGATCGGCTGGCTGGCGTCGGCAATGACATTCAACTTCAAGCGCCCCGTCTATGCTGGCGATACCGTGACATGCCATTGGGTCATTGTGAGCACGGATGAAAAAGGCCGTGCAACGGCGGTGATCACCCTCACCAACGAGGACGGCATCATCGTGCTGGAGGGAGAAACCCGCGGGGTTTTACCAGGCGCGAAGGAGCAGGAACTCCTGGTGCAGATGCTTGCCAAGGGCGATCCCACAAACGGGGTAACGCACGCCAACTAATGAGCGTTATGGATTGGAAGCTGCCCCTCATGACTGGCGGCTAATCGCCCTTGGTTTTCTAGACGCTGTGACGGGCTGCAATGGGTTGTGGATTGCAGCCCTTGGCAACAGGCCACTTTCGACCAAAAGTAGCCGGTGGTCGTTGCATTTCGCTTGTCTCCGGCGTTTGGCTAAGCTTTATAAATCGGGGCGAATTGAACCTGAGTGATAGCGGCCATCAGCAGATCTGGATTGGCATCAAGACGGTACTCCCAAAGGAGACGACTATGTATGCGGTTATAAGAACCTACTTGGGTACTGGAGCAAAGCAGCTTTTCGAGCTTTTAGAAAAGCGCCAAGCCGACGTCGAAGCTACCCTGCGGACAGTGCCTGGCCTCGTAAGCTACACACTGCTCAATACGGGTGATGGCGGTACGTCGGTGACTGTTTGCACGGACAAGGCCGGCAGCGATGCGAGCTTGAAAGTCGCGCGTGAGTGGATTCAGAAAAATGCCTCGAGTATCCACGCGGATCCGCCGATCGTAACGGAAGGTCCAGTCATTGTGCAGATCAAATAGCGCGCCCTTGCGATTGATCTCACGACACTATCGCTGTCGCAAGTTTTGAAGGAAGCCAGACGAGGACGGCCGGTAACAAAGTATTCCGTTCGGTGATGACGTTCAGTGCTCGTTAAACCTGCGGGGCTCATCAAGATGAGTCCCGCAGACTGTTCTGAATCCCCCGACAAGCCTTCTGCATTAAGCCGCTGCTTAAAGCGGCGGTGTGCCATCGTGAAACATGGTCTTCAGTTGTGCGCGTAACTCTGGCGAATCGATGTGTTTGTGAACCAAAACCGCATGCTGCGCGGCGGCATCCAGCAATTCTTGTTCAGAGTCGGCACACAGTGCGACAGAACACTTGGTGTCACTTGGAAATTCGCGGCAATCGATGTATTTGCGCGCCATGATGTTCTCCTCCATACGAAGGCAGGCCAGCGCCTGCGTGAACGACCGCTCGACACGCCACGGGGTACATCGAACACAATTGCGCGTCGCATCAAGTGTGATTATCCCTGAAGTATAGGTCGGTCAAAGGATCGCTGAAGGCGTTCCGCCATGAGGCGCCAGACCTGCCGAAAGAGACAAGCCTGGCGAAGCCCTACGCGCAGTGCCAGTATGCGTTGGAGTTATCTGCATTTTCCGGGTGCGCACCATGGCCACCACCGAACGCTTGCCATCACTGACCGCCAGCCGTCTGCGGGCCTTGCACCGAGAGGGTTTCGTACTGCTGCGCGGCGTGCTGGATAGCGCCCAGATCATCACGCTGCGCACTGCAATTGATTGCCTTGATCCGCAGCACTGGGACTACAGCGGCCTGCTCGATCATTACAAGTGCGTGTTCAACCGCGACCCGTTGTGGCTACCGTTTCTCGATCTGGGCGGGATCATCGAATTGGCCGAGGCTGCCCTGGGAGAAGACTGTCACATCATCGGCCAGACTGCCTGGCGCTGCCATCCGGGCTTTGTCGGCGCCGAATTGCATGTGGATTACCTGGCGATGAAGCTGCCGCAAAGCCTGCTGGCCGACCCCGCCTTCGAGTTGCCGATGCAGATCTGCACCGCGCACCTCTACCTGGACGATATCGATACCGAGCTCTGCCCCACCCGGGTGATCCCGGGTAGTCACCGAGCCGGCCGGCCGCCTGCTCGTGGCGAAAGCCAGTGGCAGGGCCATACGGCGCAACCGGTGCTGTGTTCGGCCGGGGATGTTCTGATGTTACGCAGCGAGCTGTGGCACGCCGGTAGCAACAACCGAACCCTCGACCGCACGCGCTACCTGTTGCAGGTGCATTACGGCCGACGCATGGTGGCGCAGAAGTTCTCCCCCTATCTGCACTGGCGCTTCAACCCGACGGTGCTGGCTGCCGCCACGCCACGTCAGCGGCGCTTGTTAGGAGAGCATCAGGAAGCGGAATACGACTGACCCGATCGCACACTGTACGCAGAACCGCCTGCGCGCTTGACCCGTCAAGGGGTTTGGGCTCTTTCGGTCGTCGCTCCAGCGATTATGATGAGAGGGCACACCACTGCAGCCCCCCACCGCTTTGAATATCAGAAGTTAGCCGGCGTATTCGCGCTGATAATCTCCGCCTCGTCCGCCCCGATATTGCGGAACCGATGCGGCAAGGTCGTCGGAAAGTAATAGCCATCCCCGGCATTCAACACACTCACCTGGCCGTCCACCGTGAGTTCGACGGTACCGCGCGTTACCAACCCGCACTCCTCGCCTTCGGTGTGCACGATCGGTTCTTCGCCCGAGCTGGCGCCCGGTGCATATTGTTCGCGCAGCAAGCGCATCTGCCGGCTGGGTACGGAGGCGCCGATCAGCAGCAGGCGCAGGCCGTGGCGGCCGAGGTCGGGTTGCTCGTTGGCGCGGAAGATGTACTGGTGCTCGCGGGGCGGCTGGTCGAAGGTAAAGAAGTCGGCCAGGGACATGGGAATGCCCTCCAGCAGCTTCTTGAGTGAGCTGACAGATGGACTGACGCGATTCTGTTCGATCAGGGAGATGGTGGCATTGGTGACGCCGCTACGCCGGGCCAGCTCGCGCTGGGACAGTTTGTAGCTTTCGCGTACTAATTTGAGTCGAGAGCCCGTGTCCATGACAGCCTTATGTGAGAACAACTTAAGGGTAATGTGGGGTGGATGGCGGGCGACTTCTGTCGCGAAATGCGCCGTTCCTCTGTCCCGAAGACGTGAAGGCGGCTATTAAATCACGTTTGCCCCCCACCGCTCAGCAGGTTCGGTAAAGGGTCCGTAAAAAATCCGACGGCCTCAATCAGCAAGGCCGTCGGTGAGGTTGAAACTAGATGCCGAAACGGTCACGCATGGCGTAATACACCGCGCCCATGGCGGTCAGCGGTGCCTGGAAGGTGCGGCCGCCGAACATCGGCATGTGCGGCAGGGACGCAAACGCATCGAAGCGTTCGGCATCGCCGCGGATCATTTCCGAGATCAACTTGCCAGCCAGGTGCGAGCAGGTCACGCCGTGGCCGCTGTAGCCCTGCATGTAGTAGGCATTTTTCTCGATACGGCCGAACTGCGGCATGCGCGACATGGTCAGCAGGAAGTTGCCGGTCCAGCGGTAGTCGATCTTCACGTCCTTGAGTTGCGGGAAGGTCTTGAGGATTTTTGGCCGGATCAGTTGCTCGATGTCGTCGGGCTCGCGGGCACCGTAGACCACGCCGCCGCCGTACAGCAGGCGGTTGTCGGCGGTCAGGCGGTAGTAATCGAGCAGGTAGTTGCAGTCTTCGACGCAGTAGTTGTTGCTGATCAGGCTCCTGGCCACTTTCTCGGACAACGGCTCGGTGACCACGATCTGCGAACCGCAGGGCATGCTTTTACGGGTCACACGGTTGTCGAGGTCCTGTGGCAGGTAGGCGTTACCGGCGATCAGCAGGTACTTGGCGCGCACCACGCCCTTGGCGGTCCGGACCACAATCGGCTCACCGTAGGTAATTTCCACGGCCGCCGACTGTTCGAAGATTTTTCCGCCCAGGCCGATGATGGCGGCGGCCTCGCCCAAGGCCAGGTTCAGCGGGTGTACGTGACCGCCCTGCAAGTCCAGCAGGCCGCCGACGTAGTTTTTCGAACCGACTTCCCTGGCGATTTCGGCGGCATCGAGCATGCGCAGGTTGTGGTTGCCGTAACGCTCCCAGCTGCTTTTCTGCTCAGCCAGGCCTTTGAGCTGCTTCTTGTTCAGCGCGGCAAAAATGCCGCCGGGTTTGTAGTCGCACTTGATGTCGTACTGTTTGATGCGCGAACGAATGATGTCGGCACCTTCGAAGATCATGCTGCCGAGCACTTCGGCGGTTTTGTCGCCATAGCGCTGCTCGATGACATCGACGTCGCGGCTGTAGGAGTTGACCAGTTGCCCGCCATTGCGACCGCTGGCGCCGTAACCGACCTTGGCGGCTTCCAGCACGGTGACGCTGTAGCCCGCTTCGCTGAGAAACAGGGCCGACGACAGACCGGTGTAGCCCGCGCCGATAACACAGACATCGCACTCGACCAGCTCTTCGAGCACCGGAAAATCGAGGGTCTCGTTGCGGGTCGCGGCGTAGTAGCTGTTTACGTGTTTTTGCATGATTGAATTCCCGAGCGGTCGCACGCCGATGCCTGCAACCGCTGCTGTGTAAAAGGTTAGAGCTTGATCCAGGTCGCCTTGAGCTCGGTGTACTTGTCGAAGGCATGCAACGACTTGTCGCGACCGTTACCCGATTGCTTGAACCCGCCAAACGGCGCCGTCATGTCGCCACCGTCGTACTGGTTAACCCAGACGCTGCCGGCCCGCAGGCCACGGGCGAAGGTATGGGCCTTGCTCAGGTTGCAGGTCCAGACCCCGGCTGCCAGTCCGAAGAGGCTGTCGTTGGCAATGTGCAGGGCTTCTTCAACGGTGTCGAAGGTGATCAGCGACAGCACCGGGCCGAAAATCTCTTCCCGGGCGATGGTCATGGCGTTGGTCACGCCATCGAAAATCGCCGGCTCCACGTACAGGCCACCGGTGTCTTCGAGGGTGCGACGTCCCCCTGCGATCAACTGCCCGCCCTGCTGCTTGCCGACTTCGATGTAACGCAGCACCGACTCCAGCTGACGCTGATCGACCACCGCGCCCACGTTGGTGTCCGGGTCCAGCGAATGCCCGGGCTTCCAGGCTTGCAAGGCTTCCACCAGCAGCGGGATGAACTGCTCGCGAATCGAGCGTTCCACCAACAGGCGCGACCCCGCAGTGCAGACTTCACCCTGGTTGAAGGCAATGGCACTGGCCGCAGCCTGTGCTGCCGCGCGCAAATCCGGCGCGTCGGCGAACACCACATTTGGACTCTTCCCACCCGCCTCAAGCCAAACGCGTTTCATGTTGCTTTGCCCGGCGTAGATCAGCAGTTGCTTGGCAATTGCCGTCGAGCCGGTGAAGGCCAGTACGTCGACGTCCATGTGCAGGGCCAGGGCCTTGCCGACGGTGTGGCCGAAGCCCGGCAGGACGTTGAACACCCCTTTGGGGATGCCCGCGTCCAGCGCCAGCTGAGCGATGCGAATCGCGGTCAGCGGTGACTTTTCCGAAGGCTTGAGGATGAACGAGTTACCCGCCGCCAGCGCCGGGGCGAACTTCCAGCTGGCCATGATCAGCGGGAAGTTCCACGGCACGATGGCTGCTACTACGCCGGACGGTTCCCGGGTAACCAGGCCCAACTGGTCGTGCGGCGTGGCCGCGACTTCATCGTAGAGTTTGTCGATCGCCTCGGCGCTCCAGCGGATCGCATTGGCGGTCGCAGGAATGTCGATGGCCATGGAATCGCTGATGGGCTTGCCCATGTCCAGGGTTTCCAGGAGCGCCAACTCTTGCTGGTTCTCCAGAATCAGATCGGCGAAACGAATCAGGATGCGCTTGCGCTCGGCCGGGGCGAGTTTGGCCCAGACACCGGACTCGAAGGCCTGGCGAGCGACCTGCACGGCGGCATTGGCATCGGCTTCGTCGGTGCTGGCGACGTTCGCCAGAAAGCGCCCGTCCACGGGGCTGATGCATTCAAACGTATCGCCGCTGATTGCCGGGCGGTATTGGCCGTCAATGAATGCCCGACCTTCTATGGATAAGGACTGAAAGCGTTGCTCCCAGTCGCTGCGAGTGTTTGTCATGGTTGTGACTCGACGCAGAGAAATAGGTGATCGTGTTTACACATGAAACGAGCGCTGAGTAACGTGTGGCGAGGGAGCTTGCTCCCTCGCCACACGCGGGGTGTCAGCCTCATCAAACCGTGTGCAGGTACCAGTTGTACTCAAGGTCCGAGATGGAGTTCTCGAACTCGGCCAGTTCACTTTCCTTGCACGCCACAAACACGTCGATGTAGGTCGGGTCGATGTAGCGGGCCATAACCTCGCTGTCGTCCAGCTCGCGCAGCGCATCGCGCAGGTTGTTCGGCAGGCTCTGTTCGTTCTGCTCGTAACTGTTGCCTTCGACCGGAGCGCCCGGCTCGATCTCGTTGGTCAGCCCGTGGTGAATACCGGCCAGGACCGAGGCCATCAGCAGGTACGGGTTGGCGTCAGCACCGGCAACCCGGTGTTCGATGCGCACCGAATCCGGCGCACCGGTCGGCACGCGGACCGCCACGGTACGGTTGTCGATGCCCCAGCTCGGCGAGTTCGGCACATAGAACTGCGCACCGAAACGACGGTACGAGTTGACGTTCGGGCAGAGGAACGCCATCTGCGCCGGCAGGGTCTCGAGCACACCGCCGATCGCGTGACGCAGTGCGGCGTTCTGCTCGGGATCCTCGCTGGCGAAGATGTTGTTGCCGTCTTTATCAAGGATCGAGATGTGCACGTGCAGACCGTTACCCGCCTGGCCCGGGTACGGCTTGGCCATGAAGGTGGTGTCCATTTCATGGTCGTAGGCGATGTTCTTCACCACGCGCTTGAGCAGGACCGCGTAGTCACAGGCCTTGATCGGGTCGGCCACGTGGTGCAGGTTCACTTCGAACTGTGCCGGGGCGCTTTCCTTGACGATGGCGTCGGCCGGGATGCCCTGCTCTTTCGCGCCTTCGAGGATGTCTTGCAGGCAGTCGACGTACTCGTCGAGGTCGTCGATCAGGTACACCTGGGTCGAATGCGGACGCTTGCCGGAAACCGGCGAGCGTGGCGACTGCGGACGACCGTTCACGTTGTCCTGGTCGATCAGGTAGAACTCCAGCTCGAACGCGGCGCAGATGGTCAGGCCCATGGCGTCGAACTTGCTCACGACCTGGCGCAGGACTTCACGTGGGTCGGCGAAGAAGGGCTCGCCTTCCAGTTCGTGCATGGTCATTAACAGTTGCGCGGTAGGACGCTTCTGCCAGGGCTCGATGCTCAGGGTATTGGGGATGGGATAGCAGATTCGGTCAGAGTCGCCGATGTCCAGACCCAGGCCGGTGCTTTCCACCGTAGAACCGTTGATGTCCAGGGCAAACAGCGAAGCCGGGAGGTTGATGCCTTTTTCGTAGACCTTGTGGAGACTGGTGCGCTCGATGCGCTTGCCGCGCACCACGCCGTTCATATCCGCAATCAGAAGGTCGACGTACAAAACCTCAGGATGTTTCTTAAGGAATGCGTTCGCTTCGTTGAGCTGAACGGCACGCAGGGGTACCGACATGATGCACCTATTATGTTAATTATTATGTTCACCGCCCTTTCACGAGCCCAGTCAATCCGAAAGGCAAAGTGAAGTCAATAGCGAGCAAAGCGCCTTTTTTGTTGATTTTATTGGTCACCACGACCATCAATCGAGCAAAAAACCGCCCAAGAGCTGCAGCCAGTCTAAGCTTTCACTCACCAGCCGTTTAGAATCTTTTACATTGGAGTTGTTAAAAAAAATCAACGAGGCTAAGCTCTGGAAAAGCTCGTTCAAGTGTGAAACTTCGAGGTGATAAAAATGGCATTCAAGCCATTGATCGGCGTTACTGCGTGCGTCAAACAGATTGGCCTGCACCCCTACCACATCAGCGGCGACAAGTACGTACGTGCTGTCAGCGTCGCGGCCCTGGGGTTGCCCGTCGTCATTCCTTCCTTGGGCGAACTGACCGAAATCGACGATCTGCTCGCGCAGCTCGACGGTCTGCTGTTGACCGGCTCGCCGTCGAATGTGGAACCCTTCCACTATCAGGGATCCGCCAGCGCACCCGGCACGGATCACGATCCGGCGCGGGACGCCACCACCCTTCCCTTGCTGCGTATGGCCATTGCGGCGGGCGTTCCGGTGCTCGGCATCTGCCGTGGCTTCCAGGAGATGAACGTGGCATTCGGTGGCAGCCTGCACCAGAAAGTCCATGAGCTGCCCGGCATGCTCGATCACCGCGAAGCCGATCACCCGGACCTGGCCGTGCAGTACGCACCGGCTCACGCGGTCAAGGTGCAGCCGGGTGGCGTATTCGAAGCCCTGGACCTGCCTGCGGTGTTCCAGGTCAACTCGATTCACAGTCAAGGCATCGACCGCCTGGCCCCCGGCCTGCGCGCCGAAGCCATCGCTCCCGATGGCCTGATCGAGGCAGTCTCCCTCGAGCACAGCAAGGCCTTCGCCGTCGGCGTGCAATGGCACCCGGAATGGCAGGTGCTGAGCAACCCTCCCTACTTGAGTATTTTCCAGGCGTTTGGCGACGCATGCCGGCAACGGGCAGCGCTGCGCAACCAGCGCTGACGACAGCACACCGCATTCAACGATTGAACGGTCCCCCGCGAGTCAGGCGGGCGCGTCTTTGCGCGCCATCCCCTCGCGAAAACCACCAAACGCAATAACAACAAGTACGACCAGGCAGCCAGGACGGCGGCGCCGAATAAGCCCGACCGGCATCTCCCGGCACGGGCTTGCAATCACCTATTAAGTCAGGCCGTGTTGGCCCGGCGACTGAAACCTGTTGGGAGTTTCACATGGCAAACGCCTCCAGCATTTACAGGAAGACGCTTGAAGGTCATCAGCAACCGAAAAAGGTGTTGGTGAAAGTCGATCGCGTCACCAAGAAATTCGACGAAACCACTGCGGTGGACGATGTGTCCCTGGAGATCCATCAGGGTGAGATATTCGCCCTGCTTGGTGGCTCCGGGTCCGGCAAGTCGACCCTGCTGCGCATGCTGGCCGGTTTCGAACGCCCCACCGAAGGGCGGATCCTGCTCGACGGCGTGGACATCACCGACATGCCGCCCTACGAGCGGCCGATCAACATGATGTTCCAGTCCTATGCCCTGTTCCCGCACATGACAGTGGCGCAGAACATTGCCTTCGGCCTCAAGCAGGACCGTTTGCCCGCCAGCGAAATCGACGCCCGGGTCGAAGAAATGCTGCGCCTGGTACACATGACCCAGTACGCCAAGCGCAAGCCGCACCAGCTCTCCGGTGGCCAGCGCCAGCGTGTGGCCCTGGCCCGCTCCCTGGCCAAGCGTCCCAAGCTGTTACTGCTCGACGAACCGATGGGCGCCCTGGATAAAAAGCTGCGCTCGCAGATGCAACTGGAACTGGTGGAGATCATCGAGCGCGTGGGCGTGACCTGCGTGATGGTGACCCACGACCAGGAAGAGGCCATGACCATGGCCGAGCGCATCGCGATCATGCACCTGGGCTGGATCGCCCAGATCGGCAGCCCGGTGGACATCTATGAAGCACCGGTCAGTCGCATGGTCTGCGAGTTCATCGGCAACGTGAACGCCTTCGACGGCACCGTGGTCGAGGACCTGGAGGGCCACGCGATCATTCACAGCCCTGATCTGGAACAGAAGATCTACGTCGGCCATGGCGTCAGCACCTCGGTGCAGGACAAGTCGATCACCTACGCCATCCGCCCGGAAAAAATGCTGGTCAGCACCCTCAAGCCCGAGACCCGCTACAACTGGTCCCAGGGCAAAGTGCATGACATCGCCTACCTGGGCGGGCACTCGGTGTTCTACGTCGAGCTGCCCGGCGGCAAGATCGTCCAGTCGTTCATGGCCAACGCCGAACGCCGTGGCGCACGTCCGACCTGGGACGATCAGGTCTACGTCTGGTGGGAAGACGACAGCGGCGTGGTACTGCGCGCATGAATACCCTCACTCAGCAGTTCCAGCGGTTTTTGCCGAGCGGTCGCAAGGTCGTCATCGGTATTCCATTCCTGTGGCTGTTTCTGTTCTTCATGCTGCCGTTCTTTCTGGTGATGAAGATCAGCTTTTCCGAAGCCGCCCTGGCCATTCCACCCTACTCCGAGATTTACAGCTTCGCCGAACAGAAGTTCCAACTGCTGCTGAACCTGAGCAACTACTCGCTGCTGGCCGCCGACGAGCTGTACCTCTCGGCTTACCTGGGCTCGTTGAAAGTGGCGCTGCTCAGTACCGCCATGTGCCTGGTGATCGGTTTCCCGATGGCCTACGCCATTACCAAGGCCAGCAAAGAAACGCAGAACGTCCTGCTGTTGCTGATCATGATGCCGACCTGGACTGCGATCCTGATCCGCGTGTATGCGTGGATGGGCATCCTCAGCAACAACGGCCTGCTCAATGGGTTTTTGATGTGGACCGGCCTGACGTCGCACCCGATCGAGATCCTCAACACCAACACGGCCGTCTATATCGGGGTGGTTTACGCTTACCTGCCGTTCATGGTGCTGCCGCTGTATGCCAACCTGGTCAAGCACGACGCCAGCCTGCTGGAAGCCGCCTCGGACCTGGGTTCGAGCAACTTCAACAACTTCTGGAAAATCACCGTGCCGCTGGCCCGCAACGGCATCATCGCAGGCTGCATGCTGGTGTTCATCCCGGTGGTGGGTGAGTTCGTGATTCCGGAACTGCTGGGCGGCCCGGAGACCCTGATGATCGGCCGCGTGCTGTGGCAGGAGTTCTTCAACAACCGTGACTGGCCGGTAGCCTCGGCGCTGGCGGTGATCATGCTGGTAATCCTGATTGTGCCGATCCTGCTGTTCAACCGCAGCCAAGCCAAAGAGATGGAGGGACGGGCATGAACCGTTTCGGTTTTTCAAGATTGATGCTGGTGTTCGGCCTGACGTTCATCTACCTGCCGATGCTGATCCTGGTGATCTACTCGTTCAACGCCTCGAAGCTGGTGACGGTCTGGGGCGGCTGGTCGGTGAAGTGGTATGCCGGCCTGCTGGACAACAGCCAGTTGATGGGCTCGGTGGTGCGCTCCCTGGAAATCGCCTGCTACACCGCGATTGCAGCGGTGGCGCTGGGCACCCTGGCCGCCTTTGTGCTGACCCGGGTGACCCGCTTCAAGGGCCGCACGCTGTTCGGCGGCCTGGTGACCGCGCCCCTGGTGATGCCGGAAGTAATCACCGGCCTGTCGCTGTTGCTGCTGTTCGTGGCCATGGCGCAAATGATCGGCTGGCCGCAGGAGCGTGGCATCGTCACCATCTGGATTGCCCACACCACGTTTTGTGCCGCTTATGTCGCGGTGGTAGTCTCGGCGCGCTTGCGTGAGCTGGACCTGTCCATCGAGGAAGCGGCCATGGACCTGGGGGCACGCCCGTTGAAGGTGTTTTTCCTGATCACCATCCCGATGATCGCGCCGTCGCTGGCGGCGGGCGGCATGATGTCGTTCGCCCTGTCGCTGGATGACCTGGTGCTCGCCAGCTTCGTGTCCGGCCCGGGTTCCACCACCTTGCCGATGGAGGTGTTCTCGGCGGTGCGCCTGGGCGTGAAGCCCGAGATCAATGCCGTGGCCAGCCTGATTTTGCTGGCGGTATCGATCGTGACCTTCATGGTCTGGTACTTCAGCCGCAAGGCCGAAGCCAATCGCAAGCGGGCGATCCAGGATGCCATGGACCAGACCGCCAACGAATCCTGGCAGCAACCCGCCCGGCCACTGGCAGGAGCGACGGCCTAGTGCCTTGTGGCGAGGGGGCTTGCCCCCTCGCCCCAGGCTTTGTGTTCACTGCACTTTTACATTGAGCCTGAGACCGTCTCGCCTCAAACGCTTTACGTCATTTGTATAAAAAGAAAATGGAGTTGTACCGATGAAAATGTTTGGCAGGACTCTGCTGACACTGTCCTTATTGGGCGCAATCACCACGGGCGCCCAGGCCAATGACAAGGTTCTGCGCGTCTACAACTGGTCCGACTACATCGCCCCGGACACCGTCAAGAAGTTCGAAGACGAGACCGGGATCAACGTGACCTACGATGTATTCGACAGCAATGAAACCCTGGAAGCCCGCCTGCTGGCCGGTAAATCGGGTTACGACATCGTGGTGCCGTCCAACAGTTTCCTGGCCAAGCAGATCAAGGCCGGCGTCTACCAGACGCTGGACAAGTCCAAGCTGCCCAACTGGAAAAACCTCAACCCGGTGCTGCTCAAGAACGCCTCGGCCAGCGATCCGGACAACGGCCACGCGTTCCCCTACATGTGGGGTTCGATTGGCATTGGCTTTAACCCGGACAAGGTCAAGGAAGTACTGGGTAGCAATGCCCCTACCAACTCCTGGGACCTGCTGTTCAAACCGGAAAACGCGGCCAAGCTGAAAGCCTGCGGCATCAGCTTCCTCGATTCGCCCACCGAAATGCTGCCGGCCGCCCTGCACTACCTGGGCTACCCGGTGAACACCCGGGACAGGCAGCAGATCGCCGAGGCCGAAGCGCTGTTCATGAAGATTCGCCCGTCAGTGGCCTACTTCCACTCGTCCAAGTACATCTCGGACCTGGCCAACGGCAACATCTGCGTCGCGGTCGGTTACTCCGGCGACGTGCTGCAAGCCAAGGCCCGGGCCAGGGAAGCCGGCAACAAGGTGAAGGTCGACTACAGCATCCCCAAAGAAGGCGCCGGCAGTTTCTATGACATGGTCGCCATCCCGCACGATGCGACCAATGTCGACAACGCCTACCTGTTCATGAACTTCCTGATGCGCCCGGACATCATGGCCGAGATCACCAACAACGTCGGCTACAGCAACGCCAACGCTGCGGCGACGCCACTGGTGGATGAAGCGATCCGCGACGACCCGGGTTCGTACCCGCCCCAGGCCGTGATGGCCACGTTGTACGCCATCCCGGACATGCCCATCGCGACCCAACGAGTGGTGACCCGCGGCTGGACCCGGGTCAAGCTCGGCAAGTAACCCACTGCGCCCGTCGGGGGCGCAGTCTGCAACACCGTTCACAGGGCGCCTTACCACCGCCGCGGCATCACGAACGGCCTCACCAGGCTCCCTCGGTCATGGTGATTCAGGCGTCCAGGGGTGAGTGCCCGCATTCCCCCCCAGGACGCCTTTTTTCCGGCATCGCTCATGGCGCGTTGACCACCACGTAGCTCACATTACTGCCCTGGTACTGTGGCTGGAACCAGGTCGATCCGCATTGCATGTACGCCGTGTTGTTGCGCGTCACCTGCACACAGTCGCTGGGCATTTCCGACGGGCGCATGACCGAACCCACCACCGCCGCGGTGACCACGACCGTAGCCGTGATGGCTGCGGCCATGGCGAGCGGATGGTCGTAATCATCGTCATCGTCATAATCGTGATCATAATCGTCGTCATCGTAATCGCCGTGCCCCTCGCTATCGATATTCACATCGCGAGTCTTGTTGACGTTGCGTTCACTGTTGTCGACCCGCACCCGGTTACCGACGTTGTTGCCGGCATTCACACGGTTGCCTGAGTTGACCTGATTCCCCACATTGGCCTGATCGATACGTTGTTTGGCCTCGTCGCGCTGGGCGGTGCTGAGCCGCTGATCGGTGTTGGCTCTCTGGCCGGTACTGGCCCGCTGGTTGGTGTTGGTGCGCTGGGCGGTCTTGGCCCTCGGGGTGCTGACCCTCTGGCCGCTGCTGAGCTGCGGGTTGGGGTTGATCCGCTGTTTGGCGCGAACACCCTGGTTGGTATTGATCCGTTGACTGGTATTGAGCCGTTGGCTGGTGTGGGCTCGCTGGGCTCGCGGGGCGTGCGCCGGCGGCGCCCGGTTGACCGACGACCGGGCACCGCCCTGGGCGCGCAGTTGACGGGCGTCGACCAGTTCAGCGACACCGACGGTCAGCATTGCGGTCGCCAGCAGAGACATCAGAACCGCGTATGGAGGAATTCTGAACATGATCCTGCCCCCCTATTGGCTGGCTTTCTTCAAGGGGATGGCGACATCACCCTTGCGCGGCGTAAAGGTGAACGCCGAGGGGGTGATCTTCGGGGTAAGGTTCCAGCTGTAGACCGCGCTGTACTCCGGAAAGCTCGCCACGTCGGTGGTGGTGATCACCAGCTTGCAGGGCAAGGGTTTGTCGGCACGGGTGATCCACAGCTGCCAGTCGACACCCGCCTGGCGGAACGCCAGATGATCGCACAACGTGCCCTTGATGTAGGAGGGCCCGACATAGATCGCACTCTTGAGTGCGTCGATTTGCGCCTGGTCGCGGCCCAGGAGGAACAGGTCTTCCGTCGGCACCTGGATACCGTAGTGCTGCTCGATCTTGTGCAGGGTTTCGCTGACAGTGGCCGGTGCATCCACGGTGGTGTAGTACTTCAGATAGGGCGAGTACTGTGTCAGGTGCTTGCCGTCGTAGAAGAACTCCCGGGTTTGCGTGTCGCCATCGGCCTTGGCGTACAGGCGGTCATGCCCCGCCACCTTCAGCGTGGTTCGCGAGCCAGTCTGGATTTTCTGCCCGGAGTCCAGCACGGTATCGCGCGTGACCTCGGCGTTGACCTCGAATTTGGGCAGGCTGCGCAGGTAGTCCCCTACATCAATGAGTTTGTCGATTACGTGGGGGTTCAGGGGAGGCGCGGAATCGTCCGCCGGGGGCGCGTCCTCAGCCTGCGCGCCAAGGGTCATGGTTGCGATCAACAGGCAGAAGGCTCGTGCTTGACGCTTCATCATCACACTCCCGAGTGGCGCGCTGCATGCGCGGCCGCCGTTCCGGTGAACGGCAGGACAGTTCAATGAAAGGACGCTTTCGCAGGTTCGTCAATTTTGTGCCTGAACTGGGCTATCGTTAGCGTCCATCGCGAGCACTCGGACCCGGATCGGCCGCTCGCGCCCATACAACCTGGAGATGGTCATGCGAACACTTGAACTGGCCGGCGTATCGGTCCCCGTCATCGGCCAGGGCACCTGGCGCATGGGCGAAGACCGGCACCAGCGCAGGCGCGAAATCGATGCCTTGCGTACCGGCATCGACCTGGGCATGACCCTGATCGACACCGCCGAAATGTATGCCGAAGGCGGTGCCGAGGAGGTGGTGGGCCAAGCCATTGCCGGTGTACGTGACCAGGTATTCCTGGTGAGCAAGGTCTACCCGCATAACGCCAGCCGCAGGGGTATTCCCCAAGCCTGTGAGCGCAGCCTGAGGCGCTTGGGCACCGACTACATCGACTTGTATCTGCTGCACTGGCGGGGTCAGTATCCCCTTGAGGAAACCGTCGAGGCCTTCGAGCGCTTGCGTGAAGATGGCAAGATCGGCCGCTGGGGCGTGTCCAATTTCGATGTCGCGGACATGGGCGAGCTGCCCTCCACCGACTGCGCGACCAATCAGGTGCTCTACAACCTTGAAGAGCGCGGTATCGAGTTTGATCTGCTGCCCTGGTGCCAGCAGCAGCGCATGCCGTTGATGGCGTATTGCCCGATTGCCCAGGCCGGCAACCTGTTGGCCGAGCCGACACTCAAGGCGATCGCCACACGTCATCGCGTCACCCCGGCGCAAGTCTCGCTGGCCTGGTTGCTGTCTCAGGAGGGCGTGATCGCCATCCCCAAAGCGGTCCGCCCCGAACACGTGCGGTTGAATGCCGCCGCTGGCGCGTTGCAACTCGACCCAGCGGACTTCCAGGCACTGGACCTGGCCTTCGCGGCGCCCACCCGCAAGCAGCGGCTGGCGATGGTCTGAGGCTTAGAACAAGCCCAGTTGGCCACCGATCAGGGTACTGAAGTCGTCGTCGACAAACGGCAGGATCGCGTCAGCCACCGGTTGCAGCTGACGGCTGATGTAGTGGTCGTAGTCAATCGGTGCGCTGCGGGTCTCCAGGGGTTCGGGCCCCGCGACCGTGATCACGTAACTGATCCAGCCGCCGCGCTGGTACTGGCGCGGCCGGTGTTGCCGGTCGTTGTACTCGTCGGCGATGCGCGCGGCACGGACATGGGGCGGCACGTTGCGCTGATAGTCGTCCAGCGGCCGGCGCAGGCGCTTGCAATAGATCAGTAACTCATCGTGCTCACCCGCCAGCGTCGCCCGCACAAACTCGCGCACATAGTCCTGATACGGCCGCCGATGGAAAATCCGCAGGTAGAGCTCTTGCTGAAACTGTCGGGCCAGCGGCGACCAGTCGGTGCGCACGCTTTCAAGGCCCTTGTAGACCATCTCGTCGGTGCCATCGGCACGGGTCACCAGGCCTGCATAGCGCTTCTTGCTGCCCTCCTCCGCGCCACGGATGGTCGGCATCAGAAAGCGTCGGAAATGGGTTTCGTATTGTAGTTCCAGCACGCTGTGCAAGCCGAACTCGCTCAACAGATGCTCACGCCACCACTGGTTGACGTAGGCCACCAGCGAGCGGCCAATCTGCGCCGCTTCTTCCTGGCCATGGGCGCGCCGTAGCCAGACGAAGGTGGAGTCGGTGTCGCCATAGATCACCGTATGGCCCTGGGCTTCGATCAATTGCCGGGTGCGCTGCATGATTTCATGCCCGCGCAGGGTGATCGAAGACGCCAGGCGCGTATCGAAGAACCGGCAACCACTGGAGCCCAGCACGCCATAGAAGGCATTCATGATGATTTTCAAGGCCTGGGACAAGGGCGCGTTGTGTTCGCGCTTGGCCGCCTCCCGACCCTCGGCGACCCGGGCGACAATCGCCGGCAGGCAGTTCCGGGTACGCGAGAAGCGCGCCCCCCGAAAGCCCGGCACCGACTCACTGTCGTCGGGGTGACGCAAGCCTTCGACCAACCCCACCGGGTCAATCAGAAAGGTGCGGATGATCGACGGGTACAGGCTCTTGTAATCGAGCACCAGCACCGACTCGTACAAACCGGGTTGCGAATCCATGACAAAGCCGCCGGGACTGGCCTGGGGCGGCCGCTCGCCCTGGTTCGGCGCGACAAAACCCTGGCGATGCATCAACGGCATATAGAGGTGGGTGAACGCGGCCACCGAGCCGCCGCTACGGTCGGCCGGCAACCCGGTGACGCTGGCGCGCTCCAGCAGGAAGGTCAGCAGCTCGGTCTTGTCGAAGATCCGCGTCACCAACTCGCAGTCCTTGAGGTTGTAGCGCGCCAGGGCCGGCTTGTCCTCGGCGAACATGCGGTTGATTTCATCCATGCGCTGGTACGGGTTGTCGATCGACTTGCCCTCTCCCAGCAGCGTCTGCGCGACGTTTTCCAGGCTGAACGAAGGAAAGCTCCAGGTCGCCGAACGCAAGGACTCGATGCCATCGATGATCAGACGTCCCGCTGCCGCGGCAAAGAAGTGGTTATTGCCCGAACCGTGTTCGCGCCACTGCATTTCCTCGCCACCGCGTCCCAGGCGCAACGGCACCGCCAGGCGCCGGGCATGCTCGTGCAAGACGCGCAGGTCGAACTGCACGAGGTTCCAGCCGATGATGGCGTCGGGATCGTGCCGGGCAAACCAGGCGTTGAGCTGTTTCAGCAGCAGGGTTCGGGAGTCGCAATACTCCAGGGCAAAGTCCACCTGGGTGGCGTCACCGTTTGGCGCTCCGAGCATGTACACCTGGCGCTGACCGCAACCCTCCAGGGCGATCGAATACAACTCGCCCTGTTCGGTGGTTTCGATATCCAGCGAGACCAACTTCAAGCGCGGCCGATAATCCGGGGCCGGCTTGAGCTGGGCATCGAGCAACAGGCCGCTGGCGTCAGGCGTTCCAGTGAATGACACGGGGGCGGTGATGAAGCGCTCCATCAGGTAACGCTCGGGTGGACGAATGTCCGCCTCGAAGACCTCCACGCCGGCCCTGCGCAGTACCGATTCCAGGTGCATGAGCTGGCGATGTTGCTGGCAATACAGGCCGAACACTGGCCGGTGCTGGAAATCCTGCAACCCGAGCGGCCGCAACTCGACACCCTGCTCGCCGCGCGCCAGCTCCAGGGTCCGCTCGCGGTACTGCTCGGGAATGAACGCCACCGACGGCTGCGCGGGCAAGCGCACCAGCCGTGGACCGGCATCGGTCGCCAACCAGAACTCGACTTGCGTGCCGGCCGGGGTATCGCGCCAATGCCGAGTCAAGACGAAGCCCTGCTGTAAGTCCACCACTGCAACCTCGAAGATGATCTGAACCTTCGATTCTACCCGCCATCGATGTTCAGGGCTGCCTTTACCTGAGTCACGCAAGCGATTGTAGGACAAGGTTAAACCGCTCCGGTTCGGTGCCGGGATTATTTTTGTAGTGAATGAAATTTTTCACTACAAAACCGTTGACGAGTTGTTTTTCCCCTTGCATGATGCGGACGTCTCCCCGATCGGGAGCGTAGGCAAAAGTGTTGTGAAAAGGCTCGACTGACCGCCGAGCTGCTCCCGGATGTGTACTGCCCACAAGGCAGATTGATGAAACTGACCCGGCATGAACGTCCCTGCAGGACCGGAAGCGCTGGCGAATACTCTTCAAGATGGCTTGTGACCGAGCAGGTTTGTATCGGGCAACAACATCCAGGTAATCGCTGCTTCTCCCCGTTGTGACGCCAGTACGTAGCAGTTTCTCGGCAAGACTACATGCATCCTGCTCAAGGCCCTGCCGATATTCGGCAGACAACCACTGTCGCCCTGGTTTCGGTACCAGATATCAACTTACCGAAGTAGAGAAGTGAATTAGCGAATCAACTAGACAGATCAAACATTGGTCAAGGGGCTTTAACATGAATCTGAACAAACAACCGACTATTGATGAACTGGCTCGTATGTTCGCCGCGCACAAAGACAGCCATGACAGCCATATCCTGTGGATTGCCGAATCTGGCCAGGTGCATATCGACTGCCTGTCGCCCCATGCCCATGAAGCCGAGTTCGAACAGAACAAGCGTGACTTGCGTGCCCGACTGAAGATGTACCGTCGCGGCCAGGGTTATGTTGGCAAGAAAGCCGCCGCGGACAAAGATTTCGTCGGCCGCGTACTGGCCACCCTGACTCAGGAATGGCAGAACCTGCAGTCCCGGCCAGACGTCAGCGTGATCGACCGCTACTGCTAAGTTGCCTTGCACTGCCGCTGATAGCCTGAACCGGTTATCAGCGGCTTTTTTGTCTGTGCTTTCCAGCCGCAGGCGCCCCGAACGCAGCCGATGACGCATTTAGATTGTGTAAATGCCGCTTTGCCCCCTTGCTCCATTAGCCTGCGTCTACGATTCTGTATAGGCCGTCCTCTAACACAGACAACAGCGGAGAGACCTCCATGAAGACCGTCGCGCAACTGCTCAAGTTAAAAGCCAGTCACAATCAGGAGGTCCACACCATCAAGTCTCATCAAATGGTGCTGGAAGCGTTGATGGTGATGGCCGCGAAGAACGTAGGCGCGCTGCCGGTAATGGACGACGGCAAGATAGTCGGCGTGATCAGCGAACGTGACTATGCGCGCAAGCTGGTGCTCAAGGGCCGCTCCTCGGTGGGCACCCCAGTCAGTGAGATCATGAACTCACCGGTGATCACCGTGGATTCCCATCAGACCGTCGAAACCTGCATGAGCATCATGACCGACAAACACCTGCGTCACTTGCCCGTGGTTGAAAACGGCCAATTGCTGGGGTTGCTGTCCATTGGCGATCTGGTCAAGGAAGCCATTGCCGAGCAGGCCGAACTGATCCGCCAGCTGGAACAGTACATTCGCGGCGAGTAGCTTTCGCCCCTGCGCCCAATCGCGTCGCTGCGTGCCGCCGGTTTCGGTCGTGCGCAGTATTTCGTTTCAGTGTACCGAAACGGTAAACACACGCCTCTATTGTTGTGCACTGAACTTTATATTTGCTCTATCTCAAGGCGCTTCTATATTCAGTTAACCCCCTGACACGTCCGGCTTTTTTCTTGAGTGTGAACCATGGCCAGCAACGACCACCTGATCATTTGCGAGCATTGCGATGCCGTGTATGAAAAAGCCGTGCTCGCCAAACACCAGACCGCCCTGTGCCAACGCTGCGGCGGGGTGCTCCAGCGCTACAACGGGATGACCCTGCAACAACGCCTGGCATTGACCCTGACCGCGTCCGTGCTGTGGATGTTCGCCAATTTCTACCCGGTGATGAGCATCAGCCTCAAAGGTCTGAAAAACAGTGCCACCCTCTGGGATTCGGTGGTGGCCCTGAGTGACGGCCCGATTACCTTCATCGCCCTGGTCGCGGCCATTTCCATCATCATCGCGCCCGTGTTCCAACTGCTGTTGCTGATCTGGGTGCTGAGTTTCGCGCTGACATCCAGGCGCGCACCGGCGTTCAAGCTGTGCATGCGCTGGCTGGAGAGCTTGCGGCCCTGGAGCATGCTGGAAGTCTGCCTGCTGGGGGCCATGGTGGCTGTATTCAAACTGGCCGGGTTGCTGGACGTGATCCCCGGCATCGGCCTGTTTGCCCTGGCAGTGTTGAGCCTGTTGCTGATCCGCATCGCCGGACATGACGTTCGTGAACTGTGGGACTGCCTATGAATAGCCCGCCCGAAGCCCGCGATCTCAACCTTTGCCTGTGCCACAGCTGCGGCCTGGCCTGCGACATGACCGACCAGCCCCCTGTGTGCGAGCGCTGCGGAGCGCCCCTGCATAGGCGCAAGAGCAACTCCCTGCCCCGCACCTGGGCGTTCCTGGTCGCGGCACTGGTGTTTTACATCCCGGCCAACCTGCTGCCAGTGATGAACACCAGCATGTTCGGCAGTGGTTCCGACAGCACCATCATCGGTGGCGTGCTGGAATTCTGGGAGCATGGCGCCTGGGACATCGCCCTGATTATTTTCATTGCCAGTATCGCGGTACCCGGCATCAAGTTTGTCGCCCTCACGCTGCTGCTGGTGACCGCCCAGCGGGGCAGCCTCTGGGCCCGCAAGGAACGTTCTCAGCTGTATCGTTTCGTCGAGCTGATCGGCTACTGGTCGATGCTCGACGTCATTGTGGTTGCGCTGGTCGCCGCCCTGGTGAAGTTCCAGGCATTGGGTGATATCGAGCCGCGACCTGGCATTCTGTTTTTTGGCATGGTGGTGGTGTTCACCATGCTCTCGGCGATGAGTTTCGACCCGCGCCTGATCTGGGACAACCCACAATCCGAGGAGGTCATGGATGGAATCGAAAGCCACTGAGGGGCAGCCGCAGCCCGGCAAAGCCAACGTCAAGACCCGCCGCTGGAGCGTTTCCCTGGTGTGGATCGTGCCCATCGTTGCGGTGCTGGTCGGGCTCTCCCTGGTGGTGCACAACCTGATGCAACAAGGGCCGGTGATCACCCTCAATTTCAAGACCGGCCAAGGCCTGACGGCAAACAAGACCGAGGTCAAATACCGCAACGTGGTGATCGGCCATGTCTCCGATGTGGCGTTGAGCGATGACCAGAAGAGCGTCAACGCCACGGTAAAACTGTCGAAACAGGCCGAATCCTTCACCCGCGAGGACTCCAAGTTCTGGGTCGTACGACCGCGCATTGGCGCGGGCGGGGTGTCCGGGATCGACACCTTGCTTTCAGGTGACTTCATTGGTGCCGACGCGGGGCAATCCGATGCCCGCGCCCGGGTCTTCACCGGGCTCGAAGCCCCTCCGACCATTACCTATGGCGAACCCGGCAAGCGCTTCATGCTGCATGCCCAGGACCTCGGGTCGCTGGACATCGGTTCGGCCGTCTACTACCGCAAGATCCCGGTGGGCCAGGTGGTTGCCTATGCACTGGACGCCGACGGCAATGGCGTGAACATCGAAATCTTCGTCAATTCACCGAACGACGTGCATGTCACCGAAAACACCCGATTCTGGAATGCCAGCGGCATCGACATCAATGTCGGGGCCGACGGCTTTGCAGTCAAGACCGAGTCGCTGTCAGCCATGTTGCTCGGCGGCATTGCCTTCCGCGCCCCGAACTACAGCCCCGGTGACAAGAGCGCCGCAGAAAATCGGAACTATGAGCTGTTCGAGGACCAGGCGACCGCCCTCGCCCCGCCCAATGGCAAGCCGCAGTTCCTCGTCCTGCGTTTCGATCAGGCCTTGCGCGGTTTGAAGGTGGATGCGCCCGTCGAGTTCCAGGGGCTGGAAATTGGCAAAGTGGTGGCGATAAACCTGGATTTCGACGAAAAAGCCCGCACGTTCCCGATTAATGTCGGCATCGTGATCTATCCCAAACGTTTGGGGCAAGCCCATCTGAAGATGCTCAAGGCGCTGGAGCATAACCCTGACGACGAAGCCGCATCGGTACGACTCATGGGCACCTTTGTCGACAATGGCCTGCGCGCCCAGGCCCGTAGCGGCAACTTGTTGACCGGGCAGTTGTACATCGCCCTGGAATTCTTCCCCAAGGCGCCAAAAGTTGCCTTCGACCTCAATGCTCGTCCCGTGATGATTCCAACCGTGCCGGCCAGCCTGGAACTGCTGCAGGAGCAATTGCAGGCGATGGTCGACAAGATCAACAAGCTGCCGATCGAGCGCATCGCCAACAACCTGGATGGCAACCTCACGGAAATGCGTAAAGGCATCAAACAGTTCAGCACCCAGACTTTGCCGGGAGTGGAGAACACCTTGCAGGAGGTGAGCAAGACGCTGCAATCGGCCAACTCGACCCTCGCCGAAGACTCTCCGCAGCGCGAACAGTTGACCCAGACCCTGGAAGAACTCGGACGCATGTCACGCTCTCTACGCGAATTGTCGGACTACCTGGGCCGGCATCCGGAATCCTTGCTGCGCGGACGTCAAAAAGACGCCACGCCGCCAAACCTGCAACCGTCTTCGAACCGCTGACCACAGGAGTGCGTCCATGTCTTTGTCGTTGAGAGTTGGGTTGGTCGGTGCGCTGCTGATGTTGGCAGCCTGCAGCAGCGACCCGGTGCATTACCACACTTTGATTCCGGCCCAGCCGGCATCGGCAACCCGCAGTGCGGCCAGCATCCAGTTCGAGCAGGTCAGCGTGCCGGCGCAGGTCGACCGCACACAGATCGTCATCCGCCAGGGCAACAGTGGCCTGGCCGTCCTGGAAACCGAATGGTGGGGAGCAAGTCTGGCGGAAGAGCTGCAAAGCGCCCTCGCCGATCAACTGTCTGGCACAAGCAATGTCAGCAGAATGTCCTTGCGTGTCGATGTGCAACGCTTCGACTCGATTCCCGGGCACTATGCCCTGGTCGACGCGCAGTGGCGTTTGCGAAACCTCGACTCAGACGATACCAGTACGTTCCTCAACTGCCGGACCACGGTTCAGACCCCATCAGGCGCAACTATCGACGATCTGGTGTTGGCACATCAGAAGAACGTGAAAGGCCTGGCCGCCGCGATCAGCCAGGCCGCGGCCGGCGGACGCTGCCCCGGGGCACGGTAAGCGTCGCGATTATTGAGCGAAACCTGAGGCCGGCTGGGCCTGATCAGTCGGCACTGGCTGGTAAACGTCGCTGCGTTGTTCACGCTGAAGGGCCGGTTCGTTAGGCCGGGTGCGCACAGGCTGCGGCATGACCGACAGGTTGGCGACAAGACCTTGCTGGATTTGCCCGGAAATGTAGTTGACCCCGGCCATCACACCGTTCGCCTCGTTCTCCATCAAGCCCAGCCATGCCTTGTCGAATGCCGCGCTCAGGCTTTGGCGCATTTGCGCTTGTGCGATCGGCCGATCACTTTCATTCGACATGGCACCGATGCCCAGGGAGACCACGGAAATTACCGCCCCGGCAACCCGGCCGACGGCTGCCGCCACCGCGCTGGCGACGCTGCGAGTAGCAATCTGGGCTTCGAGCCGTTCGCTTGCACGCTTGGCCACCGAAGAAATCCCGGCATCCGACAGCCCTGCCCCGGCACCGCTGTTGGAACTGCGGACCTGTTCGACAAGCGCCGTGTAAGCGGGCAATCGAGTGACCGGTTCAGTATGAATGATCTGATAGAGCGAAGCATTGCGTGCGGGAGGAGGCGCCAGGGTGATGGCCGGGACTTGGCTGAGCCTACGGTCGAATTGATCCTGGGGGACTGCATACTGCTCCTGTATCTCGGCCATATGAGCGCTGAGCATCTGCAGGTACAACCTCACGGCATCGCCCATGATCACGTTCGGATCGGTCACCCTGGAGACGGGATCCAGCACACGCTCGTGGTACTGTTCCTGCAGGTAGACCGTCAGTCGATTGACCGGCGAATCCGTCTCGCCCTTGGCGCTCATCCTGTACCAGCCCACCTTCACGCCCAGCCACTGTTGGGTCCAGTAGCCGGTAAACCAGGGAATGAAGTCGGTTTCGGTACGGCGGAACACTTGCTCACGCCAGCGCCCCATGGCTTTGCGGGTGTAATCCCTGACCGCCTCCCTGGAGGACAATGAAGCGCTGTCTATATCCCGGTCAATCTGTAACCAGGTCGCTTCCGTGATCACGATGGGCGCCGTCGGCTCAGAGCGACGCACCGTGGAGCATCCCGCCAGCAACAGCAGCAGGATCAGTAACAAGGCCAGGCACAGGAAACGCAGACTCAAGATCGCAGTCCCCGGTAATAACAGGACAGCCGTCGTCACGCCTCGATCGGTTTGGGGCCGCTGAGACTTGTGATGGCGGTATTTTGAGTATAGGTGGTGCAAGACCGGCTCAGGCGGGATGCCGAGCGAGGTGCTCCCCCCCGTTCAAAGGAGGCAGGCCCCATGTTTTACCGAATAGCGGCCGATGGGCTGATGCTGATGCATTTACTATTCATTGCGTTCGTGCTGTTGGGCGCACTGCTGGCCTTCAAATGGCGCCAAGTGATCTGGTGCCATTTGCCCGCGGCCGTCTGGGGCACCCTGGTCGAAATCTTCCACTGGAACTGCCCGTTGACCCATTGGGAGAACCTCATGCGCCACAACGCCGGGCAGGCCGGCTACAGCGATAGCTTCATCGAGCATTACGTCTGGCCGCTGATATACCCCGCCGGGCTGACGCTGGAAATCCAACTGGGGTTGGGGGCCTTTGTGCTGTTGGTCAACCTGATTGTCTATGGACTCCTGATCAGGCAGTGGAAGCAGACGTAAGCAGCCGGCTAGAGAATCGCCACTCTTTCGCGCACAAAAACAAAACCCCTACCTGCAGATGCAGATAGGGGTTTCGGAATTTAATCTTGACGATGACCTACTCTCACATGGGGAAACCCCACACTACCATCGGCGATGCATCGTTTCACTGCTGAGTTCGGGATGGGATCAGGTGGTTCCAATGCTC
>NZ_FYDM01000020.1:0-80560 GCF_900187415.1 Pseudomonas sp. Irchel s3b6 | reverse complement strand
GGTGTGCAACATCCCTCAAACCCGCGCTACCGGAACAATAATCCTGCACTGCTGCGTGTTTTGCTTGCTCTGTGTACTTACCCATGACGCCCCCAAAGGTTGTGTCCAACCTTTGGGGGTCAGTTCAGATGATGGCGGGAACCAGGTCTTCAGGGACGTCGACGATTTCCAGCACTTGCTCGCGAGTCACGCTGTAGACGCACTCGGCGCAGGGGCAGTTATCGCGTAACCAGGGGTGATGAAAGGGGCTGGTCCGGCCATCGGCCCACTTCACCAATACGCGATCCGCCAGGGGGTGCACGGCGGACAACGGGCTGATCATTGGGTAACGGCGAAAGTCGGCTACGGCGGCGCGGGTGTTCATGGACGCTCCTTGTGCGGTGTTATTTTTCCGGTGGCAGTGCAATGACCCGGCCGATGTAAGTCGGTGTGGGCAGGCCCGATTGCAGGGCGGTCAGGGCCCGCAGCTTGTTGGCGACCTGCTCGCTGAACGGCGTCGAACGGGGGCCGGCAAGGTCGACGTGCAACAGCATCTGCTCGTTGCCCGCCAGCTCCAGTGGGTCGTCCACCCGGTGCAGGCTGTGGTAGAGGTGCAGGCGCTTGCGGTCGTGGCCGATGATCCGGGTGTGCACTTCAACCTCGGTGCCGAGCTTCACTTCGTGCAGGTAGTTGAGGTGCAGTTCAAGGGTGAACAACGAGTTGCCCGTGGCTTCGCGGTGGTTGCTGTCCATACCCAGCTGATCCATTAGTGCGTCGGTGGCGTAGCTGAAAATCAGCAGGTAAAAGGCATCGCGCAGATGGCCGTTGTAATCGACCCAGTTGGGGATGATGGTGGTTTGGTAGGTGGTGAGGGTGGGCATGGTGGAACTCCACAGGTTTCGGGGTTTATTCGCTGAAGGTCATTCCATGCTTGGCCTTGGTGGTCTTCACCGCGTCCAGCACCGCCAGCAGGCAGTCATCACGATAGCGCTCCAGCGCCGAAATGCTGTGTTTACCCAACTGATCGTGGGTGCCGTCGACCACATCGTCGATCAGCTTGTCGGTCAGTTCCGGTGCCGGCAGGTAGGTCCACGGCAGTTGCAAGGCCGGGCCGAACTGAGCCATGAAGTGGCGCATGCCAGCATCGCCACCGGCCAGGGTGTAGGTCAGGAAGGTGCCCATGAACGACCAGCGCAGCCCGGCGCCAAAGCGGATGGCATCGTCGATTTCACCGGTGGTGGCCACGCCGTCGTTGACCAGGTGCAACGCTTCTCGCCACAGCGCCTCAAGCAGGCGGTCGGCAATGAATCCCGGTACCTCCTTGCGCACATGCAGCGGGCGCATGCCCAAGGACTCGTACACCTTCATCGCGGCCTGGATGGCTTCAGGTGCGGTGTTCTTGCCACCGACCACTTCCACCAGGGGCAGCAGGTACACCGGGTTGAACGGGTGGCCGACCACGCAGCGTTCAGGGTGGGTCGAGCTCTCGTAGAATTCGCTAGGCAGCAGGCCCGAGGTGCTGGAGCCAATCAGGGCATCGGGCTTGGCCGCCGCGCTGATCTTGCCGTGCAGTTCGAGTTTC
This sequence comes from Pseudomonas sp. Irchel s3b6, assembly GCF_900187415.1. NCBI lineage: Bacteria > Pseudomonadati > Pseudomonadota > Gammaproteobacteria > Pseudomonadales > Pseudomonadaceae > Pseudomonas > Pseudomonas sp. Irchel s3b6. The sequence continues at coordinate 78,999 of NZ_FYDM01000020.1, read as the reverse complement.
AGTTCAAGGCGCTCCGGGGCGCTTTCCTGGATGAAGTCGGCGTCCCGCACGCACTCTTCGATGGTCGCCACAAAACGCAGTCGATCCTGTGACGCGCCGGGTGCCAGGCCCTGTTGCTCAAGGGCTCCCCAGGCATTGGCGACGCGTTTGCGCAAGGCGGCCTCGGCACCGGGCGCCGGGTCCCAGGCCACCACATCCAGGCCATGGGCGAGGGCGCGGGATACCCAGCCGCTGCCGATGACACCACTGCCCAGTGCCGCGAAGGTTTTGATTTCGGTGATAAAGCTCATGGCGATTTCCTGAATGAATTCGGTGATCTTTGTAGGAGCGAGGGTGAACGTGATTAACCGCGCTGGACCAGGCCCATTTTCTTGCGGCCTTCGGCCGGGGTCAGAACACGGGCGCCGAGGCGGCTGAGGATTTCGCTGGCGCGTTCGACCAGTTGGCCGTTGGTCGCCAGTACACCCTTGTCCAGCCAGAGGTTGTCTTCCAGCCCGACCCGTACGTTGCCGCCCAGCAGCACCGCTTGGGCGGCCATCGGCATTTGCATGCGGCCGATGCCGAAGCCGGCCCACACCGCATTGGCGGGCAGGTTGTCGACCATGGCCTTCATGGTGGTGGTGTCGGCCGGCGCGCCCCATGGGATGCCCAGGCACAGCTGGAACAGCGGGTCGTCGAGCAGGCCTTCCTTGATCATTTGCTTGGCGAACCACAGGTGACCGGTGTCGAAGATTTCCAGCTCGGCCTTCACCCCCAGTCCTTGTATGCGTTTGGCGCCGGCACGCAACTGGGCCGGGGTGGAGACGTAAATGGTGTCGCCGTCGCCGAAGTTCAGGGTGCCGCAGTCCAGGGTGCAGATTTCCGGCAGCAACGCCTCGACGTGGGCCAGGCGGGTCAGCGGGCCGACCAGGTCGGTGTTCGGGCCGAACTCCATCGGATTCTCGCCGGCCCCGATCTCCAGGTCGCCGCCCATGCCAGCGGTGAGGTTGACGATGATGTCGACGTCCGCTTCGCGAATCCGCTCCATCAACTCACGGTACAGCGCCACATCACGGCTGAACTTGCCGGTTTGCGGGTCGCGCACATGGCAATGGACCACGGTGGCCCCGGCTTTGGCGGCCTCCACCGCGGCCGCGGCGATCTGTTTCGGAGTGACCGGCACGTGCGGGCTCCTGGCGGTCGTGTCGCCAGCACCGGTGAGTGCGCAGGTGATGATGACGTCATGGTTCATGGTGGGATTTCCTTCAGGCCGGATTTTCCGGGCGTAATGGGGAGGCGTAGCGATCCCGTTCGCAGCCGTCGGCGGCTGCGAAGCGGTGGTTCATGTCGGTGTTACTGGTGAGTCAGTTGCAGGTTCGCGGCAGCCGGTTTGCCGTCGAAGGTAGTCACGCCTTCGAGCCAGCGTTGCTGATCCTGCGGGTGATCCTTGAGCCACTGGCGGGCCGACTCGAAGGCGTCCTTGTGGTCGAGCAGCGGTTGCATCATCCGGCTCTCGTCTTCGGCGGTGAAGGTCAGGTTACTCAGCAGGCGGCTGACGTTCGGGCACTGCTCGGCGTATTTCGGTGCGGTGACGGTCCAGACCGTGGCCATGCCTTCGTTCGGGCCGAGGGCGTCGTCGCTGCCGGTGAGGTAGGTCATCTGTACGTTGACGTTCATCGGGTGCGGCGCCCAACCGAAGAACACCACGGCTTCCTTGCGCCGTACGGCGCGATCCACCGCCGCGAGCATGCCGGCTTCACTGGATTCGACCAGCTGGAATTTGCCCAGGCCGAACTGGTTCTTGGCGATCATCGCCTTGATCTGGGTGTTGGCCCCTGAGCCGGGCTCGATGCCGTAGATCTTGCCGCCCAGCTCTTTTTCGAATTTGGCGATGTCGGCGAAGGTCTTCAGGCCCTTGTCGGCCAGGTAGGTCGGCACGGCCAGTGTGGCGCGGGCGTCCTTGAGGCTCGGGGCTTCAAGGACTTTGACCTGGTTGGCGTCGACGAACGGGGTGATGGTCTGGGTCATCAGCGGGTTCCAGTAGCCCAGGAACAGGTCCAGGCGCTGGTCGCGGATGCCGGCGAAGATGATTTGCTGGGAAGCGCTGGTCTGTTTGGTCTTGTAGCCGAGGCCATCGAGCAGCACTTGTGTCATGGCGCTGGTGGCGATCACGTCGGTCCAGTTCACCACGCCCATGCGCACGTTCTGGCACGCGGCAGGGTCGGCAGCCATGGCGCCGGAACTCAAGAAAGCGGTACCACTGAGTGCAAGTACACAGCTGCTGATCAGTCGTTTCATGGTGGGATCCTCGGCAGGTCGTTATTGTCGGGTCCGGCATCTGTCGTGCCGGTGATGTCACGTTACGCAGCTCAACATCGCAGAAAACGCACAGCGGCGACCAGCTCTTGCACTGCAGCGACCTGTGCCCTTGTCTGTCGCTGGCAAGTGGCGTATCAACGTTCACACGCTACCCGCCATCCGAGTGCGTTCCATGTCCCAGGATTTCTACTTTTTGCTGATGCCGGGATTCTCGGCGATTGGTTTCATTTCGGCGATCGAGCCGCTGCGGGTGGCCAACCGCTTTCGCGGCGAGCTGTACCGCTGGCATGTGCTGAGCGCCGACGGCGGGCCGGTATTGGCCAGCAATGGCATGTCGCTCAACGCCGACGCGGCGCTGGAGCCGCTGAAGAAGGGCGCGACGTTATTGGTGGTTGCTGGCTTCGAACCGCTGAAGTTCGTCGACCCGGCTCTGGAGCACTGGCTGCACCGCCTGGATCACGAGGGCGTCACCCTCGGTGGGATCGATACCGGCAGTGTTGTCCTCGCCGAAGCCGGCCTGCTGGACGGCCATCGGGTGACCCTGCACTGGGAAGCCATCGAGGCCTTCAAGGAGTCCTATCCACAGCTGAGCGTCACCCAGGAACTGTTCGAAATCGACCGCCGACGTATCACTTCGGCCGGCGGCACCGCGTCCATCGATTTGATGCTGGACCTGATCGACCAGGCCCACGGTCCAGAGCTGGCGGTCCAGGTCAGCGAGCAATTCGTACTCGGGCGCATCCGCCCGCGCAAAGACCACCAGCGCATGCAGATCGCCACGCGCTATGGCATCAGCAACAAGAAACTGGTGCAGGTCATCGGCGAGATGGAACGGCACAGCGAGCCGCCCCTGAGCACCCTGGAACTGGCGGAGTCGATCAAGGTCACGCGACGGCAGCTGGAGCGCCTGTTCCGCCTGCACCTCAACGATACGCCGAGCAATTTCTACCTGGGCCTGCGCCTGGAAAAAGCCCGACAACTGCTGCGCCAGACCGACATGAGCGTGCTGGAAGTGAGTATTGCCTGCGGGTTTGAATCACCGTCGTACTTCACCCGCAGTTATCGGACACGCTTTGCGCGGTGCCCGCGGGAGGATCGACGTACCGCCAAGGCATGATCGCTCCCATGCGGAGCATGGGAGCGATCAGTGCAGGGCTTTACTTCTTCATCAGCGCCGAACATGCCGCTTTGAAGGCTTCATGCTGATACTTGTTCAACGAGGCCGGCAGGGCGAAGTCGTGTTTTTTGTTTTGCGCATTGATGGTCTGCGGCGACAGTAGCGTCACCTCGCAATTGTCCAGCAGCTGGAAAACCCCTTCGATCTTGAACGTGGTCGGCCCGCCGGCGAATTCGCCTTTCTTGCTGCGTTTCTTGATCGCGATCCGGTCGATGGCGTGTTCGCGGACAAACGAGGCGACGTGCGCCGCGAAGGCTTTGACGTTGGCGGCTTCGTCGTCATCGTCCAGGGCGATCTTCTTGGTGTTCAGGGCGACGTGGCTCAGGGCCTGACCGTCAAGGGAAGCTACAGCGATGATGGCTTCGCTGCCTTTGATTTCGATACCGCAGAGTTTCATGTAAGTCCTTTGGATTGTGTTGGGAGGCGCGTTGTTTGTCTTGGCGCTTGCGGACAAACGCAGCTCAGCCAGATCGCGCCCAATGGAACCGGGGTTACCGAACTGTCGCCGTAAACCTTATTCCTGCGCAATCGACTCGAGAAACTCCGATCGTTCGTCGCTCTTGTTCGCCAGGCAGTCGTTCTGGTCGATGGCATAGGCCTTGCTGCCCACGGCGGCGGGGAACGGCGCAATGGCGCAATCGGCATCCCGGGACTTCATCCACAACTGTTCGGCGGTCTGGAGTTTGCCGGTGATGTCGACCACTTGTGTCTTGCTGTCCGCGTATTGGGCTTTGACCCGCTCCAGCAACCCCTGGAAATTCTCCTTGAGCAACTGTTCCGCGGTGGTTTTGTTGTAGGCCGAGCATTCCAGGGTCTGGATGTCGTTTTCGACCGCATCGCACGGGCTGTTGTCAGCCTCTTCGGCGGCATGTACGCCGGTGGTCATCAGTGCCAAAGCCAGGAAGATCGATTTCATTGCGCCGCCGCCCCATATTCCAGTGAACCATCCATTGATGCGGCGGATTCTGGCTCAAGCGCCGGCTAAAGAACAGGCAGGCAAACAGCACTGGCCAGGCCCCTTTGTCGTGTCTTGACGCTTTCGGCAATTCCCCTGTCGTTTTTGCACCCGGCTGCACAGGCACCGAGGCATATGCTGACCCCAAAGCGCCGGCAGACGATTCGGCGCATGAATCGCTAATAAGGGGACAGCCTGATGAGCCCAGCCGAATTGCACGCCGACAGCATCGTTATCGACGGGCTGATCATTGCCAAGTGGAACCGTGAGCTGTTTGAAGACATGCGCAAGGGCGGCTTGACCGCGGCCAACTGCACCGTGTCGGTGTGGGAGGGGTTCCAGGCGACCGTCAACAACATCGCCGCCAGCCAGAAATTGATTCGCGAGAACGGCGACCTGGTGATGCCGGTGCGCACCACGGCTGATATCCGCAAGGCCAAGGAGCTGGGCAAGACCGGCATCCTCTTCGGCTTCCAGAATGCCCACGCCTTCGAAGACCAGATCGGCTATGTCGAGGTCTTCAAGCAACTGGGCGTCGGTATTGTGCAGATGTGCTACAACACCCAGAACCTGGTGGGCACCGGTTGCTACGAGCGTGACGGCGGCCTGTCGGGTTTCGGTCGCGAAATCGTGGCCGAGATGAACCGCGTCGGCGTCATGTGCGACCTGTCCCATGTGGGCTCCAAGACCTCCGAAGAAGTCATCCTCGAATCGAAGAAGCCGGTCTGCTACTCCCACTGCCTGCCGTCGGGGCTCAAGGAGCACCCGCGCAACAAGTCTGACGAAGAGCTCAAGTTCATTGCCGACCATGGTGGTTTCGTCGGCGTGACCATGTTCGCACCGTTCCTGGCCAAGGGCATCGATTCGACCATCGACGACTACGCCGAAGCCATCGAATACACCATGAACATCGTCGGCGAAGACGCCATCGGCATCGGCACCGACTTCACCCAGGGCCATGGCCAGGACTTCTTCGAATACCTGACCCATGACAAAGGCTACGCCCGCCGCCTGACCAGCTTCGGCAAGATCATCAACCCGCTGGGTATCCGCACCGTGGGCGAGTTCCCGAACCTGACCGAGACGCTGCTCAAGCGCGGCCATCCCGAGCGTGTGGTGAGAAAGATCATGGGCGAGAACTGGGTGAACGTTCTCAAAGACGTCTGGGGCGAGTGAATAACTCTGGAGCCTACTCCGCTCGCCGATAGCTGCGTCAGGTCCTCGCGCCAAGCTCGCCGTACGTCCCGTACTGTCTCGCTTGTCGCTCCGGTCCTTCCTTGCTCTCGACGTGCTCGCTACGGCTCCAAAGTCATTCACACAGCTTGTTTATAAGAGCAAAGCAAAAGCTTTGCTAAGCACTGACCACGAATTTTCTGGAGTTAAGTTTCCATGGCCAAGATCGCCCCGCAATTGCCTATCGAAGTCGACAGCGAGACCGGTGTCTGGACCTCCGACGCCCTGCCGATGCTGTACGTGCCGCGTCATTTCTTCGTCAACAACCACATGGGCATCGAGGAAGTGCTGGGCGCCGACGCCTACGCCGAGATTCTCTACAAGGCCGGCTACAAGTCCGCCTGGCACTGGTGTGAAAAAGAAGCCGAATGCCACGGCCTGGAAGGCGTCGCGGTGTTCGAACACTACATGAAGCGCTTGTCGCAACGGGGCTGGGGCCTGTTCAAGATCCAGGACATTGACCTGGATAAAGGCACTGCCAGCGTCAAGCTCGAGCACTCGGCGTTCGTCTACGTGTACGGCAAGGTCGGACGCAAGGTCGACTACATGTTCACCGGCTGGTTTGCCGGTGCCATGGATCAGATTCTGCAAGCGCGTGGCAGCAAGGTCCGCACCGTCGCCGAACAAGTCTACGGTGGCTCCGAAGAAGGCCACGACGACGGTTTGTTCACCGTCAAGCCGTTGTAAGTCGAGGAACCCGCCATGGCTTTCGAAGCAATGTTCCAGCCGATCCAGATCGGCAAACTGACCATCCGCAACCGCGTGCTCAGCACCGCGCACGCCGAGGTCTATGCGACCGACGGCGGCATGACCACCGACCGGTACGTCAAGTATTACGAAGAGAAGGCCAAGGGCGGGATCGGCCTGGCGATTTGCGGCGGCTCGTCGGTGGTGGCCATTGACAGCCCACAGGAATGGTGGAGCTCGGTGAACCTGTCCACCGACCGCATCATCCCGCACTTCCAGAATCTGGCCGACGCCATGCACAAGCACGGCGCCAAGATCATGATCCAGATTACCCACATGGGCCGTCGCTCACGCTGGGACGGCTTCAACTGGCCAACCCTGATGTCGCCGTCGGGCATCCGTGAACCGGTGCACCGCGCCACCTGCAAGACCATCGAGCCGGAAGAAATCTGGCGGGTGATCGGCAATTACGCCCAGGCTGCGCGCCGGGCCAAGGCTGGCGGCCTGGACGGCGTCGAGCTGTCGGCGGTGCACCAGCACATGATCGACCAGTTCTGGAGCCCACGGGTCAACAAGCGTACCGACGAATGGGGCGGCACCTTCGAAGGGCGGATGAAGTTCGGCCTGGAAGTGTTGAAAGCCGTGCGCGCCGAGGTCGGTGACGATTTCTGCGTCGGCATGCGTATCTGCGGTGACGAGTTCCACCCGGACGGCCTGTCCCACGAGGACATGAAACAGATCGCCAAGTATTACGACGACACCGGCATGCTCGATTTCCTTGGCGTGGTGGGGTCGGGGTGCGACACCCACAACACCCTGGCCAACGTGATCCCCAACATGAGTTATCCACCGGAGCCGTTCCTGCACTTGGCGGCCGGGATCAAGGAAGTGGTCAAGATCCCGGTGCTGCATGCCCAGAACATCAAGGACCCGAACCAGGCCACGCGGATTCTGGAGGGCGGCTACGTCGACATGGTCGGCATGACCCGCGCCCACATCGCCGACCCGCACCTGATCGCCAAGATCAAGATGGGCCAGATCGACCAGATCAAGCAGTGCGTCGGCGCCAACTACTGCATCGACCGTCAGTACCAGGGCCTGGACGTGCTGTGCATCCAGAACGCCGCGACTTCCCGTGAATACATGGGGGTGCCGCACATCATCGAGAAGTCCACCGGGCCGAAACGCAAGGTGGTGGTGGTCGGTGCCGGCCCTGCCGGGATGGAAGCGGCGCGTGTGGCCGCCGAGCGTGGCCACGACGTGACCCTGTTCGAGAAAAAAGAATTCATCGGCGGGCAGATCACGACCGCTTCGAAAGCCCCGCAGCGGGACCAGATCGCCGGGATCACCCGCTGGTTCCAGCTGGAGCTGGCACGCCTGAAAGTTGACCTGCGCTTGGGCGTAGCCGCCGACGCGGCGACCATTCTCGACCTGCGTCCGGACGTGGTGGTGCTGGCCGTTGGCGGCCATCCGTTCCTGGAGCAGAACGAGCACTGGGGCGCGGCCGAAGGCCTGGTGGTCAGCAGTTGGGATGTGCTCGACGGCAAGGTGGCACCTGGCAAGAACGTGCTGGTCTACGACACCATTTGCGAGTTCACCGGGATGTCGGTGGCCGACTTCCTCGCCGACAAGGGCAGCCAGGTCGAGATCGTCACCGACGACATCAAGCCGGGTGTGGCCATTGGCGGTACATCGTTCCCGACCTACTACCGCAGCATGTACCCCAAAGAAGTGATCATGACCGGCGACATGATGCTGGAAAAGGTCTACCGCGAAGGCGACAAGCTGATTGCGGTGCTGGAAAACGAATACACCGGTGCCAAAGAGGAGCGGGTGGTCGACCAGGTGGTGGTGGAAAACGGCGTGCGGCCGGATGAAGAGATCTACTACGCGCTCAAGGAAGGCTCGCGCAACAAGGGCCAGGTGGATGTCGAAGCCCTGTTCGCGATCAAGCCGCAACCGTCGTTGAGCCAACCGGGCGATGGCTACTTGTTGTTCCGCATCGGCGACTGCGTGGCCCAGCGTAATACGCATGCGGCCATTTATGACGCACTCCGGCTCTGTAAGGATTTTTGACGGCTTAGCTGCAAGCCGCAAGCTGCAAGCCGCAAGTAAAAGCGCAGCCTCGCCGCTGCTCTGACTTGCAGCTTGCAGCTTGTAGCTTGCACCTCGCCAGAGGTGACTCTGATGTTGAACACCCTTCTTCCAATCCTGTTGTTCGCTGCCCTGGGCCTCGCGGTTCTGGGCGCGTTGCGGCGGGTGAATATGTGGCGCCGGGGCCGGCCTTCGAAAGTCGACCTGATCGGCGGCCTGCTGGCCATGCCCAAGCGCTACATGGTCGACCTGCACCACGTGGTGGCGCGGGACAAATACATTGCCAATACCCACGTCGCCACGGCCGGCGGTGCGGTGGCGTCCATGGTGCTGGCGATTCTGGTTCACGGTTTCGGCCTGCATAACCGCATCCTCGGCTATGCGCTGCTGTTGATGTCGGCGGTGATGTTCGTCGGTGCGATCTTTGTGTACCTGCGTCGGCGCAATCCACCGGCCCGGCTGTCCAAAGGCCCGTGGATGCGCCTGCCGAAAAGCCTGTTGGCCTTCTCCGCGTCGTTCTTCCTGGTGACCCTGCCGGTGGCAGGCATCCTCCCGGAAAACTTTGGCGGCTGGCTGCTGGCGGTGATCCTTGGCATCGGCGTGTTGTGGGGCGTCTCGGAATTGTTCTTCGGCATGACCTGGGGCGGGCCGATGAAGCACGCCTTCGCCGGTGCGCTGCACCTGGCCTGGCACCGTCGCGCCGAACGTTTTGGTGGTGGTCGTTCTACGGGTCTCAAACCGCTTGACCTGAACGACCCGCAAGCCCCCTTGGGCGTGGAAAAGCCCAAGGATTTTACCTGGAACCAGTTGCTCGGCTTTGACGCCTGCGTGCAGTGCGGTAAATGCGAAGCGGCCTGCCCGGCGTTCGCCGCCGGCCAGCCGCTGAACCCGAAAAAACTGATTCAGGACATGGTGGTCGGCCTGGCCGGTGGGACGGATGCCAAGTTCGCCGGTAGCCCCTACCCATCCCTTGACGGCAGGGGCAAGCCAATCGGTGAGCACGCCGGTAACCCGCATCAACCGATCGTCAACGGCCTGGTGGACGCCGAAACCCTGTGGTCCTGCACCACCTGCCGTGCCTGCGTCGAAGAATGCCCGATGATGATTGAGCACGTGGACGCCATCGTCGACATGCGCCGGCACCTGACCCTGGAAAAAGGCGCGACGCCGAACAAGGGCGCCGAAGTCCTGGAAAACCTGATCGCCACCGACAACCCGGGCGGTTTCGCCCCGGGCGGGCGGATGAACTGGGCGGCGGACTTGAGCCTCAATCTGCTCAGCGAAAAGAAAGCCACTGACGTGCTGTTCTGGGTCGGCGACGGCGCCTTCGACATGCGCAATCAGCGCACCTTGCGCGCGTTCGTCAAAGTCCTGAAAGCGGCGAATGTTGACTTTGCCGTACTGGGCCTCGAGGAGCGTGACAGCGGCGACGTGGCCCGGCGCCTGGGCGATGAAGCCACCTTCCAGCTGTTGGCCAAACGCAACATCCAGACCCTGGCCAAGTACAGCTTCAACCGCATCGTCACCTGCGACCCCCACAGTTTCCACGTACTGAAAAACGAGTACGGTGCCTTCGATGGCAACTACCTGGTGCAGCACCACAGTACCTACATGGCAGAAATCATCGACGCCGGTGCGCTCAATCTCGGTCAGCACAAGGGCAACAGCGTGACCTACCACGACCCGTGCTACCTGGGGCGCTACAACGGCGAATACGAGGCGCCGCGCCAGGTCCTGCGTGCGCTGGGGATCGAGGTCAAGGAAATGCAACGCTCCGGTTTCCGTTCGCGCTGCTGCGGCGGCGGTGGCGGTGCGCCGATCACCGATATCCCCGGCAAGCAGCGGATTCCCGACATGCGCATGGAAGACATCCGCGAGACCGGTGCCGAACTGGTGGCCGTGGGTTGTCCACAGTGCACCGCGATGCTCGAAGGCGTGGTCGAGCCCCGGCCGCTGATCAAGGACATCGCCGAACTGGTGGCCGACGCGCTGCTCGAAGACGCGGCGCCCCGGCCGAACTCTCCGGCCAAACGTGAACCTGCGGAGGCCCACTGATGAGCGACATTATCCGCCGCGACCCACGGGCCGAATGGATCGCCCGTAACCGCCTGCATCCGCTGCACGCGGCCATGCAGCCGGTGCAACACAGCTGGATGGGGCCCAACGGGGTCATCCGCAAGAATCCCCATGGCATTGGCTTCATCGGCCCCAACGGCATCAAGCGGATCGACCGCAGCGGTGCCCAGCAGGGCGGTGCGGCCAAGCGTACGGCGGCCGTTGAAGTGCAACTGCCGTTGCATCAGGTGGCGGCCCCTGCGTTCTACATCGGCGTGGTGCCGGACATGGTCGGTGGTCGCTTGAGCAGCCACGACCGCGACCTGCTGGGCCTGGCCCATCAGTTGGCGGGCAAGGACGGCGCGGTACTGGCGATTGTCTTTGGCGAACACAAGGAAAGCGCCTTCAGCACGGCCGGTGTCGACCGCCTGCTGGTGCTCGAGGGTGACGAATTCTCAGGATATGCACCGGAGCAACGGGTCCAGGGCCTGCGGGCTGTGGATAACCAGTTCAGCCCACGTCACTGGTTGCTGCCGGATAGCCGTACCGGTGGTGGCGAATTGGGTCGACGCTTTGCCGCCGCCCTGGGCGAACGCCCGGCCACACGGGTCTGGCAGGTCAAGGATGAGCAATGCATCGGCCGTGCCGGTGCCGGTCTGCAGGACTTGGCGCGACCTGTCGCGCGCTTGATTCTGGCGGCCGTGGAATGTGCCGAACCGGTCAGCGATACCCGTCACGAAGCACTGCCCGTGGAGTTATCCACAACCGTGGCGCGCAGCCTGTCGCGGATCGAAGATCTGGGCGCGGTGGCGGTGGACCCGGCGGCGATTCCCATGGCCGAGGCCGAGTTCATCTTCTCCGGCGGCAACGGGGTCAAGGACTGGGGACTTTTCCACAGGACCGCCGAAGCCCTCGGTGCCACCGAAGGCGCGTCCCGCGTGGCGGTGGACGACGGCTTCATGGCCCGCGACCGTCAAGTCGGGGCGTCCGGCACCTGGGTGACCGCGCGGGTCTACGTGGCGGTGGGGATTTCCGGGGCGATCCAGCACCTGCAGGGCATTGGCGCCTGCGACAAGGTGGTGGCGATCAACCTGGACCCCGGGTGCGACATGATCAAGCGGGCCGACCTGTCGGTGATCGGCGAGAGCGCCGAGATGCTTCACGCCTTGATCGCGGCGGTAGAGGCTTACCGCAACGGTGCCAAGCGCGATGCGGCTTAAGGGAAGGAAAGGGTTATGAGCACGAAAATCATCAGCCTGGTGTCCATCGGCGCCCACCCGACCTCCGGTCGGCCACGTCGCGCGGAACAGGATGCGCGGGCGGTGGAACTCGGTCTGCAACTGGCTGGGGATAACTTGCAGGTGTTGCATGCCGGCGACGTCGCCGAGCCTGCGTTGCGCGCCTATCTGGGCATGGGTCTTGAACAGTTGCATGTCCTGGAACAACCGGCGGGCGCCGATGCGTTGCCGGCATTGACCGACTATTTGCGTAGTGCAGGTGCCCAGGTGGTGCTGACCGGCAGCCAGGCGGAAACCGGTGAAGGCTCGGGCATGTTGCCGTTTCTGCTAGCCGAAAGCCTCGGCTGGCCGTTGGTGGTGGGGCTGGCGCAGGTCGAGTCCATCGAAAGCGGTTCGGCGTTGGTGCTGCAGGCCTTGCCCCGTGGTCAGCGGCGGCGCTTGAAAGTCCGCTTGCCGTTTCTGGCGACGGTGGATAACGCCGCGCCCAAGCCTCGGCAAAGCGCGTTCGGCCCGGCTCGGCGCGGGGTATTGCAGGCCGAGGACGTTGAAGTGCTCGACGATGAACTGCTCGCCGTCGCCACGCTGCAACCGGCCAAACCCCGGCCTAAACGTCTGAAAGTGATCAAGGCCAAGAGCGGTGCTGACCGCATGAAGGCGGCCACGGCCAAGGCCAGTGGCGGCGGTGGCCAGGTGCTCAAGGGCGTGAGTGCCCAGGAAGGCGCCGAGGCGATCCTCAAGCTGCTGATTGAAGAGGGCGTTGTTCGCTAGTTCCGAGGGTGCCCTGGCAGAACTGCTAGTGTTGCATTCAACGCGCTTTTGTTAGGTTGATGAGCATGGATTGAGCCCCCCGCAGCAGCACTGCGGGGCGTCTGGATTGATGCGAGGCCACCTGATGCACACCGTCGGTAACACCCCACGTCCTGCCCGCCCACCAGCAACCACGGTGGCGCTGCCACGCACCCTGTTGCTGGCGACCGATCTGCAACAATCGATCCTCGCCGAGCTGGACCGCAGCGGTCCGAACCTTCGCACTTACACCGCCTATGGCTCGCCCAGTAGCCTGCGCCCGATGAACGCCGGCCTGGGCTTCAATGGGCAGCTCAAAGAGCGTCCTACCGGCTGGTATCACCTGGGCAATGGCCATCGGGTCTATAACCCGGTGCTGATGCGGTTTCATAGCCCGGATCGGTTGAGTCCGTTTGGTGAGGGGGGATTGAATCCGTATGCGTATTGTTCGGGCTCACCCATGAACCGGGTTGATCCATCTGGTAGGTCATGGTTGTCTCTGCTGGGGAATGCTGTGGGGACTGCTTTGAATACCATCTTTGCCGGGGCGGCGATCAACAGGTCGGCAGCGGCAATCGTAGCTGGAAAACCTCAAAGCATGCTGACGCGCATTGGCAACGCGATGAGCTTTTGGGGGGGCGCTACGGGTGTGCCGGCCCGTGCAGTGGGCGTCCCTGCGGCGATAGTGGCGCAGATGCCTGCCACCGGCATGTCGCTTGGATCTAACGTGGGGATCATTGGCAGCCAGGTTCTCACGGGGGTAGGTGCAGTCAAACAGAATTACGTTATTGCTCGGACATGGATGGCAACCGCTACCAGCAATGGGCAGTCAAGATGGCGTGTGTTGTGGGAGGCGACCAAGGAGGCCAGTGGGTGGAACTTGCTCCGCAGGCAAGCGCCTGGTCAGGTGCCGGGAAGGGTGCCTGATCCTTTGAAAAATGTCGTGGTGGTGCCCCGAGGCGAAAACCCGCAAGCCGCTGGCCCGGGCGACACTGCCGGCTCTATACGCCAGTCCTAATGAATGTTACAGGCGCAGGCATAATTACCCACAATCCCTGTTAGCGCTTCTGTGGATAACATGTTCACCCCTCGCTACACCCCCTGCACAGCAAGCCCTGCAAGCCTTTGTACGAAAAACAACCAGTGCTACTGGTTGTTTTTTCAAGCTTTTTTCAGTGGATGGGGAGATCCCTTGTTCAAGACTTGCCCCCAATCTCTGTTGGCGCTTCTGTGGATAAGATGTTCGCTCTCGGCTGTGAGCCTTATGAATCGGGCTCTTCAAGGTTTTGATCAATAAATAATCAAAAGCGTGTTTTTACCCCTATATGGCCACTCAAAGCCTTGAAATCTGCTGTCTGGACCGGGTTTTCCACAAAACATGGCGACGGTGCACAAGTTGCCCCCAAAGTCTGTTGGCGCTTCTGTGGATAAGGTGTTTGCGAGCCGATACAGGCCACGTATACCGTGGCTTACAGGGTTTTGGTTAAAAAATGTTCAATGGCCGGTGAAAAACCGCTAATTGAATAAGTCACGGATTTTCTTCGGTTTCTGTGGAGAAAGATTTCCACGTATCCACAGTTGTCCCCATTTGCTGTGGGTGAAGATGTGGATAACTTGTTTGCTGAAGGCTGGGAGCCACGGGGGGTATAGCTCTGAACGAAATAGATCATATTTCGTACAGTTCTAAAGGAAGAGAAGGATATAGCCGGGAGAAAACCTAATGCGAACAAGACTCCTGTAGGAGCGAGCTTGCTCCGGGCGGCGTTCCGACGAAGGTCGTGAACGATAACGCGCAAAACCAGAAGCTCAGTGCTGCCTCGGGTTTTTCGCGAGCAAGCGGAGCGCCGCCCGGCTCGCTCCTACAGGGGCTTGCTTTAGCCTTGAACAGGAACCCCTTTGAGGTATGGCGCAGGCTCTGCACCCAGGTTGTTCAGCAGGCGCTCGCTGTACCAGTCCACGAAGTTCACCACGCCAAACTCGTAAGTCTTGGAGTACGGCCCAGGTTGGTACGCGGTGGAGTTGATCCCGCGCTGGTTCTCTTCAGCCAGGCGACGGTCCTGGTCGTTGGTGGCATCCCAGACCTGACGCATGCGCTCCACGTCGTAGTCCACGCCTTCGACGGCATCCTTGTGCACCAGCCACTTGGTGGTGACCATGGTTTCCTGGGCGCTGATTGGCCACACAGTGAAGACGATGATGTGGTCGCCCATGCAGTGATTCCAGGAGTGCGGCAGGTGCAGGATGCGCATCGAGCCCAGGTCCGGGTTCTGGATGCGGCCCATGAGCTTCTTGCAGCCTTGCTTGCCGTCCAGGGTCATGGACACGGTGCCCTTGAGCAGGGGCATGCGCACGATGCGGTTGCGCAGACCGAAGCTGGCGTGGGCGTAAGGGATCTTCTCGGCTTCCCAGGCAGCGGCGGAATCGGCCACGTGGTCCTTGAACGCCTGGTCGGCGCGCGGGTCGGTGACGTCGTCCCACTCGAGCAGGGTTTTCAGTAGTTCCGGGTGCGACGCGTTGCAGTGGTAGCATTCGCGGTTGTTTTCCAGCACCAGTTTCCAGTTGGCCTTTTCCATCAAGGTGGTGGTGATCGCCACCTTGGTGTTCTCCATGTCGTACGGTTCCATGTAATGGTTCAGCGTCGACAGGAAGTCATCGATGGCTGGCGGGTTTTCCGCCAGGCTGATGAAGATGTAGCCGCCAGCGGTTTTCACGTTCACCGGCTTGAGGCCGTACTGTTTCATGTCGAAGTCGTCGCCCATCTCGGTGCCGGCGAACAGCAGGCGACCGTCGAGCTCGTAGGTCCACTGGTGGTAGTGGCAGACCAGCTTGGCGACCTTGCCCTTGTCACTGGTGCACAGGCGCGAGCCACGGTGGCGGCAGACGTTGTGGAAGGCATGCACCACGCCTTCGGCTCCGCGGATCACGATGATCGGGTTCTTGCCGATCTGCAGGGTCAGGTAGTTGCCCTTGGTCGGGATCTCGCAGGTCATGCCGGCGATCAACCACTCTTTCTGAAAGATTTCCTGCATGTCGATATCGAACAGGCGGTCATCGGAGTAGAACGGTTGTGGCAGCGAGAACGTGCGCTCGCGCTCTTGCAGCATCTGTGCGGTGGCCTTGCGTGCGGGTTCCAGTGGATCGCCCAGGCTCAGGGTAGTGGTGACGTCCATCGATTTAGTCCTCATGGCCATTCGGTGTGGCCGGCGAATAGTGGCTGATACGGTTGCTACGCAAGACAAAAACAGCGTTTATCTGTTGAGGCGAGTGTGGGGCCGGCGCTGGTCAGAACCTTATCCATGGGCGACATGATGCAATCTGTTCCCGACGCGCAACCCCCGGTATACAGGGGCTGGTCGCGATAAGTACGTGAATGTCGTAGATAGGTAAGTGGTCGCCTCGCGCCTTGAGCAGAATCGCCAATATGAGGCCGACAGTCGGCCGTGGAGATCAGCATGTCCAACAGCTTCCTGAACCCGGTAACCACCCAGACCTGGGCCAATGGCCGACACATTGTCCGTTGCGTCAAAGTCATCCAGGAAACCTGGGACGTGCGCACCTTCTGCTTCATGGCCGATCAGCCGATCATGTTCTTCTTCAAGCCGGGGCAGTTCGTCACCCTGGAACTTGAGATCGAAGGCCAGCCGATCATGCGGTCTTACACCATTTCCAGCTCGCCGTCGGTGCCCTACAGTTTCTCGGTGACCATCAAGCGCGTGCCGGGCGGCAAGGTCTCCAACTG
Organism: Pseudomonas sp. Irchel s3b6; assembly: GCF_900187415.1. Classification (NCBI taxonomy): domain Bacteria; kingdom Pseudomonadati; phylum Pseudomonadota; class Gammaproteobacteria; order Pseudomonadales; family Pseudomonadaceae; genus Pseudomonas; species Pseudomonas sp. Irchel s3b6. Next base: position 62,737 of record NZ_FYDM01000020.1, on the reverse strand, counting down.
GCTGCACGACACCCTGCACGAGGGCCAGGAACTGGCGGTGCACGGCCCGGTGGGATTGTTCAACGCCATCGACTTCCCGAGCCCGAAAGTGTTGTACCTCAGCGGCGGTGTCGGCATCACCCCGTGTATGTCCATGGCCCGCTGGTTCTACGACACCAACGGCAATGTCGACATGGTGTTTATCCACAGCGCACGTTCGCCCAAGGACATCATCTATCACCGCGAGCTGGAACACATGGCTTCGCGGATCGACAACTTCAGCCTGCACTTGATCTGCGAGAAACACGGCCTGGGCGAGCCCTGGGCCGGTTATCGCGGCTACCTGAACCACAAGATGCTGGAATTGATGGCGCCGGATTTCCTCGAACGCGAGGTATTCTGCTGCGGCCCGACCCCGTACATGAACGCGGTCAAGCGTCTGCTCGAAGCCAGTGGCTTTGACATGAAGCGCTATCACGAAGAATCCTTCGGTGCCACGCCACCGGAGGCCCGCGCTGATGCGGTTGAGCAAGCCGAACAGGCTGCCGAAGCACCGGAAGTCGACGCCGCGGATTTGCACCAGGTGGAGTTCACCGCCTCTGGCAAGAGCATTCGCGTGGCGCCGGGCGAAACCGTGCACGCGGCGGCGGCCAAGGTCGGACTGTTGATCCCCAAAGCCTGCGGCATGGGTATTTGCGGCACCTGCAAGGTGTTGAAGCTTGGGGGCGAAGTGGAGATGGAGCACAACGGCGGGATCACCGAGGAAGACGAGGCCGAAGGGTTCATCCTGTCGTGCTGCAGCGTGCCGAAAGGCGATGTGCGCATCGAGTTCTAAACGAAACGATCCCGCCCGCCAGGGCGGGATCGGCGGTACTTAGTCGATGAACAGGTCGGTCATCAGCTTGTCGGTGGTGCCCGGCGCGAAGCGATAGTGCTCGAACTCGGTGGCACCCTGTTCCCGAAGTATTTGCTCATCGATCAACAAACGTCCGGTCAGGCTGCGGTTGGCGCTGCTGAGAATGGCGTGGGCGGCATCGGCCATGATGGCGGGTGTGCGGGCGTGCTTGAACGATTCCCGCGAGCCCAGCTGAAACTCGATGGCGGCTGTGGCGATCATGGTCTGTGGCCACAACGAGTTGACGCTGATGCCATAGGCTGCAAATTCCTCGCTCATGCCCAGGGTCAGCATGCTCATGCCGTATTTGGTCACGGTGTAGGGGCTGTACTGGGCGAACCATTTGCTGGCCAGGTTCAGCGGTGGCGACAGGTTGAGGATGTGTCCGCCGGATTTTTTCAGATAGGGCAGGGCGGCCTGGCTGCACAGCAGCACGGCGCGGGTGTTGATCTGGTGCATCAGGTCGAAGCGCTTGAGTTCGATGTGCGCAACCCCGGTCAGCTTGATTGCCCCGGCATTGTTGATCAGCGCGTCAATACCGCCGAAATGCTCGTTAGCCTGGGCCAGTGCCGCCTGCACCGCGACTTCGTCGCGAACATCGACCTGCAGGGCCAGCGCCTTGCCTCCAGCCGCCTCAACTTCCAGGGCCACGCTATGGATAGTCCCGGGCAGTTTGGGGTGAGGCTCCGCACTTTTGGCGGCGATCACGATATTGGCCCCATCGCGGGCAGCTCGCAGCGCAATCTCACGGCCGATGCCACGGCTGGCGCCAGTGATGAACAGGGTTTTACCTTGCAATGACATGTACACGCTCCTGATTGTTGTTATGTGAGCGGACGAGCTCGACAGAGAATGTAGACGAAGCCTGATGGATGGCGCGAGCGGACAAAAGTGACTTCACCCGTCGGCAGAGGTCGTTTCGGGACCTGCGAAGTGCTGTAGTGGGTAAGATAAAGCGGCGGGGATATTGCAGAAGGTCTGAAAGGCTCCGCGTCTAAAGGGCTTTGACGCGGAGCATTGGAGCGATAATTTACGGCCTTTCTGAGGAGATCTCAATTTTGTAATTATTTGACATCTGTTGCACGAAAACCTTTTTTACAACAATGGATTCTGAATTGTCGTGATGTTTAATTGTGTCGCCGATGTTCACAATTTTTAAAAATTCATCTCTTTCAACTTCTTTGGCGGTACTTGTCAGAAGCACACCTTGTGATTGATCGTTCATTTTGATAGCTCTCTACTGGAACAGCGTTTGCGCCGAATGTTCGACGGGCCTTGTTCCTGAAAGACTGCGCAACCTTTTCAGGTGTTCCGACGATACGCCAGCGTTGCAGAGCAGTTGAACTGTCAGAAATAACAGTTCTGATGAGCGGCGCGACGCAATCCGGATGCGCCTGCCGCTGCTGGTGCCAGATTCAGGCACTCATCACTTCACGAATATCTTTCGCCAATTCACGCACGCGCTCTTCGTCGGTATCCCATGAGCACATGAAGCGGGCGCCGCCTTTGCCGATGAAGGTGTAGAAACGCCAGTTTTTCTCGGTCAGTGCCGCGACGGCCGACTCCGACAGCTGCAGGAACACACCATTGGCCTGTACCGGGAACATCAGTTCAACGCCGGGAATGTCGCTGACCAGTTCGGCCAGCAGCTGCGCGCAGTGGTTAGCGTGGCGGGCGTATTTGAGCCAGGCGTTGTTTTCGAGAATGCCGACCCAAGGGGCCGAGAGGAAGCGCATTTTCGACGCCAGTTGACCGGCCTGTTTGCAGCGGTAGTCGAAGTCTTCGGCCAGTTTCTGGTTGAAGAACAGAATCGCCTCACCGACCGCCATGCCGTTTTTCGTACCGCCAAAGCACAGCACGTCGACGCCGGCTTTCCAGGTCAGGTCGGCGGGCGAGCAGCCGAGGAAAGCGCAGGCGTTGGAGAAGCGCGCGCCGTCCATGTGCAGGTTCAGGCCCAGTTCTTTGCAGGTGGCGCTGATGGCGCGGATTTCGTCCGGGGTGTAGACGCTGCCGACCTCGGTGGCCTGGGTCAGGGTCACGACCCGTGGTTTCGGGTAGTGGATGTCCTGGCGCTTGAGGGCGATTTCGCGGATCGAGGCTGGCGTCAGCTTGCCGTTTTCGGTGCCGGCGATCAGCAATTTTGAGCCGTTGGAGAAGAATTCCGGCGCGCCGCATTCGTCGGTTTCGACGTGGGCGGTTTCCGAGCAGATCACACTGTGGTAACTCTGGCACAGCGACGACAGGGCCAGTGAGTTGGCGGCGGTGCCGTTGAAGGCGAAGAACACTTCGCAGTCGGTTTCAAACAGCTTGCGGAAGTCGTCCGAGGCGCGGGCAGTCCACTCATCGTCGCCATAGGCGCGCTGGTGGCCCTGGTTGGCCTGTTCCATGGCGGCCCAGGCTTCAGGGCAGATACCGGAATAGTTGTCGCTGGCGAATTGTTGGCTCTTATCGGTCATGGCCCGCTTCCGTGGTCGAGACTCTTGGGTGAAGAGTTCGTTGGTCAATGAGGGTGCGCACTTTACCGAAGATCGTCCGGGGAGCACACGGGATGTATCTGTCAGAAAACTACACAGTCGATGGGCGATTATGCACGTGACTCAACGTGACGGGGCACTCGATCTGCTCAAATGGTTGGCGCTGCTGAGCATGGTGCTCGATCACCTGCGTTACATCGGGTTGCCCCTGGACCTGCTGTATGTGCCGGGGCGTCTGGCGTTCCCGTGGTTTTGCCTGGCAATGGCGGCCAACCTGGCGCGGCCGGCCGCGGTGCCTGGCGATGGCGTGCGTCAGTGGCGTTACCTGGGCTGGTTGCTGCTGTTCAGTCTGTTGAGCGAAATACCCTACCGGTTGTATATCCCTGATCCTGGCGTTTTAAACGTGTTGCCTACACTGGCGCTGGGGTTGCTGGTTGCGCGTGGCTGGCAACAACCGGACATTCAGGCGCGCGGGTTGGGGCTGGTGGCGCTGCTGCTGGGGGCACTGTTCAGTGAACGACTGATGTTCGGTGTGTTCGGTGTCCTGCTGCCCCTGGCGACGCTGCTGGTGATCCGCAAGCCGTGGTATTTCGCCGTGTTGCCGGGACTGGTCTGTCTGGCGGCCAATGAGTGGGAGGCGCTGATTGCCGCCGGTCGCCACGGCAACACGCTTGCCGAGGTCGCTTTTGGCGTCTGCCTGATCGCACCGCTGGGCGGTCTGTTGCTGTTGCGCGGTGTGCGCCAGTGCTCGCCACCGCCGATGCGGCGCTGGGCTTACGCGCTCTATCCCGTGCATTTCCTGCTGTTACTGGGCCTGCGTCAGGTCCTGTCCTGAGCCCTGTTCAAGAGTCTACCGGCACAGCATGTCGTAAACGCACCTTTGCGTGGCGTCCATAGGCATTTGACCACTCGAAGCCGGCCATACCATCGCATTCAAAGGGCACTGCGCAAAGGCAGGTGCCTCACCGAGACGAATGGCGCACCGCCGCCGCTGGGAGAGACGCGATGTTCAGCAAGCAAGACCAGATCCAGGGTTACGACGATGCACTGCTGGCGGCGATGAATGCCGAGGAGTTGCGCCAGGAAGATCACATCGAGCTGATCGCGTCAGAGAACTACACCAGCAAGCGCGTCATGGAAGCCCAGGGCAGCGGCCTGACCAACAAATACGCCGAAGGTTATCCGGGCAAGCGTTACTACGGCGGTTGCGAGCACGTCGACAAGGTCGAAGCCCTGGCCATCGAGCGCGCCAAGCAGCTGTTCGGCGCCGACTATGCCAACGTCCAGCCGCACTCCGGCAGCCAGGCCAACGCGGCGGTCTATCTGGCCCTGCTGCAAGCCGGCGATACCGTACTGGGCATGAGCCTGGCCCACGGCGGGCACCTGACCCACGGTGCCAAGGTCAGCTTCTCCGGCAAGCTCTACAACGCGGTGCAATACGGCATCGACACCGACACCGGCCTGATCGACTACGACGAAGTCGAGCGCCTGGCGGTCGAGCACCAGCCGAAAATGATCATCGCCGGCTTCTCCGCTTACTCCAAGACCCTGGATTTCCCGCGCTTCCGTCAGATCGCTGACAAAGTCGGTGCTTATCTTTTTGTTGATATGGCCCACGTCGCCGGTCTGGTCGCTGCCGGTCTGTACCCGAACCCGATTCCGTTCGCCGACGTGGTCACCACTACCACCCACAAGACCCTGCGCGGTCCACGGGGCGGCCTGATCCTGGCCCGCGCCAACGAAGAGCTGGAAAAGAAACTCAACGCCGCCGTGTTCCCCGGTGGCCAGGGCGGCCCGCTGATGCACGTGATCGCCGCCAAGGCCGTGTGCTTCAAGGAAGCACTGGAGCCAGGCTTCAAGGTGTATCAACAGCAAGTGATCGACAACGCCCAGGCCATGGCCGGCATCTTTATCAAACGTGGCTACGATGTAGTGTCCGGTGGCACCGACAACCACCTGTTCCTGGTGAGCCTGATCCGCCAGGGCCTGACCGGTAAAGAAGCCGACGCCGCCCTGGGTCGCGCCCACATCACCGTGAACAAGAACGCCGTACCGAACGACCCACAGTCGCCGTTCGTCACTTCGGGCCTGCGCATTGGCACCCCGGCCGTGACCTCGCGTGGCTTCAAGGTCACCCAGTGCACGGAACTGGCCGGCTGGATCTGCGACATCCTCGACAACCTCGGCGACGCCGACGTTGAAGCCGATGTGGCGAAGAACGTCGCGGCCCTGTGCGCGGACTTCCCGGTTTATCGCTGAGCGCGGTTTTGGAGTAAATGACTATGCAACGCTACTCAGGCTTCGGCCTCTTCAAACACTCCCTCAGCCACCACGAAAACTGGCAGCGGATGTGGCGCACGCCGACCCCGAAAAAGGTCTACGACGTGGTCATCGTCGGCGGCGGCGGGCATGGTCTGGCGACTGCCTACTACCTGGCCAAGGAGCACGGCATCACCAACGTGGCCGTGGTCGAGAAAGGCTGGCTGGGCGGCGGTAACACCGCGCGCAACACCACCATCGTGCGTTCCAACTACCTGTGGGATGAGTCGGCGCACCTCTACGAACACGCCATGAAACTCTGGGAAGGCCTGTCCCAGGACCTGAACTACAACGTGATGTTCTCCCAGCGCGGGGTCTACAACCTGTGCCACACCCTGCAGGACATCCGTGACTCCGAGCGTCGGGTCAGCGCCAACCGCCTCAACGGCGTCGACGGCGAATTGCTCAACGCCCAGCAAGTGGCCGACGAGATTCCGTACCTCGATTGCTCGAAGAACACCCGCTATCCGGTGATGGGCGCGACCGTCCAGCGTCGCGGCGGCGTGGCTCGCCACGATGCCGTGGCCTGGGGCTTTGCCCGTGCCGCCGACGCCCTGGGCGTGGACCTGATCCAGCAGACCGAAGTGATCGGCTTTCGCAAGGAAAACGGTGTGTGCATCGGCGTGGAAACCAACAAGGGTTTCATCGGCGCCAAGCGCGTCGGCGTGGTCACCGCCGGTAACTCCGGGCACATGGCCAAGCTGGCCGGTTTCCGCCTGCCGATCGAATCCCACCCGCTGCAAGCGCTGGTGTCCGAGCCGATCAAGCCGATTATCGACAGCGTGATCATGTCCAACGCCGTGCACGGCTACATCAGCCAGTCCGACAAGGGCGACCTGGTGATCGGTGCCGGTATCGACGGCTACAACGGCTACGGCCAGCGTGGTTCCTACCCGGTGATCGAACACACCATCCAGGCCATCGTCGAGATGTTCCCGGTATTGTCCCGCGTGCGCATGAACCGCCAATGGGGCGGCATCGTCGACACCACCCCGGACGCCTGCCCGATCATCTCGAAAACCCCGGTGCCGAACATGTTCTTCAACTGCGGTTGGGGCACCGGCGGTTTCAAGGCCACACCCGGCTCGGGCAACGTGTTTGCCGCGAGCCTGGCCAAGGGTGAAATGCACCCGTTGGCCGCACCTTTCTCCATCGACCGTTTCCACAACGGTGCGTTGATCGATGAACACGGCGCTGCTGCGGTCGCCCACTAACAGGAGAAATCCCTATGTTGCATATCTTCTGTCCTCACTGCGGCGAACTGCGCTCCGAAGAGGAATTCCATGCATCCGGCCAGGCGCACATTCCGCGCCCACTGGATCCGAACACCTGCACCGACGAGGAGTGGGGCGACTACCTGTTCTTCCGTGACAATCCTCGCGGCCTGCACCACGAACTGTGGGACCACGTTGCCGGTTGCCGCCAGTACTTCAACGTCACCCGAGACACCGTGACCTACGAGATTCTCGAGACCTACAAGATCGGCAGCAAGCCGCAGTTCACCGACAAGACTGAAAGTCCGAAAGTGGCCGCGCAGGCTCTGGGAGCGAAGGTATGAGCCAGATCAATCGCCTGTCCAACGGTGGACGGATCGACCGCAACAAAGTCCTGACCTTCACCTTCAACGGCCAGGTCTACAAAGGCTTTGAAGGCGACTCCCTGGCTGCTGCACTGCTGGCCAATGGCGTCGACATCATCGGTCGCAGCTTCAAGTATTCCCGTCCGCGCGGGATCTTCGCCGCAGGCTCCGAGGAGCCGAACGCCGTGCTGCAGATCGGCGCCACCGAAGCCACCCAGATCCCCAACGTCCGGGCCACGCAACAGGCGTTGTACCAGGGCCTGGTCGCCACTAGCACCAACGGCTGGCCGAGCGTGAACAACGACATGATGGGGATTCTCGGCAAGGTCGGCGGCAAGCTGATGCCGCCGGGCTTCTACTACAAAACCTTCATGTACCCGCAATCGTTCTGGATGACTTACGAGAAGTACATCCGCAAGGCTGCCGGCCTGGGTCGTTCGCCGACCGAGAATGATCCGGACACCTACGACTACATGAACCAGCATTGCGACGTGCTGATCGTCGGTGCCGGCCCTGCCGGTCTGGCGGCTGCCCTGGCCGCTGCGCGCAGCGGCGCCCGGGTGATCCTGGCCGATGAGCAGGAAGAGTTCGGCGGCAGCCTGCTCGATACCCGCGAAAGCCTGGATGGCAAGCCAGCCACCGAGTGGGTCGCCAACGTGATCGCCGAGCTGAAGGCCACCCCGGATGTGCTGTTGCTTCCACGGGCGACCGTCAACGGCTACCACGACCACAACTTCCTGACCATTCACGAGCGCCTCACCGATCACCTCGGCGACCGCGCGCCGATCGGCCAGGTGCGCCAGCGCATCCACCGGGTTCGCGCCACGCGCGTGGTGCTGGCCACCGGGACCCACGAGCGTCCACTGGTCTACGGCAACAACGACGTGCCGGGCAACATGCTGGCCGGTGCCGTCTCGACTTACGTGCGTCGCTACGGTGTGGCGCCGGGTAAAAAACTGGTGCTGTCCACCAACAACGATCACGCCTACCGCGTGGCCCTGGACTGGCTCGATGCCAGCCTGCAAGTGGTCGCCATCGCCGACGCCCGCAGCAACCCGCGCGGTGCGCTGGTGGAAGAAGCGCGGGCCAAAGGCATTCGTATCCTGACCGGCAGCGCGGTGATCGAAGCCCGTGGCAGCAAGCACGTGACCGCTGCCCGCGTGGCGGCCATCGATGTCAAAGCCCACACCGTGACCAGTCCGGGTGAATGGCTGGAGTGCGACATTGTCGCCAGCTCCGGCGGTTACAGCCCGGTGGTTCACCTGGCCTCGCACTTGGGTGGCAAGCCGATCTGGCGTGAAGACATCCTCGGTTTTGTACCGGGCGAAGCTCCGCAGAAGCGCGTATGCGTCGGTGGCATCAACGGCGTCTATAGCCTCGGTGACTCGCTGGCCGACGGTTTTGAGGGGGGCGCCCGCGCCGCCGCCGAAGCCGGTTTCAAAACGGTCGAAGGCGTGCTGCCCAAGGCCCTGAGCCGCCATGAGGAATCGACCCTGGCGTTGTTCCAGGTCCCCCATGAAAAGAGCACCGCACGGGCGCCGAAGCAATTCGTCGACCTGCAAAACGACGTCACCGCCGCCGCCATCGAACTGGCGACCCGCGAAGGCTTCGAATCGGTCGAGCACGTCAAACGCTACACCGCACTGGGTTTCGGTACCGACCAGGGCAAGCTGGGCAACGTCAATGGCTTGGCCATCGCCGCCCGTTCGCTGAACGTGACCATCCCGCAGATGGGCACCACCATGTTCCGCCCGAACTACACGCCGGTCACCTTCGGCGCGGTGGCCGGTCGTCACTGTGGGCATATCTTCGAGCCGGTGCGATACACCGCGCTGCATCACTGGCACGTGAAGAACGGTGCCGAATTCGAAGACGTCGGGCAGTGGAAGCGCCCTTGGTACTTCCCGCGCAACGGCGAAGACCTGCATGCCGCGGTCAAGCGCGAATGCCTGGCCGTGCGTGAAAGCGTCGGCCTGCTCGATGCCTCGACACTGGGCAAGATCGACATCCAGGGACCGGATGCGCGGGAGTTCCTCAACCGCGTCTACACCAACGCCTGGACCAAGCTGGACGTGGGCAAGGCGCGCTACGGCCTGATGTGCAAAGAAGACGGCATGGTCTTCGATGACGGCGTCACCGCCTGCCTGGCCGACAACCACTTCGTGATGACCACCACCACGGGCGGCGCCGCGCGTGTGCTGCAGTGGCTGGAGCTGTATCACCAGACCGAATGGCCGGACCTGAAGGTGTACTTCACCTCGGTCACCGATCACTGGGCGACCATGACCCTGTCCGGGCCGAACAGCCGCAAGCTGCTCAGCGAGGTCACCGACATCGACCTGGACAAGGACGGCTTCCCGTTCATGACCTGGAAAGAAGGCCTGGTCGGTGGTGTGCCAGCGCGGGTGTTCCGGATTTCGTTTACCGGTGAGCTGTCGTACGAAGTCAACGTGCAGGCCGACTACGCCATGGGCGTGCTCGAGAAAATCGTCGAGGCCGGCAAGAAGTACAACCTGACGCCGTATGGCACCGAAACCATGCACGTATTGCGGGCCGAGAAGGGCTTCATCATCGTCGGCCAGGACACGGACAGCTCGATGACTCCGGACGACTTGAACATGGGCTGGTGCGTGGGTCGCACCAAACCGTTCTCGTGGATCGGCTGGCGTGGCATGAATCGCGAAGACTGCGTGCGTGATCAGCGTAAACAGCTGGTCGGCCTCAAGCCAATCGATCCGACCAAATGGCTGCCGGAGGGTGCGCAGCTGGTGTTCAACACCAAGCAAGCGATCCCGATGACCATGGTCGGTCATGTGACCTCCAGCTACGCCCACAACTCCCTGGGCTACTCGTTTGCCATGGGTGTGGTCAAGGGCGGTCTGGAGCGCCTCGGTGAGCGAGTGTTCGCACCGTTGGCCGACGGCAGCGTGATCGAAGCGGAAATCGTTTCTTCGGTGTTCTTCGATCCGAAAGGCGATCGCCAGAACGTGTAATCGATCACCCCCGCGCCAGGCGCGGGGGGACACAGAATTCAGGACAGGTGCTTTATGACCGCAGCCAATGTGTACCAACAACGCCCAACCACCGGGGCCAAGGCCGAGTCGTCGCTGCATCATGCCGACCTCGCCAGCCTGGTGGGCAAGGGCCGCAAGAGCGCCGGTGTCACCGTGCGCGAGAAAAAACTGCTGGGCCACCTGACCCTTCGCGGCGATGGCCATGACCCTGCATTCGCAGCCGGTGTGCACAAGGCCCTGGGTCTGGAACTGCCCGTGGCCCTGACCGTGGTCGGCAAAGGTGAAACCAGCCTGCAATGGATGGGACCGGACGAGTGGCTGCTGATCGTGCCGACCGGCGAAGAGTTCGCCGCCGAGCAGAAGCTGCGCGCCGCGCTGGGTGACCTGCACATCGCCATCGTCAATGTCAGCGGCGGTCAGCAGCTCCTCGAGCTGAGCGGCCCGAATGTGCGTGAAGTGCTGATGAAATCCACCAGCTATGACGTGCACCCCAACAACTTCCCGGTGGGCAAGGCGGTGGGCACGGTGTTCGCCAAGTCCCAGCTGATGATTCGCCATACCGCTGAAGACACCTGGGAACTGCTGATCCGTCGCAGCTTCTCCGATTACTGGTGGCTGTGGTTGCAGGATGCGGCAGCGGAATACGGGCTGAGCGTCCAGGCCTGATGATCATTCCCACCTGTGGCGAGGGAGCAAGCTCCCTCGCCACAGTGTGGTATTGCCTTTGCCGTGTTGGTTTCGCAACAGGAGTCACCGCACTATGAGCCGCGCCCCAGACACATGGATTCTGACCGCCGACTGCCCCAGCGTGCTCGGCACGGTAGACGCGGTGACCCGCTTTCTGTTCGAACAGGGTTGCTACGTCACCGAACACCACTCCTTCGACGACCGGCTCTCGGGCCGATTCTTCATTCGCGTGGAATTCCGTCAGCCCGACGGCTTTGACGAACAGTCATTCCGCGCAGGTCTGGCTGAACGAGCTGAAGCCTTCGGCATGATCTTCGAGCTGACACCGCCGCATCATCGACCCAAAGTGGTGATCATGGTTTCCAAGGCCGATCACTGCCTTAACGACTTGCTCTACCGCCAGCGCATCGGCCAGTTGTCGATGGACGTCGTCGCCGTGGTGTCCAACCACCCGGACCTCAAGCCCTTGGCCGACTGGCACCAGATTCCGTACTACCATTTTCCCCTCGACCCCAACGACAAACCGTCCCAGGAGCGTCAGGTGTGGCAGGTGATCGAGGCGTCCGGCGCCGAACTGGTGGTCCTTGCCCGCTACATGCAAGTGTTGTCGCCGGAGCTGTGCCGCAAGCTCGACGGCAAGGCGATCAACATTCATCACTCCCTGCTGCCCGGCTTCAAGGGTGCCAAGCCCTATCACCAGGCCTACAACAAGGGCGTGAAACTGGTGGGCGCCACGGCGCACTACATCAACAACGACCTCGACGAAGGCCCGATCATCGCCCAAGGCGTGGAAGCGGTGGATCACAGCCACTACCCCGAAGACCTGATCGCTAAAGGGCGAGATATCGAAGGCCTGACCCTGGCTCGGGCGGTGGGGTATCACATTGAGCGGCGGGTGTTCTTGAACGCCAATCGCACGGTTGTTCTCTGAAAGCAGCTTCAAGTTGCAAGCTTCAAGTAAAAGCGGTGTGCTGAGGTCAGCTTGTAGCTTGACGCTTGAAGCTTGCCGCTCAATAACAACAACAGCGAGGTGAAAGCATGTCTGGCAATCGTGGTGTGGTGTATCTCGGCGCGGGCAAGGTCGAAGTGCAGAAAATCGACTATCCGAAAATGCAGGATCCGCGCGGCAGGAAGATCGAGCACGGTGTGATCCTGCGCGTGGTCTCTACCAATATCTGTGGTTCCGACCAGCACATGGTGCGCGGTCGCACCACCGCCCAGACCGGTCTGGTGCTGGGTCATGAGATCACCGGCGAGGTGATCGAGAAGGGCAGCGATGTCGAGAACCTGAAAATCGGCGACCTGGTGTCGGTGCCGTTCAACGTCGCCTGTGGGCGCTGCCGCTCCTGCAAGGAGATGCACACCGGTGTCTGCCTGAGCGTTAACCCGGCCCGTCCTGGTGGTGCCTACGGGTATGTCGACATGGGCGACTGGACCGGTGGCCAGGCTGAATACGCCATGGTGCCGTACGCTGACTTCAACCTGCTGAAACTGCCGGATCGCGACCGGGCCATGGAAAAAATCCGTGACCTGACCTGCCTGTCCGACATCCTGCCTACCGGCTACCACGGCGCTGTCACCGCCGGCGTTGGCCCGGGCAGCACCGTATACATCGCCGGCGCCGGCCCGGTCGGCCTGGCGGCTGCCGCTTCCGCGCGCTTGCTGGGCGCTGCGGTGGTGATCATCGGTGACGTCAACCCGATCCGCCTGGCCCATGCCAAGGCCCAGGGTTTCGAAATCGCCGACCTGTCCCTGGACACCCCGCTGCACGAACAGATCGCCGCCTTGCTGGGCGAGCCTGAAGTGGATTGCGCCGTCGACGCCGTTGGCTTCGAAGCCCGTGGCCACGGCCATGCCGGGGTGAAACACGAAGCTCCGGCCACCGTGCTCAACTCGCTGATGGGCGTGGTCCGTGTCGCCGGCAAGATCGGTATCCCGGGCCTGTACGTCACCGAAGATCCGGGTGCAGTGGATGCCGCCGCAAAAATGGGCAGCCTGAGCATCCGCTTTGGTTTGGGCTGGGCTAAATCCCACAGCTTCCACACCGGCCAGACCCCGGTCATGAAGTACAACCGCCAGTTGATGCAGGCGATCATGTGGGACCGGATCAAGATTGCCGACATCGTGGGCGTTGAGGTGATCAGCCTGGATGATGCGCCACGTGGTTATGGCGAGTTTGATGCGGGTGTACCGAAGAAGTTTGTGATTGATCCGCATAAGTTGTTTAGTGCGGCTTAGGGGTATGAGGTGAAAAAGAGGGCGACGTAATGTCGCCTTTTTTAACAGTGTGGATATTGCATTGGGTCTGCGGTAGCTGGTGATTTTCTATTACTGCTGTCGGAATTTAATTGTCCAGTGTGCAGCAAGTTCTTGTTCGTACATAAATCTATTGAAGTTTGAGCTTATGTCTGAATTTTCTATATTTTTGAATGTTAAGGAAGTGTGAATTTCTTTGGGGATTTTAACTTGCTCTATATTGCTGGAGCCCTTGACTATGCCGCGTGCAGAGTATGAGCGCAGCTCTTAAAATTTATTAGTGTAAACGGCAAGGATTGAGCCATTTTCATGTAGGCTGGCGTAACTTTTCGCCCCGTCGAAGGTGTTGGTTATAAAAATATGTTTGCTGTTGTCATGGACTCCTACGCTCAATACATCGGCCGCGTTTTTTTTGCTCGTACCGTGAAAGCCAAGAAAAACATGTTCTTTATCAGCTAGGTTGGAAGGGGGTTTTGTAATCGACGTGATTTTAACAGTATTGGCAGTGCCGCGTTTTTTCATCACCCCAAGCCCGCGCAGAATGCTTTTCAGCCAGATAGGTGTATGTCCGTTAGGATCTCGTCCATTCACCGGATCCCCCACGCAATACGTGTACGCATTTAAACCACCCTCCCCGAATGGGCTCCAACTGTCCGGGCTGTTGAATCGCATCAACACTGGGTTAAACGCCCGATAACCATTGCCCAACAGATAATGCCCGGTCACCGGGTCTGGCCGTTCGCCGTTGAAACCGAGGAGGCAGACCAAGCCATTTCCGGTGAGCGGTGACCATAAGGTGTGTAGACGAACGCATCAGGCTTAATCCCATCGAGCACTTTCATCACTGAGCACTGTTGGTCGGTCGCGAGCAGGTTGGTTTGCACTGTGCCGCTCAAATGCTGTTGCTGGGTCAGCAGTTCGTCGTCGTGTTGCATGATCGAGTGCTGCACCACGCCCTGGATCTCGGTCGTCAGGCGACGTTTCTGGTAGAAGCGTTGGGTGTCGGCCTGTACTGCCGGTTTACTGGAAGCCAGGTGATCCAGCGAGTCGTAATGATATCGGCAAAGAAGAATTTTGCTGTTGATGTGCATGAGGTTCGCTCCCTGACAAGGAAATCGGATTAAGGATTAACTGCGATGCAATCGGCCTACGTTGCTACCAACTGAATTGAAAGGGTCGACGTCTTCAGGTTTACCAGCTCCTGTGGCAAGTAGGCGTAGCCTGAGGTTTGGTGCTTTATCAATGCGTTGGTCATCCATTTCAACATTCTTGAATGAGGTTATTGGAATTTGAAATCTTGTCTAATGGCAGTGATGTGAGTTATGGGGCTTCTAAGTCTTCTGGAGCTGCTAGAGCTGCTAGAGCTACTAGAGCTACTAGAGCTACTAGAGCTGCTAGAACTACCACTTTGGTGAAATTGGCTCCGCCAATTCCAGTAACTACTTGATCGCACTTCGTAATCAGGGAGTACTTTGTATCCAGGGGGTGGATTTGACTTGAAGTGCCTTGTCAGCCCGTCCAGCATTTCATCCTTCACTGCTTGGTCGGTGGTGCTGTAGTAAGTATCTCTATAAAAACGGACGATTTCAGACTCGTCGTGTCTCCAATTTTTCGGAATAGAGGGTAGATCTTCAGGGGTGGAAAGGCGGCGGCTGTTCATGTGCTGATTGTTTTTGTCTGATTTCGCAACAGGAACATTCGTCTTTTCCGCAGGCGATGGTTTTTTCGGAGATGGCTTTTTACTAAATCCCAACCTCTTCTTTATGCCATTTAAAAAGTTAAGTATCCATGGGCGGTGCCCTGTAGGATCACTCCTGTTCACCGGATCTCCCGCGCAATACCCATACGCATTCAACCCCCCCTCTCCAAACGGACTCCAACTGTCCGGGCTGTTGAACCGCATCAACATCGGGTTAAACGCCCGATAACCATTGCCCAACAAATAGTGCCCGGTCACCGGGTCTGGCCGTTCGCCGTTGAAACCGAGCAGGTTGAGCAAGCCGTTTTCCGGTACGCGATGACCATAAGGTGTATAGGCGAGGTGATGGGGGCGTGTGGCGTCGAGGATGGCCAGCACCGAGCGTTGCTGATCAGTGGCGAGCAAGCGTGTTTCCTGCATGCCGTTCTGGCGTTGTTGCTGCGCCAGCAGTTGATCTTCGTGCTGGAGGATCGAGCGCTGTATCGCGCCTTGAATCTCGGTGGCCAGGCGGTCTTTGAGGTAGAAGCGTAGGGAGCTGGCCTGTGCCGTTGGGGTGCAATCGGCCAAGCGGTCCAGAGGGTCGTAGCGGTAGCGGCAGAGTAGGGTCTCGCGGTGGGTTGGCATGGTCGGGGCTCCCTGGAAGGCGCGGCAATTCAGGGTTTACTGTGGCTCAATCGATCGGGGTTGCCTACTAGCAGAGTTGCTAGGGTTGATGGTGGGAGGTGACGCAGAGCGTCACGGGCGGCATTCTCACGCTGGGGCTGGGGCTGGGGAATGATCAAGATCGGTATTCTGAGCCTGTACGTTACCAAAGACCCGGGCGCCGTCGACGCCGCCGCGAAAATGGGTAGCCTGAGCATCCGCTTTGGTCTCGGTTGGGCAAAATCCCACAGCTTCCACACCGGCCAGACCCCAGTCATGAAGTACAACCGCCAGTTGATGCAGGCGATCATGTGGGATCGGATCAAGATTGCCGACATTGTGGGTGTTGAGGTGATCAGTCTGGATGATGCGCCACGTGGCTATGGCGAGTTTGATGCGGGTGTGCCGAAGAAGTTCGTGATTGATCCGCATAAGTTGTTTAGTGCGGCCTGACGCCTGGAACTGGCGGGGGAAAGGGCGACTTCAGTCGCCCTTTTTTAGTGTTGGAACTGTCAATTATCTGCGGTTGCTTTTCCCTATGGCTTGACCAGTGAGCTGTAGTTGAATGCACATTCTTTCTGGGAAAGTGATTCGCAGGTTTCGATGGTCTTGGCTTTTTTGTGGGCACCGTCCTTTACGTTATTTGACTGGGACTTCCACTTTGTCCCCGGCACGGACGCCCAGTCTTTAAAGGAGTACAACGTCAGCCGCGCAAACGCGAACCAGTCATCGCCCTCATAATCACAGGAGACCACGTCTGTATTACCTTCAGAGCTGACATCCCGGTACAGCGCTCCGGTGAACTTGAACGTTTCAAGATGCTCCTCTTCCGCATAGGGGTTTTCGCCCACCCAGAGACGGCCATTCGGCCCGATTGCACTGTAGCTCCACCCTTCAGCTTCTTTCTGCTGTTTGATGCTGGACTTTTGCGGGCACATTGCGATATCCGCGAAGGCGTTGCCCGCAAGGGCTGAAAGTATCACCGTAATTGCCGCGAGTTTTTTCATTATCATGTTGTACTCCATTACATTGGTAGGAGTCTTCAGTTTGGGGTGCCAAAAACTTTTCCGCTACGATCAGAACTGATAGTTGTCAATGCTGTTTTAGTGTGAACTGAAAACGACGGGCAGAAGAACAAGCGTGAAAACTCTGGGAGGGGTGACGGGATTCCAGGTTTTAATAATATCAAAAGGCTTTTAATCGGATGGCCGAAGTGTCCCGTCTTATCATCTTGACTGACTGAGCCCCCACGCAGTATCCATAAGCATTCAAGCCACCAAGCGAAGTGATAGCATGTATCGCTTCGAGGATGGCCGGCAAGATCGGTATTCCGGGCCTGTACGTCACCGAAGATCCGGGTGCAGTGGATGCCGCCGCAAAAATGGGCAGCCTGAGCATCCGCTTTGGTTTGGTCTGGGCAAAATCCCACAGCATCCACACCGGCCAGACCCCGGTCATGAAGTACAACCGCCAATTGATGCAGGCGATCATGTGGGACCGGGTCAAGATTGCCGACATCGTGGGCGTTGAGGTGATCAGCCTGGATGATGCGCCACGGGGGTATGGTGAGTTTGATGCGGGTGCGCCGAAGAAGTTTGTGGTTGATCCGCATAATTTGTTTAATATGGCGTAAATCTGCTTTAAATGTAGAGAGGGTAACGGTGTGTCGCCCTTTCATTAGCAGATTAATTTATGAATCGGTTCTTATTGTGATCTGTTTTTTTTTGGTTGGCTTCGGCTTTTTTGATTAATGCGATTAGCTTGTTTTCATAGTGTTGTTCTAGTTCTGTTAGACGGCGCAGCTCTTTTTGAATCTGTGGGGCGTCTTTTTCTGTTAAGGTTCTAGACGGGATCGGGATGCCGTATTCTTCAGAATTTATTTTTGTGATTCTTTCCAGGTAACTATCTGGCTGGTTTTTTAAGTTTAGAATGTTATGCCTTGTATTTTGAAGTTTGGCTTCGTTTCTAGCTATTTTATTTTTAATGCTAGCTATCGTGCCTTCTGACTTGATCAGGTAGGAAACATCGGTTTTGGTGCTGGTGGAATTTGCTAGGCTGGTGGAGGCTATGGGGGTGTTTAAGCTTTCCCGTGATGAACTCAGGCTTTGTGTCGAGTTACTGAGTAATCTCTCCCTGCGGGTAACCGGCCTCCCCAGAATTTTACTGAAGATTGACCGTAAGGGCATATGTCCGGTTTCATCCCTTTGATTCACCGGATCTCCCAAGCAATAAACATACGTATTCAACCCACCTCTCCCAAACGGACTCCAACTGTCCGGACTGTTGAATCGCATCAACACCGGGTTAAACGCCCGATAACCATTGCCCAACAAATAGTGCCCGGTCACCGGGTCTGGCCGTTCGCCGTTGAAGCCGAGCAGGCCGTTCTCTGGAATGCGATGACCATAAGGTGTATAGGCGAGGTGATGGGGGCGTGTGGCGTCGAGGATGGCCAGCACCGAGCGTTGCTGATCAGTGGCGAGCAAGTGGGTTTCCTGCATGCCGTTCTGGCGTTGTTGCTGCGCCAGCAGTTGGTCTTCGTGCTGGAGGATCGAGCGCTGTATCGCGCCTTGAATCTCGGTGGCCAGGCGGTCTTTGAGGTAGAAGCGTTGGGTGCTGGTCTGTGCCGCTGGGGTGCAATCGGCCAGGCGGTCCAGTGAGTCATAGCGGTAGCGGCAGAGCAGGGTTTTGTGCTGGGTTGGCATGGGCGGGGCTCCCTGGAAGGCGCGGCGATTCAGGGTTTTACTGTGGCCCAAGCGAGCGGGGTTGTGTACTAGCAGAACTGCTAGGGTCGGCGGTGGGAGGTGACGCAGAGCGTCACGGGCGGCATTTCCACGTGGAGCATGGGAGCGATCAAATGATCAGTCTGAGCATGCTCGATCTACAACGCTGCCAACGCCCCTTGATACAACACCGGCCCCGTCGGTTGCCCGGTGGGTGAGCCGCCCTCCGGTTCCAGGCTGACCGCCAGTGCAATCGGTTCGCCTAGCAGTGCCTGCTGTTCACCGTTCAGTCCAATCCGACCTTGGCCGCCCACCGGGATCATGCCCATTGAGAGGGGTTTACCGTCGGCCGGAATCGCCCACAGTTCCAGGCTGCGACCGGGGGCGACGGCGGGCAGGGTCAGGGGGTCGACTTGCAGATAATTGTCCTGGGCCTTGATGTGCAGGGCCGGTTGGGCGCTGGCGTCGAGCAAGGTGGCGCTGTAGCGGGCGTTGTCGCGGTGGTAAAACAGCCCCAGGGTCAGCGCCACCAACAGCAAGCAGATCGCCGCCGTGATGCGCAACCCATTCCAGGACGGACGTCTGGCCGGTACGTGCAGGTGTTGTGGTTCGATGCGCGCGTTGATGGCGGCCCATACCCGGTCTGGCACCGGGACGGCCACCAGGGGTTCATTGAGCCGGGCCAGGCTTTCTTGCCATTTGGCCACCTCGTTGCGCAGTTCGGTGTCGTCCAGCAGCCGCTGTTCGAAACGCCGGCGCGCGGGTACCGACATCAGGCCAATGGCGTAGTCGGCGGCCAGCGCTCGGCGCAGGCGGCGGTTATGAATGTTCATGACTCCAGGCACCTGCGCAGGCGTTCCATGCCACGGCGAACCGAGGATTTGACCGAACCCGGGGACGCGGACAGGTGCTCGGCCAGTTCCCGGCAGTTCAACCCCTGAAAGTAGGCCGCGCTGATCGACTGGCGCTGTTTGTCATCCAGGGTCTCCAGGCTGCGGTTCAGCGCATGGGTTTCGCGGTCGCTACTGAAAGATTCCTGGGTTGAAGGCGCATTGTCGGCCAGTGCCTGTTCCTCTTGAGCGGTCAGGCGCCGGTCGCGGTGTTTGCGTAGCTGGTCGATGGCCTGGTGGCGGGTGATGTTGATCATCCAGGTCATCGGCGCCGACACCTGCGCCTGATAACGCGAGGCGTTGTTCCAGATGCGCACGAAGCTTTCCTGCAGTACGTCTTCGGCCATCGCCGGGTTGCCCATGAAGCGCAGGGCCACGCCATGCAGGCGTGGTGCGGTGCTGCGATACAGGGTCTCGAATGCACGGCGGTCACCGAGTGAGCATTGCGCGAGGAGCTGGCTGAGGGAATCGGCGTCGGCGGTGGAAATGGTCATTCTCCAGGCGAAAGCGGTGCGCGGGCGGGTTATGGGCGTGGTGCTCACAGGCTAGCCCAGCCTGGGCGGTCGTGCCATTCATCGGCTGCTGGTGCGGGTGTCACGGTCCTTATGCATCTCAGTGCTGAAAATGGATGGGTGAACGCGGAACATTCCCGGGCCGGTTTCAGTCAAAATGGCGGTTCGTCGCCCATGAAGGGCACCTTTGAGAGTTCAGGAGTTGGTTTCGATGAAGATTTCACGCGGTTTTGCTTTGGCTTCGCTCATGACTCTGGCGGCCAACCCGGTCTTCGCCGGTTTCAGCCTGAACGATGTAGCGGGTGCAGTATCGGGCATGCAAGGTGGCGACAAGGCCGCAGCCACGGCCCCAACCTCGCAGGCCGTCGGTTTGCTGAGCGCCTTGAGCGCGCTGAACGTGACGCCGGAACAAGCGATTGGCGGCACCAGTGCGATGTTGGGCCTGGCGAAGAACCAGCTCAGTTCCACTGACTATTCGGAGCTGGCCAAGAGCGTGCCGGGGATCGAAAAACTGGCGGGTGGCGGTGAGCTGGGCGCCCTGGCGGGCTTGCTGGGTTCGTCCGGTAAAACGGCCGGCCTGGAAAATGCCCTGGGCACGGTCAAGGACACCAATGACCTGAATACAGCCTTCAGCGCACTGGGCATGGACGGTGGCATGGTTGGCCAGTTTGCCCCGATCCTGCTGCAGTTCCTGGGCCAACAGGGTGTGGCCGGTACGCTGCTGCAGAGCCTGGGCGGTATCTGGGGCGCCGGTAGCTGATTCAGCGACGCTCGGCGCGCAAGGCGTCGATGCGTGCGTCTTTCTCGGTCCAGAGCTGGTTGAACCAGTTCTGGACGTCTTCCCGGAACACCGAATCGTTTTCGTAGTCGCCCTGCCACAGTGCCGGGTCCAGCTCGCGGGTCTTGATGTCGATGATCACCCGTGGCACCGCGCCGCTGATCAAATCCCAGAACCCCGGAATCTTCGCCTGTGGATACACCACGGTCACGTCGAGGATGGCGTCCAACTGTTCGCCCATGGCGGCCAATACAAACGCCACGCCACCGGCCTTGGGCTTGAGCAGGTGCTTGAAGGGGGATTGCTGGGCGCCGCGTTTGGCTTGGGTGAAGCGCGTGCCCTCCAGGTAGTTGACCACGGTCACGGGTTGGCGCTTGAACAGTTCGCAGGCCGCTTTGGTGATTTCCAGGTCCTTGCCTTTCAGCTCCGGGTGTCTGGCCAGGAAGGCTTTGCTGTAGCGCTTCATGAACGGGTAATCCAGTGCCCACCAGGCCAGGCCCAGGAACGGCACCCAGATCAGTTCCTTTTTCAGGAAGAACTTGAAGAATGGCGTGCGCCGGTTGAGGGTCTGGATCAGTGCCGGGATATCGACCCAGGACTGGTGGTTGCTGACCACCAGGTAGGAGGTGTCGACCCGCAGGCCTTCGCCCCCGCGAATGTCCCATTGGGTGGGGATGCACAGGGCAAAAATAAGCTTGTCGATTTCGGCCCAGGTCTCGGCGATCCACATCACCGCCGCGCTGGCATAGTCGCGATAACGCCCGGGCAGGAGCAGTTTGAGCAGGGCAAACACCAGCAATGGCCCGATCAGAACCAGGGTGTTGAGTAACAGCAACAGGGTGACGAAACAGCCGGTGAGCAGGCGGCGCATAAATGACTCTTGGCAATCCGTGGGCGCGCCATGATAAGCAGCTTCGACGCGCAGGCCAAATGTGGGGGCCGACGAATGTTTCACCTTTGCCCCTCTAACCTACTCGCAATGATCGTTCCCACGCGGGAGCGCGGGAACGATCATCGCCAATGCGGTCTAAAATCCCGTTGTCCTACTCCCAGGGAATCCCTTACGTGAAATCCGTCCTCGCACTGTTATCCCTCCTGGCCCTGCCAGTCATGGCCGCCGAACCGACCCTGTACGGCCGTTACGAGTACATCGCGCTGCCGGAAATCGGCGGTGAAGTGCTCAAGGCCAAGATGGACACCGGCGCGTTGACCGCCTCGCTGTCGGCCAGGGATATCGAAACCTTTACCCGCGATGGCGAGGAGTGGGTACGTTTCCGCCTGGCGACCAAGGATGCGAGCAACAAGGTCTACGAACACAAAGTCGCGCGAATCAGCAAGATCAAGACCCGCTCGGAAGAGAGCGACGATGAAGACGAAGAGGTCGCACCCACCAAGCGGCCAGTGGTCGATCTGGAGCTGTGCCTGGGCAACGTCAAGCGCACGGTCGAGGTCAACCTGACTGATCGCAGCAGCTTTAACTATCCGTTGCTGATTGGGGCGAAGGCGTTGCGTGAATTTGGCGCAGCGGTGAATCCGGCTCGGCGCTTTACGGCGGATAAGCCGGACTGTTGAAACAGCAGAGTGCCTATCAATAGTATGGCTCTGTTCTTCGGAATGCCTAATGTGACAAGCTGCCGTGGGGATCACGGATTCGGCTCAATTCGTCTCTGCGGATTGCAATGCTAAGTCTTGCCAGTGAGTAGTTTGGATCGTCGGGGCTTATGTGCGGAACGGCTTCGTCATAAGTCGGGAGTCCGGCATTTTCCCCCGTTGTGGAAGTAGATGGTAGTGCCCGGCCATTCATTGTTTCAGAGGAATTGTTCCTCCCGCTATACATTCCACTGGTAGGTGTATGAGGCCTTGGTGGAGGGTTGGCAACCGACCTTCCATATGATTCAGATGAGGGGCCTCCTCGACCATATATCGTTTGTCCAGGCGCGAAGTTACCTGGAGTTGAGCCTATAGCTGGCGGTGGTGGAGGTAAATCCACTACGAGTTCGATGCGCGTCCATTCAGGCATCTGCCTGGTTGGGACATTCGCGACGGTCGTTAAAGGCGCTGCTCGATTTGTGTTAGCCAATGGGGTAATCAATGGACTAGGAGGGACTACAGCTATCGTAGTAGGTCGTCGTAAACTACGTAAAGTTGGCAGAATCGTGAAGTGTCCGTTTGGATCTGTTAGATTAACCGGATCCCCTACGCAATACGCATACGCATTCACCCCCCCCTTGCCAAACGGACTCCAACTGTCCGGACTGTTAAACCGCATCAACACCGGGTTGAACTGTCGATACCCATTCCCCAAATGATAATGCCCGGTCAGCGGGTCCGGCCGTTCGCCGTTGAACCCGAGCAGGCTGAGCAAACCATTTTCCGCTGGGCGATGGCCGTAGGGGGTGTAGGTAAGGTGATGAACTTGAGCCGCGTCGAGGGCGCTCAATACCGAGCGTTGTTGATCCGTCGCCAGTAGGGCCGTATTGGCCTTGCCGCTCTGGTAGCTCTGTTGCGCGAGCAATTGATCGTCGTGCTGGAAAATGCGGGTGTGCAGTGAACCCTGGATTTCAGTGGCCAATCGACTCTTGAAGTAAAAGCGCTGGAAGGTGGCCTGGTTCAATAGTGAGCAACCGACTTGGCGATCTAGCGGGTCGTAGTGATAGCGGGACAATTCGGTTAAGCGCGAGGAAGCAGGCATCAACTTTGCTCCATGCAGGATCCCAAAAAATGAACCTTGAGCATCGGCGCTTTTTCAGCCGTTGCCTACTATCAGAACTGCTAGGTACTACAGTCCCGCCGCTGATTCACCGCTGTCGGATTGACGACGACTGCGCCTTGGGGCACCGTTCGTCCATTCAATTGCCGGGCCTGGATGCCATGCCTCATATCCTGATTGTCGAAGACGAAGCGGCGATTGCCGATACCCTGGTGTATGCGTTGCAAGGCGAGGGGTTCACCACCACGTGGTTGAGCCTGGGGGCGGCCGCGCTTGAGCATCAACGGATGACACCGGCCGATCTGATCATTCTCGACATCGGCTTGCCGGACATCAGCGGCTTTGAAACTTGCAAGCAACTGCGACGTTTCAGTGAAGTGCCAGTGATGTTCCTCAGTGCCCGCGACGGTGAGATCGACCGGGTGGTGGGCCTGGAGATCGGCGCGGACGATTACGTGGTCAAGCCGTTCAGCCCGCGTGAGGTAGCGGCGCGGGTCCGGGCGATTCTCAAGCGCATGGCGCCGCGTCCGGGGATCGAGTCCACCAGCGCGTTGTTTCAGGTCGACGGCGAGCGGGTGGTGATCAGCTATCGCGGTCAGCCGTTGAGCCTGACCCGGCATGAGTTTCGACTGTTACAGTGCCTGCTGGAACAACCCGAACGGGTGTTCAGCCGCGAGCAATTGCTCGATGCGCTCGGGGTGGCCGCCGATGCCGGGTACGAGCGCAGCATCGACAGCCACATCAAAAGCGTGCGCGCCAAGTTGCGCCTGGTGGCGGCCAACGCCGAGCCGATCCAGACCCACCGAGGCCTCGGTTACAGCTACAGCCCAGGGCACAGCTGATGCCATTGGGGATCCGGATCTTCCTGGTCTATGTGCTGTTCATCGGCCTGACCGGCTACTTCGTGCTCAGCACCGTGATGGAAGAGATCCGCCCCGGCGTGCGCCAGTCCACCGAAGAAACCCTGGTGGACACCGCCAACCTGATGGCCGAGATCCTGCGCGACGACTTCAAGGCCGGCACCCTCAATCAGAACCGCTGGCCCGAGTTGCTCAAGGCCTATGGCGAGCGGCAACCCGCGGCAAGTATCTGGGGCTTGCCGAAGAACCAGGTCAACCACCGTATCTACGTCACCGACGCCAAGGGCATCGTGGTGCTGGACTCCAGCGGCACGGCGCTGGGCCAGGACTATTCACGCTGGAACGATGTCTACCTGACCCTGCGCGGTCAATACGGTGCACGCTCGACCCGCAGCATTGCCGACGACCCCGGTTCATCGGTGATGCACGTCGGCGCGCCGATTCGCGACAACGGGCAGATCATCGGCGTGGTCACCGTGGCCAAGCCCAACAGTTCCTTGCAGTCCTACGTCGACCGTACCGAGCGCCGCTTGCTGTGGTACGGCGCCGGGTTGATCGGTTTGGGCCTGCTGTTCGGCGCGGCGCTGTCGTGGTGGCTGAGCAGGGCTTTGCGGCGTCTGACCGGCTACGCCCAGGCCGTCAGTGAAGGCCAGCGGGCCCAATTGCCTCACTATCGGGGAGGCGAACTGGAGCAGTTGGCCGTGGCCGTGGAGCACATGCGCACGCAACTGGAGGGCAAGGCCTACGTCGAGCGTTATGTGCATACCCTGACCCACGAATTGAAAAGCCCGCTGGCGGCGATTCGCGGTGCCGCCGAGTTGCTGCAGGGTGAGATGCCGGCGGCGCAGCAACAGCGTTTTGTCAGCAACATCGACAGCGAAAGCGCGCGGATGCAGCAGTTGATCGAGCGCTTGTTGAACCTGGCTCAGGTTGAACAGCGCCAGGGACTGGAGGAGCGGGTGGCGGTGCCATTGGCGGCGTTGGTGGATGAACTGCTCAGCGGCCAGCAGGCGCGGATCGAGCGCAAGCAACTGCGGGTCGACCTGCGGATTTCAGCGGATTTGAATGTGATGGGCGAGCCGTTTTTACTGCGTCAGGCGCTAGGCAACTTGCTGGAAAACGCCTTGGATTTCAGTCCGGTCGAGGGTGTGTTGCGCTTCAGTGCCGAGCGGCAGGGCGATCAGCTTGTGTTCAAGGTGTTCAACCAGGCCGAGCCGATTCCCGAATACGCCTTGCCGCGATTGAGTGAGCGTTTCTACTCACTACCCCGCCCGGACAGTGGACGTAAAAGCACCGGGCTGGGGCTTAACTTTGTCGAAGAGGTGGTGAAGTTGCATGGCGGGGCAATGCACGTCGGCAATGTGCCGGGCGGCGTGGAAGTCACACTGCAGCTTCCCTGACCCCCTGCGTGTGGCTTATTGAAGTGAGTGATCTCCACACAGTCTCCACATTGCCTCCATAAAACCCCCACAGCGCCCCCTCAGACTTTCCCTCATTCGAACAGGGAGAGACCCCATGAACCGCAGCCTGGCCTTGAAACTCGGGGCGATTGCCCTATTGATTCTGTTGTTGCTGATTCCGTTATTGATGATCAGCGGCATGATTTACGACCGCCAGCAACTGCGCGACGGCGTCCTCGAAGACATCGCCCGCAGCTCCAGCTACAGCCAGCAGTTGAGCGGGCCGCTGATGGTGGTGCCGTACCGCAAGGTGGTGCGTACCTGGAAACGCAACGAAAAAACCAACGCGCGTTATCAGGAAACCAGCCTGGAGCGCGGGCGCCTGTATTTCCTGCCGGAGCGTTTCGAACTTGAGGGGCAGGTGCAGACCGAACTGCGTGCCCGTGGCATCTACGAGGCGCGGTTGTTCCATGCGGATAACCGCATCAGCGGGCACTTTTCGATTCCGGAGCGCCTGGGGATCGAGGAAGACTTTGCCGACTACACGTTTGATTCGCCCTATCTGGCCGTGGGCATCAGTGATATCCGCGGCATCGAAAACGCCTTGCAACTGGAACTCGATGGCCAGCGCCTGGACTTCGTACCGGGCACCCAAGAGGAATGGCTGGGGGAGGGGGTGCATGTCACGCTGGCGCCACTGGACGTTCGCAAAGCCAATGAACTGACCTTCGCGTTCGACCTGCGCTTGCAGGGCACCGGCCAGTTGCAGATCACCCCGGTGGGCAGGACCAGCAACGTGACGGTGTCCGCCAACTGGCCCCACCCCAGCTTTATCGGCAACTACCTGCCGGCCCAACGAGCGATCAGCGCTGAAGGCTTCAAGGCCAACTGGCAGACCTCGTTCTTCTCCACCAACCTGGAAGAAGCGCTGAGCACCTGCGTTGTCCGTGACAGTTGCGAAGAGTTCAAAAGCCGCAGCTTCGGCGTGAGCTTCATCGACCCGGTGGACCAGTACCTCAAGAGCGAGCGGGCGATCAAATACGCCCTGCTGTTCATCGTGCTGACCTTCGCCGGGTTCTTCCTCTTCGAAGTGCTGAAAAGCCTGGCCGTGCACCCGGTGCAATACGCCTTGGTCGGCGTGGCGCTGGCGTTCTTCTACCTGCTGCTGTTGTCGCTGTCCGAGCACATCGGTTTTGCCCTGGCGTATCTGTTGTCGGCCAGTGCTTGTGTGTTGCTGATCGGCTTTTATGTTTGCCACGTATTGCGCAGTGCGGTGCATGGCTTGAGTTTTTCGGCGGGGTTGGCGGCGTTGTATGGGCTGCTTTACGGATTGTTGAGTGCCGAGGATTACGCGTTGTTGATGGGCTCGTTACTGCTGTTTGGGTTGTTGGGGGTGTTTATGGTGCTGACGCGTAGGCTGGATTGGTATGGGATGGGGCAGGGGAAGATGGGCAAGGTGGAGGTGGGAGGTGAGTAGGTCGTTAGGGTTGCGGGAGGATCGGGAGGCAGGGAGAGAGCTGGCGATCAAGATCGCCAGCCTGTTCATCTTGAGTCATATTGAGTGTGGAGATTTAGTTGTTAGTGGATGGGCTCCATGTAAGTTGCCGTATAACGGCGCTTTGGCTGGTCAGTGTTGGATTGGAGTGGATGTTGTTGAGTATTTTTAGATCGTCTTTGTGGCGGCTGAAATACATTGCTTGTGAGTGTAGGTTTAATACTGCTTGCCCTCTGGCGCTCGAAGTATTTGTCACCGTGGGATATTGTATGGTGCCAGTGAAATAATCAATTGCGCGTTGTTTTTCTGGGGAGTCTGGTATTTTTCCGAGTAGCAAGGTTCTTTCGTTAATTAGTTTGGTGTTGGCGGTTTCGATTACGTGGGCGTGGAGGTTGATGTCTTTGATGCTCATGTTGTCCAGTTTTATATTTGATGATCTTTCACCAAGTTGATAGCCTAAGACCTGGCCTTTATAAGTCATTCCTCGTTTCATGTTTGCGATATCGGAAGCGGTATTTATTATTTCTTGGCTGATTGCTGGTGTTGTCATGACTCTTGCTGGCGAATTTCTTGATCTAAACAAACTTAAAATCCCATGGAGTGAGTGCCCGGTGGGATCTACTTGATTCCTTGGGTCTCCTTCGCAATAGGCGTAAGCATTCAACCCGCCTTTCCCAAACGGACTCCAACTGTCCGGGCTGTTAAACCGCATCAACACCGGATTGAACTGCCGATAGCCATTGCCCAAATGATAATGCCCGGTCACCGGGTCTGGTCGTTCGCCGTTGAAACCGAGCAGGCTGAGCAGGCCGCTTTCTGCCGGGCGATGGCCGTAGGGGGTATAGGCGAGGGGATGGGGGCGGGTCGTGTCGAGTGCGCTCAATATCGAGCGCTGCTGATCGGTCGCCAGCAGGGTGGTATCGACCTTGTCGTTTTGGTGCCGATGTTGCGCCAACAATTGATCATCGTGCTGGAACAGATGGGTCCCGACTGCGCCCTGTATTTCAGTGGCCAAGCGGCTTTTGCAGTAAAAGCGCTGGAGGGTGGCCGGCTGCAATAGCGTGAGGGTGCAACCGGCCTGGCGGTCCAGTGGGTCGTAGTGATAGTGGCACAGTACGGTTTTGTATGGGGAAGTGGGCATCGACTGAGCTCTCTGCAGTTTGAAATATAGGTGCGCAGCGTGGATAGACCATCGCCAGTTCGAATGTCACTGAGTGCTCTAAGCCGGCTAATCAAATCCCGGTTCACCCTTACGGATTTCTCGGTTACTTATAGGTGGTTCTCCAAAGTACTGAGGGAATCTGCGATTTTTTTCTTGTTTTATTATGCTCAGCATCCGATCTCCTTCGGCACCTTCTTTTGCCCATGCACTTATTGCGTTCTCTTGCTGGAGTAGTTCAGCGTAAGTTGAGTGTTCTGCTGAGTTGGTAAATGCAGAAGGTGCTGGATGATTAGTTGAGTTATTTGGAGTGCCGTGTGCCCGGGTGGATAATGAAGTGGAGTGGGCAGGAGTTCCCTTTAGTTTATTGAGTTTTCGAACCAGGTTAGGAGTGTTAGCTTCACTGTTTGCGGGGCTCATGCTTGTTAATGTTTGTGAGCTAGCGATGTTCGGGTTGGGCGGAAGCTGTGCTGGAGTGTCCGATGAACGGCGCGTAGCGCCTGCTGTTTTTGTGAAAACGGAGGTCGAGCTTTTGGTGTTGCTTGGTGTTCTCAGGCCAAGGCGATTTCCAATACCCTTCCCAAAG
Source organism: Pseudomonas sp. Irchel s3b6 (assembly GCF_900187415.1). Taxonomy (NCBI): domain Bacteria; kingdom Pseudomonadati; phylum Pseudomonadota; class Gammaproteobacteria; order Pseudomonadales; family Pseudomonadaceae; genus Pseudomonas; species Pseudomonas sp. Irchel s3b6. Next base: position 34,080 of record NZ_FYDM01000020.1, on the reverse strand, counting down.
CTTCTAATGACTTTAAAAAGTTTAAAGTGTCCCGTTGGATCGCTCCCAAGCACCGGCTCCCCTTCACAGTACGCATAGGCATTCAACCCACCCTGGCCAAACGGACTCCAACTGTCCGGGCTGTTAAACCGCATCAACACCGGGTTGAACTGACGGTAGCCATTACCCAAGTGATAGCACCCGGTGATCGGGTCTGGCCGTTCGCCGTTGAAACCGAGCAGGCTGAGCAGGCCGTTTTCTGCCGGGCGATGGCCGTAGGGGGTATAGGCGAGGGGATGGGGGCGGGTTGTGTCGAGCGCACTCAATACCGAGCGCTGCTGATCGGTCGCCAGGAGTGTGGTATCGACCTTGTCGTTTTGGTGCCGATGTTGCGCCAACAGCTGATCATCGTGCTGGAAAAGACGGGTCCGGACTGTGCCGTGGATTTCAGTGGCCAAGCGGCTTTTGCAGTAAAAGCGCTGGAGGGTGGCCGGCTGCAATAGCGTGAGGGTGCAACCGGCCTGGCGGTCCAGCGGGTCGTAGTGGTAGCGACACAACTCGGTTAGGCGAGATGAGGATGGCATCGACTGAGCTCCGTGCAGGGTCCAAAAAGCCGGACCTTCAGCATCGGAGTTTTTTCAGAAGTTGCCTACTAGCAGAACTGCTAGGTACTGGACCTTGCCGGCTTCACACCTTCGGCACAGTCGCCAGCATCGACGGCCGTTGGCTGACCTGCGCATACCAGGCGCTGAGTTGCGGATGGGCGTCACGCCAGTTCAAATCGGGGTGACGCAGGTCCAGGTAACTCAGGGCGCAGGCTACGCTGATGGCGGCGATGTCGAAGTGGCTGGTCAGTTCGGCGATGGCGTCGGCTTCCAGCACCGCGAGGGCGCGGCGGATTTTGTCGCGTTGGGCGTCGAGCCACTGGTCCCAGTGTTTTTCCGGGGCGCGTAAGGCCAGTTCGTAACGGATCGTCACCGAGGCGTCCATGATGCCGTCGGCCAGTGCGGCCAGGGTCAGGCGCCGCCAGCGGGCGCTGCCTTCACGAGGGATCAGCGGGTTGCCGACGTGTTGCTGGTCAAGGTAGTCGAGGATCACCCGGCTGTCGTACAGCACATTGCCGTCGGCCAGGCGCAGTGCCGGGATCTTGCCCAGCGGGTTGTCCTGGTTCAACGCGGCGTCGGGGCTGACCGGGCTGAGCTGGCTGTGTTGCAGGGCCACGCGGTCCAGTTGACCGGTTTCGTGCAACAGCACCATCACTTTGCGCACGTAGGGTGAGGCAGGGTTGTGGAACAGGGTCATGCTGGGGGCGGACATGGGCATTCCTCGGCGATCATCGGGGAGCAAGGGCTTAGCCTAGTGAGTTCCGGCGTGGCTGGCGAGCGAGGGTGCTCGCGCTTGGGAAGCGAAGCGATTTTCAGGCATTCAGATAAAGCTCGGCGACCTGATTTGGGGCTGCACGCAGCCCAGCGCGAGCAAGCTCGCTCGCCACACCGATGTCCATTGACACACCGCGCCTTTCACCGGCGTTGCAACAACCCCCGCAGTCCCAAAACGGCCGGCACGCCCAAGCCGATCCAGCTCAAGCCGTCCCAGATGTCGTCCCCCAGCAGCGCTGAGAACAACCCCGCCGCGCTGAGCAGGGCGATGACGGTTGGCGTGGCGAAGACTTTCCAGAAGTTCGACTGCCTCGGTCTCATGCCGCGACCTCCGCTTCAACGGCCACCGGTTTTGCCGCTTTGCGCCGCACCAGCCACAGGTACAGGCCACTGATGAGGACAATGATGGTCAGTACGTCCAGCACGGCCCAGAGGATTTTCATCGGCATGCCGCCGTAGTCACCGAAATGCAGGGGTGAAGACATGCCCATGGCGTCCATGTACCACGGTCGTTCACCGATAGCAGTGACTTGCAGGGTGCTGGCGTCGATCAATACCGGGGTCAGCAGGTGCGAGGTCAGGTGGGTGCTGCCTTTCAGGAACACCGCATAGTGATGCTCGCTGGAGAAACGCGTGCCGGGGAAGGCGATGAAGTCGGGTTGCATGTCTGGTGCCGCTGCTTTGGCAATGTCGATCAGGCGGCTGGCGGGTGCCAGTTGGGTCAGCGGTGGGGCGCCGCGATAGGGTTCGATCATTGCGCCAAGGCTGTCGTTGCGCCAGGCGGCGATGATCAGGTCGGCGCAGGCGCTGATGACGCCGGTGACGCCCACCACTAGCGCCCAGGTCAGGGTCACGACGCCAATCAGGTTGTGCAGGTCGAGCCAACGCAAGCGGGTGGATTTGTTGTGGCGCACGGTGCCGAACTCCAGGCGGCGCATGAACGGCAGGTACAGCACGGTGCCAGAGACAATCGCCATCACGAACAGAATGCCCATGAACGCCAGCAGCAACTTGCCCGGCAGCCCGGCGAACATGTCCACATGCAGGCGCAGCATGACCATCATCAGCCCGCCGTTGGCCGACGGCATTTCCACGGCTTCGCCGGTGCGGGCGTCGAGCATGAAGGTGTGGGACGAATTGGGTTCAGTGCCAGCGGTCCTGGCCATGATGGCGACCACACCGTTGGGGTCTTCCTCATCCCAGCCAAAGTACTGCATGACCTCCCCGGGACGGTGGGCCTCGGCGGCACGTACCAGCTGCTGCAGGTCCAGGTGCGGGGTGTCGACCGGCATCTGCTTGAGTTCGGGGGCATCGCCCAGCAGGTGATCGATCTCGTGATGAAAGATCAGCGGCAGGCCGGTCAGGGCCAGCATCAGCAGGAATGCGGTACAGATCAGGCTGGTCCAGGTGTGGATAAAGGACCAGCGGCGGATGGTTTTGCTTTTCATCGGTCATCCAAATGCCAGAAGGGCCACCGGACGGGTGGCCCTTCAATCACGGTGTGCGGCTCAGAACTTGTAGTTGACGCTGGCCACGACGTTGCGTTCGTCGCCGTAGTAGCACCAGTAGCCATCACAGTTGGCCAGGTAGTCCTTGTCGAACAGGTTCTTGGCTTCGACGGCGACTGTGACCCCTTTCAGGGTGTTATCCAGGCGGCCGAGGTCGTAATGCACCGAGGCGTCATAGATGGTGTAGGAACTGACATGGGCCACATCGGTGTTGGTGGTGTTGCCATAGGTGTCGCCGACGTAGCGTACCCCGGCACCGACGCCGAAACCGTCGAGCGCACCGGCGTGCCAGGTGTAGTCGGCCCACAGCGTGGCCTGGTTTTCCGGGATCAGCGCCATCCGGTTGCCGACTTCGGCTTCCAGGCCCTTGCGGATTTCGGTGTCGGTGTAAGTGTAGGAGCCGATGACCTTGAGGTTGTCGGTGACTTCTGAAGTGGCTTCCAGCTCAAGGCCGCGAACCTGCAGTTCGCCGACCTGGCGGGTGATGCTGCCTTCGGTCACGCTCACGTTTTCCTGGCGCAGGTCGTAGACCGCGGCGGTCAGCAGGGTCTTGCTGCCCACCGGCTGGAACTTGACCCCGAGTTCGTACTGGCGGCCTTCGGTCGGCTCGAACGACTCGGTGGCGGAGACGGCGGCGCCGATGCTCGGCTGGAACGACTCGGTGTAGGAGACGTAAGGGGTCACGCCATTGTCGAACACATAGCTCAGGCCAATGTTGCTGGTGAAGGCCTTGTCGCGCTGGGTGTTGGTGACATTGTTGTTGTTATAGAAGGTGGTGCCGGTGTGGACCCAGTCTTCACGACCGCCGAGGGTCAGGCGCCAGTTATCCAGGGCCATCTGGTCCTGGATGTAGACGCCCGTCTGCTGGGTCTTCTGGTTGTAGTCTTGCATGGCGAAGTAGGTGACATTGGACATGTCGCCGCCGTAGATCGGGTTGTTGACGTTGATCGGCGGTACGCCCATGCCGTACAGCCACTGGTAGTTGGTGTTGGAGCGCTGGTGATCCAGGCCCAACAACAGGGTGTGGCCGATGGCACCGGTGCTGAAGTCGGCCTGGAAGTTGTTGTCGACCGCGAACTGGCTGATGTCCTCGTTGACGATGCCCGACTCGCGGTTGACGTTGCCTTCCTCGTCGACGGTGTTCATGGTGGCGACGTTCACTGCCTGGAATTCCAGGTCGCTCTTGGTGTAGCGCAGATTCTGACGGAATTGCCAGACGTCGTTCATGCGGTGTTCGAGGGCATAGCCCAGGGCGTAGTAGGTGCGGTCGTAGAAGTCCCAGTCCGGCTCGCCAAGGTTTTTGTGATGGGAAATATCCCCGGCCGGCGAGCCGAGCTTGGTGCCCTGCAGCGGCAGGAACTGGCCGGTGATGCCCGTATCGTCGCGGGTGTACTGGGAAAGGAAGGTCAGGCTGGTGTCGTCATTGATGTTCCAGGTCAGGCTCGGCGCGATGTTGTAGCGCTTGTCCGGGATATGGTCGATCGGCGAGTTGCTGTCACGCACGACACCGCTGACGCGGTAGAGAAACTGGCCTTCGTCATCGACCTTGCCGGTGCTGTCGAAGTTGATCTGTTTGTGTTCGTTACTGCCGGTCTGGGCTTCGATCTGGTGGGCGCTTTCGACCTGCGGACGACGGCTGACCATGTCGAGCATGCCGCCTGGCGGGGTTTGACCGTAGACCGAAGAGGCCGGGCCGCGCAGCACGGTGATGCGCTCCAGGTTCCAGGGTTCGATTTTCGGGTTGGCGAACGAGCCCTTGGGCAGCGGCAGGCCGTCGAGGAACTGGCTCGGGTCGAAGCCGCGCACGCGCAGCCAGTCGGCACGGGAGTCGGAGCCGTAGCCGCTGCTCTGTACGCCGGCGGTGTAACGCAGGGCGTCATTGAGGTTGAGCACCTGGCGATCATCCAGTTGCTCGCGGGTGATCACGCTCATCGAGCGGGGGACTTCGACGATGGCGGTATCGGTCTTGGTCCCGGCTGCGGTGCGAGTGGCCACGAAACCGGCGGCCGGCCCCCAGGCGCTTTCGCTGTCTCCGACACCAATCACAGCGGTTTCCGGCAGGGCCAGCACGCCCTCGGGCACGGCCACCAGGCTGTAGGTCCCGGCGCTGCTTTGTTCCAGTTGCAGGCCGGTGCCACGCAGGGCCTGGTTCAGGGCGCCGGTGGCGTCGAACTGGCCGTTGACCGGCGACGAGGTTTTACCGGCGGCCAGCGACGGGTTCAGGCTCAGGGCCAGGCCGGCCTGGCTGGCGATCTGGTTCAGGGTGCTGGCCAATGGCGCGGCTGGCAGGTTGTAGGCGCGAACGCTGGACACCTGTTCGGCGGCGACCAGCACAGTGCTGGTCAACGGCACGCAGAAGGCAATCGCCATGGCCAACAGGCCGGGGCGCAACAAGGTGTCTAGCGAACGGGGCATACGGCGGCTCCTGAATGGAAATATTTCTCAATTGCCTATGAGCCGGATGAGATTGGAAAAGTGATAGGGCTGGATGAAAATAATTTAGATTCACGTAATGCCGAGCTACACATCAAGGGTGAAGGCTTGCACCCTGTGGCGAGGGAGCTTGCTCCCGCTGGGCCGCTCAGCGGCCCCTGTGCAGGTCACCCTGGCCCGCCAGATAAGCGCAGAGCCGGTTTACGGTCGCTTCGCAACCGAGCGGGAGCAAGCTCCCTCGCCACAAGGAGGAAATTGGCCACAGTGAATGGGGATTGGCTCAGGGTTGGGTATCGGCCTTTGCCACTACCGTCACCCACCACGCGGTGTGCTGCTCGATCTGTACCGGCAGGGTTGGCAGCAGGGCGGTCAATGCCAGGTCGGTGTTGTGCAGCGGGAAGCTGCCGGTGATGCGCAGGTCGGCGACCTCCGAGGCGACGCCGAGGTGGCCGGGACGGTAGCGGCCGAGTTCGCGGACCAGGTCTTCCAGGCGCGCGTTGTCGACCACCAGCATGCCCCGGGTCCAGGCGTCAGCCCCGGCGTTGAGTGCCGTTAGCGGGCCCAGGCCATCGCGGCGCATCAGCACTTGCTGGCCTTCCTGGAGGATTTTCTCCTCGGGGCTGGCGTCCGCTCGTGCCGCCACCGCGGATTTCAGCACGCTCAAGCGTGTGCCTTCTTCCTCGCGCTTGACCAGGAACCGCGTGCCGAGCGCGCGCATTTGCCCATCGCGGGTTTCGACGATGAACGGGCGGGCGTCGTTATGGCCGGTTTCGATGAGGATCTCGCCGTCCTGCAGGACGATTCGTCGTTGTTGCTCATCGAAGCGCACGTCCAGCGCACTGTGGGTGTTGAGGTTGATCACCGTGCCATCGGCCAGGCGCAGGGTGCGCTGCTCGCCCGTGGCGGTGCGCTGGTCGGCCAGCCAATAGCCGATGGGCAGGTACCGTTCGCCGGCAAACAGGCTCAGGCCAATCACCAGCATCACGCTGGCCACGCCGCTGCCCAGCTTGCGTACCCGACGTCGAATGCTGTCCCGCGACTGCATCAGGGCAGCGCGGGCCGGACCGCTGGCGACGCTGAAGCGTTGATCGAGCATGCCCAGTTGCTGCCAGGCGCGGGCGTGTTCTTCATCGGCCGCATGCCATCTGGCGAACGCTTCGCGCTCCACCGGACTGCCGCTACCGGCGTCGAGGGACAGTTGCCAGGCAATGGCAGCGTCGAGTACCCGCGCCGAGACCGGCCTTGAGTTGACCGGGTTCATACCGGTTCGCCGTACAGTGCCACATAGCACTGGCGAATGCCTTGGGCCAGGTATTGCCGGACCCGTGGAACGGACACCCCCAGGCGCTCGGCGATGTCGGCATGGCCAAGCCCGTCGAGGCGGTTATAGAGGAAGGCGGCGCGGGCTTTGCTCGAGAGCTTGCCGAGCAGGTGGTCGATGGCCTTGAGGTCGTCGAGGATCAGTTGCTGTTCTTCCACGGAGGGTTGTTCGGCTTCGGGAATCAGCATCAATTCGGTGAGGTAGGCCTGTTCCAGCGCGGCACGGCGGAAATGGTCGAACAACAGGCCTTTGGCGATGGCCACCAGAAACGCCCGGGGTTCACGGGGTTCCTTGAGCTCTTCACGACCGAGCAGGCGGACAAAGGTGTCCTGGCTCAGGTCTTCGGCCTTCGATGGACAGGCGACACTGCGCCGTAGCCAGGCCAATAGCCAGCCACGATGGTCGCGATACAACGCACCAACGAGCTCACTGTGAGGGCTTTGGACTGACGACAAGGGGCTTCACCGAATAAACGTTTAAACTAACGAGAATTATTCGCGATTGTGTCAGAGGCCAAGGCCCGGCGCAATTGGCGTTGGTCGGGTAACCTCGGTGAGTGTGCATGTTCCGTCGCGAGGGCGCTTGCTCCCGCTGGGGTGCAAAGCGCCCCTAATGTGCGATCGAGGTTCACCTAAAACGATTGGCGCTGCTGCCGGCGTTTCCACTGGCTCAAGCGCTGTTGCAGATTCAGCGGGCTGTGAATCTCCTGGGCCCGTGCCCGGCTGAACAGGATCAACGCCAGTTCGGCGGTGGCCATGGCATCGGCGCTGGCGTTGTGGCGCTCGAAGATTTGCAGCTTGAACCAGTCGATCCAGTCATCCAGCCCGGCTTCGCGGATGTGCGCTTGCGGGCAGAGCAAGGGGGCCATGTCGGCCACATCCAGGAACGGATGCTGCAAGCGGTAGCCCAGGCTGTCCTTCAGGGCGCGGCCGAGCATGTGCTGATCGAACGGTGCGTGGAACGCCAGCAGCGGGCTGTCGCCGACGAACGCCATGAAATCCAGCAAGGCCTCCCGCGGGTCGCAGCCCGCGGCAATCGCACTCGGCCCCAGGCCGTGCAGCAACACACTGGGCCCGAGCTTGTGGTCGTTGCGCTGCAAGGTGCGCTCGAACTGCTGGCTGAAATCGATCGCGCCGTCCTCGATGACCACGGCACCGATCGACAGCACCACATCTTTGTTCAGGTTCAACCCGGTGGTTTCCAGGTCCACCACTACCCAGCGTTGCTCACGCAGGCTGCAGTCGTGGAGTATCGGGGCGTCGGGCAACTGCTCCAGCTGTCGTTGCTGTTCGGCGGACAGCGTCGGGCCGGCAGGGCGCAGCCAGGAGAACAGGCTCATAGCTGGTACCTCAGGCTCAGGCTGGTTTGCAGGCGCTGGGCCTGGCGCAGGGATTCACGCAGGATGCGCCGGTCCAGGTGATTCAGGCTGTCCGGATCGACCCGGTTGGAATAGGGCAGGTTCTCGCGGGTCTGTCGTTGATGTTGCTGCATGCGGGTTTGCTGGATGAAGTGGTAGGCCTCCTCATAGGCGGCGCCGTCCAGCGGATCGATGACTTCCTTGGCCACCAGTTGGCGGAAGCGTTCCTGGGTATTGCTGGTTTCAATGCCGTTCGCCAGGGCTAGCAGGCGGGCGCCGTCGACAAAGGGGGTCAGGCCCTGAACCTTGAGGTCGAGGGTGGCCTTTTCGCCGTTTTTCTTCGCCAGCACGAACTCGCGCAAACGTCCCACCGGCGGACGCTGGCGCAAGGCGTTTTCGGCCATCATGCGCTGAAACAACCGGTTGTCGGCGACCTGATCGAGAATCCCGCGGCGCAATTGCTCGCCGCTTTGTTCGTTGCCCCAGACCACGCGCAGGTCGAAGTAGATGCTCGAGCCCAGCAGGTTTTCCGGCGTTGCTTCGCGAATGAACGCCGCGAAACGCCGTGCCCACTCGGCACGGGACAAGCACAGCTCAGGGTTGCCGGCCATGATGTTGCCCTTGCACAGGGTAAAGCCGCACAGCGCCAGGCTCTGGTTGACCTGCTGGGCGATGGGCAGCAGCTTGCCGCGGATCTCGGCGGCATGGGCCGCGTCGCGGGCTTCGAACAGCAGGCCGTTGTCCTGATCGGTGTGCAGGGTCTGCTCGCGGCGGCCTTCGCTACCGAAACACAGCCAGCTGAACGGGATGCCAGGGTCGCCCTTGTCGGCCAGTGTCAGTTCGATGACCCGGCACACGGTGTGATCGTTGAGCAGGGTGATGATGTGGGTGATTTGGCTCGAGGACGCACCGTGGGCGAGCATGCGCTCGACCAGTTGGCCAATTTCGCCGCGCATGGCCACCAGGTGCTCCACCCGTGGCGCATTGCGGATGGTGCGCGCCAGATGCACCAGGTCCACGCGTTGCAGGGAAAACAGGTCACGCTCGGACACCACGCCGCACAGCCGTTGATCCTTGACCAGACAGACGTGGGCGATATGTCGCTCGGTCATGGCGATGGCGGCGTCAAAGGCGCTGTGGTCCGGTGTCAGGTAGAACGGCGCGTGGGTCATGTGCTGTTCAATGGGGTGGTCAAAGTCACGGATACCGTCGGCCACCACATGCCGCAAATCGCGCAAGGTGAAGATTCCCAGCGGGGCTTTCTGCTCATCGACCACCACGATGCTGCCGACCTGTTGCTCGTGCATGAGCGTCACGGCGACCCGCAGCGGGGTGGTCGGGCCGCAAGTCACCGGGTGACGCATGGCCAGTTCGCCGAGGCGAGTGTTGAGCGAGTACTGGGTGCCGAGGGTTTCCACGGCTTTTTGCTGGACTTGCTGGTTGACCTGGTCCAGCAGGCTGCTGACTCCGCGCAGGGCGAAGTCACGGAAGGTGCCGGACAGGGCGAACAGTTTGATGAAGGCCGGTTTGTTCAGTTGCAGGCAGAAAGTGTCTTCGGCGGCCAGGTGTTCGGTACGGGTTGCGCGCTCACCGAGCAGTGCGGCAAGGGGGAAACATTCGCCGGTGGTGATCTCGAAGGTGGTTTCGGTGCCGCCCTTGGCCGTGTGCGGGCGTTCGCCCACCACGCGGCCCTGTTTGACGATGTAAAAGTGCTCGATCGGGCCATCGGCGGGCTTGATAATGCTGTCACCCGGGCCGTAGAAGCGCAGTTGGCACTGCTCCACCAGGTAGGCCAAGTGTGCGTATTCCATTTGATTGAACGGCGGGAACCGCTGCAGGAACTGCAAGGTGCCCTGGATGTTCTGCAACACCGCCGTCTTCCCGGCTTCAGTGAAGGCGTCCGTTTTATTCATAACCATGACGGCAGACTTTTTCGATTTGTTGTTGTCGGAGTGTCAGCCATGGTCGGCCCCCGCGCGCCGAGTGCCCATTGGACGTAAGTCTAGGGGGCAACGCACGAGGCGTTGTTGTGTAAATACCCTAAGCTATAAGTGCGTAAACCGTGTGCTAGTGGCGTGGGAAGTTACCCGACGAAGCGCACATTCGAGCTCTGCTTAGCGATGTCCGACCATGGTGCTAGGGGAATGATCTGATTATGTAGAGAGACCTATGTCCGACCACGATATTTTGAGCGATGCCGAGCGTGAAGCGCTGAGTGCCATCATGCTTGAGCCGAGTTTGCCCTCAGCGCCGGTACTCATTGTCGATGACGACAAGGATGCGCGAGAACTGCTTGCGGAAATTTTTACCCAGGGCGGCATTCGTTGTATGACAGCGGGCAGTGGTGAAGCGGCGCTTGAACTGTTACAGGCGACTCCCTCGATCGGTCTGATGATTACCGACTTGCGAATGGGGAAAATCGATGGTCTGGAGCTGATTCGACGGGTTCGCGGGTCAGTGGGGGTAGCATTGCCGGTCATCATCGTTTCCGGTGACGCGGATGTGAAGGACGCAATCGCCGCCATGCATTTGAGTGTGGTGGACTTTCTGCTCAAGCCGATCGACGCCAAACAGTTGTTGGCGGTGGTTCGGCATGAGTTGGGAGTGGAGTCTTAGTGTGGGCCTTGTGGCCAATGATTACGTAGCTGGTCTGCAAACGAAAAAGCCCTGATCTGTCGATCAGGGCTTTTTCATGTCCGACGCGGGTGCTTACTCAAAGGCCATTGGCGGCCTTGAACTCGCGGCGGCGACGGTGCAGGACCGGCTCGGTGTAGCCGTTTGGCTGTTTAGTCCCTTCGATCACCAGTTCGACGGCCGCCTGGAAGGCAATATTGCTGTCCAAGTCCGGTGCCAGCGGGCGATACAGCGGGTCGCTGGCGTTCTGGCGGTCAACCACCGGCGCCATGCGCTGGAGGCTTTCCATGACCTGATTCTGGGTCACGATGCCATGGCGCAGCCAGTTGGCGATGTGCTGGCTGGAGATACGCAGCGTCGCACGGTCTTCCATCAGGCCGACGTCATTGATGTCCGGCACTTTCGAGCAACCTACGCCCTGGTCGATCCAGCGCACCACGTAACCGAGAATGCCCTGGGCATTGTTGTCCAGTTCGTTCTTGATCTGTTCGGCGGTCCACTGCGGGTTTACCGCCAGCGGGATGGTCAGGATGTCGTCCACCGAGGCCCGAGCGCGCTTGGCCAGTTCGGCCTGACGGGCGAACACGTCAACCTTGTGGTAATGCAGTGCATGCAGTGCGGCCGCGGTCGGCGATGGCACCCAGGCGGTGTTGGCGCCAGCCAGTGGGTGAGCGAGTTTCTGCTCGAGCATGGCGGCCATCAGGTCAGGCATGGCCCACATGCCTTTACCGATTTGCGCGCGACCTTGCAGGCCGGTGCTCAGACCGATATCGACGTTCCAGTTCTCATAGGCTTCGATCCATTTCTCAGCCTTCATGTCGGCCTTGCGCACCATCGGGCCGGCTTCCATGGAGGTGTGGATTTCATCGCCCGTGCGGTCGAGGAAGCCGGTGTTGATGAACACGACACGCTCGCTCGCCGCCTTGATGCAGGCCTTGAGGTTGATCGTGGTACGACGCTCCTCGTCCATGATCCCGACTTTGAGAGTGTTGCGCGGCAGGCCCAACACGTCTTCGATGCGACCGAACAGCTCGTTGGTGAACGCCGCTTCTTCCGGGCCATGCATCTTCGGCTTCACGATATAGATGGAGCCGGTGCGGGTGTTTTTGCGCGTGGTATTGCCGTTCAGGTTGTGCATCGCTGCCAGGCAAGTGACCAGGCCATCGAGGATGCCTTCCGGCACTTCGTTGCCGTCTTTGTCGAGGATCGCGTCGATGGTCATCAGGTGACCGACGTTGCGCACGAACAACAACGAGCGACCGTGCAGGGTCACTTCATCGCCGTTGACGGTGGTGTAGCTGCGGTCAGGGTTCATGGTGCGGGTAAAGGTCTGGCCACCCTTGGCGACTTCTTCCGACAGGTCGCCCTTCATCAGGCCCAACCAGTTGCGGTAGATCACGACCTTGTCATCGGCATCGACGGCGGCGACGGAGTCTTCGCAGTCCATGATGGTGGTTAGCGCTGCTTCCATCAGGATGTCTTTGACGCTGGCGGCATCGGTCTGGCCGACCGGGGTGTTGGCGTCAATCTGGATTTCGAAATGCAGGCCGTTGTGTTTCAACAGGATCGCGATCGGAGCTGCCGCATCACCCTGGAAGCCGATCAGTTGCGCGTCATTGCGCAGGCCGCTGTTGCTGCCGCCCTTAAGGGAGACCACCAGCTTGCCGTCAACAATCTTGTAGCCGGTGGAATCGACGTGGGAGCCGGCCGCCAATGGCGCCGCTTCGTCGAGGAAGGCACGGGCGAACGCGATGACCTTGTCGCCGCGAACCTTGTTGTAGCCTTTGCCTTTTTGCGCGCCATCTGCTTCGCTGATGGCATCGGTGCCGTAGAGCGCGTCGTACAGCGAACCCCAGCGGGCGTTCGAAGCGTTGAGGGCGAAGCGGGCGTTCATCACCGGCACCACCAGTTGCGGGCCGGCCATGCGGGCGATTTCGTCATCGACGTTTTGCGTCGTGGCCTGGAAATCGGCCGCTTCTGGCAGCAGATAACCGATGTCTTGCAGGAAGGCTTTGTAGGCTTGCGCGTCATGCGCAACACCCGCACGAGACTGGTGCCAGGCATCGATACGCGCCTGGAAGTCGTCGCGTTTGGCGAGTAGGGCTTTGTTCTTCGGAGCCAGGTCGTGAATGACCTTGTCGGCACCGGCCCAGAACTTATCGGCGGTGAGGCCGGTACCGGGAATGGCTTCGTTGTTCACGAAGTCGAACAGGACTTTGGCGACCTGCAGGCCACCGACTTGAACGTGTTCAGTCATTGCTTGCCTCACTCTGCTCAGCTATTTCGCTTTTCAGCTCTTCAATTTGACAATGAAGCCTCTGGCCATTTAAACCACAAACCCCTCCACCAGTACATGCCATCGCTGGCGGCTGGGTGGGACCAATCAACGGCTTGGGGCCTTGCTGACGGGGCTTTCAGGGTTGCGAGCTTGCCTGCGGCGGACATCGATCCAACGTTATGTAGTGCGCGCTGCGGCATACTACATGATGAATTGCGGTTGTGAAAATCAGACTAATTACGTCGTTCTGCGACCCCGTGACGCATTGCAGTCACGTCGGGGAACTGGATGTTCTCAAAAAACCATTAGGTTGTTCCAGATAAATCTAAAAACTTGTACACAATTTGTCGTTTGCAGGCTCGTCAATGATGGTCTGCTCGCCACTGGAACCGGTAGCCGATGCACTGATTTCGGATCGGCCCAAGGTACTGATTAACCCTTGCCTATACTTGGTCTTCCAGAACAAAAGTCATGACAAGAGGGCTGCGCCATGGACCACCTCGTACTTACCGTTTTCGCTCCAGACAAGCCCGGCCAGGTCGAGCGCATTGCCCAGTGCATCGCCGAGCATGGCGGCAACTGGCTGGAGAGTCGCATGTCGCGGATGGCCGGGCAGTTTGCCGGGATCCTGCGGGTGGGCGTGCCAGCCGAGGCCTATGACGAGTTGGTGGACGCCCTGCAAGGGTTGTCGGCACAAGGGATCCGGGTGCTGATTGCCGAGAGCAGTATCGAACAGTCCTGCACCTGGAAGCCGATCGCCATGGAACTGGTGGGCAATGACCGGCCGGGGATCGTGCGTGATATCACCCGCTTGCTCAGTGAACAGGGGGTCAGTCTGGAGCGCCTGGTCACCGAAGTGCGGCCGGCGCCGATGAGCAGCGAACCGTTGTTTCACGCTGAAGCGATCCTTGCGGTGCCGTTGACCCTGTCCCTGGACGTGCTGCAGTCGCGGCTGGAAACCCTTGCCGATGACCTGATGGTGGAGTTGGTATTGCGCAGCGAAACGTAACGCGTCGAAGTTATTCAGGTAAAACCTGCACCCGCCTGTGGATAACCTGTAGAGATCGCCCGCTGGCCCAGGCGGGCCGCGACTCTTCGGTAATTGCTCAAAAAAGCAGCAGTTTCAAGGGCTTGTGCACAAACGGCGGGGATCACGTTGTGGATAACCTTGGGAAGGATGCTTGCAGGCCACGCCGGCTGTGGCCTGCAAGGGTTTGTACGTTTTTTGATCAGCTGCGGCGGCGCAAACTCACCCAGGCGTCGACGCTGTACACCGCCAGGCCGGCCCAGATGAACATGAAAGCCACCAGGGTGCTGGACGACAGGTGTTCACCGAACAGCAACACGGCTTGCAGCAGCACCAGGGTCGGTGCCAGGTACTGCAGGAAGCCCAGGGTGGTGTAGGGCAGGTGCCGTGCGGCGGCGTTGAAGCAGACCAGCGGCACCAGCGTGACCGGACCTGCGGCCACCAGCCACCAGGCTTCGGAGGTGGTCCAGAACTCGGCCTGGGCGCTGCTGGCGGTCGGGTTGAAGAGCAGCCAGGCCAGCGCAATCGGTACCAGCATCCAGGTTTCCACCACCAGGCCCGGCAAGGCCTTGACTGGCGCCTGTTTGCGGATCAGCCCGTAAAAGCCGAAGGTCAGTGCCAGCGCCAGCGATACCCACGGCAGGCTACCGACTTGCCAGACTTGCTGCGCGACCCCGGCCGCTGCGAGCCCGACGGCAATCCACTGCATGCGTCGCAGGCGTTCGCCCAGGATCAACATGCCCAGCAGCACGTTGACCAGCGGGTTGATGTAGTAACCGAGACTGGCTTCGAGCATGCGCCCGTTGTTCACCGACCAGACGTAGGTCAGCCAGTTGGCCGCGATAAGTGTGCCGCTCAGGGCCAGGACCGCCAGGCGGCGCGGGTTTTCCCGCAGTTCACGCCACCAGCCGGGGTGTTTCCAGACCATCAACAGCAAAGCGCCGAACAGTGCCGACCAGAGCACGCGATGGATAATGATCTCCACGGCGGGCACGGCGGCGATGGCTTTGAAGTAGAGCGGGAACAATCCCCAGATGATGTAGGCGCTCAGGCCCAAGATGTACCCGCGACGCGGGTTGGCGGCTTGCATGCAAAGTCCTTGCTTAGGCAGCTAACAAAGTGGTGATTGTAAGGAGATTTGTCAGGCTGTGTCCTGCCCAAATGGGTTGGGCAATTGTGAACGCCAGTGGGAGCGAGCCGGGCGGCGCTCCCACAGGCGTTCAGGGTGAATCAGAACAATTTCAACGGCTCTTCATTCAGCGCCGCCAGCTGTTCACGCAACGCCAGCACCTGGTCGCCCCAGTAACGCTCCGTACCGAACCACGGGAAGCTGCGGGGGAACGCCGGGTCATCCCAACGCCGGGCCAGCCAGGCGCTGTAGTGCATCAGGCGCAGGGCGCGCAGGGGTTCGATCAGCGCCAGTTCGCGCGGGTCGAAGTCGTGGAATTCACTGTAGCCGTCCATCAGCTCCGACAGTTGGCCGAGGCACTCCTGGCGATCACCGGCGAGCATCATCCACAGGTCCTGGACGGCAGGGCCCATGCGGCAGTCGTCGAGGTCGACGATGTGGAACATCTCATCGCGACACATCATGTTGCCGGGGTGGCAGTCGCCGTGCATGCGGATGGTCTGGTGCGGGGTGTCCTGGTAGACCTCCTCCACACGCTTGAGCAGGTCGCGAGCCACTGATTCGTAGGCCGGCAGCAAACTGCGCGGTACGAAATTGCCCTCGAGCAGGGTGGTCAGCGAATCATGCCCAAAGTTCTTCACCCCCAGTGCTTCGCGGTGCTCGAAGGGGCGGGTGGCGCCCACGGCATGCAAGCGGCCGAGCAATTGGCCAAGACGATAGAGCTGATCGAGATTGCCCGGCTCCGGCGCACGGCCGCCGCGACGGGGGAACAGGGTGAAGCGAAAACCCGCGTGTTCGAACAGGCTTTCGCCGTTGTGGATCAGCGGTGCGACCACCGGGACTTCGCATTCGGCCAGCTCGAAGGTGAAGCGGTGTTCTTCGAGGATGGCTTCGTTGGTCCAGCGTTGTGGGCGGTAGAACTTGGCGATCAGCGGTTCGCCATCTTCGATGCCGACCTGATACACGCGGTTTTCGTAGCTGTTGAGTGCCAGGACACGGGCGTCGCTGAGAAAGCCGATGCTTTCAACGGCATCGAGCACCAGATCGGGGGTAAGTGTTTCAAACGGGTGAGACATGCTGACTCCTGCGCGCAGCAGGCTGCCGCGTCCGGCCAAGCATGGTAGCGCAGACGGAGAGGCTTTAGTGGGATCGTTCCTCATGCGTGGCAAAGGCATGCAGCCAGGGAAGCTGCGCGTCGCAAAAGCAGACGCAGAGCGTCCGGTGAGTCATTCCCACGCGGAGCGTGGGAACAATCCAATGCACAGGCTTCGCAGGAACGAGGCTACCCGCGACGAGGCCCTGTCAGGCGCCGACGATCCCGCCGTCTTCACGGCGGATGGCCATCACCGACGAACGCGGCTTGCCGTTGGGCAGGTGCTCGGGGAAGGTCGAGCCGCCGTTTTCACCGGGGTGCTGGATACCGACAAACAAGGTTTTCTGATCCGGCGAGAAGGTGATGCCCGTCACTTCGCAACCGACCGGGCCGACCATGAAGCGGCGGATTTCGCCAGTCGCAGGGTCCGCGCACAGCATCTGGTTGTTGCCCATGCCGGCGAAGTCTCCGGCGTTACTGGAGTCACCGTCGGTGAGGATCCACAAGCGACCGGCCTTGTCGAAGCCCAGGCCGTCCGGGCTGTTGAACATGTTTTGCGGGGTGATGTTCGACGAACCGGCCTTTGGCGTACCGGCGTGGACGCTTGGGTTGCCGGCCACGACGAACAGGTCCCAGGCAAACGTCAGCGAGGCGTGGTCGTCACTCTCGGTGCGCCAGCGCAGAATCTGCCCGTAGAGGTTTTTTTCCCGCGGGTTCGGCCCGCCCACCGGCTGGCCTTCTTCACCGCGCTTGGCGTTGTTGGTCAGGGTGCAATAGACCTGGCCGTCGGCGGGGCTGACGACGATCCACTCGGGGCGGTCCATGCGCGTGGCGCCGACCACGCTGGCAGCCAGCCGCGCATGGATCAACACCTGGGCCTGATCGGCAAAGCCGCTGCTGGCGTCGATGCCGTGCTTGCCATGGCTCAGTTCGACCCACTGGCCCTGGCCCTTGGGGTGGTCGGGGTTGCTGTCGCCGGCATCAAAACGGGCGACGTACAGCGTGCCGTGGTCCAGCAGGTCGTGGTTGGCCTTGGGGTTTTTGTGATCGATCCTGTCGCGGCTGATGAATTTGTAGATGAACTCGCCGCGCTCGTCATCGCCCATGTACACCACGGCACGACCGTCATGGGTTTCGGCCAGGGCCGCGTTTTCGTGTTTGAAGCGGCCCAGGGCGGTGCGCTTGACCGGGGTCGACTGCGGATCGAACGGGTCGATTTCCACCACCCAGCCGTGACGGTTGAGTTCGTTGGGGTTTTTCGCCAGGTCGAAGCGCGGGTCGTGCTGATGCCAGTTAATCTCTTTGCTGGTCGCCACGACGCCATAGCGCTTTTGCGCGGCATCGAATGCCTGTTGCGGGTTGCTGCTGCCAAAGCAGTCGGTGAAGTTCTCTTCACAGGTCAGGTAAGTGCCCCATGGCGTCTTGCCATTGGCGCAGTTCTGGAACGTCCCCAGGACCTTCTCACCCTTGGGGTCGGCGCTGGTCTTGAGCAGCTCATGACCGGCTGCCGGGCCGCCGACACGAATCGGTGCGTTGCCGTGAATCCGGCGGTTGTAGCGCGAGCCTTGGACAAAGTGCCATTGACCGTCCTTGCGCTGCACCTCGATCACCGACACGCCTTCGCAGGCCAGGGCCTTGCGCACTTCTTCAGCCGACTGCGGCATGCCGCCGTGGGGGTAGAGGTAGCGATAGTTGGTGTATTCGTTGTTGATGGCCATCAGTGCGCGGTTGTCGTCGTCCGGGAAGGCGAACAGGCTCATGCCGTCGTTGTTATCGCCAAACTGGACTTCCTGCGCTTCGGCGCTGCCTTGGCCGCTGGGGTCGAAGGCCGGGCCGTTTTTCTGTAGTGGCTGGCCCCAACTGATCAATACCGATGAGGTGTAGCCGGATGGCAGCGTGATGGTGTCGCTGGTGGCGGCGGCAATGCTGTCAAAGCCCAGCAGTTTGCTCGACGCGGCGCTGACACTGGCCGCCAGTACGCTACGGCTCAGCAGGTTGCCGCCCAGAAACATCGCAGCGCCGCACAGCGCACCGGCACTGATGAAACCACGGCGGCTGAGGCCGACTATTTTTTCGAGGTCGGTGGCTTGGTTTTCTTCTAATAGGTTCACGTCAGGCTCCCTGCTGGTTTTGGCAGACACCTTAAGGGGCGTTGATGACACAAATGTTGCAGTGTGCGATCAGCGTTTAGCCGCGCTCACGAAAAGCCTGGCCGTGCCGGTTACAGCGGTGTGCCGAGCAAGACATTGGAGGGAGAGAACTGTACCTGAACGGCTTTGTCGACCTTCAGCCCCAGGGTTGCGAGGTGCAGCGGCTCGGCGAGTGCACAGAGTGTCTGGCCGTTGGGCAGAGTGATTCGCACCTCACTGGGGCCGTCTTCGGCATCGAGAATCTGCTTGATGATTCCGCTCAGGCAATTGTGTCCGGGGATAGAAGGTTGTTCGATGGCGAGCAACTGCAGCCAGCCCGCCTTGATCAAGGCCACCACTTCGGTGCCGGTTTGCAGGTCCAGCCGCTGGGTGCTGTCGTGGGTGATCTGTGCATGCAAGGTCAACCCTTGCGCCAGCGTCAGCGTGATCAGATCGTTGCGCCCTTGAGCGTCGATGCCGGCGACTTTGCCGTGGAGTTGGTTGCGCGCACTGGTACGCAGCATCAGCCGCCCCAGCAGATCGAGGTCGCTGGCCTCTTCCGCAGCCTCCAGCACCTGGGCCTGCAAGGCTTGCAGGCGCTGGTACAGGCGCAACACCCGCTCGCCTTCACTCGTCAGCCGGGCACCACCACCGCCCTTGCCGCCGACGCTACGTTCCACTAGTGGCTTTTGCGCCAGGTTGTTCAACTCGTCGATCGCATCCCAAGCGGCTTTGTAGCTCAGCCCGGCGCTTTTTGCGGCACGGGTGATCGAGCCTTGTTCGGCGATGTGTTGCAGCAAGGCAATGCGTTGCGGACGGCGGACAATGTGCTGGGACAACAAGGTGGGCAAGGACATGATGTGCGCTGCGAACGGTAATGATGGTGTCGACGTTGGCGGCTTGGCGCATGGGAGTCAAGCCAGCTCTCCGGGTTTTGCCGTGCGTGCCAGGCAATAGACGTCAACCCGCGCTGCACCCGCCTTGCGCAGCAGTTGCGCCAGGCTGTGTGCAGTGGCGCCGGTGGTCAGTACGTCATCGACCAGCGCCAGATGGCGACCGTTGACCGCGGCGCCGGCCATCAGCGCGAAGGCGTTGCGCAAGTTCTGTTTGCGGGCCCTGGCGTCCAGGTCCTGCTGCGCGGTGGTGTTCTGGGGGCGTATCAACAGTGTTTCATCCATTGGGATGTGCAGGTAGTCGCTGAGCCAGCGGGCGAGCATCGCCGCTTGATTGAATCCGCGTTCGCGCAGGCGTTTACGGGCCAGGGGCACGGGCACCAGCGCATCAGGGAGTTTGAGGCCTTCATTGAAACGATGTTGCAGGGATTGAGCGAGAATTTCGCCCAGCAAGCGGCCAAATGGCCATTTTTCGCTGTGTTTGAAGCGGGTGATCAAGGTGTCCACCGGGAAGCCGTAGACCCAGGGTGCGATGACCTGCTCGAAGGCTGGCGGAGCCCGCAAACACTGGCCGCAGGTGAGGTCGGCCATGGGCAGCGGCAGGGCGCAGACCTGGCAATGATCGCCCAGCCAGGGCAGTTCGGTTTCGCAGGGTATGCAGAGGGGGTGGCAGGCGTCGGTAGGCTCGTCGCAGAGCAAGCAGGCCTGTTTGTTTTTTAACCAGATGTAAACCGGCTTTCCGTGGCGTGGTTGACAGTGCATGCGTCTTCCTTAAATATGCTGAAACGTCCGTGTCACGTCTGTGAGATCTCCGTTGTTCCAGACGTGTATCAAGCATAAGAAAGGAAATGAGCCGATGAGCGCCAGCATCACCGCCAAATTGCGTCACGATTGGTCTTTGGCCGAAGTTAAAGCGCTGTTCGTTCAGCCTTTCAATGACCTGTTGTTCCAGGCGCAGACGGTGCACCGTGCGCATTTCGATGCCAACCGGGTCCAGGTATCGACCTTGCTGTCGATCAAGACCGGTGCTTGCCCGGAAGATTGCAAATATTGTCCGCAGTCCGGTCACTACAACACCGGTCTGGAAAAAGAAAAGCTGATGGAAGTGCAGAAGGTCCTCGAAGAGGCCGCTCGCGCCAAGGCCATCGGTTCGACCCGCTTCTGCATGGGCGCGGCCTGGAAGCACCCGTCGGCCAAAGACATGCCCTACGTGCTGAAGATGGTTGAAGGCGTGAAGGCCATGGGCCTGGAAACCTGCATGACCCTCGGTCGCCTGGATCAGGACCAGACCGAAGCCCTGGCCAAGGCCGGCCTGGACTACTACAACCACAACCTCGACACCTCGCCGGAGTTCTACGGCAGCATCATCACTACCCGGACCTACAGCGAGCGCCTGCAAACCCTGGCTTACGTTCGTGAGTCGGGGATGAAGATCTGCTCCGGCGGTATCCTGGGCATGGGCGAGTCATTGGACGACCGAGCGAACCTGCTGATCCAGTTGGCCAACCTGCCGGAGCATCCGGAGTCGGTGCCGATCAACATGCTGGTGAAAGTCGCCGGTACTCCCCTGGAAAATGCCGACGACGTCGACCCGTTCGACTTCATCCGCATGCTCGCGGTGGCCCGTATCCTGATGCCGCAATCCCACGTGCGCCTCTCGGCTGGCCGTGAAGCCATGAACGAGCAGATGCAGGCCCTGGCGTTCTTCGCCGGCGCCAACTCGATTTTCTACGGCGAAAAACTGCTGACCACCGCCAACCCGCAAGCGGACAAGGACATGCAGCTGTTCTCACGCCTGGGGATCCTGCCTGAAGCCCGCGAAGAACACGCCGATGAAGTGCATCAGGCGGCGATCGAGCAAGCGCTGGTCGAACAGAAAAGCAGCGAGCAGTTCTACAACGCCGCTGTTTGATCGTCTGGAATGCACAACCTTTGTAGGAGCGAGCTGGCTCGCGATGAACGTTAACGATAACGCGTGTTTTCTGGGTAAGCGCGTTGCTCTTGAGTTCATCGCGAGCGCGCTCGCTCCTACAGGGATCGCGTTCATTTGATTTATGTGATCTGACACTCGAGGCCTGCATGTCTTTCGATCTCGCTGCGCGCCTTGCTGCCCGTCGTGCCGAAAACCTCTATCGCCATCGCCCGCTGCTCGAAAGCCCCCAGGGCCCGGAAGTGGTGGTTGACGGCCAGCCGTTGCTGGCGTTCTGTAACAACGATTACCTGGGCCTGGCCAATCACCCGCAAGTGATCGAAGCCTGGCGCGCCGGCGCGGCCCGTTGGGGTGTCGGCGGTGGTGCATCGCACCTGGTGATCGGTCACAGCAGCCCACACCACGCCCTTGAAGAAGCCTTGGCGGACTTGACCGGTCGCCCGCGGGCGTTGCTGTTCACCACCGGCTACATGGCCAACCTCGGTGCGGTCACCGCGCTGGTCGGACAGGGCGATACCGTGCTTGAGGACCGGCTCAATCACGCCTCGTTGCTTGATGCCGGGTTGTTGTCGGGTGCGCGTTTCAATCGCTACCTGCATAACGATGCCGAGAGCCTGGCCAAGCGTCTGGAAAAGGCTACCGGCAATACGCTGGTGGTGACGGACGGGGTGTTCAGCATGGACGGGGATATCGCCGATCTGCCGGCGCTGGCCCGGGAGGCCAAGGCCAAGGGTGCGTGGCTGATGGTCGATGACGCCCATGGCTTCGGCCCATTGGGCGCCCATGGCGCTGGCATCGTCGAGCATTTCGGCTTGAGCCTGGAAGACGTGCCGGTGCTGGTCGGCACCCTGGGCAAGGCATTCGGCACGGCGGGGGCGTTTGTCGCCGGCAGTGATGATCTGATCGAGAGCCTGATCCAGTTCGCCCGGCCGTACATCTACACCACCAGTCAGCCACCCGCCTTGGCCTGTGCGACGCTGAAAAGCCTGGAGCTGCTGCGCAGCGAGCATTGGCGGCGTGAGCATTTGAAGGTGCTGATTGCCCAGTTCCGCAAAGGCGCCGAGCAGATCGGCCTTGAGTTGATGGACAGCGCCACGCCGATCCAGCCGATCATGATCGGCGACGCCGGTCGGGCCGTGCGCTTTTCTCAGATGCTGCGCGAGCGCGGCCTGATGGTGACGGCGATTCGTCCACCGACCGTGCCCGCCGGCAGTGCCCGTTTGCGCGTGACTCTCACGGCGGCCCACAGCGAGGCGCAGGTCCAGCTATTGTTAGAGGGACTGGCCGATTGTGTTCAGCAACTGGGAGCGGCGTCGAACCATGCGTGATCGACTGATTCTGTTGCCCGGTTGGGGGCTCGGTGTTTCGCCACTGGAACCGCTGGCGGCTGCATTGCAGGGGCTGGACGAACATCTGCGGGTCGAGATCGAGCCGCTGCCGGAGCTGGCCTCCAGTGACCTTGATGAATGGCTCGACGAACTGGACTCAAGCCTGGCGCAAGATGCCTGGCTTGGCGGCTGGTCGCTGGGCGGGATGCTGGCTGCCGAGCTGGCGGCGCGACGCGGCGAGCGTTGTTGCGGTTTGCTGACGCTGGCGAGCAATCCTTCATTCGTGGCTCACCCCCAATGGGCGAGCGCGATGCCGGGAGAAACCTTCGACGGGTTTCTGGCCGGATGCCGTGCCGATCCGCGCACCACCCTCAAGCGCTTCAGTCTGCTCTGTGCCCAAGGCGCTGAAGACCCACGGGGGCTGTCACGGTTATTACTGGGCGGTGCGCCGAACACCTCGCCACAGGTGCTGATGAGCGGGCTGGAACTGCTCGCGCAACTGGACACCCGGCAAGCCTTGCAAGCCTTTCGCGGGCCACAGTTGCATCTGTTCGCCGGCCTCGATGGGCTGGTGCCGGCTGAAGCGGCCGGTGAACTGCTGGCGCTGCTTCCCGATGTCGAAATTGGTCTGATTGAACAGGCCAGTCACGCGTTTCTTCTGGAGGACCCCCACGGTGTGGCGGGGGCCATCCAGGCTTTTTTGCATGAGTGCGGTGATGACTGATTTGTCTCTTCCCAACCTGCCCGGCGGTTTGCCGGACAAGCGCCAGGTCGCGGCGTCCTTTTCCCGGGCGGCGGCCAGTTACGACAGCGTTGCCGAGTTGCAGCGCACGGTGGGCAGTCAGCTGCTGGCACGCTTGCCCGCGGATTGCGCACCTGCCCGCTGGCTGGATCTGGGCTGCGGCACCGGGTATTTCAGTCGCGCGCTGGGGCAACGCTTCACCACAGGCGAAGGGCTGGCACTGGACATTGCCGAAGGCATGCTCAATCACGCCCGGCCCTTGGGGGGGGCGCGCCATTTCATCGCTGGCGATGCCGAGCGTCTACCGCTGCAGGACGCCAGCTGCGACCTGCTGTTTTCCAGCCTGGCGGTGCAGTGGTGCGCCGATTTCAGGTCGGTGCTGAGCGAGGCCAATCGCGTACTCAGGCCCGGCGGTGTACTGGCGTTCGCCAGCCTGTGCGTGGGAACCCTGTATGAGCTGCGTGACAGTTGGCGTCAGGTGGATGGCCTGGTGCACGTCAACCGTTTCCGTGAGTTCAGTACCTATCAACAGTTGTGTGCGGACAGCAGCCTCAAGGTCTTGAGCCTGCAAAGTTGTCCCCATGTGCTGCACTATCCTGATGTGCGCAGCCTGACCCATGAACTGAAAGCCTTGGGCGCACATAATCTTAATCCGGGTCGGCCAGGTGGGCTGACAGGCCGGGCGCGGATCAAGGGATTGATCGATGCCTATGAGCAGTTTCGTCAGGCGCAAGGACTCCCCGCGACTTACCAGGTGGTCTACGCCGTGTTGGAGAAACCTTGATGAGCGCAGCCTATTTCATTACCGGCACCGATACCGATGTCGGCAAGACCACCATTGCCGCCGGCCTGTTGCAGGCAGCGCGGTCGGCCGGATTGAGTACGGCGGCTGGAAAACCCGTGGCGTCGGGCTGCGATGTGACGCCAAAAGGGCTGCGCAACGCCGACGCTCTGGCACTACTGGACCAATGCTCGGTGCCGCTGACCTATGCCGAAGTCAACCCGATGGCCTTTGAACCGGCCATCGCCCCCCATCTGGCGGCGCGGGAATCGGGGGTTGCGCTGACGGTTCAGTCGTTGCTGGTGCCTATGCGCCACATCCTGGGCAAGCAGGCCGACTTCACCTTGATTGAAGGCGCAGGTGGCTGGCGGGTGCCATTGGCGGACCAGGACAACCTGTCGGACCTGGCGATGGCGCTCGGTCTGCCGGTGATCCTGGTGGTCGGCGTGCGGCTGGGCTGCATCAACCACGCGTTGTTGACCGCCGAGGCGATTGCCCGGGACGGTTTGCAACTGGCCGGCTGGGTGGCCAACATCATTGAGCCCAGGACATCCCGGCTGGAAGAAAACCTGGCGACCCTGGCCGAGCGGCTGCCCGCGCCGTGCCTGGGCAAAGTACCGAAACTCAAGGTGGTCACCGCGCAAGCCGTGGCCGAGTACCTTGAACTGGATTTGCTGGACTAGGCTTTGCCTATGACAAGGCATTGTGCCATTGGTGTTTTTGTCGGGTGTTTTGCCGGTGGCTCTGCTTCAATGAGGACCGATCACTTTTGCAGGATGGAGTCGTCCCTTGGACATTTCGGGCAACAGCGCGTTTTATCCCGGGCTGAGCACGATCAATGCCGGGTTGAACCGCATCGCTCAGACTGCCGGTCAGATCGCCAATACCACGGTCGAGCGCGCGGTGAGCAGCCAGTCCTCCGATGCTCAAGTCGACCGACTGCGCTCGGTCGATCACAGCCAGCAATCGGATCTGGCCAGCAATAGAGTCGAATTGTTTCAAGGCAAACTCCAGGCAGCGCTGGGCGTCAATATCGCCAAGGCGTCTGACGAAATGCTCGGTACGTTGATCGATACGTACGCCTGATCCCTCGCTGAATCCTTTGCCCTAACGCCGCTGTCTGCGCGGCGTTCTGTCGGGCATGTCCTTGCCGTTCAACTAATCTTTCCTACACGTTCTGTTGCTTTGTGCACCGGCTGAACGCCTGTGCGCGCGTGCTTTTCCCACAGCTGATGACGAACGGCAAAAGATCGATGCTTGACAAGATTTCGGCGTAAACGTATGTTTCAAACAACTGTTTGACCGTCACAACAAATCATCACGGTCGTTCATTCCCGGTTACATCAGCAGAGGTTTATCGCTATGCCTGACTACAAGGCCCCCTTGCGTGATATTCGCTTCGTTCGTGACGAACTGCTCGGCTACGAAGCGCATTATCAGAGCCTTCCGGCTTGCCAGGACGCTACCCCGGACATGGTTGACGCCATTCTCGAGGAAGGCGCCAAGTTTTGTGAGCAGGTGCTGGCTCCGCTGAACCGCGTGGGTGACACCGAAGGCTGCACCTGGAGCGAGTCCGGTGTTAAGACCCCGACTGGCTTCAAAGAAGCCTACAAGCAATTCGTCGAAGGCGGCTGGCCAAGCCTGGCGCACGACGTCGAGCACGGCGGTCAAGGCCTGCCGGAGTCCCTGGGTCTGGCCGTGAGCGAAATGGTTGGCGAGTCCAACTGGTCGTGGGGCATGTACCCGGGCCTGTCGCACGGCGCGATGAACACCATCTCCGAGCACGGTACGCCAGAGCAGCAAGAGGCTTACCTGACCAAGCTGGTATCCGGCGAATGGACCGGCACCATGTGCCTGACCGAGCCGCACTGCGGCACCGACCTGGGCATGCTGCGCACCAAGGCCGAGCCTCAGGCAGATGGCTCCTACAAGGTTTCCGGCACCAAGATCTTCATCTCGGCCGGTGAACACGACATGGCCGACAACATCGTCCACATCGTGCTGGCCCGCCTGCCGGATGCACCGGCTGGCACCAAAGGCATTTCGCTGTTTATCGTTCCCAAGTTCCTGCCGAACGCCGATGGCAGCATCGGTGCACGCAACGCCGTGACCTGTGGTTCCCTGGAACACAAAATGGGTATCCACGGTAACGCCACCTGCGTGATGAACTTCGACGCGGCCACCGGTTTCCTGATCGGCCCGGCGAACAAAGGTCTGAACTGCATGTTCACCTTCATGAACACCGCACGTCTGGGTACGGCGCTGCAAGGTCTGGCTCACGCCGAGATCGGTTTCCAGGGTGGCCTGAAGTACGCTCGCGATCGCTTGCAAATGCGTTCCCTGACTGGCCCGAAAGCGCCGGAAAAAGCCGCAGACCCGATCATCGTGCACCCGGATGTACGTCGTATGCTGTTGACCATGAAGGCGTTCGCCGAAGGCAACCGTGCGATGGTTTACTTCACTGCCAAGCAAGTCGACATCGTCAAGTACGGCGTGGATGAAGAAGAGAAGAAGAAAGCCGACGCATTGCTGGCCTTCATGACGCCAATCGCCAAGGCCTTCATGACCGAAGTCGGTTTCGAGTCGGCTAACCACGGCGTGCAGATCTATGGTGGCCACGGCTTCATCGCTGAGTGGGGCATGGAGCAGAACGTTCGCGACAGCCGTATTTCCATGCTGTACGAAGGCACCACCGGTATCCAGGCACTCGACCTGCTGGGCCGTAAAGTGCTGATGACTCAAGGCGAGGCTCTGAAAGGCTTCACCAAGATCGTCCACAAGTTCTGCCAGACCAACGAAGGCAACGAAGCGGTCAAGGAATTCGTCGCACCGCTGGCTGCACTGAACAAGGAATGGGGCGAACTGACCATGAAGGTCGGTATGGCCGCGATGAAAGACCGCGAAGAAGTGGGCGCTGCGTCCGTGGACTACCTGATGTACTCCGGTTACGCCTGCCTGGCTTACTTCTGGGCTGACATGGCGCGTCTGGCTGCTGAAAAACTGGCTGCCGGCACTACCGAAGAGGCGTTCTACACCGCCAAGCTGCAGACTGCGCGCTTCTACTTCCAGCGCATCCTGCCGCGTACCCGCACTCACGTTGTGACCATGCTGTCGGGTGCGAACAACCTGATGGACATGAAAGAAGAAGACTTCGCACTGGGCTACTAAGCCTCAGGCAGTTCTTCAATAAGCCGCTGCTCCTTCGGGAACAGCGGCTTTTTCATGCCCGGAGGAACCCGATGAAAATTCCCGACTAAAACGCTAAGCAGAACGTTTTGGCTGCCGTTAAAGAGTAGGCAATGTGATGCACGTCACATTGTATGTGCTTAATTGCCAGGATTGCTGGCACAATGCCATCTACTGATTTGCCGGGCCGGAGCTTTACCCTTGCCGCGTTCTTCTGCTGCACGCTTGAGTCACTTCATACCTTCATTGCTGTTGTTACTTGCGGGGCTTGCAGCTGCCTACGTCAAGGATCTCAACGTCTTCTTCACTTCGCTGTTCAACGTGCTGCCGACCCTGGTGCTGCTGCTCGGTGGTGCGTACTGCGCGGTTTACCGCCGTCAGCGTGAACTGTTTTTGATGGTCACGGTGTACATCGCCTACTTTCTGCTCGACACCCAGACCGATTACTACCGTGATTTCGGCAAGGTCCGTGAGGACGCCGCCGTGGTGTTCCACCTCTGTTGCTTGTTGTTGCCGCTGCTCTACGGGCTGTTCGCGGCGTGGCAGGAGCGCACCCACCTGTTCCAGGACATGGTTGCGCGGTTTGCTGTGCTGCTGGCCTTTGGCAGCGTTGCCCTGGCGCTGGAGCAAAGCTATCCACAGGCGCTGCTGGCGTGGTTGGCGGAAATACGCTGGCCGGCACTGCATGGCACCTGGATGAGCCTGATCCAGCTGTCGTACCCGGTGTTCATCGCGGCCTTCATGCTGCTGGCCTACCAGTACTGGCGCAATCCACGGCCCTTGCATGCAGCGCAGTTGGTGGGCCTGCTCGGGTTGTTCTGGATGCTGCCCAAAACCTTCATCCTGCCGTTCACCCTCAACATCATGTGCAGTCAGGTCATGTTGATGATCGCGGCCGCCGTTGCCCATGAGGCCTATCAAATGGCCTTTCGTGATGAGCTGACCGGGCTGCCGGGACGCCGCGCCTTGAACGAGCGCCTGCAGCGCCTGGGGCGCAACTATGTGCTGGCGATGAGTGATGTCGACCACTTCAAGAAATTCAACGACACCCATGGCCACGACGTCGGCGACCAGGTGCTGCGTCTGGTCGCCAGCAAGCTGTCGAAGATCGGTGGTGGCGGTCGGGCCTACCGTTACGGGGGCGAGGAGTTTGCCCTGGTGTTCGCGGCCAGGACCCTGGAAGAGTGCCTGCCGCATCTGGAGGCCATTCGCGAGTCGATTGCCGACTACAACATTCAGCTGCGTAACCAGGAAAACCGCCCGCAGGACGATCAGCAAGGTCGCCAACGTCGCTCCGGTGCCAGAGCTTCCAGTGTATCGGTGACGGTGAGCATCGGCGTCGCCGAGCGGCTGGAGCAGCGAACTCCGGAAGAAGTGCTCAAGTCCGCCGACCAGGCGCTCTATAACGCCAAGGGGGCGGGGCGTAACTGTGTGATGGCCTTCGGTCAGAGTCGTCGTGGCGCGGTGCGCATGGAGGGCGCTGCGGGTTGAGTGATGATGGGCGTGGCAGGCCTACAATATTTCACCAGTGACTAAAAATTACAAACAAGTCACGAGTTGACCCTATGTGTCGTAAAAGTTGTTCGGGTACACTCAAGGACTTGTTGAAACCCGATCCTATGAATCACTTTTTCACGTTCCTGTGAGGTTTGCCATGGCTGACTACAAAGCGCCCCTGCGCGATATGCGCTTCGTCCTCAATGAAGTTTTCGAGGTGGCCAAGCTTTGGGCTGAACTGCCTGCCCTGGCCGATACCGTTGATGCCGAGACTGTCGAGGCGATCCTTGAGGAAGCCGGCAAAGTCACCAGCAAAAGCATTGCGCCCCTGAGCCGTGCGGCCGACGAAGAAGGCTGCCATTGGAGTGACGGAGCCGTGACCACGCCAGCCGGTTTCCCGCAGGCCTACCAGACTTACGCTGAAGGCGGTTGGGTCGGAGTGGGCGGTGACCCGGCCTTCGGCGGCATGGGCATGCCCAAGGCGGTTTCGGCCCAAGTCGAGGAAATGGTCAACTCGGCCAGCCTGTCGTTCGGCCTGTACCCGATGCTGACGGCCGGTGCCTGCCTGTCGATTAACGCGCACGCCAGTGAAGAACTGAAAGCCGCGTACCTGCCGAACATGTACGCCGGTGTCTGGGCCGGGTCCATGTGCCTGACCGAGCCGCATGCCGGCACCGACCTGGGGATCATCCGTACCAAGGCCGAACCTCAGGCCGACGGTTCCTACAAGGTCAGCGGCACCAAGATCTTCATCACCGGTGGTGAGCATGACCTGACCGAGAACATCATTCACCTGGTGCTGGCCAAGCTGCCGGACGCGCCAGCGGGACCAAAGGGCATTTCGCTGTTCCTGGTGCCCAAGTTCATGGTCAATGCCGATGGCAGCCTCGGCGCGCGTAACCCGGCCAACTGCGGCTCGATCGAACACAAGATGGGCATCCAGGCCTCCGCGACCTGCGTGATGAACTTCGACGAAGCCGTGGGTTACCTGGTGGGTGAGCCGAACAAAGGCCTGGCGGCCATGTTCACCATGATGAACTACGAGCGTCTGGGCGTGGGCATCCAGGGCCTGGCCACGGGCGAGCGCTCGTATCAGAACGCGGTCGAGTATGCGCGTGATCGCCTGCAGAGCCGTTCGCCAACCGGCGCACAGAACAAGGACAAGGTGGCTGACCCGATCATCGTTCACCCGGACGTGCGTCGCATGTTGCTGACCATGAAGGCTTCGAACGAAGGTGGCCGTGCGTTCTCCACCTACGTGGCGATGCAACTGGACACCGCCAAGTTCAGCGAAGACCCGGTCACTCGCAAGCGTGCCGAAGAGCTGGTGGCGTTGCTGACCCCGGTCGCCAAGGCGTTCCTCACCGACCTGGGCCTGGAAACCACCGTGCATGGCCAGCAGGTGTTTGGTGGCCACGGTTACATCCGCGAGTGGGGCCAGGAGCAACTGGTGCGCGATGTGCGGATCACCCAGATCTACGAAGGCACCAACGGCATTCAGGCCCTTGACCTGGTCGGGCGCAAGATCGTCGGTAGCGGCGGTGCGTACTACCAACTGTTCGCTGACGAGATCCGTCATTTCACTGCAACCGCCAGTGCCGATCTGGCCGAGTTCACTCAGCCGTTGAACGATGCCGTACAGACGCTGGACGAACTGACGGCCTGGTTGCTGGATCGCGCCAAGGGCAACCCGAACGAAATCGGTGCCGCGTCGGTGGAATACCTGCAGGTGTTCGGCTATGTGTCCTACGCTTACATGTGGGCGCTGATGGCCAAGGCCGCCTTCGGCAAAGAAGCGCAGGACGATTTCTACGCCAGCAAACTGGGGACTGCGCGGTTCTATTTCGCCCGTCTGCTGCCGCGGATTCACTCCCTGAGTGCGTCGGTCAAGGCGGGTAGCGAGTCGTTGTTCTTACTGGACGCGGCGCAATTCTGAGGAGTGTCACGGCATGTAAGCATTTACTTACATGTCGTGCTGTCTTTCTCTCCTATCGGTAAATTGGATCCACAGCTAATCTACTGCTCATGGACGTCGCGCAGGAAGCGCAAAGCAACAACACGGACACGTAGGATTCTGCCAGGACGGTGGAGTGAAATGGATGTCAGGGAAACAGTCTGCAAAGCCCCGCTTCGGCGGGGTTTTCTTTTGCCTGCGATTTGTGTTTTTGCTCCTCAGGCCTGTACATCCAGTACCGTCGGGCTTGCCAAGCGTCCCTCCGGACTGCTCATCACGTCTTCCAGCAGGTTACGCAGCAGCTCCAGGGTTGCTTGCTGGCGCTGCACATCGCGACAGACCAAGCCGATTTTCAGCGGCACTCGCGGTTCACTCAAGGGTTTCCACAGCAGCGCCTTGTTGCCGTGTTCCTGTTGCGAGCGACCGGGCAGGACCGTGGCCAGCCGGGTATGGGGCAAACTGTCGAGAATGCCGGCCATGTTGTTCAATTCCGCCTGTACCTGCGGGCGTCGTCCGAGACTGGCCAGTTGTCCCTGCCAGATCTGCCGGATCTGAAACTCCTCGCCCAAGAGCAGCATCGGCAACTCGGCCGCCTGGCTCATGGAGACTTTCTTGAATTCACGCAACGGGTGATCGGCGGGGATGACCAGGGTCAGTTCGTCTTCGTACAGCAACACGCCATGCAGCCCCGGTTGGCGTGGCGGTAAATAACTGATGCCGATGTCCAGTGAGCCGTTGAGCAATCGACGCTCGATTTCCAGCCCGGTGAGTTCGTAGATCTGCACCACCAGGTGCGGCTGTGCCGTGCGCACCCGTTCGAGCATTTTCGGCACCAGGCTGGTATGAACGGTTTGCAGCACGCCGATGGCCAATGTACGCAGGGCCTGCCCCTTGAAGTTACCCAGTGCCTCCCGTGCCCGTTGCAGGCCGTCGAGCAGGGGCAGGGCATGGTTGTACAGCGTATGGGCGGCCAGGGTGGGCAGCAGGCGTTTACTGCTGCGTTCGAACAGGCTCACATCGAGGTGTTGTTCCAGTTGGCGGATCTGTTGTGACAGTGCCGGCTGGGAGATCGACAAGCGTTCCGCGGCCCGCCCGACATGGCCTTCTTCATACACCGCGACGAAATAACGCAGTTGCTTAAAATCCATAAGTATTTCTTATCGAAAAAGCTGGAAAATCGAAATGGCTCAGCGCCTGACAGAAGCCTAGTCTAACCGCATTCACAAGGCTTACAGGGCCAGAGAGCGCGATGAATACCGTTTACGTTGATGGTGTTTACATAGGCAAGGCAAAAAACCTCGGGCAGGGCTTGGTCAGCGATACCGACAAAGAGCGGATTGCCAACCGGCTCTGGTTGTGGCCGCAAGGTTTGGGCAGCGACGAGCACAGCGATCCGCGCTTTCACACCGGTCCCGAACGCGCGCTGCATCACTACCCGGCCGAGCACTACACCTATTGGCGTAAACGTTATCCACAGATCGACTGGTGTGCGCCGGCCTTCGGTGAAAACCTCTCGACCCGAGGGCTCACCGAAGAACACGTGTGCCTGGGCGACCTGTTTCGTTGGGGCGGTGCCTTGCTGCAGGTCAGCCAGCCGCGCTCGCCGTGCTATCGGTTGAGCCATCGCTGGGGTGTGCCGATCCTGCCACAACTGGCCCAGGACACAGGCCGCTGTGGTTGGTTCTATCGGGTGCTCAAGCCTGGATTTGTCAGCGGTGACCAACCGTTCGAGCTGATTCAACGCAGCTATCCCGGCCTGACCGTGGCCTGGGCCTTGCGCAGTTTTTATCGCGAACCGCTGGAGCATGCCGGTTTGAAAAAGCTGGTCGATTGCCCCGCGTTGTCCTCGCGCTGGCGTGATCTTGCGCTCAAGCGCATGCGCACCGGGCGCGTGGAGAATTGGTCCTCGCGTTTGCTGGGTTTGCCACTGGAGGGGCTGCGAGCATGAACCTGTTCAATCTGCGCCGCCCTCAGCCGAGTCTTGATGACCTGACTGCGGACCCTGCTCAACCGCCAAGGGGCGATAACCCCTCCAGTGAGTGCCTGATGGCGAGTGTCGAGCGGCCCCCGCAGGTTTTCGTCCGCGGCCAGGGCTCCTGGTTATGGGACAGTAGCGACCGCGCTTACCTGGACTTCACTCAAGGCGCGGCGGCCAACAGTCTCGGACACAGCCCAACGGTGCTGGTCAAGGCCATCGCCGCTCAGGCCCAGGCGCTGATCAATCCCGGGTCGGGGTTGTTCAACCGTGGTCAGCTCAACCTGGCCGAGCGGCTGTGCCTGAGTACGGGCAGTGACCAGGCGTATCTGCTCAACACCGGCAGTGAGGCCTGTGAAGCAGCGATCAAGTTGGCGCGTAAATGGGGACAACTGCATCGCGGTGGGGCTTCGCGAATCATTACTGCCAGTGGTAGCTGTCATGGCCGCAGCCTGGCGGCAATGTCCGCGTCGGACTGTCAGAGCAATCGGTTTGAGCCACAGCTCCCGGGCTTCGCTCAGGTTCCGTTCAATGACTTGTCCGCGCTGCATGCGGCGGTGGACGCGCAGACGGTGGCCATCATGCTGGAGCCGATCCAGGTCAGCTCGGGTGTCGTGCCGGCGACGGAGCATTACCTCAAGGGCGTTGAGCGCTTGTGCCGTGAGTTGGGCATTCTGCTGATTCTCGACGAAGTACACACCGGCATCGGCCGTTGCGGCAGTCTGCTCGCCGAACAGCAGTATGCGGTGCGTGCCGACATCATCGCCTTGGGCAAGGGCCTGGGCGGCGGAGTACCGGTGGCAGCCTTGCTGGCGCGCGGAAAAGCCTGCTGTTTTGAGCCGGGCGAGCTGGATGGCACTCATCACGGCAATCCCCTGATGGCGTCGGCCGGTCTGGTGGTGCTCGACAGCGTACTCAATCACGGCTTCCTCGAGCATGTTCGCGACAGCGCACAACACCTGCGCGAAGGCTTGAATCGGCTGGCCAACCGCTATGGACATGGCGAGCCAAGAGGGCAAGGGCTGCTCTGGGGGCTTACGCTCAGTGACGACTCGGCTGACGCCGTGGTGAAAGCCGCGCGGTACGAAGGCCTGTTGCTCAGCGCCCCGCAGCCTGACTGTCTGTTGTTGACGCCGGCACTCACCGTCAGCAAGGCCAACATCGACGAAATGCTCCTGCGCCTGGCGCGAGCATTTTCCCGGGTACACACCGCTCAACTTCAATGCCGCAGGGGCATCGCGGTCTGAAGCCAGCGGCACTTTCCTAATACCTGAACCGTCTCGCGGTATAACGCGTCGCCCCATGCCTGATCTTTTTGGCATGGGGCGTTTTTTTGTCTCGACGATTTTCAGAAGCCTGTTCGGTGCTTGAACCATCGCCAAAACAATGGCCTTTTAAATGGTTCTTCACGGAATCCCGGGAAACACAGAAACAAGAACGCCGATTTGATTGATGATGTTCGTGCGAGCAAACACATCTAACAAACCGGCGTTCTTATGCGCGATATTAATACTTTCCTTCCTTTTT
>NZ_FYDM01000009.1:0-236349 GCF_900187415.1 Pseudomonas sp. Irchel s3b6 | reverse complement strand
GGTGTGCAACATCCCTCAAACCCGCGCTACCGGAACAATAATCCTGCACTGCTGCGTGTTTTGCTTGCTCTGTGTACTTACCCATGACGCCCCCAAAGGTTGTGTCCAACCTTTGGGGGTCAGTTCACTCTGCGTGGGAATACATCTTGTGACGCTCTGCGTCACACCTGCGAAGGGACGCAGAGCGTCCCGGGCGACATTCCCACGCAGAGCGTGGGAACGATCCAATCACTGTGGGAGCGGGCTTGCCCACGAAGGCGTCAGCACTGGCGCCACCTCTCTCAGGGATACCCCAACACCGCCTTGATCTGCCGCAGATGCTGCTCGATCCAGCGCGGATCAATCGCCCCCCACTCACGAATCCGATAGCGCCCGGCATGGTTGCGCGCGCCCTCCTCCTGCTCGAACTCGCAAAGGATGTCCAGGTCCGCCAGCGCCGCGATCGTATCCTGGGCGGTGCGCCGGGGCATGCCCGTCACCTCGGTCAACGCCGGGACACTGCTGGCCAGCCCGCTGTCGATCAGGTACGCCACGTACAAGCGGCGGTAGAAGCTGCTCTTGGTCTTGCTCACGTCCATCCAGACACTCCTTGTTGCGATAGTTACTGCATGTCCCGCCACGTCAGGTAAACCCGCAAATCAAACTCCAGCTGGTGATAACCCGGCAGCATGTGCTCGCACAGCTTGTAGAAGGCTTTGTTGTGGTCGGACTCTTTGAAATGCGCCAGTTCGTGGACCACGATCATCTTCAGGAATTGCGGGGCGGCGTCCTTGAACAAGGAGGCGATGCGGATTTCTTTCTTGGCCTTGAGCTTGCCACCCTGCACCCGGGAGATCGCCGTGTGCAGGCCGAGCGCACGGTGAGTCAGGTCCAGGCGGTTATCGAACAGCACCTTATCGATGGCCGGGGCATTGCGCAGGTATTCCTGTTTCAGTTCCAAGGCATAGTTGTACAACGCCTTGTCACTCTGTATCGCGTGCTTGTCCGGGTAACGCTGGCTCAGGTACTCGCCCAGTCGATCCTCATCGATCAACTGACGCACCTGTGCTTGCAGTGTGGCAGGGTAAGCCTGGAGGTACTTGAGCGCGGTCATGGGGCAACAACAGAGTGACGAAAGAGCGCCAGTGTAGCGAATTCAGGCCGTCAGCGCGCTCCAGTCAAACTGCCGTACAAAGCCCGCGACGTCCTCGGCCATCAGCGGCCGGGCCACCAGGAAACCCTGCACGTACTGGCAGCCGTTGGCCTCCAGCCACTGATACTGCGCAACGGTCTCCACCCCTTCGGCGATCACCAGCATCCCGAATTGCTTGCATAACCCGATCACGCTTTGAGCCAGTGCCGCGTCCCGGGGAGAATCGAGAATGCGGGCGATCAGGTGTCGGTCAAGCTTCAGCGTGTCCAGTGCCAGGTCCCGTAAATGGGCCAGGGAACACGCCCCGGAACCAAAATCATCCAGCGCGACCCGTACCCCCAGGTGACGCAGCAGGCGCAACTGTTTGTGCGACTCATCGAGGTTTTTCATCAAGGCCTCCTCGGTGATTTCCACTTCCAGCTGCCCCGGTTGCAGCTGGTGACGCGCCAACACCTGACGTAGCTCGGTGGCGAGGCTGGGCATACCAAACTGGGTACTGCTCAGGCTGACCGCAATCACCACATCTTCGGCAAACAGGTTTTCCCAGATTTTTCGCTGCCGGGTGCTGCGATGATAAATCCAGCTGCCCAGGCGGCTGATCAACCGCGCTTCCTCCAGCAGCGGCAAAAACAACCCCGGCGGTACATCGCCGACACTCGGGTGCTGCCAGCGCAATAACGCCTCAAACCCGCGCACTCGCCCGTCGACAATCGACACCTGGGGTTGATAGACCAGGCTGAAATCCTTGTTTTCGATGGCCGTGCGCACGCTTTCTTCAAGCATCAGGCGCGTCCGCGCCCGGCCGTTCATTTCATGGTCGTAGAACCGATACTGCTGGCGCCCGGCTCGCTTGGCCTCGTACATGGCGATATCGGAAGCGCGCAATAATCCGTCGAGACTGGCCCCGCAGTCAGGGTAAGTGGCGATCCCGATGCTCACCCCCAACGCCATATCCATGCCCTCGATCTGCTGACAGATCGATACCCGCTCAATGAGTTTTTCGGCAATCTTCGCCGCTTGCTCGGGAAGCTCCAGGTCAAGCAGCGCGGTAAATTCATCCCCGCCCATCCGCGCCAGGATGTCGAATGGCCGCAGGCAGGCCTTCAACTGCTCGGAAACCCAGCGCAGCACGCGATCACCCGCGTCATGTCCCAACAAATCGTTGACCCGCTTGAAGCCGTCCAGATCCAGGTACAACAGCACCCAGGTGCTGCCGGAGCGCTCACTGCGCGGCAGCAGGTTTTCCACGGCCTGGTAGAACCCGCGTCGGTTGAGCAACCCGGTCAAGGGGTCGGTAACCGCCTGGAACTCCAGTTGCTGGTGCAGGTGACGCACCACCGACATGTCGAGCACCGTCACCACCATGGCCTTCTGCTCAGGCGGCAGTGGCGCACAGGAGAGCGCTACCGGCACCTGCTGACCGGGTGCCGTGCGCAGGATCGCATCATGCACGCGCCACGTTTCGCCCCGGCGGTAACCGCTGTAGATGTCTGAATCATTCCACACCGGGATGTGCGGTTTTTGCAGGAAGTCGACGAGCTCTGAACCTTGCAAATCAGCCACCGTCGCGTTGAGCAAGCGCGAGATGGCCGGGTTGGCAAAGCGGATCAGACCTTCTTCGCCTACCACCAGAATGCCTTCGGCGGCATTTTCCAGCACCGACGCATTGAAGGCCCGGGCCGCTTCCAGGTCCTGACTCAAGCGCTGCAGCGCCCGGCGGTTGCGCTGATGCTCAAGCAGGGCCTGTACCTTGGGTTTGAGAATTTGCGGGTCGAAGGGTTTGAACAGGTAATCCACCGCACCATTGGCATAGCCCTTGATCACGGCATCCTGGGACTGCTCGTTGGCGGTGAGAAAAATGATCGGTGTCAGGTGCGTTCGCTGGCTGCCGCGCATCAGGCGGGCGACTTCAAAACCATCCATGTCCGGCATCTGCACATCCAGCAGCACCAGATCGACTTCGTGCTCAAGCAACAGGTTCAGGGCTTCGAAACCGGAAGCCGCCGTCATCACTTGCCAATCCTGGCGCTGCAACAACGCACGCATGCTGATCAGATTTTCAGGGTAATCATCGACGATCAATAGAACCGGGCGGCCTTCAGCTGGCTTGGGTTGCGCGCATTCCATGCTGCTTCTCTTGTTATGGCGTCAAGCGGGATACCGAAAACCGGACAGGTTTCACTCTAGACCGGGATCAACCAAACCAGAAGAAACCAATACGCCATCACTCGGCAAAACTCCAGGCTCCCGACTAACGGTCGTTGTTACAGGCCACGAAAACCGATGAGGGCGGCAGTCGACAGACCGCTGACGCCAATAACCCGCCGGACGGACATTAACAAAGCTCTCCTCAGCGCTTATAAAGACCGCCCTCTAAGGTGCGGGCCAGAGCTTCTGGCACGCCCGTTCCAGCAGCATTCATGGACGCTTTGACGATGATCGATCTCGCAACCTGGAACCTCAGCATTCCCGTCGGCAGCCCGCCGACCACCATCGACACCCCTCGACTGGTGAGCGGTTACAAGGACCAATATTTCCACTCCGATACCGGCACCCTGTTCTTCTGGACACCGGTCACCGGCTCGCGCACCGAAAATGCGATCTACCCCCGCACTGAACTGCGCGAAACCTACAGCAACGGTACGCTGCACAACTGGCTCTACCCTGACGCCGACAACTCGCTACGCGCCACCCTGGCGGTCAATCAGGTGCCGAGTTCGGGCAAGATCGTCATCGGCCAGATTCACGCCTACAACAGCCAGAAGCCGATGGTGAAAGTCGAATACCAGTACAAGACCAGCACCTCGACCGGCAACATCGTGGCCAAGGTGCGCATGCGCCCGGACGACGATGTGGGTCGGGTCATCACCATCGCCACCGGGGTCAAACTCGACCGGGAATTCTCCTACCTGATCCATCTCAGCCCCGGCGGAGCCCTGGGCATCAGCGCCGCCGGCTACTCATGGGATACCCAGATCAGCGCCACCTGGAGCAACAAGCCGCTGTACTTCAAGGCCGGGGTCTATGTGCAGGACAACACCGGCTACACCAGCGAAGGCGGGAAAGTGACGTTCAGCAAGCTGGATATTGATCACGATCAAACCTGAGTGCACCCAAACATAAGCTATCGCCATGGAGTTGTGTATACGTTACATTCATCTATAAATGTCACGGTAACAGAACATGGATTATTTTCTGCTGATCGCCCGCCTTGGCAACCAGTTACGCGAAAAACGTGTGAGCCGTGGCCTGACGCAAGCACAGCTTGCTGAACTCGCGGGGCTGACACGACATAAAGTCATTGCTGTAGAGAAGGGCACCCTTTCCGTCGGCATGATCGCTTATGCGCGCATCCTGGGCGCTCTGGATTGTGAGCTCACTGTCGTGCCGGCCGCTATGCCAACCCTTGAAGAGCTTGGGGATTTGTTCGAATGAAAATGACCTCTCTCAAAGTCAGCACTCCAGAGGGGAATAGCGGCAGGATTCTCACCCGTGCCGAGGGTTTCACTTTCCGCTATCACGAAGATGCATTGCCTGGCATGGCAATCAGCTTGTCGATGCCCGTACGACCTGACGAGTTTCGTCGGCGTGAGCTGCATCCTATTTTTCAGATGAACTTGCCGGAAGGCTATGTACTGGAGCAACTGCGTAATCGCCTGGCTAAAATCGTCAATGTCGACCCGATGCTGCTCTTGGCGCTTTCCGGTAGCACTTCGCCCATCGGAAGAGTTCAGGTGCGCTCTGATGCGGTTGACGCCTTACTGGGGGAGCAACACTTTCCGGGAGAAAAACTCGAAGAGATTCTGACGTGGGACGGCACGGAAGATATCTTCGCTGGCCTTCTTGATCGCTACATCCTGCGGTCAGGCATTTCAGGTGTTCAACCCAAAGTGCTGGTGCCGGAACAACAGGAAGCCGGGTTACCACAAGTGACGTCGAAAACCTCGGACCTGATCATCAAAAGTGGCCGAGACGAATTTCCCGGTCTGGCGATCAACGAGTTCCTTTGCATGTCCATTGCGAAAGAAGCGGGCATTCCCGTTCCGCCGTTTTACCTCTCCGATAATGCCAAGCTGTTTGTCATGCGTCGCTTTGACCGCGACGCCCAGCTCAACCCGATTGGCTTTGAGGACATGGCGGTGTTGATGGGGCTTTCGGCCGACCAGAAGTACAGCAAGAGTTATGCAGCCATCGCCAAGGCGGTTCGTGTGTTCTGCCCGGCAAAACATCAGCGCTCTTCCCTCGATCAACTTTTCGATAGCGTGGCCCTGAGTTGCATTGTCGGGAATGGCGACGCTCATTTGAAGAACTTCGGCTTGCTCTATTCCGAGCCGACGCAACGCGACGCGCGCCTGGCGCCGGCTTACGACATCGTCAATACCACGGCCTATATTCCGGAGGATGTTTTGGCGCTGGACCTGGCGGGTAACAAGTCAATGTTTGCCTCGCGGCAAGGATTACTGGAATTTGCGCGCACTTGTGAGGTCGAGCAGCCCAAGGAGCGCATCCAGCGATTGCTTGCTGCGCTTGAAGTGGTGCTTGAGCGTTATCCCCAGCATCGAGAACAGGCGCCTCATGTGGTCAGTGCCATTGAGCAAGCGGCGGCACCATTTACCCTGACTTTTGGGTAGTTTTTATCTCGCAGGCTACATTTAATTTATCCCAACAAAAAAACGCCTCTCGGCGTTTTTTTGTTAGTACGACTTAACGCTAAAGGCTTAGTTGACCTTGGCGTTCAGCTCACCTTTCAGGTAACGCTGGTACATCGCTTCCAGGGAGATCGGCTTGATCTTCGAAGCGTTGCCGGCAGTACCGAAGGCTTCGTAACGCGCGATGCACACGTCACGCATGGCGGTCACGGTGGCGCCGAAGAATTTACGCGGGTCGAACTCGCTCGGGTTGCTGGCCATCAGGCGACGCATTGCGCCGGTGGATGCCAGGCGCAGGTCGGTGTCGATGTTGACCTTGCGCACGCCGTGCTTGATGCCTTCGACGATTTCTTCAACCGGCACGCCGTAGGTTTCCTTGATGTCGCCGCCGTACTGGTTGATGATCGCCAGCCACTCTTGCGGAACCGAGGAAGAACCGTGCATCACCAAGTGGGTGTTGGGGATGCGCTTGTGGATTTCCTTGATGCGGTCGATAGCCAGCACGTCGCCGGTCGGTGGCTTGGTGAACTTGTAGGCGCCGTGGCTGGTGCCGATGGCGATGGCCAAGGCATCGACCTGGGTGCGCTTGACGAAGTCAGCCGCTTCTTCCGGGTCGGTCAGCATTTGGCTGTGATCCAGAACGCCTTCGGCGCCGATGCCGTCCTCTTCACCGGCCATGCCGGTTTCCAGCGAACCCAGGCAGCCCAGCTCGCCTTCTACCGATACGCCGCAGGCGTGAGCCAGGGCAACGGTTTGCTGGGTCACACGGACGTTGTAGTCGTAGTCGGTCGGCGTCTTGCCGTCTTCACCCAGGGAGCCGTCCATCATCACCGAGCTGAAGCCCAGCTGGATGGAGCGTTGGCAGACGTCAGGGCTGGTGCCGTGGTCCTGGTGCATGCACACCGGGATGTGCGGGAATTCTTCGATCGCCGCCAGGATCAGGTGGCGCAGGAATGGCGCACCCGCGTACTTGCGGGCGCCAGCCGAAGCCTGGACGATCACCGGAGAGTCAGTCTTGTCAGCGGCTTCCATGATGGCGCGCATCTGCTCAAGGTTGTTGACGTTGAAGGCTGGAACGCCGTAGCCGAATTCGGCTGCGTGGTCCAGCATCTGGCGCATGCTGATAAGTGCCATTGTGTGTGTCTCTCCCGGTTGAGGGTCGTTAATCGTGCAAGCCTGCCGTAGCGGCGGCTGCTATTCAAGTTATTGCAGATCGGGGGTAAAGGCCGGCCTGCGAATTCGGTACTGCTTCAATCTCAAGTGCTGCACAGGACTCTGTGGGAGAGGGCTTGCCCGCTGCCGCATCTGAATCGCTGTGAGTCTATTCAATCCTGTTACTGCGCCTTACAACCGCGACCGATCAGATCATTGGTGGCGACCCAGTACACCAGGCCTTCCTCACCTTTGACGTGAAACGCCAACTGGTCGTCGCTGTACAGCGAACCAGAGCCTGCTGGGTCGAGCTTCAAGCGGTGAACCTGATCATCGCCAAGCCGTACATCAACGGCGCTGCGCGTGGTGTCGGTGTAGCGCCAGTGCACGGGTGCCTGACTGTCACAGACCCAGTGGGTCCAACTGTCCGATTGCGCAGAAGCAGACGACGCAAACGGGTTCAAATTGGCGCAACCGGCAAGTACTGCCAGGCACGCCACGGCGATCAAGCCTTTCATCCATCTTCCTCGGCTGGCGGCATACGCCGACAGCACTGGGCGTTGTTGAATCAGACCTGTCAAGGACAACCCTGTTCCCTGGCGGGTGTGTGCGTCTCGTATTTATCCAGGCCATCAGGCCCGGAACGCTTGTTGAGCACGGGGTTGGTTTCCGCCTGCCAGTCGGCCTGGTAGCAGCCTTTTTCCGGCGCACCGGCACCCGGCTCCGGCGCGGCCGTGGGACTACTCCCACAGCCGGCCAGTACACCCGCCGCGATCAACATCGCTAACGTCTTGACCATGTCCACACTCCTTTGCCTGGCCAACGGGTGGCCCTTAGGCCTTTGCCCGGCTTTCCAGGACTTCAACGGCGGGCAACACCTTGCCTTCGACGAACTCGAGGAACGCGCCGCCACCGGTAGAAATGTAGGAGATCTGCTCGGCAACGCCATATTTATCGATGGCCGCCAGGGTGTCGCCACCGCCGGCAATGGAGAACGCCGAACTGTCGGCGATGGCCTGGGCCAGGACCTTGGTGCCGTTGCCGAACTGGTCGAATTCGAACACGCCGACCGGACCGTTCCAGAGGATGGTGTTCGACGACTTCAGCAGCTCAGCGAACTGCGCGGCGGTTTGTGGACCGATGTCCAGGATCATGTCGTCTTCTGCCACGTCAGCGATCAGCTTGACGGTAGCGGTGGCGCTTTCAGCGAATTCCTTGGCAACCACTACGTCGACCGGCAGCGGTACGCTGACTTTGGCGGCGATGGCGCGGGCGGTGTCCAGCAGGTCCGGCTCGTACAGGGATTTGCCCACCGGGTGACCGGCAGCGGCCAGGAAGGTGTTGGCGATACCGCCGCCCACGATCAGCTGGTCGCAGATCTGGCTCAGGCTGTTGAGCACGTCGAGTTTGGTCGAGACCTTGGAGCCGGCAACGATGGCGGCCATCGGCTGGGCAGGGGCACCCAGGGCCTTGCCCAGTGCATCCAGTTCGGCTGCCAGCAACGGACCCGCCGCGGCGACTTTGGCGAACTTGGCCACGCCGTGGGTCGAACCCTCGGCACGGTGAGCGGTACCGAAGGCGTCCATCACGAACACGTCGCACAGGGCGGCGTATTGCTGGGCCAGTTCGTCGGCGTTCTTTTTCTCGCCCTTGTTGAAGCGCACGTTTTCGAACAGCACGATGTCGCCCGCTTTCACGTCGACGCCACCCAGGTAGTCAGCCACCAGCGGCACTTCGCGGCCCAAGGCCTTGCTCAGGTAAGCGGCGACTGGCGCCAGGCTGTTCTCGGCCGAGAACTCGCCTTCGGTCGGACGGCCCAGGTGCGAGCAGACCATCACGGCCGCGCCTTTTTCCAGGGCCAGCTTGATGGTCGGCAGCGAGGCCAGGATACGCGCATCGCTGGTGACTACACCGTCCTTGACTGGGACGTTGAGGTCTTCGCGGATCAATACGCGCTTACCTTGCAGATCGAGGTCGGTCATCTTCAACACGGTCATGGGTCGCACTTCCTGTTAGCTCTTTTTAGAGAGCAGGTTGTTTAATCGCTGTTTGCAGATAGTGTTCTGCAACATCCAGCATTCGGTTGGCAAACCCCCATTCGTTGTCGAACCAGGCCAGCACGTTCACCAGCCTTGGGCCGGAAACACGGGTCTGACTGGCATCGACGATCGCCGAATGCGGGTCATGGTTAAAATCACAACTGGCGTGAGGCAGCTCGGTGTAAGCCAGCAGGCCCTTGAGCGGGCCGCGGGTGGCCGCCTCGCGCAAGATCCGGTTGACCTCGGTAGCGTCAGTATCGGTCATGGTCTGCAGGGTGATGTCCAGGCAAGACACATTGACCGTCGGCACGCGTACGGCTTTGGCCTGAATTCGTCCGGCAAGTTCCGGCAACAGGCGCTCGATGCCTCTCGCCAGACCAGTGGACACCGGGATCACCGACTGGAACGCCGAACGGGTGCGGCGCAGGTCTTCGTGGTGATAGGCATCGATCACCGGCTGGTCGTTCATCGCCGAGTGGATGGTGGTGATCGACACGTAGTCCAGGCCAAAGGCCTGATCCAGCAAGCGCAACAACGGCACGCCGCAGTTGGTGGTGCAGGAGGCGTTGGACACCAGCAGCTCATCGCCGGTCAGGCAATCCTGGTTGACTCCATAGACGATAGTGGCGTCGACATCCGCCTCGCTGGCCATCGGCTGGGAAAACAGCACTCGCGGCGCACCCGCATCGAGAAACCGCTGGCCATCGGCACGGGTGTTGTAGGCACCGGAACATTCGAGCACCAGATCGACGTCAAGGGACGCCCAATCGATGCCTTCGGGAGTGGCACTGCGCAGGACCTTCACGCAGTCGCCATTAATATGCAGACAATCGCCATCGACCTTGACCTCGCCGGGAAACCGGCCGTGGGTGGAGTCGAAGCGTGTCAGGTACTCGATGCTGGCCATGTCGGCCAGATCGTTGATCGCGACAATTTCAAACCCAGCCGCCGAGCCTCGCTCAAACAACGCACGCAAGACGCAACGACCAATCCGGCCGTAGCCGTTGAGTGCAACTTTGTAGGGACGCGGTTGAGGCATGGGGTTCTCGATAATACGCAGCCAGACGAAATTCTTTTGTGCAACGCCCCCCCCTGTAGGAGCGAGCGTGCTCGCGATGAACGTTAACGATAACGCGTGCTATCTGGATAATCGCGTTGCCCTCACGTTTTTCGCGAGCACGCTCGCTCCTACAAGGGGATTGCGGTGGTCATGAAACCACCGCGTCGTGCTTAGTCTTCCAGCAGCTCTTCAGCCTGACCCAGGATGTTTTCCAGGGTGAAGCCGAACTCTTCGAACAAGGCTGGCGCAGGCGCCGACTCGCCGTAGGTGGTCATGCCGATGACGCGGCCTTCCAGGCCCACGTACTTGTACCAGTAGTCCGCGTGGGCGGCCTCGATGGCGATACGGGCGCTGACCTGCAACGGCAGGACCGATTGCTTGTAGCCCGCGTCCTGAGCATCGAACACGCTGGTGCAAGGCATGGAAACCACGCGCA
Source organism: Pseudomonas sp. Irchel s3b6 (assembly GCF_900187415.1). Lineage (NCBI taxonomy): Bacteria > Pseudomonadati > Pseudomonadota > Gammaproteobacteria > Pseudomonadales > Pseudomonadaceae > Pseudomonas > Pseudomonas sp. Irchel s3b6. The sequence continues at coordinate 225,881 of NZ_FYDM01000009.1, read as the reverse complement.
CCTTGCGGCCCTGTTCGGTCAGTTTGTCGAAGGCTTGAACAGCCAGGCCGACTTCCGAACCGGTAGCGATCAGGATCAGTTCAGGCTCGCCTGCGCAATCCTTGAGCACGTAACCACCACGGTTGATCAGTTCGATCTGCACCGCATCACGGGTTTGGTGCTGCAGGTTCTGACGCGAGAAGATCAGGGCCGAAGGACCGTCTTTACGCTCCAGCGCGCACTTCCAGGCCACTGCCGATTCAACCGCATCGGCTGGACGCCAGGTGTCGAGGTTCGGCGTGCAGCGCAAGCTGGCCAACTGCTCGATTGGCTGGTGCGTCGGGCCGTCTTCGCCCAGACCGATGGAGTCGTGGGTGTAGACGTGGATCACACGCTGCTTCATCAGGGCGGACATGCGCACTGCGTTGCGGGCGTATTCCATGAACATCAGGAAGGTCGCGCCGTAAGGCACCAGGCCGCCGTGCAGGGCAACGCCGTTCATGATGGCGGTCATGCCGAACTCGCGCACGCCGTAGTACATGTAGTTGCCGCTGGCATCTTCAGCCGTGACGCCTTTGCAACCTTTCCACAGGGTCAGGTTGGAACCGGCCAGGTCAGCCGAACCGCCGAGGAACTCAGGCAGCAGCGGGCCGAACGCGTTCAGGGCGTTCTGGCTGGCTTTACGGCTGGCGATGGTTTCGCCTTTGGCAGCGACTTCAGCGATATAGGCCGAAGCTTTTTCGGAGAAGTCGGCCGGCAGATCACCGCTCAGACGACGAACCAGTTCATTGGCCAGTTGAGGGAATTCGGCGGAGTAAGCAGCAAAACGCTGGTCCCACTCGGCTTCGGCGGCAGCACCCGCTTCCTTGGCGTCCCATTCGGCGTAGATGTCGGCCGGAACTTCGAACGGACCGTGGTTCCACTTCAGTGCAGCACGGGTCAGGGCGATTTCCGCGTCACCCAGTGGGGCGCCGTGGCAGTCTTCCTTGCCCTGCTTGTTCGGCGAACCGAAACCGATGGTGGTTTTGCAGCAGATCAGCGTCGGTTGCTCGCTTTTGCGTGCCGTTTCGATGGCGATCTTGATCTCTTCCGGATCGTGACCGTCAACGTTGCGGATCACTAACCAGTTGTAGGATTCGAAGCGCTTCGGGGTGTCATCGGTGAACCAGCCTTCGACTTCGCCGTCGATGGAGATGCCGTTGTCATCGTAGAAGGCAATCAGTTTGCCCAGGCCCAGAGTGCCGGCCAGGGAGCTGACTTCGTGGGAGATGCCTTCCATCATGCAGCCATCACCCAGGAACACGTAGGTGTGGTGATCAACGACATTGTGACCAGGACGGTTGAACTGCGCCGCCAGCACTTTCTCGGCCAGGGCAAAGCCCACCGCGTTCGCCAGGCCCTGGCCCAGTGGGCCAGTGGTGGTTTCAACGCCCGGGGTGTAGCCGAGTTCCGGGTGGCCCGGGGTGCGGCTGTGCAATTGGCGGAAGCTTTTCAGGTCATCGATCGACAGGTCGTAGCCAGTCAGGTGCAGCAGCGAGTAGATCAACATCGAGCCGTGACCGTTGGACAGCACGAAGCGGTCACGGTCGGCGAAGGATGGATTGCTCGGGTTGTGCTTGAGGTAGTCACGCCAAAGTACTTCGGCGATATCCGCCATACCCATAGGGGCACCGGGATGGCCGCTGTTGGCTTTTTGCACGGCATCCATGCTGAGTGCACGAATGGCGTTGGCACGCTCACGACGGCTGGGCATCGCTGATCTCCTGCGGATTCTGAATCGAGAGTGAATAAAACGGAACGGAAAAAAGGCGAGCATTTTCCCTCAGCGGACGGCCTCGGGGCAATGACAGATAGTCGATCTGGCAGGTTTTTCCTGTGGATATCTGCGTATTGGTCAGGTGAAACCTTTCCGCGTTTCGTTTGTAGAGTAAGGTCCGGCCTGGGAAGTGCCATCTATCGAGCAATATCAAAACTTTTTGATATTGCCCTTGCGGTGCTTTCGACGCGTGACTAGACTGCCAGCCTTATGAATTTACGCGTGCCTTCCATTCGCCATGACGATTGCGACGAGCTGGCGGCCCTGTGCAAGGCCGGCGGCGATCCGTTGCGGCTGAATGTATTGCGCGCCCTGGCCAACGACTCGTTTGGCGTACTGGAACTGGCGCAGATCTTTGCAACCGGCCAATCGGGCATGAGCCACCACCTCAAGGTGCTGGCCCAGGCCGACCTGGTGGCAACCCGCCGTGAAGGCAACGCAATTTTCTACCGTCGCGCCCTGCCCCACACCGAATTGCTCGGAGGCAAGCTGCACGCTGCCTTGCTTGAAGAAGTGGACAACCTGACCCTGCCCGGCGATGTGCAATCGCGGATCAGTCAGGTCCATGGGCAGCGGGCTGCCGCCAGCCAGGACTTTTTCTCACGGGTTGCGGAAAAATTTCGCGCCCAGCAAGACTTGATCGCCGGCCTGCCGCAGTACCGCGAGAGCGTACTGGCATTGCTCGACAAGCTGAGCTTCAACGAAGCGGCCACCGCCATCGAAGTCGGCCCTGGCGACGGCAGCTTTCTGCCGGAGCTTGCACGACGCTTCACCCAGGTCACGGCCCTCGACAACAGCCCGGCCATGCTCGAGTTGGCGCGTCAGGTCTGCGAGCGTGAAACGCTGACAAATGTCAGCCTTCAATTGGCCGATGCATTAAATGGCGTGAGTCTGGCGGCCGATTGCGTTGTACTGAACATGGTCCTGCACCATTTCGCCGCGCCAGCCGATGCGCTCAAGCAGATGGCCGGCTTGCTGCAACCAGGCGGTAGCCTGTTAGTGACAGAGTTATGCAGTCACAACCAAAGTTGGGCCAGGGAGGCCTGCGGTGATCTTTGGTTGGGGTTTGAACAGGACGATCTGGCCCGTTGGGCCACCGCTGCGGGACTCGTTCCCGGGGAAAGCCTCTATGTAGGCTTACGTAATGGTTTCCAGATTCAGGTCCGCCATTTTCAGCGGCCGGCTGGCGACACTCACCATCGGTAAATATCAGGAAAACATCGAGATGAGCGAATACTCCCTTTTCACCTCCGAGTCCGTGTCTGAAGGGCATCCGGACAAAATCGCCGACCAGATTTCTGATGCGGTGCTGGACGCCATCATTGCTGAAGACAAGTTCGCCCGTGTGGCGTGCGAGACTCTGGTGAAAACGGGCGTGGCGATCATCGCCGGCGAAGTCACCACCTCGGCCTGGGTTGACCTGGAGCAGATCGTTCGTGACGTCATCACCGACATCGGCTACAACAGCTCCGACGTCGGTTTCGACGGTGCGACCTGCGGCGTGATGAACATCATCGGCAAGCAATCCCCTGACATCAACCAGGGCGTCGACCGCGCCAAGCCTGAAGATCAGGGTGCCGGCGACCAGGGCCTGATGTTCGGCTACGCCAGCAACGAAACCGACGTGCTGATGCCAGCCCCGATCACCTTCTCGCACCAACTGGTGCAGCGCCAGGCCGAAGCCCGTAAATCCGGCCTGCTGCCTTGGCTGCGTCCGGACGCCAAGTCCCAGGTCACCTGCCGCTACGAAAACGGCAAGGTGGTGGGTATCGACGCCGTTGTCCTGTCGACCCAGCACAACCCGGAAGTGTCGTACAAGGACCTGCGCGAAGGCGTGATGGAGCTGATCGTCAAGCACGTACTGCCTGCCGAACTGCTGCACAAGGACACCCAGTTCCACATCAACCCAACCGGCCAGTTCATCATTGGTGGCCCGGTGGGCGACTGCGGCCTGACCGGCCGCAAGATCATCGTTGACACCTACGGCGGCATGGCCCGTCACGGTGGCGGTGCGTTCTCCGGCAAGGATCCATCGAAGGTTGACCGTTCGGCCGCCTACGCGGGTCGCTATGTGGCCAAGAACATCGTGGCGGCCGGCCTGGCCGAGCGTTGCGAGATTCAGGTTTCCTACGCCATCGGCGTCGCTCAGCCGACCTCGATCTCGTTGAACACCTTCGGCACCGGCAAGATCAGCGATGACAAGATCATCAAACTGGTCCGTGAAGTGTTCGACCTGCGTCCATACGCGATCACCACCATGCTCGACCTGCTGCACCCGATGTACCAGGAAACCGCTGCTTACGGCCACTTCGGTCGTACTCCGGAAACCAAGACCGTGGGCGAAGACACCTTCACCACCTTCACCTGGGAAAAAACCGACCGCGCCGACGCCCTGCGTTCCGCCGCCGGTCTGTAAGCCTCCCGGCTACAGCAAAAGCCCCGCACGGTTCGCCCTGCGGGGTTTTTTCATGGGCGCATGACTGGCCCGGACACACGCGGCAAAGCTCCCGAGCACGCCCGCGCAATGGCTGATCTAGCCTTCAAGCATCCTCCCCAGAGCAAGGATGCTCATGATGCGACCTGTGCACCTGTTGTTGATCGGCGCATGGCTGACCACTGTTTGCCTGAACGCCAACGCAAGCCCCTGCCCCGACTGGCCGGCCAAGCGTGCCCACGCGGAAATCAACGCCCTGCAACAGCAGATCAGCGACTGGGATGACAACTACCATCGACAAGGGCGCTCACTGGTTGCCGATGAGCTCTACGACCAGTCCCGCGCCCGCCTCGACAGCTGGCGCTCCTGCTTCAACCCGGGCACGGCACCGGTCAATCCACTGAGCACGGCTCGCGGAACGGTGCTCCACCCCATCCCCCATACCGGCCTGGATAAATTGAGCGATGGCCAGGCGGTCCAGGACTGGCTCGCCTCCCGCGATGACGTATGGGTTCAACCCAAAGTCGATGGTGTTGCAGTCACACTGGTTTATCGCAAGGGGCAACTTGCACAGGCAATCAGTCGCGGCGACGGTATCAACGGCCAGGACTGGACTACCCCGGCACGCAAGATCAATGCAATCCCCCTGCAACTGACGCAACCTGTCGATCTGGTCGTGCAAGGCGAACTCTACTGGCGCCTGACCGATCATGTACAAGCCACCGCGGGCAGCCTCAACGCCCGTGGCAACGTGGCCGGACTGATGGCCCGCAAGACACTGAGCCTTGAGGAGGCCAACAAGGTCGGACTGTTCACCTGGGACTGGCCCCAAGGCCCGAGCAACCTGCCAGCCCGTGCGACAGCGCTGACCGAGCTGGGCTTCGCCACCACGAGACCCTACTCCCAGCCGATCAAGACTTTCGCCGATGCCGAACATTGGCGTGACCATTGGTACCGCACACCTCTACCCTTCGCCAGTGACGGCATCGTTCTGCGCCAGCAGTCGCGACCGCCTGCCGAACGCTGGCAAGCAAAATCGCCGTACTGGGTCATCGCCTGGAAATACCCCTTTGCTCAAGCGTTGGCGCAGGTGCGCAAGGTCCACTTCTCGGTCGGTCGCACCGGGCGCATCACCCCGGTACTGGAGCTGATGCCGATCACCCTCGATGATCGACAGGTCAAACGGGTCAGCGTCAGCTCGCTGCAACGCTGGCGACACCTGGATATCCGTCCCGGCGATCACGTCGCCATCAGCCTTGCCGGCCTGACCATCCCCCGGCTCGACAACGTCGTATTGCGCAGCACCGAGCGGCCCGAAGTGCTGGCGCCACACCCTGAAGACTTTCACCACCTCAGCTGCTGGCAACCGACACCCGGATGCGAAAGCCAGTTTCGCGCACGCTTGACCTGGCTCAGTGGCAAGCACGGCCTGGCGCTGCAGCATATGGGAGCCGGCACTTGGGAAAAGCTGATCGATGCCGGCCGTATCAAAGGGTTACTTGATTGGTTGACCCTTGAAGCTCAAGAGCTTGCTACCATTGATGGTTTCGGCGAGCGCAGTGGTGCCCGCCTGGCAGACAGTTTTCAACACGCCCGACAACAGCCCTTTTCACGCTGGCTGAAAGCCTTGGGCATGCCGCCGGCGGGCAACGCAAGCCTTACCGGCTCATGGCAGTCCCTGGCACAACGAGACACCGGACAATGGCAGGCCGAAACCGGAATCGGCCCAGGGCGCGCGGCGCAATTGAGCGCCTTTTTTCGCGACCCGCAGGTACAGGCCCTGAGCGAACAATTACGCGCTGCCGGCATCGACGGGTTTTAGAGTCCCGGATGTCCGGCAACGGTTGAACCCACCGGGTATTGATGCGCTCCAACCGACCATCTGCTCGCCGACTTGAACACGTTCTTAAACGGAGCCTTTATGAAATTTCTTGCACCGATTGCCCTGCTCGCCCTGTGCAGCGCCATCGTCACGCCCCTGATGGCTACCGAGCAAACGCCGGAACTCACTGGCTGCGCAGCCAAGCGCCAGTCCATCAGCACCCAGATTGAACAGGCCAAGGCCCAGGGCAATGCCGAACAACTGGCCGGTCTGGAAAAAGCCCTGAGCGAAGTAACCGCGCACTGCACCGATGCTTCGCTGAAGAAAGAGCGCGAAAACAAGGTGCTGGACGCCAAGCATGAAGTCAGCCAACGCCAGGCCGATCTCGACAAGGCCATGAAAAAAGGCGATCCAGAGAAGATCAACAAACGCAAAGATAAACTCGCCGAATCCCGCAAGGAACTGCAGCAGGCGCTGGAAGAACTGGACAAGTAATTCGAATCACACGTACAGGAGCTGGCTTGCCAGCGCCTGCAGATCAGCGTGAACCGTCAACCTGCGAAGACTCTGGACTCAGTGATCACGAAACTCTTTATGGCAGGCACTGCAGGCGTCTTCGACTTTCTGCACCGCAGGGCCCAGGTTACTGGCCTTGTAGGGCTGCACCTGGCTGGCGATCACCAACTCACTGGTGGCGGCCTCAAGCGCGCGGGCCATGTCCTGGAAACGTGCCTGTTTTTGCCAGACCTCATCCTTGGCGCTGGTGTGATCTTCTTCGCGAACCTGTGGGAAATGCTTCCACGGCTCACGGGACAACGCATCAAGCTTCACGGCACCCTCGGCAAATTTAGGCCCGTCGAACGGGATGCGACCACGCAGCATGCCACCCAGGTCTTCGCCGGTCTTGAGCATTTGCTTGAAGATTGCCTTGCGCTGGCCCAGCGGCGATTTCGGATCGACACCGCCACAGGCGGACAGCGTCAGGCAGGCCAGCAATACAACAGAAAGTCTTTTAAGAGTCATGGTGGCTCAAGGTCACGGAAATCGGTGGCCAGTATCCTCGCCTCATTCGCAAAGACCAATAGCCCTATTAACAATAAGGGTTGCCCGAGCGCTTGAGCGCTCCGGAATCCGTCACAGGAAGCACCGCATGAACACCCGTTACAAGGCCTGGCGCAAAAGCCTGCTCTGGACCTTCCCGATGATCGCCCTGCTTGCCGGTTGCAACGGTGGCGATCATACCAAGCCACAAACCCACGCCATCGCTACCTACTCCAGCGCGACCTGGGACGCCTTGCCAGCGGTGTCCGATAACGACCTGCTGGCCGGTTTCGGCTCATGGCGCAGCGCCTGCACCCGCTTGAAGGCCGACCCGGTCTGGGGGGCGACCTGCGCGGCAGCCGCCAACGTGCCGCAAAACGCCGAGACAATTCGCTCCTTTCTCAAGGAGCACCTGCAGGTCTATGGCCTGCGTTCCTCGGGCGGCAATGCCAACGGCTTGATCACCGGCTACTACGAACCCGTGTACCCAGGCAGCCTGACGCAAACGTCGGTGGCCAATGTGCCGGTTTACGGCATACCGGAGGACATGATCATCGTCTCCCTGGACAGCATTTACCCGGAACTCAAGGGCAAGCGCCTGCGGGGCCGGCTGGAAGGGCGAGTACTCAAGCCCTACGACGATGCCGCCACCATCGGCGCCCAAGGCGTCAAGGCGCCAACACTGGCCTGGTTGACCGATCCGATGGACCTGCAGTTCCTGCAGATCCAGGGCTCGGGTCGCATTCAGCTCGAAGATGGCCGCCAACTGCGCATTGCCTATGCCGACCAGAACGGTCATCCGTACCGGCCTATCGGCCGTTGGCTGGTGGATCAGGCCGAGCTGAAAAAAGAAGACGTGACCATGGGCGCCATCAGCGCCTGGGCCAAGGCCCACCCGACACGCATCCCCGAACTGCTGGGCAGCAACCCGAGCTACGTGTTCTTCACCCGCAACCCGGAGAGCAACGAAGGCCCGCGCGGCTCGCTGAATGTGCCGCTGACATCGGGTTACAGCGTGGCGGTGGATCGCAAGGTAATCCCGCTGGGCAGCCTGTTGTGGCTATCCACCACCCGACCAGACGGCACCCCGCTGGTGCGGCCAGTCGCCGCACAGGATACCGGCGGCGCGATTACCGGCGAAGTGCGGGCCGACCTGTTCTGGGGCACGGGCGATGCCGCCGGGCAACTGGCCGGCGACATGAAACAGCAGGGTCAGATCTGGATGCTGTGGCCAAAAGGCGTGGCGTTGCCGCAACTGCCGCAAGTGACTGACACCAAGTAAGTAGCCGACATCCTGCCGCCGCCTGCGTTCGAAGACACAGGCTGCGGCAGCGACGGCAACAACACCCGCGCTGCTTTAGATCGAGACGAAGAAGAAACTGATAATCAGCCCCATGCCGACAAACCACACCAGCGAACGCAGGATCGACCAGTCCGCCAGGTAGCAAATGATGTACAGCAGGCGACTGGTGATGAACAGCACCGACAGCACGTTGATGGTCACCAGTTCCGCGTTGCCGGCCAGATGAGCGACGATGACCGCAGCGGCAAATGCCGGCGTGACTTCAAAGCTGTTGAGCTGGGCCGAGTGAGCCCGTTTGGCGAAGCCGTCCAGGGTTTCCAGGAAGGACCGCGGGTCGTGATTGTCCCGAAGCCGGTACCCGCCACCGACCTTGGCGATGCCAATGCACAGGTACGGCAGGAAAATCGCGATCAAAATGCACCACAGAGCAACAGTCATTAAGGGTTCCTTTTTTAAGTTTTATGATCGTTCACTCAGAACTTCATCACGAGCATACCCATCAGCACCAGCCCACAGGCCAACAGCCGTGGCCTGCCAAACGGTTCTTTCAGGTAACGCATACCGAACAGCACCACCAGGATCACACTGATCTCGCGCAGTGCCGCCGCCTCGGCAATCGACCCCAACTGCATGGCCCACAGCACCAGAGCGTAGCTGAACAACACGCAGAATCCGACCGCCAGCCCCAACCGCCATTGCTCGCGCCAGAACAGCATAAACGCAGGACGCTTGCGCACCAGCGCCAGCAGCGGGAACGGCCAGGCACTGAGCAACGTGACCCACACCAGATAATCCAGTGGATGCGACCAGCGCCGTAGCGCCTGGCCATCGATGAAGGTGTAGCAGCCGATGCACAGCCCGATCGACACCACCACCGGCAGCATCGACCAAGGTAACCGCTCGCCGCCACCGCCCTGCCACAGCAGGCAGAGCATGCCGAACGGGATCAACAGAATCCCGAGGATTTGTTGAGTGGTCAGCACTTCACCGGCGAAGATCAGCGTCAGTGCCAGCACCACCAACGGCGACAACCCGCGCATCAACGGGTAGACCAACCCCAGGTCGCCCACCCGGTAGGCCTGGATCAGTAAATAGCGATAGAGCAGCTCGAACGCCGCCGAGGCCAGGATCCACGGCCAGATCGCCAGGGGTGGCAGGTTCACGAATGGCAACATCAGCGCGACGAAGAGCATCGCCACGCTGTCCATGCAGGCCACCACCAATAGTCGCTCAGCACTGAACTTGATCAGAGTGTTCCAGGCCGCGTGCAACAGCGCCGCCACCAGAACCAGAACCGTCGCCAGCACGTCGCCTCCTTGCTCGAGAGAATTGATTCGCCATAGATCAGCAGCTGTTTATACTGCAACCGACCACGCTGCACTCACTTGCGCACATAACTTATTCCAAAAAAATTCCGCTGCTGCCCGGCTCGACACCGAATCGGGGGGCCGGCATGCGTTTGCCTGATCAGAGCGTCAAGACTAACGACAGAGACCTTGCGCATGCCACTGGCCTTGCTTGCTTTGGCTGTTGCCGCCTTCGGCATCGGCACCACTGAATTCGTCATCATGGGCTTGCTGCCCGATGTCGCCCGCGACTTGGGTGTCAGCATTCCCGATGCCGGGCTGCTGATCACCGGCTATGCCCTGGGCGTGGTGTTCGGTGCACCGATCCTCGCGGTCGGTACCGCCAACATGCCGCGCAAAGCCACACTGCTGGGCATGACGCTGATGTTCATCCTCGGCAACATCCTCTGCGCCCTGGCGCCGAACTACAGCACGCTGATGGCGGCCCGGGTGATCACCGCACTGTGTCATGGCGCGTTCTTCGGCATCGGTTCGGTGGTGGCCGCCGGGCTGGTGGCCCCCAACAAGCGGGCCCAGGCGATCGCGATGATGTTCACCGGCCTGACCCTGGCCAACGTGCTCGGTGTGCCGCTGGGCACGGCACTGGGGCAGTACGCTGGCTGGCGCTCGACCTTCTGGGCAGTCTCGGTGATCGGCGTGATTGCCGCCATCGCCCAATGGCTCTGGTTGCCCAAGGCAATTGCCATGGACAAGGCCAACCTGGCCAGTGAATTCAAAGTGCTGGGCAAGGCCAACGTGCTGCTGGCGCTGGGCATGAGCGTGCTGGCGTCCACCAGCCTGTTCAGCGTTTTTACCTATATCGCGCCGATTCTGCAGGACATCACCGGTGTCAGCCCCCATGGCGTCACCGTCATGCTGTTGCTGTTCGGTGTCGGCCTGACCGCTGGCAGCATGCTCGGCGGGCGCCTGGCAGACAGCCGCTTGCTGCCTTCACTGGTGGGCATGGCCCTGGCGGTGGTCATTGTATTGGCCGCCTTCAGCCAGACCAGCCATTCGGTCATTCCGGCGGCCATTACCTTGGTGCTGTGGGGGGTCTTTGCCTTTGCGCTGTGCCCGATCCTGCAACTGCTGATCATCGACCAGGCCCATGAAGCGCCGAACCTGGGCTCGACCCTGAACCAGAGCGCCTTCAACCTCGGTAACGCGGCAGGTGCCTGGATCGGCGGGCTGGTGGTGGCCAGCGGTGCCAACCTGGCCGACTTGCCGTGGACCGGCGCACTGGTCAGCGGTTTGACCGTGCTGACGGCACTGTTCTTTATCTACCTGCAACGTCGCCGCGCTGCGACGGAAACGGTCCCCGGCTGAGACTTTCGCTGGGTCCGTGCAACGACGCCAAACTCCGTGGCGAGGGAGCAAGCTCCCTCGCCCCAACGACCGCCATCATTCGACCGCGGCGTCATTCTGGAACTGGTCCTTGACGTACTTGATCTCGGTGCGGCCGTGCGGTGCGGGCAGGCCGTCTTCACCCAGATTGACGAAGACCATCTTCTCCACGGTGAGGATGCTTTTGCGGGTGATCTTGTTGCGTACTTCACACGTCAGGGTGATCGAGGTACGACCGAATTCGGTGGCGGTGATGCCCAGTTCGATGATGTCGCCCTGGCGCGAGGCGCTGACGAAGTTGATTTCGGAAATGTACTTGGTCACTACGCGCTGGTTGCCCAGCTGAACGATGGCATAGATCGCCGCTTCTTCATCGATCCAGCGCAACAGGCTGCCGCCGAACAGTGTGCCGTTGGGGTTGAGGTCTTCGGGTTTTACCCATTTGCGGGTGTGGAAATTCATGGGGGGGCGGGGCTCCGAGGGGGATGGACACAAGGTTTACCCCCCAGCTTCAAGTTTCAAGCGACAAGCTGCAAGTAAAAGCCGATCCGCTCTTACTTACCGCTTGCGGCTTGCCACTTGCAGCTCAAAGAAAGCTATAATCGCCTCCGTTTCAAAACGGTCATCTTCGATTGCTACCGTTTTCCCGCCACCTGTCCGAGGGGCGCTGCAGCAGGTTCGACCTGTCAGGCTCGGATGGGGCGTTGCCTGGCTTCGAGTAGCCAGACTTTAAACGCACAACGGCGCCCATTCGCATACTTACGAATGGAGGCTCTTCATGAGCGCTGTCAACACGCCTGCAGATTTTAACGACTACAAAGTCGCCGACATGTCCCTGGCTGCCTGGGGTCGTCGCGAAACCATCATCGCCGAATCCGAAATGCCAGCCCTGATGGGTCTGCGCAACAAGTATTCCGCCGAGCAACCGCTCAAGGGCTCGAAAATCCTTGGCTGCATCCACATGACCATTCAGACCGCAGTGCTGATCGAAACCCTGGTTGCCCTCGGTGCCGAAGTACGCTGGTCGTCCTGCAACATTTTCTCGACCCAGGACCAGGCTGCAGCCGCCATCGCCGCTGCCGGCATCCCGGTTTTCGCCTGGAAAGGCGAGACTGAGCAAGAGTACGAGTGGTGCCTGGAGCAAACCATCCTCAAGGATGGCGCGCCATGGGACGCCAACATGATCCTCGACGACGGCGGCGACCTGACCGAGCTGCTGCACAAGAAGTATCCGGCTGTCCTGGACCGTGTACACGGCGTGACCGAAGAAACCACCACTGGCGTACACCGCCTGTTGGACATGCTGGCCAAGGGCGAGCTGAAAATCCCGGCCATCAACGTCAACGACTCGGTGACCAAGAGCAAGAACGACAACAAGTACGGCTGCCGTCACAGCCTGAACGACGCCATCAAGCGCGGCACCGACCACCTGCTGTCCGGCAAGCAAGCGCTGGTCATCGGTTACGGTGACGTGGGCAAGGGTTCCGCTCAGTCCCTGCGTCAGGAAGGCATGATCGTCAAGGTCTCCGAAGTCGACCCGATCTGCGCCATGCAAGCCTGCATGGACGGTTTCGAACTGGTTTCGCCGTTCATCGACGGCATCAACACCGGTACCGAAGCGAGCATCGACAAAGCGCTGCTGGGCAAGATCGACCTGATCGTGACCACCACCGGTAACGTCAACGTCTGCGATGCCAACATGCTCAAGGCTCTGAAGAAGCGTGCTGTTGTCTGCAACATCGGCCACTTCGACAACGAAATCGACACCGCTTTCATGCGCAAGAACTGGGCATGGGAAGAAGTGAAGCCGCAGGTTCACAAGATCCACCGTACCGGCGCTGGCGATTTCGACCCACAGAACGACGACTACCTGATCCTGCTGGCCGAAGGCCGCCTGGTTAACCTGGGCAACGCCACTGGCCACCCAAGCCGCATCATGGACGGTTCGTTCGCCAACCAGGTACTGGCCCAGATCTTCCTGTTCGGCCAGAAGTACGCCGACCTGTCGCCAGCCCAGAAAGCCGAGCGCCTGACCGTTGAAGTACTGCCGAAGAAACTCGACGAAGAAGTGGCCCTGGAAATGGTCCGCGGCTTCGGTGGCGTGGTCACTCAACTGACCAAGCAACAGGCCGAGTACATTGGCGTGACCGTCGAAGGCCCGTTCAAGCCGCACGCTTATCGCTACTAAGCAGCTGCAAGTTTCAAGCTTCAAGCTTCAAGTAAGAGCATCGTTTACTTGCGACTTGAAGCCTGTGGCTTGCTTCTTCATCGCTATCATGCAGCCGTGAGCTGCAAGCTTCTTGCGCAAGACTCGGCGCTCTGCCCTCTTGCAGCTTGTAGCTTGCAGCTTGCTGCTGGGAGGCACTCCTGATGTCCCAAGATCGTCGCTACAGCTTCGAGTTCTTCCCGACCAAGACCGATGCTGGGCATGAAAAGCTCATCGCCACTGCCCGTCAGCTGGCCGGCTACAACCCCGACTTTTTCTCCTGCACCTATGGCGCTGGCGGTTCGACCCGTGATCGCACCCTCAACACCGTGCTGCAGCTTGAAAGCGAAGTCAAAATCCCTGCCGCGCCGCACTTGTCCTGCGTGGGTGACAGCAAAGCCGACCTGCGCGGCCTGCTGAGCGAGTACAAGGCTGCCGGCATCAAGCGCATCGTCGCCCTGCGCGGCGACTTGCCTTCGGGCATGGGCATGGCCAGCGGCGAAATGCGCCACGCCAATGACCTGGTTGAATTCATTCGTGAAGAGACCGGCAATCATTTCCACATCGAAGTCGCCGCCTACCCGGAAATGCATCCGCAAGCACGCAACTTCGAAGACGATCTCACCAACTTCGTGCGCAAGGCCAACGCTGGCGCCGACAGTGCGATCACCCAGTACTTCTTCAACGCCGACAGCTACTTCTATTTCGTCGAGCGTGTACGGGCCATGGGCGTGGACATCCCGATCGTGCCGGGCATCATGCCGATCACCAACTACAGTAAGCTGGCACGCTTCTCCGACGCCTGCGGTGCGGAAATCCCGCGCTGGATCCGCAAGCAACTGGAAGCCTACGGCGACGACACCCAGAGCATTCAGGGTTTCGGTGAACAGGTGATCACGCAAATGTGTGAACGTTTGTTGCAGGGCGGCGCACCAGGGCTGCATTTCTATACCCTGAACCAGGCTGAGCCTAGCCTAGCTGTCTGGAACAACCTGAAGCTGCCGCGCTGACACCGGCATCGTCTTCAGGAACAAGGCTCTGGCGAAAACCAGGGCCTTTTTTTTATTTGTCATATCACCAGGGTAAAACGTAGTAGATGTCGATACCTCATCCAGCCCCCACCCCCCAACTGATCTATCTGGTTTACGGGGCAAGCACCTACCACCAGGAAGCGGTCTTCAGCATCGCCAGCGCCTTGGCGGGGCTGCGAAAAACGCCGGGCGAAGCACTCGACATCCAGGTGTTCACTGATAACCCCGCGCCCTATCGTGACTTGCCAGTGCGTATCCGCGAGCTGGACGAAAGCACCCGTCAACGCTGGATTGCTCCTCACGGCTATCACTTCCGCGCCAAGCATGTGGTCATGCAACAGGTGCTGCGCGAATCCGAGCGGGCACTGCTGATCGACACCGACACGTTTTTCCATTGCTCGCCATTGGAGCTGTTCCGACGCATTGAGCCCGGCACGCTGCTGTGCAACGCGCTGGGCATGCCTTATGGCGCCAACCGGCAAACCCGGCTTTACCAGGCCCTGGCCCCGCTGCTGCAGCAACGACAACTGGCAGACGACCAGATGCCCTTGCTGAACTCCGGCGTGATCGGACTTGAGCGTACGGATGCCGATGTCCTCGATCACTCGATCGCCTTGATGGACGAGTTGTATCCCCTGGCCCAGGGCGCCTATACCCTTGAAGAGTTCTGCCTATCGGTGGCCGCCTACCGCACCCGGAACGTGCGCGAATGCACCGACCTGATCCATCACTACTGGAGCCGCAAGGAACTGTTTCGCGCCAAGATCAAGGCCTGGCTGGACAAGCACGGGGATGACCCCACCAGCGCTTTCGCCCTGGATGAAACCGGCCTGGTGACGGCCACCCTGCCTCGCCCGCCCACATTGCAGCGCCTGGCCTACAAAATCATTACCCTGGCCTTGCCCCGGCAACAGCGCCAATTCATGCGCGAAATCCTCTACGGCTGCTACCGTCACCCCAATCCGTTTGATCAGGCATGCACGCCCGTCTGGTGGGAAAAGGCCCGTGACAACCTCGAAAAGCGCTTGAAACGACCGCTTCAGAGCCACCAACTGGAACGCTGGTTCAACCACCCGATCAATCGACTGGTGCTCGGCCAACGAAGAAACGCCATTTACCTACATCTGATGCAGACAAAAGGCGACTCTGCCTCAGGCTAGCTATTTCACTACCTCTCGTCGTAATCTCAAACGATGCCCGTCATTGCCCAACTGCTGACAGCTGTACTTTTTGCTTGCCTGAGCCTTACCGCCCGGGCGGAAAAATTGCGCATCGTCACCGAGCCCTGGGCTCCCTACGTTTACGAAGAAAACGGCCAGGCCCGCGGACTGGATTACGAAACCACGGCGATTGTCTTCCAGCGCCTGGGAATCGAAGTGCAATGGCAGTTCCTGCCCTGGAAACGCTGCCTGCAAATGCTCGACCAAGGGCTGGCCGACGGTGCGCTGGACATTTTCCACAGCAATGAGCGCGACGCCACGTTGCTCTACCCCAGCGAGCCGCTGTCGCAAGTCGAATTCGTGATGTTCTACGCCAATGCCCGCCCTCACCCCTTCCGCACCCTGGAAGACCTGCGCGGCCTGACCATCGGCACCTCCCCCGGCTACCTGTACAGCCAGGACTTTCGTGAATCGACGTTGTTCACCCGCGAACCGGCGCCGACCCATGAAGCCAACTTCGGCAAGCTGGCGCGCGGGCGCATCGACCTGCTGATCACCGACCGCCGAGTGGGCCAGACCCTGCTCGACAGCCTGAACCTGCGCGATCAGATCAGCGAAAGCCCGACCGTCATCAGTCAAGAAAGCCAGTTCCTGGCCGTACGCCGCAATGCCGGCATGGACCTGCTAGTGCAACGCTTCGGCGCCGAACTCAAGCGCTTCAAGCGCGAACCGGCCTACGCCCAGCTCAGCGCGCGCTATGGCGCAGCACCCGCCTCCGCGGCCCAGTTGGCGACGCCGCAAGCGGGCAATGAAAAAACCGTTGAGCAGCAGGAAAGCAGCGCACACTGATTGCTCTGTTATACTCCGGCCTTCCCGCCAGGCTTACGCCCGGACGCTCGGGACTGTTTAAGGCCTCTCGACATCGCTACAGCGCAGCTTTCCAGCCCGCGCGAGCACTCGAAGTTGAGCCTTCAGGCCCCAGCAGGACCGGACGCGATTGCGCTTCTCTCAAACGCCACTCGCGCCAGGCAAGACTATCCCATTGGGCCAAGCCCTAACTAAAAACAGGATTACTCATGTCCTTTGCTTCCCTCGGTCTCTCCGAGGCTTTAGTCAGCGCCATCGAAGCCGCCGGCTACACCCAGCCTACTCCGGTGCAACAGCGGGCCATTCCCGCCGTGTTGCAAGGTCGCGACCTGATGGTCGCGGCACAGACAGGCACAGGCAAGACCGGCGGTTTCGCCCTGCCGATTCTGGAACGCCTGTTTCCCAACGGTCACCCGGACAAATCCCAGCGTCACGGCCCGCGCCAACCGCGCGTACTGGTCCTGACCCCGACTCGCGAACTCGCCGCCCAGGTGCATGACAGCTTCAAGCTCTATGCCCGCGACCTCAAGTTCGTCAGCGCCTGCATCTTCGGCGGCGTTGGCATGAACCCGCAGGTTCAGGCCATGGCCCGTGGCGTTGACGTGCTGGTTGCCTGCCCGGGTCGCTTGCTCGACCTGGCCGGCCAAGGCAGCGTCGACCTGTCCCACGTGGAAATCCTGGTACTGGACGAAGCCGACCGCATGCTCGACATGGGCTTTGTCCATGACGTGAAGAAGGTCCTCGCCCGCCTGCCGGCCAAACGCCAGAACCTGCTGTTCTCGGCGACGTTCTCCAAGGACATCACCGACCTTGCCGGCAAGCTGCTGCACAACCCTGAGCGCATCGAAGTCACGCCGCCGAACACCACGGTCGAGCGCATCGAGCAACGGGTCTTCCGCTTGCCTGCCAGCCACAAGCGTTCGCTGCTGGCGCACCTGATTACCGCGGGCGCCTGGGAACAGGTACTGGTCTTCACCCGCACCAAGCACGGCGCCAACCGCCTGGCCGAGTACCTGGACAAGCACGGCCTGAGCGCCGTGGCGATCCACGGCAACAAGAGCCAGAATGCCCGTACCAAAGCCCTGGCTGACTTCAAGGCCGGCGAAGTGCGCATCCTGGTGGCCACCGACATCGCCGCACGCGGCCTGGACATCGACCAGTTGCCACACGTGGTCAACTTCGAACTGCCGAACGTCGACGAAGACTACGTGCACCGTATCGGCCGTACCGGCCGTGCCGGCCGTTCGGGCGAGGCCATCTCGCTGGTAGCACCGGACGAAGAAAAACTGCTGAAAAGCATCGAGCGCATGACCAAGCAGAAAATCGCCGATGGCGACCTGATGGGTTTTGACGCCAGTACCGTAGAAGCGGAAAAGCCTGAAGTACGCGAGCGTCCGGATGTGCGTAACCCGCGCAACCCACGTGGCCCTCGCGGCGACGGTCCGAACGGCGGTGGTGGCGGTCGCAAGGACAAGGGCAAGGACAAGGGTGGCAAGGAAAAAACGGCCGCCACCCGTGGCGAGCGCCCTGCGCAGAAGCCGCGCGAAGGCACTCCAGCCCGTGAACAGCAGCGCCCCGCTCCACGCGCCGCCGCTGATCGCGCACCGGACGAGTTCCTTGACGACGATATCGACAACTTCGGTAACCGTGTCGACTACGTGCCTCAGCAACCGAAAAACCAGGGCCGCGGCCGTCGTCCAGGCGCTCCGGCACAAGGTGCAGGCGCAGGCGCTCCGCGTACGGGTCAACCGCAAGGCCGTCAGAACGGTCCGCGCAACAGCAGCGGCGGCACCACCGGAACTCCGCCGGCCAAACGCAGCGGCCCGCGTAGCGGTGCTCCTCGTGACGGCCAGGCCCGCCGCGAAGACTCGCGCACCCGTCGTCCGGCCCGTGACGATCAGGCGCGCCAGGAACCGGCGGTACAAAACCCGCGCGGCGGCCCGGCACCGAAGATCATTCACAAGGAGTCCAAGAGCGATCGCTTCCCGACACCTGAGCAGCTCGATCAACTGCCAAGCCGTCCACGCGGCGAAAAACCAGCGTTGCTGACCCGCAACCGCTGATTTTTCAAGCACCATGAAAAACGCCCCGGATCTTGCGATCCGGGGCGTTTTTGTTGTAGCTGCGAAAATTACTTCGCTTTCACGCCTTCAAACGTGATGTACAACTCAACCGCGTCGGAAGCCGGGCCCAGATTTTTCTGCTTGCCGAAATCGCTACGCTTGATGTGGGTGGTACCTTCGAAGCCCGCACGGTAGCCGCCCCATGGATCCTTGCCTTCGCCCAGGAAGGTGGCCTTGACCACCACCGGCTTGGTCACGCCCAGCAGGGTCAGGTCGCCTGTCACGTCAGCGGTTTCTTTACCCTCTGCGTTCTTGCCAGTGGACTTGACGCTGGTGGAGACGAACTTGGCATCAGCAAACTGGCCCGCATCCAGGAAGTCTTTGCTAGTGATGTGCTTGTCACGCTCGGCATGGTTGGTGAACACACTGCCAGTGCGTACGTTGACTTCGATCTTGCTGTCTTCCGGCTTGGCCGCGTCGAAGCTGAACTTGCCATCCAGGTCCTTGAAAGTACCGGTGATGTAGCTGTAACCCAGGTGGCTGATCTTGAAATCAACGAAGGCGTGCTGGCCTTCCTTGTCGATCACATAGTCCGCGGCCATCACCTGACCTGCCGACAATACTGCAGTACCAATTGCCAGAGCGGCGAGAGTCTTTTTCAACATGCTTTCTATTCCTTGGAGTCGAGGTTGAACATCAGGCTTTGCGACCCAGCATCCGGGTCAGCGTCACATCACGATCGAAAAAGTGGTGCTTCAATGCAGCCAATGCATGGAGGCCGGAAAAAATGACCAGCGCCCAGGCCAGATAAAAGTGAATCACACCCGCTATGTCTGCCTGGTCCGGTAGACCGGAAATCAAGGCAGGGACTTCGAACAGGCCAAACACCGGAATCCCGACACCGTCTGCGGTGGAAATCAGGTAGCCGGTAATCATCACGCCGAACAGGCCCAGGTACAGAAACCCGTGACCCAGCTTGGCGCCGAGGCGAGTCATGCGGTCGTAGCTGGCCAGAATCGGCGGTGGCGGGCTGAGAAAGCGCCAGAGCCCCCGCAATACCATGACCGCGAAGAGCACCAGGCCGATGCTTTTGTGCAAGTCGGGCGCGTCTTTGCGCCAGGTGCTGTAGTAATCCAGCCCGACCATCCACAAGCCCAGCGCAAACAGGCCGACAACGACCAGCGCCACGCTCCAGTGCAGAAAAATACTGACCCAACCATATCGGGAAAAAGAGTTACGTAGCTGCATTGCCCAAATCCTGTAAGAACTGCGACCAAGACTATCGAGTTATCTATCGATTTAAAGCCGAAAATTTCGCTTTGAAATATCGAGAAATACGATCAAGAGCCTGCAACAGGATGGTTAAGGAAAGATTAACGCCGTGGCAAGCTTCTCTCCCCGGCACACCAGGCGTGCCCCCGGACGCCGCCGACTCGTCAATGCAAACACGTGAAAAAGCCACAATAGGTTGTCCGCATCCCTTTCATTGCATAGGCTTGCGCGACTGTTTGCCCGCGAAACAAGCGAGCCGTCTCGAGGAGAATGAAAATGGGCCTGAATAATCAGTGGATGCAGCGCGATCTCGCGGTCCTGTGGCATCCCTGCACCCAGATGAAAGACCACGAACAACTGCCGCTGATCCCGATCAAGCGCGGCGAAGGCGTGTGGCTCGAAGACTTCGAAGGCAAACGTTATCTCGATGCGGTCAGCTCCTGGTGGGTCAACGTCTTCGGCCATGCCAACCCGCGGATCAACCAGCGAATCAAGGACCAGGTGGATCAACTGGAACATGTGATCCTTGCCGGTTTCAGCCATCAGCCGGTGATCGAGTTGTCCGAGCGCCTGGTGAAAATGACTCCGGAAGGCCTGACCCGGTGCTTCTACGCCGATAACGGTTCGTCGTGCATCGAAGTCGCGTTGAAAATGAGCTTCCACTACTGGCTCAACCGCGGCCTGTCGAACAAAAAGCGCTTCGTCACCCTGACCAACAGCTACCACGGCGAGACCATGGCCGCGATGTCGGTGGGCGACGTGCCGCTGTTCACCGAAACCTACAAGGCCCTGCTGCTGGACACCATCAAGGTGCCAAGCCCCGACTGCTACCTGCGCCCCGAGGGCATGAGCTGGGAGGAACACTCGCGCAACCTGTTTGCCGCGATGGAGCAGACCCTGGCGGAAAACCATGACACGGTCGCGGCAGTGATTATCGAACCGCTGATCCAGGGCGCGGGCGGCATGCGCATGTATCACCCGGTGTACCTGAAACTGCTGCGCGAAGCCTGCGACCGTTACGGCGTACACCTGATCCTCGACGAAATCGCCGTTGGTTTCGGCCGTACCGGCACGATGTTCGCCTGTGAGCAGGCCGGTATCCGTCCAGACTTCCTGTGCCTGTCCAAGGCCCTGACCGGCGGCTATCTGCCGCTGGCGGCCTGCATCACCACCGACGACGTCTACAGCGCCTTCTACGACGACTACCCGACCCTGCGCGCCTTCCTGCACTCCCACAGCTACACCGGCAACCCGCTGGCCTGTGCGGCCGCGCTGGCGACCCTGGATATCTTCGAGCACGACAACGTCATCGAGAACAACAAGGCCCTGGCCCAGCGCATGGCCTCGTCCACCGCGCACCTGGTGGACCACCCTAACGTCTCGGAGGTGCGCCAGACCGGCATGGTACTGGCCATCGAGATGGTCCAGGACAAGGCCAGCAAGACCGCCTACCCATGGCAGGAACGCCGTGGCCTGAAAGTGTTCCAGCATGCGCTGGAGCGCGGTGCGCTGTTGCGCCCGTTGGGCAGCGTGGTGTATTTCCTGCCGCCCTATGTGATCACCCCCGAGCAGATCGACTTCCTCGCCGAAGTCGCCAGCGAAGGCATCGACATCGCCACCCGCGACAGCATCAGCGTGGCCGTGCCGAAGGACTTCCACCCGGGGTTCCGTGATCCGGGTTAAGCCCTATCGATGACCCACTGTGGCGAGGGAGCTTGCTCCCGCTGGGGCGCAAAACGGCCCCAAAACCTGCAACCGTGTTTCACCGGTTAAAACGCATCCGCCGGGTTACGGCTGCTTCGCAGCCGAGCGGGAGCAAGCTCCCTCGCCACAAAAAACCGTTCCCGCAAATCAGTGTCAAGCTACATCCGACTTTTTACAGAGAACAGAAATGAGACTGTCCCGCTTCTTTATCGACGCCCCCTTGAGCCTCGGCGAACATGAATTGCCCGAGGCCCAGGCGCATTACATCAGCCGCGTGCTGCGCATGGCCGAAGGCGATGCCCTGCAAGTGTTCGACGGTTCTGGCCAGGAATTTCGCGGCACCCTGGCGGAAGTCGGCAAGAAGCGTGTACGGGTAGCGTTGACGGAAAGCTTCGCCGGGCAAATCGAGTCGCCCCTGCAGATTCATCTGGGCCAGGGCCTGTCCCGTGGCGAGCGCATGGACTGGGCGATACAGAAAGCCACCGAGTTGGGCGTGAACGAAATCACCCCGATCTTCAGTGATCGCTGCGAAGTCCGGCTCAAGGACGAACGCGCCGACAAACGCCTGCAACACTGGCGTCAGGTGGCGATCAGTGCCTGTGAGCAATGCGGTCGCTCACGAGTGCCGGTGATTCATCCACCTGTACTGTTGGCCGACTGGCTCAAACACACCGAAGCCGAGCTCAAGCTGGTACTGCACCCGGTGGCCGAGCCGCTGGTGAGCCATGCAAAACCCGCGACCCTGGCCTTCCTGATCGGCCCGGAAGGCGGCTTGACGGAGGCTGAAGTCGAACAGGCCCAAGGCGCGGGCTTCCATTCCGCTCGCCTCGGTCCACGGGTGTTGCGCACCGAGACCGCGCCGGTGGTGGCGCTGGCGGTGGCCCAGCAGTTGTGGGGGGATTTCTAGAAACCCAAGGTTTGATCGTTCCCACTCGTTGATCGTTCCCACGCAGGAGCACGGGAACGATCTGCGCTGAGGTTACTGCACCGGATCACTCACCGGCTTGGCGATGATGGCCTTGAGTTCGCTGGTCATCGGGAATTCAAGGTTCAGGCCTTTGGGCGGGATCGGCTGCTCGAACCAGCGCTGGTAGATCCCGTTGATTTCACCCGAGCTGTAGAGGTCGGCCAGCGTCCCGTTGACCAGTGCGAGGAACTGCGGATCGTCCTTGCGCACCATGCAGCTGTAGATTTCCCGCGACTGCTCTTCCCCGACCACCACCCACTTGTGCGGATCGCGGGCCTTGGCGCGCTCGCCGTAGAGCAACGCGTCGTCCATGTAAAACGCTGCCGCCCGACCCGATTGCAGCATCTGGAAGGCTTCGCCGTGGTCCTTGGCGCTGATCACGAACATGTCAATCTTGTGGTCGACGTTGTAGCTTTTCAGGAAGCGCTCGTTGGTGGTGCCAGCGGTGGTCACCACATTCTTGCCGCGTAGATCGGCGAAGCTCTTGATGCCGCTATCGTTGGCGGTCAGCAACTGGCCTTTGACGTAGATAAACCCGTAGGAAAACGCCACCTGCTTCTGCCGCTCAGCCGTCACCCCGGTCGACCCGCACTCCAGGTCCACGGTGCCGTTCTGCACCAACGGGATTCGGGTTTGCGAGGTCACCAGGTTGTACTTCACCTTGAGTTCGGGCAACGCCAGTTTCTGCTGGATACGCTCGACAATCTTGCTCGCCAGGTCCACCGAGTAGCCCATGGGCTGGCCCGAGTGATCCCCCACGTAGGAGAATGGCACCGACGCATCGCGGTAGCCCAGGGTGATGCTGTTGGCACTGGCGATCTTGCCCAGGGTGCCGGTCAACGGCGCTTCGTTCGCCTGGGCTTGAGTGCCGAGCAACAGGCCCAGGGTGCAGGCAATCAACGTGATTTTTTGCATTGTTATTCTCCGTTGTGGGTAAGAGGTGTTTATCGACGAGCCGCGATGACGGTAATTTCCACCAAGACCTGCGGGCGAGCCAGTTCGGCCTGCAAGGTGGTGCGGCTCGGTGCCTGGCTCGGCGACAACCAGGCCGACCAGACTTCATTCATGGCCGCAAAATCCTGCTCGATGTTTTTCAGGTAAATGGTCGCACTGAGCAGATGATCCTTGTCGCTGCCCGCTTCGGCCAGCAATGCATCAATCTTCTCCAGCACTTCGCGGGTCTGCCCGGTGGCATCGCTGGCATCGCCAGGCACCTGGCCTGAGAGAAAGACCAGGTCGCCAAAGGTTACGGCGCCGGACAGACGTGGGTTGGTGTGGAGGCGGGTGATGGTCATCTGACGTTCCTTCTCAGTAGGTAAGCGTTCAGGCCGCACGCGGTGTGAAGCCCTGCAGGTCGATGGAGGGGCGGCGCTGGCCGATCAGCTCGCTGAGCAGCCGGGCACTGCCGCAGGCCAGGGTGAATCCCAGCGCGCCATGGCCGAGGTTGAGCCACAGATTGCGATACGCCGTGGCGCCCAACAGCGGTACGCCACTGGGGGTGGCCGGGCGCATGCCGGCCCATTCGACAGCCGAGTCGTAAGCCCCGGCATCGGGAAAGGTGTCACGCGCCTGGCGCTTGATCAGGGCCAGTCGCTTGGGGTCCAGCGCCGGGTCGAAACCGACGATGTCGACCATTGCCGCCACCCGCAACTGCTCGCCGATACGGGCGTAGACAATCTTGCGGTCGTAGTCGGTGATGCTCAGGTCCGGCGCGCGGTGTTCGGCGCCGATCGGCACGGTCAGGCTATACCCCTTGAGCGGGTACAACGGCAGATTCAAGCCGGGCAGCGCCAGATGCGGGCTGCGATGGCCGGCAGCGATCACCAACTGATCCACCGGCAACACCTCGCCGCCCAGTTCGATGGCGGTCACCGCGCCACTGGCATGGCGAATCCCGGTCACGGCCTGCCCCAGTCGAAACTCGCAGCGACCGGAAGCCTGCAAGCGTGCCGCCAATTGCAGGCAAAAGCCATGGCAATCGCCGACTTCTTCATCCGGGGTGTAAATCGCTCCCACAAACGGTGCATCGGCCAGGGCGGGGTCAAGGCGCGCGCACTCGGCTTGCGACAGCACCTGCTGTTGCTGCGGATCGGCAAGACTGCCGCGACCATGGTCGAAGCTTGCGGCCTGGCGAAAGGTCACCAGTTTGCCGTTGCGCCGCCAGTTGAAACCGCCCAATGAATCCTCGTCGCGCCAGGTTTGCAGGGTGGACTGGCTCAACAGCGCCAGGCGCAACAGATGGGCAGCGTTAGCGCGGTTGACCGAGGACCGGCAGGCCCCCAGGAAGGACGCCATCCAGCGCCATTGCGCCGGGTCGAAACGCGGGCGCAGCTTCAGCGGGGAGTCGCCACGCAGCATCCAGCCGATGGCCTGCAAGGGCACACCGGCATCCGCCAGCGGCGCCACGTAGCGATAGGACAACTGGCCGCCGTTGGCGAAACTGGTTTCGCTGCCCAACGACTCGCGGGCCTCGACCAGGGTCACCGCTACGCCCTCGCGAACCAGCGCGTAAGCCGTTGCCAGGCCAATGACGCCACCACCGATGATGCACACTCGCTGAGCCATGTCAGTCCTTAAGCGTTATTCAGACGAGCCCGAGGTTAGAGCCAGGTGACAGGCGTCGAACAATGAATAAAGATGCCAATCCCATAAACAAAGGTTATGGACTTGTCATGCGCCTTCGCCACATCGAGATTTTCCAGGCCATCCGCCAGACCGGCACGGTCAGCGGTGCCGCGCAATTGCTGCACGTCTCCCAGCCTGCGGTAACCAAGGTGCTGCAGCACGCCGAGCAGCAGTTGGGGTTCCCGCTGTTTCTAAGGGTGCGCGGCAAGTTACAGGCGACCCCCGAAGCCCTGGAACTGGAGCGCGAGGTCGACAAGGTCACGGAAAGCCTGCAAGGGGTGCGGCGCTTGGCCCAGAGCCTGCGCCGCGAGCCAGGCCACAGCCTGCGGATTGGCGCGACACCGGCGCTGGCCCTGTCGCTGCTGCCACCGGCGATCCATGCCTGGACCCGGCACTACCCGGACATCGTCTGCGAGTTGTCCAGCGCCCACAGCCGCGAACTGGTGCAGAACCTGTTGATGCGCGAAATCGATGTCGCCCTGACCCTGCAACTGCCCGACCACCCGGGGCTCAAGGCCCAGGCGCTGGCCTGTGGGGTGCTGGTGGCGTTGGCGCCGGCCGGTTACTGGCCGAGCGAAGATGAGGGCAAGCCGCTGCCGCTGATGGCCCTGGCCGGTGCGCCGTTGATCGGGCTGTCGAGCGCCGACCCGCTGTCCGCACGGCTCGACAGTTACCTGAAAGCCGTCGAGCCGCCCCCGCGCGTCAGCATCGCCGTGCAGACATACTCACTGGCCAGGGCCATGGTCGAATCCGGTGCCGGGCTGGCCGTGATCGACCCGTTCACCGCGCTGGGTGCTGCGCCGAGCACAACCGCCATCCGCCCGATGGCACCACCGCTGCCGATCACCTTGTATGCCGTGACCCGCGCCGATGAACCTCCGCCCCATACCCTCAGCGATTTGCTGACAATCTTCAGCCAGCGCGCGCAGGAGCAGTTGAATCGCCTGGTCGGTCACTCACCGCCAAGTCAGATCACATAAAACAGAATCGCCACGAAATGCAGCACGCTGCCGGCGATGACAAACAGGTGCCAGATACCGTGGGCATGGCGCAGCCGGCTGTCGAGGGCAAAGAAGATAATGCCCACCGTATAAAACACCCCACCCGCCGCCAGCCAGGCGAAGCCGGCGGCACCCAGGGCGGCGATCAACGGCTTGACCGCCACCAGCACGATCCAGCCCATCACGGCGTAGATCACGATCGACAGGATCCGCGCCTCGGAACGCGGCTTGATCTCTTGCAGCATGCCGATCACCGCCAACCCCCAGACGATCCCGAACAACGTCCAGCCCCAGGGCCCGCGCAGGGTCACCAGGCAGAATGGCGTGTAACTGCCGGCAATCAGCAGGTAGATCGACAGGTGGTCGACCTTCTGCATGATCCGCTTCGCCCGCCCGCGCACGCTGTGATAGACCGTCGAAACGCTGTACAGCACAAGCAGGGTCACCCCGTAGATCGTCACGCTGACGATCTTCCAGGGACTGCCGTCGACGCTGGCAATCACCAGCAGCCAGACCGCCCCGATAAACGCCGCAACCGCCCCGAACAAATGGCTCCAGGCGTTGAATCTTTCCCCGTGGTACATGTGCCTCTCACCTCAAAGTCACAACGACGGCGTGCAAGGCTAAAGGCTGACAACACTGAAAGTGCATTATTTCCAAAGTACGCAGCATGAAACAAACAAGTGCTCACCTATTCAACCGACGCAGACTCATGGCACTCAACCTGCGAGGGCTTTCTCGATACGGGTCAGCATTTCTTGCGTACCGCCCAGCAATTGCGCAAGCAGCGACTCATCGTCATCCATGTATCCCTCGTACTCCGCCAGATTTCTGCGTTCGTGGCACAAGGCAAATAATCGAACCTGAAGCTTGCTCAATCCAGCGGTATGAATCAGGCACTGAAAGACAAGATAGCGCTTGTCCGAGCGATAGCCATGCAAACGCAACGCAGTGAGCGCAATGGCATGGGCCGCGTTGTAGGCCAGGTCAAACCGGCTGGCAAATGAGAGTTGTGGACTACTCGCATCCCTCAAGCGATCTGTCGCGGAGCGCATTAACCCTTCACACTCCTTTCGGTCAGGTGGCTCGCTTTTCAGTGCTCCACTATGCAGCAGGTTTTCCAGACTCTCATTGCTACCCATCCTTGGCCTCCAAAGGGTTTTCACCTATCAGGTTGATCTTTTCCTGTTGCGCTACCCGTTGTACGAAGCTGTTGCCCGATGCCAGTTTCCCGGCCCAGTCTTCAGGGGTGTAGAGCGTCGGATTGAGCGGACGGCCAAGTTGTTCCTCCATGGGCATCAGTCGCTCCATCACTTCACTGTAGTGCAGGCCTTCCCCGATCAGCATCAGGTCTATGTCACTGGATGCGTTTGCCTGATCCTTGGCAATGGATCCGTAGACGAATGCCCAAACCAATTGATCCGCGAATGGCGCCAAGACAAGACGCAGTGGCTCGGCAATACCAAAGGTTTTTCGCACAATACCCAACAGCTCCGGATAGATCGGGCACTGCGGATTAGCCTGGTAATGGGTCTGATTACCCTGACGGGTCATGCTCAATACACCTACCGACTGCAAGCGCCCCAACTCTCGCATCAAGCTGCCTTTACCCACTTGGGCCCAACGAGCAATTTCATTGGCATAAAAGCTTTGATCCGGTTTGCCGTAGAGCAATCCCAGCACTTTTTGCTGAGTCACGGTAAATAGCGCATTACTGAGCGATAGCGTTTGCAAAGCAATCACCAATGAGTCCCAAAAAGAGAACGATAGGTCCCTTTTTGAGACCTATCAAGCCAAGCCTGATTAAAGGGCCAACCCCGCCCCCACCAACAGCTCTTCCAGCGCCAGCAGGTCCGGGACCTTCGCCACCTGGTCAGCGACTTGCACTGCCGCCTTTTCCAGGCTGCAGAGCGGCACGTCGACGTAGCTCAACTGGCTGTCGAGCTTGTACGAGCGCGGGATGCCTTGAACCAGCAAGGCAATGAACTTGAGGTTCGGCCGGCCGCTCAGGGTGTTGAGGACGACGATGCGCGCGCGCTCGCCGATGACGGTTTTCTGGCCGCAGGCCGATTCGAAGCTCAGCAGCGGGATCTTGCGGTCGCGCCAGTTCACCTGCCCCAGGTACCAGGGCGGTGAGTCGAGGTCGAAGGCGCCGGGTTGGTAGTCGATCAGCTCGGCCACCGCGACGTTGGGCAGGATCAACGTGCGATCGGCCAAGGGCAGCAACAGCCCGATGAGATGGCTGGAGCGGTGTTCAAGCATGGGTTTTGCTCCACAAGGCGATGCTTTCGAGCAACACCGATTCCTGGTACGGCTTGCCGAGGTAATCATTGACGCCGATGGCCATCGCCCGGTCGCGGTGCTTCTGACCGGTGCGAGAAGTGATCATGATGATCGGCAGGTGCTGCAAGCGCGGGTCGTTGCGCACTTGCATGGCCACTTCGAAGCCGTCCATGCGCGGCATTTCGATGTCCAGCAGCATCAGGTCGGGCATGTGCTCTTCCAGCACCAGCATGGCGTCCACCCCGTCCTTGGCGGTCAGTACGTTCATGCCGTGGCGTTCCAGCAACCGGCTGGTGACCTTGCGCACGGTGACCGAGTCATCGACCACCAGCACCAGCATCGAACGCTGGGTCTCTGTCTCAGCGCTGGATGGCGGCCGCCGTTGCTGGGCCGGTACGTGCGCCTGCATCGCCCGCAGCGGTGCCAACAGGTCGAGAATCAGCACCACCCGGCCATCGCCGAGAATGGTCGCACCGGACAAACCCTGCACTGCGGCGAACTGCGGACCGAGACTTTTGACCACAATCTCCCGGGTCCCCGCCGTCGCGTCGACCTGCACCGCGATATGCCGCTCGTTGCACTGCACCAGCAGCACCGGCAACGGCAGGCTCTGGCCCAGGAGTTTCGGGCGGACACTGGTTTTCAGCAATTCGCCCAGATAACACAGCTCGTAACGCTGCCCCGCGTACTCATACTGCGGTGGATCAAGCTGGTAGTAAGCATCCAGTTCGTTGGGCAGCACGCGCACGATGCCTTCGATGGTGTTCAACGGGATGGCGTACTGATCCTCGGCACACTGCACCATCAAGGCCCGGTTGACCGAGACCGTGAACGGCAGGCGAATGCGAAAATGCACACCTTTGCCAGCGGTCGAGTCGATGCTCATCGAACCACCCAGTTGCCGCACCTCCTCGTGGACCACGTCCATGCCGACACCACGCCCGGAGATCTGGGTGATTTTCTCGGCCGTGGAAAACCCGGGCTGCAGAATGAACTGCAACACATCACGGTCGCTGATGTCGCTCTCGGGGGCGAGCAGGCCCCGCTTGATCGCCTTGCGTCGAACGGCGTCCAGCGGCACGCCGGCACCGTCGTCACGGATATCGAAAATAATGTCCCCGCCCTCACGGGACAGGTCCAGGGTAATCAGGCCTTTCTCGGGCTTGCCGGCGGCGCGGCGCACCTCGGCGGACTCCAGGCCATGGTCGACGGCGTTGCGCAGCATGTGCTCCAGCGGTGCTGCCATGCGCTCCAGGACATTGCGGTCCATCTCGCCCTCCGCATTGCCGACGACGAACTCGACGTCCTTGCCCAACTCGCTGGAGACCTGCCGCACGATGCGCTTGAGGCGTGGCAGCATGCGCTCGAACGGCACCATGCGCGTGCGCATCAGGCCTTCCTGCAGCTCGGTGTTGATCCGCCCCTGCTGCTGCAGCAGGTTCTCGGCGTCTTGGTTGCGCCGCTCGAGGGTTTCCTTGAGGTCGAGCAAGTCGGAGGCGGACTCGAACAACGCCCGCGACAGTTGCTGCAACTGCGAGTGGCGGTCCATTTCCAGCGGATCGAACTCTTCGTAGCCCAGCCGCTCGGCCTCGACCTGCTGCCGACTGAGAATCCGCCCCTGGGTTTCGGTATCCAGGCGTCGCAGTTGATCGCGCATGCGCTCGAGGGTGGTTTCAATCTCGCTCAACGTCACTCGGGCATCGTTGACTTGCTGTTCGATACGCCCGCGAAAGATCGAGGTCTCCCCGGCCAGGTTCACCAGGTCGTCGAGCAGCTCGGCGGACACCTTGACCATGTCGGCGCCGGTCTCCGGTTGCGGCATGGGCGGCTCGGGCTTGCTCACCGGCACCGCCTCGACCCCCTTCGCCGAGTGCTCGCCCGCGATCGGGTGACTGAAGCCCTTGATGGCCTCGATCAGGCTATCGGCCGGCTGCACCGGCTGACCGGCACGGGTGGCGTCGAGCATCTGTGCCAGTCGATCATGACTGCGCTGCAACAACCCGAACAGCTCGGCAGTGGCCTGCAGCAGGCCGGTCGACAGGCCTTCGTATAAAAATTCGAGCTCATGGGCCAGGTCGCCAATCGGGGCAATTTCGACCATCCGCGCACCGCCCTTGAGGGTGTGCAGGTCGCGCAGCAGGGTTTCCATTTCCTGACGGTTTTGCGGGTCCGCCTGCCAACGCGTCAGCGCCGCACCGGAACTGTCGATGATGTCGAACCCTTCCTCGAGGAAGATTTCCAGCAATTCCGGATCGTGATTCGCCGCATCCTGTGCGAGCGCAGGCTCGTCCGGTTCGGCGGGGCCAACGCAGTGTTGGCGTTGGCGCCACTGCTCAATAGCCTTGATCAGCGCAGCGCAATCACCCAGTGGTTGCTGCTCGTGCAGTTGCTCCAGCAGTTGCTCCAGCAGTTGTTCCAGGCGGTCGTGGCTGCGCTGCAACAACAGCGCCAGCTCGGCGCTGTAGCTGAAACGCCGATCCACCAGCCCCTCGTACAGGCTTTCCAGCTCATGGGCCAGGTCACCGACCGGCCCGACCTCGGCCATCCGCGCCCCCCCCTTGAGGGTATGCAAGTCGCGTTGCAACGACGACAAGGGCGCGCCGTTCTCCGGGTCAGCCAGCCAGCGCTGCAAGGCTTGCCCGGCGCTTTCCAGAATATCCACCGCCTCTTCGAGGAAGATCGACACCATTTCATCATCGGTATCGAGCGTCGCGGTCGGGTCCTGTTCCAGTCCGGACGTGGCGCTACCCAGCTCGGTAATGCTCAGAGTGCGGCCGCCCTCGCTACGGATCAGGCCCAGGGCAGAAGGATCAAGACCTTCACCGAGCAAATCACGCAGGGCGCGCACCCGCGCAGGCTGATGGCTGACCTCCTGGCCGGCGGCCAGTTCGTCGAGCATGTTGATCAAGGCTTCGTGAGCACTTTGCGCCTCGAAGAAAAACCGCTCGCTGACGGCAAGGCTGCTTTCTTCCACCGCGCCGTAAAGGTCGAGCAAGGCTTCGCACAGCTCATCCACCGGGTGCAGATCGGCCAGATGGGCGCCCTCTCCCAGCGTGGTCAGCTCATCCAGCAACGCGCTGAGTTCCTGTCGTTCGCCAGGATGCTGCTGCCAGCGTTTCAACAGGCTTTCGGCATCCAGCAGGATGTCCATGCCCTGGGCCAGGAAATTATTGATCAGCTGCGGATCACGCTTGATCCGCAGGCCCGTGTTCGGGGAGTTGAGTACGGCTTCCAGGCGTTCGGCAAGCAGTGCCCGGGCGCGTTCGATCACCCCTTGGGCACCTTGAATGGCCTGCAGCGGGTCGTTTTTCAACTGCTTCAAACCCTGGCGCAACAGCCCCTCGGCCTCCAGCAGCAACTCGACCTCATCCAGGTCCAGTGCAATCAGGTGCGCCTTGTACTCGCGGGCCAACTGATCCAGTGGCGCCGCCAGCTCGGCAATCGGCAGTACGCCGGCCATCGATGCGCTGCCCTTGAGGGTGTGCAACGCGCGCTGCAATTCGTCGCTGGCCTGCAGAGGCACATGTTCCGCGGCCTGGTCGAGAAAGCGGTTGAGACTGGCGAGGTGGCTTTGCGCTTCGTTGCGAAAGATCTCCAGCAACTGCGGATCGGCCGCGGTGGCACCCGCCCGAACAAGCGGCTCCGAGGCCCCTGCCCCCCTGGCCAGGCCGTGGGCACGGGCGGCCAGGCGGTCGACATCGTCACGCTGGCGCTGGGCATTGCCGGCGAACTCGGCCACCAGTTCCGGCAGCAGTTGCAGCACGTCACGCAACAGGTCCCGCACCTGTGGACCGGGTTCGACACTGTGTTCCAGCACCCGATTGAGCAGGTTTTCCACGGCCCAGGCCAGTTCACCCAGCACCAGTGCGCGAACCATGCGCCCACTGCCTTTCAAGGTGTGGAACGCGCGCCGCAATTCGCTCAGCGCCGAGGTACTGTCGGGGTTGGACGACCAGCGCGGCAAGTACTCGCGCAGGATGTCCAGCACCTCGTCGGTCTCCTCGAGGAACACTTCCCGCAGCTCGTCATCCACCGGCGCTTCGTCGCTCGGCGGCGGCAGCAGACTGCCCGGCGTTATCAGGGCCGGCGGATTGACGGCCGACACCGGGCTCGCCAGCACGTCGGCCAGCGACTGCACGGTCTGAGGATCGGACAGCGCCTGCAGATCCGCCATCAGGTGCGGGTCGTCGGAGTCGAGTACCTCATCGAGCACCGGCACATGAACATCGCAGGGCACATAGCCGAGCGCCGCCAGGCTTTGCTCGGCCACATCGAGCAACGGCTCACCGAGGGTTTGCGGGTCTTCGTTCAAGCGTTCCAGGTAATACTCGATGCTGGTGATGGCATCGGCCAGGCTGTCGAGCTGCTGCCAGTGCGGCGGGGCCTGATCCACCAACAGGTGCTCGCGAATGTAGCTGTTGCAGGCTTCGAGCAGGCTCGCCCCACGGCTCAGCGGGATCATCGCCAGCGCCCCCCGGACCTGGGTCAGCAAGGCCGGCAGCGGTTGTAACAGCTGCCGGTCCCACTCGGCGTCGATGTAGTCGACGATCATGTCCTTGGCCTGCTGCAGGCAGAGCCGGGCTTCCTTGATGACGATCTGGTGAATCTGGGTCAGGTCGGTGGTCGGCAAGCGGCTCTCTTCACGGCTTTCCTCGACAATGCCCACCATGCCGGCCAGGGTCGCCTCGACATAGAGCAAGGCACCGGCGACGTCCATCAGGATCGCGTCGTTCGGTTCGCGCTGGCCCTGCGCCAGACTCTGGACCACCGCCAGTTGATCAATGATGACCTTGCGCGGCTGACCGAAGCCGAGCACCGCCAGGGTGTCGGCGATTTGCCGCAACGGGGCCAACAAGCTGTCGAGGTCCGAGGTGTGCTGACGGTCGCTGCGCACGAACAGGTCCAGGCGCTCCTTGACCCGCACCAGTTCCTCGCACAGCGCGGCCAGCACCGAGCGCATGGCGTCACGGTCAGGCCCGGCCAGGCGTGCGCGCTCTTCATCGACCACGGCACTGTCAGGCAAGGCTTCATCGAGCCCATAACGATCTTTCAGGGTTTGCATCTGTGCGCTGGGGTACTGCGCCTTGGCGATATAAAACAGCAAGCTCTTGAGCAGTTCAGGCGGGGCGGGCTGATTGATGCCCGGCATCCCTTGCTCAAACAGGCGCTTGAGTTCCTTGTCGGCCTCCTTGAACAAACTGCGCAGCGCCGGGCTGTTGCCGATGCGCCCGTCGATCATGCCTTCGACCAGGGCCGAAGCCACTTGCCACAGGGGGCTGAGCGGAGCATCGCCGCACAGCGCCTCAAGACGGCTGAAGACCTTGGCCAGGTAACCAAGATTGGTCCCATCGTCCTGTTCGCGCAGCAAACCGACCAGGCCCATCTGCAGCATTTGCCGCACCTTGCGCAGGACGTTCGGCAAGTCCACGGGCGCCAGCAGCGCCAGCTGCGCATCATCCAGCGCCGGCAGATCCTGCAGTTGCGGACTGAACAGGCTGGTTTCCGATAACAGGCTTTCGCCACGGGCGCTGCGCAGGTCGTTGATCAGTGGCAATACCACCAACGGCAAATCACGGCGGGCACTGTGTACGCGATCCAGGTAGATCGGCAGCTGGCCAAGGGCCTGTTGCAGCAGGCGAATGGCTTCCTGACGATGGCTCACGCTGCCTCGCAGCAAGGCGGCGGCAAGCTGTTCCATTTCCTCGGCGAGCAAGGCCGCGCCGTAGAACTCGACCATCTGCAAACTGCCGTGAACCTGATGTATGCCTGTCAGGCACTCTTCGAGCGCGTGCATGGCCTGCGGGTCCTCGACCAGATTGTCGAGGGCAAAGTAGGCCTGCTTCAGCGTTTCGGCAATTTCGCCCTTGACCCACTCGAGGGCCACATAGTCGTGCCGATCACCCATAACCACTCCACTCAAAGTTCGTTCCCGACAGGCCTTGTTCAGGCGTTGTCAGTGCTGCGCGCAGGCTGCGCAGGTAAGGTAAAACCGGACACCGAGCGCCGTAACTGACTGGCCATTTTTGCCAGGTTGCCAATGCTTTCGGCGGTGGCCGTGGAGCCCGACGACGTTTGCGTGGTGATCTGCTGGATCACGTTCATCGTCAAGGAAATCTGTCCTGCCGAAGTCGTCTGCTGCTGTGCCGCGTTGGAAATACTCTGGATCAACGCCGCGAGGGTCTTGGAAACGCCTTCGATTTCTTCCAGGGCCACTCCGGCATCCTGCGCCAGACGCGCGCCACGCACCACCTCGGTGGTGGTCTGCTCCATGGAAATCACCGCTTCGTTGGTATCGGCCTGAATCGCCCGTACCAGGGTTTCGATCTGCCGGGTGGCCGCCGAGGAGCGTTCGGCCAGCCGCTGGACTTCGTCGGCCACCACCGCAAAACCGCGCCCGGCATCGCCGGCCATGGAGGCCTGGATCGCCGCGTTGAGCGCAAGAATGTTGGTCTGGTCGGCGATGTCGTCGATCAGGCTGACAATGTCACCGATTTCCTGGGACGACTCGCCCAGGCGCTTGATGCGCTTGGCCGTGTCCTGGATCTGTTCACGAATGTTGTCCATGCCGTGGATGGTGTTATGCACCACCTCGTTGCCCTTGTTGGCAATTTCCACCGAGCGCTCGGCCACCGCCGAGGACTCGGCGGCGTTGGCCGACACTTGGTCGATGGACTGGGCCATGTCGTTGATCGCGGTCGAGGCTTCGCTGATCTGCTGCGCCTGATGCTCCGAAGCCTGGGCCAGGTGCATCGCCGTGGCCTGGGTTTCCTGCACCGCGGCGGCTACCTGGCCCGCCGTCAGGTTGATGGTCGCCACCAGGTCGCGCAACTGATCGACCGAGTAGTTGATCGAGTCGGCAATGGTGCCCGTGAAGTCTTCGGTCACCGAGGCCGTCACCGTCAGGTCGCCGTCGGCCAGGTCTTCGATCTCGTCGAGCAGGCGCATGATCGCGTTCTGGTTGCGCTCGTTCTTCTCGGCGGTTTCGCGCAACTGGCGGTTGGTTTCGCGAACCATCACCAGGCCGATCAGGATGATCGACATCAAGGCCAACAGGCCAAGAACGTAGCCGCCGATGGTATCGGTGGAGCGCCCGCCGACCAGGTTCTCAAAGCCGCTGGCCAGGTGCGAGGCTTCATCGAGCAAGGTCTGCGACAGGCTGAAAATGTTGCCCGCCGACTCCCGGACCTTGAACAGCTCCGGTGAGGTTTCGAGGATTTCATCGACGGAGCCGGAAACGAACTCGAACAGTTCGGAGATTTCGGTCAGGCGCGCCCGGGCATCGTGGTCTTCGACCTGGCTGACTTTGAGTGCCGGGTTGCCCTGGAGCATGCCATTGAGCACCTGCCCGAAGCGCGCGGCATCGCGCCCGAACACATCGGCCGCCTGCTGGGCATTTTCATCGCCGGCCAGCACCGTGTTGACCGCGCCGAGGATGCGTTCGGCGAGCAACGACTGGCGCTGGGCCATGGCCACCTGGGCGGCCGGTGCACCGCGTTGCAGAAGGATCTCGACCACTTTCTCGTATTCGACCTGCAACTGCGGCACGGTTTCGGCCAGGGTCGCGGCCACCTGGTGCAGCGAGAGCACGGTCTGTTCGCTGGAGAGGATCGCGTCGGTATTCTTCAGCAGGCGTTCCCAGTCCAGCTGCACGGCGCGCATTTGCGGGCGTACCGCCGCCGGCGCTGGCGGCAGGCCGGTGCTCGGGTCGCCTTTCTTCAAGTACCCCCAGCGTCGGGCAAAGTC
Organism: Pseudomonas sp. Irchel s3b6; assembly: GCF_900187415.1. NCBI lineage: Bacteria > Pseudomonadati > Pseudomonadota > Gammaproteobacteria > Pseudomonadales > Pseudomonadaceae > Pseudomonas > Pseudomonas sp. Irchel s3b6. The sequence goes on along the minus strand of NZ_FYDM01000009.1, from coordinate 189,874 downwards.
GTTGCGCGCATCACTGAGCAGCTTGAACGCGGCGGCCTTGCCCGCGGCGGCTTCCGTGGCATTCTTGGCGATGCGCTGGGACAGCACCCGCAGTTCGCCGGCATGGCCGATGTATTGCTTGTCGTAGGAGGCCTGCGTGTTGAGGTAGGCGAAGTTGGCGAACAACAGCACGATGAACACAATCAACGCGATGAACAGCGCAATGATTTGCGAGCGACTGCGCGACCCTTCGGTAGAGGTGCCTGTGTTTGGATTTATCATCGATCTTCGCCTGTTGACCCACGCCCTTGTGAAACCTGCCAGCACACCCGCTCGGATCACAGGGCCACGTCCATGAATCGTGGTGACTGCGCCAGGGCGAACGGGCTGAAGACCTGCCAGCGTTGCTCGCGCTCGAACCGGCCTTTGATGAACATCCCTGCCGGCCCCTCTTGTGTACCCGGTGAAACCGGCTCGAACCGGGCCTGATCGAAATGCTGCATGCCCAGCACCTCGTCGACGAGCAACCCGACGAACACCTCGTTGTATTCCACCACCAGCACCCGCCGCTGCTTGCGCTGTGCCGACAACTCCTCACCGAAGAACCCGCACAGGTCCATCAACGGCAACAAGCGCCCGCGCAGGTTGGCCACGCCCTTGACCCACGACTTGACCCCGGGCAACTGGGTAAAGCGTGGTTCATGCAACACCTCGCTGACTTCCCCCATGGGAGCCACGTACCAGCGCTCGCCCAGACGAAAGCCGATCCCGCTCCAGCCGTGGTTGCGGGTGGGTTGGGACGGCAGGTCAGCCGCCAGCAGGCGACAGCGTTGGTCGATCTGCAGCAGCAATTCGAAGGCAGTCAGCGACTCGGCCATGGCTCAGCCGTCAGTCCGCCAGTACGGCGTTCAGCGTCTTGATCAGGGTGTCTTCGTCCACCGGCTTGGTCAGGTAATCCCTGGCGCCCTGGCGGGTGCCCCAGACCTTGTCGGTCTCCTGATCCTTGGTGGTGATGATGATCACCGGGATGTGCCCGGTTTCCGGGTCCTTGGTCAGTTGGCGGGTCGCCTGGAACCCGTTGAGGCCGGGCATGACGATGTCCATCAGCACCGCGTCGGGTTTTTCCTGACGGGCCAGCGCCACGCCGTCGGCGCCATTTTCCGCTTTCAACACTTCGTGACCGTGCTTTTCCAGCATGCCGGTCAGTTTGTACATTTCAGTCGGCGAATCATCGACGATCAGAATACGTGCCATGGTCTTCCCCATTTTTTATCGGCGCAGGGCCCGTTGGCCGAGCGTCACTGTGCGTGTCCTACTGCGGCAAATCGGCGGCAAACCCCGGTACATGGGCCTGGATCGCGCTCAGCAGTTCTTCCTTGCTGAAGGGTTTGGTCAAAAACTGATCGGAACCGACAATCCGCCCCTTGGCCTTGTCAAACAAACCGTCCTTGGACGACAGCATAATCACTGGCGTGGATTTGAACGCACTGTTGTTCTTGATTAAAGCGCAGGTCTGATAGCCATCCAGGCGAGGCATCATGATGTCGACAAAAATGATCCCGGGATGGTGATCGGCAATCTTGGCCAGGGCATCGAAACCGTCAATGGCGGTGATCACCTCGCAACCGGCATTGCGCAGCAATGTTTCAGCGGTGCGGCGAATCGTCTTCGAATCGTCGATCACCATGACCTTCAGGGCGTTGGGATGCTGTGCCATAGTTGCTCTACCATCGCCTTTGCGAATCAGTTTGTACGTTAGCCGGTGACCGGTGGTCCGAAACCCTTGATGTTCAAGGGCCAGCGCGACATGCCAGTCTTTTTAGCACAGTCTCCCACTCCAATCTATCGGCCGGCCAGCGTGGTGGTTTTTCCTTGACCGGGAACACACTCAGCGCCACTCTGACGCCACTTTTTCATGCCATTTTGAACCCCGTTTTCTACCCCAGATCAGGGGCCACCCCATTTTCGAGGAAAAACCCATGAGCGTTCGCGTCGGGATTGTCATGGACCCAATCGCCAACATTGCCTACAAGAAGGACAGTTCGCTGGCCATGCTGCTGGCGGCCCAGGCCCGTGGCTGGGAGCTGTTCTACATGGAGCAGCGCGACCTGTACCAAGGCGAAGGCGAAGCCCGCGCGCGCATGCGCCCGCTGAAAGTCTTCGCCAACCCGGAAAAATGGTTTGAGCTGGAAGCCGAGACCGATGCGCTGCTGAGCGATCTGGACGTAATCCTGATGCGCAAGGATCCGCCGTTCGACATGGAGTTCGTGTACTCCACCTACCTGCTCGAGCAAGCCGAGCGGGCGGGCGTGCTGGTGGTCAACAAGCCGCAGAGCCTGCGCGACTGCAATGAAAAACTGTTCGCCACGCTGTTCCCGCAGTGCACGCCGCCGACCGTGGTCAGCCGTCGCGCCGACGTGCTACGCGAATTCGCCGCCCAGCATGGCGATGTGATCCTCAAGCCGCTGGATGGCATGGGCGGCACCTCGATCTTCCGTCATCGCGCGGGCGACCCGAACCTGTCAGTGATCCTTGAGACCCTGACCGCGATGGGCACTCAGCAGATCATGGGCCAGGCCTACCTGCCGGCGATCAAGGACGGCGACAAGCGCATCCTGATGATTGACGGCGAGCCTGTGGATTACTGCCTGGCGCGGATTCCCGCTGCCGGCGAGACCCGGGGCAACCTGGCCGCTGGCGGCCGTGGCGAAGCCCGCCCGCTGAGCGACAAGGATCGCTGGATCGCCGCACAAGTCGGCCCGACCCTGCGTGAAAAGGGCTTGCTGTTCGTCGGCCTCGACGTGATTGGCGAGCACCTGACCGAAATCAACGTCACCAGCCCGACCTGCATTCGCGAGATCGACAATGCGTTTGGCACCAACATCGGCGAGATGCTGATGGCCGCCATAGAGAAGAAGCTGCAAGCTGCCAGCCACAAGCGGCAAGCTTGAGGCGCGTGGCGTAACGCTTGTCGCCTGAAACTTGAAGCTTGAAGCTTAAAACCAACATTGCGTTATCATGCGCAGCCTGTGAAACACGCGATGTTGGTTTTCTAGTGGCCTGTACGGTTAGTTTGTTAGCTCAAATTCGGATGCCCGCAGCCCAGAGCCAAGGCGCTATGACGAGTCATAGCCCGCTATGGCGAGGAACAGCAACGCAGGACATGGGCCGCTGGCGCCGAAGTTGACTAACAGAACCAACCACACAGGCCACTCGCCATGACCCTTCCATCCGATCTGCCCCCCGAACTCGCCCACCGCGGCGTGCGCCCGGCCGATCGCCTTGGATTTACCCTGTTTCTCGCGGCGTTGATTCACCTGGCCTTGCTGCTCGGTGTTGGCTTCACCCTGGTCGAGCCCCAGCAGGTCAGCAAAACCCTGAAAATCACCCTCGCCACCTTCAAAAGCGAAACCAAACCGCAAAAAGCCGATTTCCTGGCCCAGGAGAATCAGCAAGGCAGCGGCACCCTGGATAAAAAGGCCATTCCCAAGACCACCGAGGTCGCGCCCTTCCAGGACAACAAGGTGCAAAAAGTCACGCCACCGCCCGTGCCCAAGCCTCAAGTGCCGGAGGCCGCTCCCAAGGCGGCGGTAACCACGGTTGCGCCCGCACCGAAAAAGGCGCCGACCAAAAAAGAAGAAATCAAGACCGCTCCGTCCCCCAAGGTCGTGACGCCGACGTTCGACAGCGCGCAGCTGTCCAGCGACATCGCCAGCCTGGAAGCGGAACTGGCCAACGAACAACAGCTCTACGCCAAGCGCCCGCGCATCCACCGCCTCAATGCCGCGTCCACCATGCGCGACAAGGGTGCCTGGTATAAGGACGAATGGCGCAAGAAAGTCGAACGCATCGGCAACCTGAACTACCCGGACGAAGCACGCCGCAAGCAGATCTACGGCAATCTGCGCCTGATGGTTTCGATCAATCGCGACGGCTCGCTGTACGAAGTGCTGGTGCTGGAGTCCTCCGGCCAGCCGCTGCTCGATCAGGCGGCGCAGCGCATCGTTCGCCTGGCGGCGCCCTTTGCCCCCTTTACCGGCGATCTGTCGGACATCGACCGACTGGAAATCATCCGCACGTGGAAGTTTGCCCGTGGAGACCGGTTGTCGAGTAATTGAACACTGCCCTCACATCGGATCGGTGTCATTGCCGGGATTTGGGCATTTCCTGCGCATCCCCAGCTTGTCAGTTTGCCCCTCCAACGCCACACTAGCGCACATGAAGAACGTCAGCCCCAGCTACCTCAAGCATCACTTCCTGATCGCCATGCCACACATGGCCGACCCGAACTTTGCGCACACCTTGACCTACATCGTCGAGCACACGGCCAATGGTGCCATGGGCCTGATCATCAACCGTCCACAGGACCTGACCCTGGCGGACGTCCTTGAGCAATTGCGCCCGAACATCGAACCCTCCGTACTGTGCCAGCACGTACCGATTTTCACCGGCGGACCGGTGCAGACCGATCGCGGTTTTGTCCTGCACCCCATCGGCCAGACGTACCAGGCCACCGTCGAACTCGACGGCCTGGCGTTGTCGACGTCCCAGGATGTGCTGTTTGCCATCGCTGACGGCGTTGGCCCAGCTAAAAGCCTGATCGCCCTCGGCTACGCAGGCTGGGAAGCCGGTCAGCTGGAGGCCGAGCTGGCCGACAATGCCTGGCTGACCTGCCCGTTCGATGCCGACATCCTGTTCAATACCAGCAGCGAACTGCGCCTGGAAGCGGCGGCCAAGCACCTGGGCGTCAACCTCAGCCTGCTGATCAGCCAGGCGGGACACGCCTGATGGCCCTGCGTCTGATCCTCGGTTTTGACTACGGCACCAAGCAGATCGGCGTTGCCGTTGGCCAGGTCATTACCGGCCAGGCCCGCGAGCTGTGCACCTTGAAGGCACAGAACGGCATTCCGGACTGGAATCAGGTCGAAGCCCTGATCAAGGAATGGAAACCCGACGCCGTAGTGGTCGGCCTGCCGCTGAACATGGACGGTACGCCCAGCGACATGTGCGCACGCGCCGAGAAATTCGCCCGCCGCCTCAATGGCCGCTACAACCTGCCCTTTTATACCCACGATGAACGCCTGACCACCTTCGAAGCCAAGGGCGAACGCCTGGCGCGCGGCGGACAAAAAGGCAGCTACCGCGACAACCCCGTCGACGCCATCGCCGCCGCGCTGCTGCTGCAAGGCTGGCTCGACGAAAACACCGCATTGTTCGAATCCTGAAGAGCCGCGACAAGCGTCTCTCTTAGCTACAACCCGGGCCACATTCAGCCTGTACCGGCCCGGGCCCAAGAAGGAGCAACCATGAGCCTGCCCAATCCCGCCGAACTGATCAGCCAGATGGCGATCGACCTCAAGGCCCACCTTGAACATCGCAGCATCAGCGAACCGCGCTACATCGGTATTCGCACCGGTGGCGTGTGGGTCGCTCAAGCCTTGCTCGAAGCGCTTGGCAGCGATTCGCCATTGGGCACCCTGGATGTTTCCTTCTACCGTGACGACTTCAGCCAGAACGGCCTGCACCCACAAGTGCGCCCGTCCGAGCTGCCGTTCGAGATCGAGGGCCAGCACCTGGTGCTGATCGATGACGTGCTGATGAGCGGCCGAACCATCCGCGCCGCCCTGAACGAACTCTTCGATTACGGCCGCCCGGCCAGCGTCACCCTGGTCTGCCTGCTGGACCTGGACGCCGGTGAGCTGCCCATCAGCCCGGATGTTGTCGGCGCCACGCTGCCCCTGCCGCCCCATGAGCGGGTCAAGCTGTCGGGACCGGAACTCAAGCTTGAACTGCAAGACCTCGCCCTTTAATTCGCCCTTTTAAAGAGTCCATTGCGATGACGCCTCCAGACACCAAGCGCCCGCTGCAGCTCAATGATCAGGGCCAGCTGCGCCACTTCCTCTCGCTCGACGGCCTGCGCCGTGAGCTGTTGACGGAAATCCTCGACACCGCCGACTCGTTCCTTGAAGTCGGCGCCCGGGCGGTGAAGAAGGTCCCGTTGCTGCGCGGCAAGACCGTATGCAACGTGTTCTTCGAAAACTCCACCCGCACCCGTACCACCTTCGAACTGGCGGCCCAGCGGCTGTCGGCGGACGTGATCACCCTGAACGTGTCGACCTCGTCGGCGAGCAAGGGCGAAACCCTGCTCGACACCCTGCGCAACCTGGAAGCCATGGCCGCCGACATGTTCGTCGTGCGGCACGGCGACTCCGGCGCCGCGCACTTCATCGCCGAGCATGTCTGCCCACAAGTGGCGATCATCAACGGTGGTGACGGCCGTCACGCCCACCCGACCCAGGGCATGCTCGACATGCTCACCATCCGTCGGCACAAAGGCAGCTTCGAAAACCTCTCGGTGGCCATCGTCGGCGACATCCTGCATTCGCGGGTTGCTCGTTCGAACATGCTGGCCCTGAAAACCCTCGGTTGCCCGGACATCCGCGTGATCGCGCCAAAAACCCTGCTGCCGATCGGCATCGAGCAATACGGTGTGAAGGTCTACACCGACATGACCGAAGGCCTGAAAGACGTCGACGTGGTGATCATGCTGCGCCTGCAGCGTGAACGCATGACCGGTGGCCTGCTACCGAGCGAAGGCGAGTTCTACCGTCTGTTCGGCCTGACCACTGCACGCCTGGCCGGGGCCAAACCGGATTGCATCGTCATGCACCCGGGACCGATCAACCGCGGGGTGGAGATTGAGTCGGCGGTGGCCGATGGTCCGCACTCGGTGATTCTCAATCAGGTGACCTACGGGATCGCCATTCGTATGGCCGTATTGTCCATGGCCATGAGCGGGCAAACTGCCCAGCGCCAATTCGAGCAGGAGAACGCCCAGTGAAGCTCAGCATTCTCGGCGCCCGCGTCATCGATCCAAGCAGTGGCCTGGATCAAGTCAGCGATATCCACGTCGAAGCCTGCAAGATCGTCGCCATTGGCGCCGCGCCTGCCGGTTTCGTCGCGGCTCAAACCATCGAGGCTCAAGGCCTGGTGGTCGCCCCCGGCCTGGTCGACCTGAACGTCGCCCTGCGTGAACCGGGCTACAGCCGCAAAGGCACGATTGCCAGTGAAACCCGTGCCGCGGCGGCTGGCGGTGTCACCAGCCTGTGCTGCCCACCACGGACCAAGCCGGTGCTGGACACCTCGGCCGTGGCCGAACTGATCCTCGACCGCGCCCGCGAGGCCGGCAACGCCAAGGTGTTCCCGATTGGCGCATTGAGCAAAGGCCTGGATGGCGAACAGCTTGCAGAACTCATTGCCCTGCGCGATGCCGGCTGCGTGGCGTTCGGCAACGGCCTGGACAGTTTCCGCAACACCCGCACCCTGTGCCGGGCGCTGGAGTACGCGGCCACCTTCGACCTGACGGTGATCTTCCACTCTCAGGATCATGACCTGGCCGAAGGCGGCCTGGCTCACGAAGGCCCGACCGCCAGCTTCCTCGGTTTGCCGGGGATTCCGGAAACCGCTGAAACCGTGGCCCTGGCCCGTGACCTGTTGCTGGTGGAGCAGACCGGCGTGCGTGCGCACTTCAGCCAGCTCACCAGCGCTCGCGGTGTGGCCCTGATTGCCCAGGCGCAGGCCCGAGGGTTGAAGGTGACGGCCGACGTGGCGCTGTATCAGTTGATCCTCACCGATGAGGCGCTGATCGACTTCAACAGCCTGTATCACGTGCAACCGCCGCTGCGCACCCGCGCTGACCGCGATGGCCTGCGTGCTGCAGTGAAGTCCGGGGTGGTGCAAGCGATCTCCAGCCATCACCAACCCCACGAGCGTGATGCCAAGCTGGCGCCGTTCGGTGCGACCGAGCCAGGCATCAGCAGTGTTGAGCTGCTGTTGCCGCTGGCCTTGACCCTGGTGGAAGACGGCTTGCTCGACCTGCCGACCCTGCTCGCCCGCTTGAGCGCCGGTCCGGCCGAGGCCCTGCGCCTGCCCGCGGGCAAGCTGGCGGTGGGTGCTCAGGCGGACCTGGTGGTGTTTGACCCTGCTGCGTCTACCGTAGCGGGCGAGAACTGGCTGTCGAAGGGTGAAAACTGCCCGTTTGTCGGCCACAGTCTGCCGGGTGTGGTGCGCTATACCTTGGTGGACGGCCGGATCAGCCACCAGGCTTGAGGGGGCAAAGTGTAGGAGCGAGCGTGCTCGCGATGAACTCAAGCGCAACGCGTTTAATCAGAAAACACGCGTTATCGTTAACGTCCATCAGCACGCTCGCTCCTACTCCACCTGCTTAACGACTCTGCGCGTTGCGAATCGAAACCTGGTCATTCAACGTCCAGAAGTCGTACAGCACCCCAATCAAGAACAAACCACCCGTCAACAGGTACAGCAATCCGCTGATCCATTTCCCCTGATACATCCGGTGCAAACCGAACACGCCGAGAAATGTCAGCAGAATCCAGGCAACGTTGTATTCGATCGGCCCTGCGGTAAAACGCAGATCCGCTTCGCGATCCATGGCCGGGATCAGGAACAAGTCGATCAGCCAGCCAATCCCCAGCAAGCCGAAGGTGAAAAACCAGATCGTCCCGGTCACGGGCTTGCCGTAATAGAAGCGATGGGCGCCGGTGAATCCGAAAATCCACAGCAGGTAACCGATGACCTTGCTGTGCGTATCTTGATGCATTGCAGGCTGTTGATAGGTGTTCATAAAGACCTCGAACCACGCGATAGATAAATATTCTTGAATTCTTTGTGACTTTTTTACAGGCGCCCGACGCATGGCAAATGCTACCGTCACTTCCGTCCAGGCCTTGTAACACCTGACTTCTGTCCGACAATTGCGTCAGTTTGCCGCGTCTTTACCGCGTTTGACCGCCAGATTGAATCGACCAGCGGCCTCGGAACGGACAAAAAAGCTGTTATAAAGTTGCGCGCTAACTTATACGAGCCCTGCCTAATGCGTCCATTTTTCAAGACATGGCTAACCATTTGCCTATTACTGCCACTGGCCGCCCACGCCACCAATCGTGAGCAACGTCTTCCGAACGTTAATGGTTACACCCCTAAATCTCATGTTTCTGCCGCTACCAGCAAAAACAAACACTCGGTAAAAAGCCCGACTCAACTGAGCAAGGCCAACATGGTTCCGCCCATGGCGCCCAAGCAGAGCAGCGATGTATTGAGCCGCGCGGTGAACGTGCTCGGTACGCCTTATCGTTGGGGCGGCAGCAGCCCAAGTAAAGGCTTTGATTGCAGCGGCCTGGTGAAATACGCCTTCAATGACGTCGCCGAGATCGATCTGCCACGCACCTCCAATGCCATGGCCAGCGGTCACGGGTTGAAAGTCGAGCGCAAGGACCTGAAACCCGGCGACCTGATTTTCTTCAAGCTCAAGAGCCGCCGGGTGAACCACGTTGCCATCTACCTGGGCAACGACCGCTTCATCCATGCGCCACGTCGCGGCAAGTCGGTGTCCATCGACACCTTGAACAAACCGTACTGGAACAGCCACTACGTGGTTGCCAAGCGGGTTCTGCCGAAAGAGCCGAACACCATGCGCATCGCCCAGCGCTGATTGAACGCAGAATCAGCGTGGCGAGGGAGCCTGCTCCCTCGCCACTGGTTTGCCCCCCTCTCAAAAACCTTCCGGTGACCGCGCCTTTTCCCGCGCATGCTCGCGGCTGATCAGGCCTTTGTTCACCAGCGACTTCAGGCCCATGTCCAGGGTCTGCATCCCCAACGATCCGCTGGTCTGAATCGACGAGTACATCTGCGCCACCTTGTCTTCACGGATCAGGTTACGGATCGCCGAGGTACCAAGCATGATTTCATGAGCCGCCACCCGGCCACCCCCGACCTTCTTGATCAGCGCCTGGGAAATCACCGCCTGCAACGACTCGGCGAGCATCGAGCGGACCATGGCCTTCTCCGCGCCCGGAAACACATCCACGACCCGGTCGATGGTCTTGGCGGCCGAGGTGGTGTGCAACGTGCCAAACACCAGGTGTCCGGTTTCGGCAGCCGTGAGTGCCAGGCGAATGGTTTCCGGGTCACGCATCTCGCCCACCAGGATCACGTCCGGGTCTTCACGCAGGGCTGAGCGCAGCGCCGCACTGAAACTGCGGGTATCACGATGGACCTCACGCTGATTGATCAGGCATTTGCGCGGCTCGTGGACGAATTCGATCGGGTCCTCGATGGTCAGGATGTGCTGATGCCGGTGACTGTTCAGGTGATCGATCATCGCGGCCAGGGTGGTCGACTTGCCGGACCCCGTAGGCCCGGTGACCAGCACCAATCCCCGTGGCAGCTCGGCAATACGGCGAAACACATCCCCCATGTCAAGCTCGTCCAGGCTCGGCACTTTTGCCGGGATGCTGCGAAATACCGCACCGGGCCCGCGATGCTGATGGAAGGCATTGACCCGAAAACGCGCCACACCCAATGCCTCAAAGGCAAAATCGGTCTCCAGCACCTGCTCGAACTCGGCCTGCTGCTGTTGACTCATGATGGCGCGGATCAGCTCATTGACCTGCCTTGCATCCTGGGCCGGCAGGTTGATGCGCCGCACATCGCCATCCACCCGGATCATCGGAGGCAACCCGGTCGACAGATGCAAGTCCGATGCGCCCTGCCTGACAGTGAACGCCAGCAGTTCCGTGATATCCATTGAACTCCTCAATTCCAGTAGAATGCCGCGAACCTCAGACTGCCGGCGTCCCTTGAATGTCCACGATAGCAGACAATATTTCACAGGTAGCTGCGCGCATCCGCGCGGCGGAACAGGCCGCACACCGCGTCGAACACAGTGTCCGGCTGCTGGCCGTCAGCAAGACCAAGCCCAGCGAGGCGGTGCGCGAAGCCTTCGCCGCCGGCGTGCGGGACTTTGGCGAGAATTATCTGCAGGAAGCCCTGGGCAAGCAGCAGGATTTGACTGACCTGCCCTTGTCCTGGCACTTCATCGGCCCCATTCAATCGAACAAGACGCGCGCTATCGCCGAGAACTTCGCTTGGGTGCATTCCGTGGATCGTTTGAAAATTGCACAACGCCTGTCCGAACAACGTCCTGCCGACCTGCCGCCCCTGAACATCTGTATTCAGGTCAACGTCAGCGGCGAGGCCAGCAAGTCTGGCTGCACTCCCGCCGACTTGCCGCAGCTGGCCAGCGCCATCAGCGCCCTGCCTCGTCTGAGATTGCGTGGCTTGATGGCGATCCCGGAGCCAACCGACGCTCGCGCCGAGCAGGACGCAGCCTTTGCCGCCGTTCGCGAACTGAACACAAGCCTGCAAGAACGCCTCAATCTGCCACTCGATACACTGTCCATGGGCATGAGCCACGACCTGGAGTCGGCCATTGCCCAGGGCGCTACCTGGGTCCGCATCGGTACGGCCCTGTTTGGTGCCCGCGATTATGGCCAGCCATGACCGTGGCTGACTCACCTCTCTATAAGGACCTGTCATGAGCAAGACTCGTATTGCCTTTATTGGTGCCGGCAACATGGCCGCCAGCCTGATTGGCGGCCTGCGCGCCAAAGGTCTGGATGCCGCCCGGATCCGCGCCAGCGATCCCGGCGCCGAAACCCGTGCACGGGTGAATGCCGAGCACGGCATCGACGTATTTGCCGACAACGCTGACGCCGTCCAGGGTGCTGACGTGGTGGTGCTGGCGGTCAAGCCCCAGGCCATGAAAGCCGTGTGTGAAGCCCTGCGCCCAAGCCTTGCGCCGAATCAGTTGGTGGTGTCGATTGCGGCCGGGATCACCTGCGCCAGCATGACCCGCTGGCTCGGCGCCCAGCCGATCGTGCGGTGCATGCCCAACACCCCGGCGCTGTTGCGCCAGGGCGTGAGTGGTTTGTACGCCACGGGCGAAGTGAGCGCCGAGCAACGCCAGCAAGCCGAAGAGCTGCTGTCGGCGGTCGGCATCGCCTTGTGGCTCGACGAAGAGCAGCAACTGGACGCGGTCACCGCCGTATCCGGCAGCGGCCCGGCGTATTTCTTCCTGCTGATCGAAGCCATGACCGCGGCCGGCGAGAAACTGGGCCTGCCACGGGAAACCGCCGCCCGACTGACCTTGCAGACCGCGCTGGGTGCCGCCCACATGGCGGTTGCCAGTGACGTCGACGCCGCCGAACTGCGCCGTCGCGTGACTTCGCCTGCGGGCACCACGGAAGCGGCGATCAAAACCTTCCAGGCCGGCGGTTTCGAAGCGCTGGTCGAAAGCGCACTGGATGCTGCGGCACACCGCTCGGCCGAAATGGCCGAACAACTGGGTCGCTAATCAGCTCTTACAAAGGAATCAATAATGCTTGGACTCAATGATGCTGCCATTTTCGTAATTAAAACCTTGGGCAGCCTGTACCTGTTGATCGTGATGTTGCGCTTCATCCTGCAATTGGTTCGGGCGAATTTTTACAACCCGCTCTGCCAGTTCGCCGTGAAAGCCACTCAACCGCTGCTCAAGCCCCTACGCCGGGTAATCCCGAGCATGTTCGGGCTCGACATGTCGTCACTTGTACTCGCGCTGATCGTGCAGATGGTGCTGATAGCGGTCATCCTGCTGCTCAAGGGCTTCCAGATCGACTGGTTGTTTTTAGTGCCTTGGGCACTGATCGCCATTTTCTCGCTGTTTTTGAATATTCTGTTCTACGCGATGATCATCAGTGTGATTCTGTCCTGGGTCGCCCCGGGGAGCCACAATCCGGGCGCAGAGCTGGTCATGCAGATTACTGAGCCGGTACTCGCCCCGTTCCGTCGCCTCGTGCCGAACCTGGGCGGTCTCGACATCTCGCCGATCTTCGCGTTTATCGTGATCCAGTTGCTGCAAAGCTGGCTGATCCCACGCCTTGCGTACTATGCCCTCATGCCGCAGGGGCTGCTCGGGCTGATCTGATGAGCTACTTTCGCTGGGACGGCGATGACCTGATCCTTGAGTGCCACCTGCAACCTGCGGCCCGTAGCGATGATTTCGCCGGGCTGCATGGTGATCGCCTGAAGATCCGCCTCACCGCCCCGCCGGTCGAAGGCAAGGCCAACGCCTACCTGATGGCGTTTCTGGCCAAGGCGTTTGGGGTATCCAAGAGCCAGGTCAGCTTGATCAGCGGGGAGCTGAACCGGCAGAAACGGGTGCGGATCTGCTCGCCGAAGAGGCTGCCGGATTTACCGGGGCTGACACCACCCTGATGATTCCCGCGCTCGCGCGTGGGAACGAGTGGTCGTCGCTTGCTGCCAGGGGCAGCGGTCTTTAGACTTACGCCTCATTTCAACGAGAGCAGGGTCGATGCCAACTGCCTTTCCCGCCGATTCCGTTGGCCTGGTGACGCCCCAGGTGGCGCACTTCAGTGAGCCCCTGGCCCTTGCCTGCGGCCGCTCCTTGCCAGCCTATGACCTGATCTATGAAACCTACGGCACGCTGAACGCCACGGCGAGCAACGCCGTGCTGATCTGTCACGCCCTGTCCGGCCATCATCACGCCGCGGGTTTCCACAGCCCTGACGACCGCAAGCCCGGTTGGTGGGACAGCTGCATAGGCCCCGGCAAGCCGATCGACACCAACAGGTTCTTCGTTGTCAGCCTGAACAACCTTGGCGGCTGCAACGGCTCCACCGGCCCGAGCAGCACCAACCCGGACACCGGCAAGCCATTCGGTGCCGACTTCCCGGTGCTGACCGTGGAAGACTGGGTCCACAGTCAGGCGCGCCTGGCGGACCGCATCGGCATCACGCAATGGGCTGCCGTCATCGGTGGCAGCCTGGGCGGCATGCAGGCGATGCAATGGAGCATCACCTACCCCGATCGCATCCGCCACTGCCTGGCGATTGCCTCGGCCCCCAAATTGTCGGCGCAAAACATCGCCTTCAACGAAGTGGCGCGCCAGGCGATCCTCACGGACCCCGAATTCCACGGCGGCTCCTTCCAGGAAGCCGGGGTGATCCCTAAGCGCGGGTTGATGCTGGCGCGGATGGTCGGGCATATCACCTACCTGTCCGACGACTCCATGGGCGAGAAATTCGGCCGCGGCCTCAAGAGCGAAAAGCTCAACTACGACTTTCACAGTGTCGAGTTCCAGGTCGAAAGCTACCTGCGTTATCAGGGCGAAGAGTTCTCCGGGCGTTTCGACGCCAATACCTACCTGTTGATGACCAAGGCACTGGATTACTTCGATCCGGCGGCGAACTTCGACGATAACCTGGCGAAAACCTTCGCCGGGGCCAAGGCCAGCTTCTGCGTGATGTCCTTCACCACCGACTGGCGCTTCTCCCCGGCCCGCTCGCGGGAACTGGTGGACGCGCTGATGGCGGCCAGGAAAGACGTTTGCTACCTAGAAATCGACGCTCCGCAAGGCCACGACGCCTTCCTGATTCCGATCCCGCGCTACTTGCAGGCGTTCAGTAACTACATGAACCGAATTACGGTGTGAGAAAGCCATGAGAGCTGATCTGGAAATCATCCAGGAATGGATCCCCGCCGGCAGCCGCGTGCTCGACCTCGGTTGCGGTGATGGCGAGCTGCTGACCTGGCTGCGCGACCACAAGCAAGTCACCGGCTACGGCCTGGAAAACGACCCGGACAACATTGCCGAGTGCATCGCCAAGGGCATCAACGTCATCGAACAGGACCTGGACAAGGGCCTGGGCAACTTTGCCAGCAACAGTTTCGACATCGTGGTCATGACCCAGGCCCTGCAAGCCGTGCATTACCCGGACAAGATCCTCGACGAGATGCTGCGGGTCGGCCGCCAGTGCATCATCACCTTCCCCAACTTCGGTCACTGGCGCTGCCGCTGGTACCTGGCGAGCAAGGGCCGGATGCCGGTTTCGGAGTTTTTACCGTACACCTGGTACAACACGCCGAACATCCACTTCTGCACGTTCGAAGACTTTGAAGCCCTGTGTCGCGAACGGGAAGCCCGCGTTATCGATCGGCTTGCCGTCGATCAACAACACCGCCACGGGTGGGCCAGTAAGCTATGGCCTAATCTATTAGGTGAGATTGGCATCTACCGCGTCAGCAGTCCTGGCCTGCAGGATCACCAGGTAGCGGTTTAATCCGGACATTTCGAGGAGAACGATCATGGGGCGTCTAGCTCTTTTTCTAGTTACAGCCTGCCTGAGCGTCAGCGCCATGGCAGCCGACGTCATCAAAGGCGAGCGCCAGGAAACCTTCGGTGACGTGACGGTGCACTACAACACCTTCAACTCCACCTACCTGACACCCGACATCGCCAAAGGCGCCGAACTGGTCCGCAGCAAGAACCAGGGTGTGATCAACGTCTCGGTGATCAAGGACGGCAAGCCGATGATCGCCAACGTCACCGGCACCGTGAAAGACCTGACCAGCCAGAGCGTGACGCTGAAGTTCAAGCAGATCACCGAACAAGGCGCGGTCTACTACATCGCTCAGTACCCGGTGGACCAGCAGGAAACCCGCACCTTTGACATCAAGGTGCAGACCGGCGACAAAATCAACACCATCAATTTCAACCAAGAGCTCTTCCCTGGCCAATGATCAACTTCACGCAACTCGTACTGGCCAGCCACAACGCCGGCAAACTCAAGGAACTCCAGGCCATGCTCGGCGACTCGGTGCACCTGCGCTCGATCGGCGAGTTCAGCAGCGTCGAGCCTGAAGAGACCGGCCTGTCGTTCGTCGAGAATGCCATCCTCAAGGCCCGTAACGCGGCACGTATTTCCGGCTTGCCGGCGCTGGCCGACGATTCGGGGCTGGCGGTGGACTTCCTCGGTGGTGCGCCGGGCATCTACTCGGCGCGCTATGCCGACGGCCAGGGCGATGCGGCCAACAATGCCAAGCTGCTCGATGCGCTCAAGGATGTGCCTGAAACCGAGCGCGGCGCGCAGTTCGTCTGTGTGTTGGCGCTGGTGCGTCACGCCGATGACCCGCTGCCGATTCTCTGCGAAGGCCTGTGGCACGGGCGCATCCTGACCCAGGCCAGCGGCGAACACGGCTTTGGCTACGACCCGCTGTTCTGGGTCCCGGAGCGCGACTGCTCCAGCGCCGAACTGGGCCCGACCGAGAAGAACCAGCTCAGCCACCGCGCCCGCGCAATGGAATTGCTGCGCCAACGCCTGAGCCTGAAATGACCCACGACCCCACCGCGTCGCCGCTGATCTTCGGCGGCGCCGCACCCTCGTCTCGGGCCGCGCTGCCAACACTGCCGCCCCTGGCGCTGTACATCCACATCCCGTGGTGCGTACGCAAATGCCCTTATTGCGACTTCAACTCCCACACCGCAAGCGTAGTGCTGCCGGAAGAAGAGTATGTCGACGCCCTGCTGGCCGACCTCGACCAGGACCTGCATGCCGTGTATGGCCGCGAACTGAGCTCGATCTTCTTCGGCGGCGGCACGCCCAGCCTGTTCAGTGCCCAGGCGCTGGGCCGACTGCTCAAAGGCGTGGAGCAACGCATCCCGTTCGCCAGCGACATCGAAATCACCCTGGAAGCCAACCCGGGCACCTTCGAACAAGAGAAGTTCGTCGCCTATCGAGCGCTGGGCATCAATCGCTTGTCGATTGGCATCCAGAGTTTCCAGCAAGAGAAACTCAAGGCCCTGGGACGAATCCACAACGGCGACGAAGCGGTGCGTGCCGCCGGCATGGCCCGTCAGGCCGGGTTCGACAACTTCAACCTGGACTTGATGCACGGCTTGCCCGACCAGTCCCTGGAGGACGCCCTGGGCGACCTGCGCCAGGCCATCGCCCTGAACCCGACCCACCTGTCCTGGTATCAGCTGACACTGGAGCCGAACACGGTGTTCTGGAACCAGCCGCCGACGCTGCCGGAAGACGACACCCTGTGGGACATTCAGGAGGCTGGCCAGGCGCTGTTAGCCGAACACGGTTATGCGCAGTACGAAGTCTCGGCCTACGCCCAATCCGGTCGCGCGGCGCGGCATAACCTCAACTACTGGAGTTTCGGCGACTTCATCGGCATCGGTGCCGGCGCCCACGGCAAGCTCAGCCATCCGGACGGGCGCATCGTGCGCACCTGGAAGACTCGCCTGCCCAAGGACTACCTCAACCCGGCCAAGAGCTTCCAGGCGGGCGAGAAAGCCCTGACCAATGACGAGTTGCCGTTCGAGTTCCTGATGAACGCCCTGCGCCTGACCGAGGGTGTGGAGGCGCGACTGTATCCGGAGCGCACCGGGCTGACCCTGGAAAGCCTTGCCGAAGGCCGGCGAGAGGCCGAACAAAGTGGCTTGTTGCAGGTCGAACCGTCACGTCTGGCGGCGACGATGCGCGGACAACTGTTCCTCAATGACTTGTTGCAGAACTTTCTGACATAAGGAAATCGAATGGATTTGGTACTCGACCTGCTCGCCACCGTATCTCGCTGGAGTCGCGGAAATCTGTCAGAAATCGCTCTGGCATTGGTGGGGTGTTTGCTGGTGCTGTTTGGCGCGGACTTCAAAGGCTGGGTCGAGCAACGCCTGGGCAACATCGCGGGCGCCTTGCGCGTGCCGATGATGGCCCTGCTGTGCGTGATCGGCAGCGGTGCAGCCCTGATCTACGCCACGCCCTTGATCGTCAAGGGCTTGAGTCAGTTCAACAACTACAGCCTGGCACCGGTGTTGTTGGTGGTATTGGTGTTGATCGGCGTCGTAGCCGACCGCCGCTGACCCTGCGCCCTATACAAATCCACTGTAGGAGCGAGCTTGCTCGCGATGATTGTTAACGAAAACGCGGGGCATCTGAAGCCCCGCGCTGCTTTGTAGTTTTTCGCGAGCAAGCTCGCTCCTACGACTGTTTTTCGAACTTCAGATCCCACACCCCGTGCCCAAGCCGTTCGCCACGGCGTTCGAACTTGGTGATCGGGCGTTCGGCCGGGCGCGGTACGCATTTGCCGTCTTCGGCCAGGTTGCGATACCCCGGCGCGACGTTCATCACTTCCAGCATGTACTCAGCGTACGGTTCCCAGTCAGTGGCCATGTGCAGCACACCGCCAACCTTCAACTTGCTGCGCACCAGCTCAGCGAACGACGCCTGAACGATACGGCGCTTGTGGTGACGGCTCTTGTGCCACGGGTCCGGGAAAAACAGCATCAGGCGATCCAGGCTGTTGTCGGCCACGCAACGGTTGAGCACTTCGATCGCATCGCAATCGTAGACCCGCAGGTTGGTCAGGCCTTGTGTCAGCACGCCATTGAGCAGCGCGCCGACACCCGGACGGTGTACTTCAACGCCAATGAAGTCCTGGTCCGGCGAAGCCGCGGCCATTTCCAGCAGCGAATGGCCCATGCCGAAGCCGATTTCCAGCGAGCGCGGTGCCGAGCGACCGAACACCTGGTCAAAATCCACCGGCGCATCGGCCAGTGGCAGGACGAACAGCGGCGTGCCCTGCTCCAGGCCTTTTTGCTGGCCTTCGGTCATGCGCCCGGCGCGCATCACGAAACTCTTGATACGGCGGTGTTGGCGCTCTTCGCCTTCTTCCGTCTGGATTGGCGTGTCGTTCGATTCAGTCATCAATGGCTCTTACTTGATCAGACCATCCAGCGGCGAGGAGGCGCTGGCATAGAGTTTTTTTGGCATACGCCCGGCGAGGTAGGCCAGGCGACCTGCCACAATGGCGTGTTTCATGGCTTGCGCCATCATGACCGGCTGCTGGGCGTGGGCAATGGCCGAGTTCATCAGCACGGCATCACAACCCAGTTCCATGGCGATGGTGGCGTCGGAAGCAGTACCGACACCAGCATCCACCAGCACCGGAATCTTGGCTTCTTCCAGGATGATCTGCAGGTTGTACGGGTTGCAGATCCCCAGACCGGAGCCGATCAGACCGGCCAGCGGCATCACCGCGATACAGCCGATTTCCGCCAGTTGACGGGCGATGATCGGATCATCACTGGTGTAAACCATCACGTCGAAGCCTTCCTTGACCAGCGTTTCGGCGGCCTTGAGGGTTTCGATCACGTTGGGGAACAGGGTTTTCTGGTCAGCCAGCACTTCCAGCTTCACCAGGTTATGGCCATCGAGCAGCTCACGGGCCAGGCGGCAGGTGCGCACGGCTTCGATGGCGTCGTAGCAACCGGCGGTGTTCGGCAGGAAGGTGTAGCGATCCGGCGACAGCACTTCGAGCAGGTTCGGCTCGCCCTCGATCTGGCCAAGGTTGGTGCGGCGCACGGCGAAGGTGACGATCTCGGCACCCGAGGCTTCGATGGCCAGGCGGGTTTCTTCCATGTCACGGTACTTGCCGGTACCGACCAGCAAACGCGACTGGTAAGTACGACCGGCCAGGACGAAAGGCTTGTCGCTGCGAACGATGCTCATGGGAAATCCTCTATAGGGGTGAGGTACTTGCAGAATTCCTTATAAACCAAACGCTGTGAAAACGTCGCGAGCGAAGGAAAGACAAGGCAAAAACAGGCGAGGAAGCGGAGTTTACGGGTTGTAAATGAGCATTCCGAGCCTGTTTTTAACGCAGTATTTCCGAGCGCAGCAGTTTTCACAGTGTTTGGCGGCTAGCCGCCGCCGATGGCGTGCACCACTTCGACGTTGTCGCCGTCGTTCAACGCGGTGTCTGCATGCTGACTGCGCGGGACGATATCCAGGTTGAGTTCGACCGCCACCCGGCGTCCGGTCAGGTCCAGACGGGTCAGCAGGGCCGCAACGGTTTCACCGTCGGGCAGTTCAAGGGATTCGCCGTTCAACTGAATGCGCATGCCGGATGCCGCCATCATTTTTAGGGGCCAGCATTCTAGCCCGATCAGTCAGGCCGACCCAAGCCATTCGTCTTGAAATGGACTCGCAAGTCAGCCCAGGCGCCAGGCGGCAAGCCCCAGGCAAACCCAGCCAGCCAGGAAGGCCAGGCCACCGAAGGGCGTGACGATGCCCAGCTTGCCGACACCCGTAAGCGTCAGCAGGTACAGGCTGCCGGAAAACAACAGGATTCCGAGGGCAAACGAGACACCCGCCCACGTGATCAACCGTCCGGGAATCTGCGTGGCCAGCAGTGCGACACCCAGCAACGCCAGGGTGTGTACCAACTGATAGGTGACGCCGGTATGAAAGATTGCCAGGTATTCGCTGCTCAGGCGGCCCTTGAGGCCATGGGCGGCAAATGCGCCCAGGGCGACGCCGGTAAAACCGAAGAAAGCAGCCAGCATCAAAAAGCCACGCAGCATGAGGAACTCCAGTCAGATTCATCGGGCAGGGTCTGTATAATGGCCGGCTCGACGGGTTCGGCCAAGCCATCTCTATGCTGCGTATATTTCTCCAACGCTTCACGAAAGTCCTGCTCTGGTTCGTGGGCGGCAGCGTATTGCTGGTGCTGGTGTTCCGTTTTGTCCCGCCACCGGGGACCACACTGATGGTCGAGCGCAAGATCGAATCCTGGTTCGACGGCGAACCCATTGACCTGCAACGTGACTGGGAGCCGTGGGACAACATCTCCGACGACCTGAAGGTCGCGGTCATGGCCGGCGAAGACCAGAAGTTTCCCGAGCACTGGGGCTTTGACTTTGGCGCCATACAGGCCGCCTTTGCCCACAACGAACGCGGTGGTTCGATCCGCGGCGCCAGTACCCTGAGCCAGCAAGTGTCCAAGAACCTGTTCCTGTGGTCGGGTCGCAGCTGGCTGCGCAAGGGCCTGGAAGCCTGGTTTACCGCGCTGATCGAAATCTTCTGGCCCAAGCAGCGGATTCTCGAGGTGTACCTCAACAGCGTGGAATGGGATGAGGGCGTGTTTGGCGCCGAAGCTGCCGCACGGCATCACTTTGGCGTCAGCGCCCGCTCACTGAGCCGCCAGCAAGCCAGCCTGCTGGCTGCGGTACTGCCCAACCCACGGGTCTGGAGCGCCAGCCATCCAAGCAGTTATGTCGCACGCCGTGCCGGCTGGATTCGGCGACAGATGAGTCAACTGGGTGGGGACAGTTACCTGCTGGGGCTCAACGATTCGCGCCGGGCACCGTGGTCTCAATAAGTCCTTTCTGCCGATTACGATCAGGTACCACAAACGAAAACGCCCCGATCAGTGATCAGGGCGTTTTTTATTGCCAGCAAGAAAGTTACGCGGCAATCGACAGCTTGAGCTTGTTCATCGCGCTCTTTTCAAGCTGACGGATACGCTCGGCCGACACGTTGTACTTCTGCGCCAGGTCGTGCAGCGTGGCTTTCTCTTCGGCCAGCCAGCGCTGGTAGAGAATGTCGCGGCTGCGGTCGTCCAGCACGTCCAGTGCCTCATGCAGGTTGCTGGTGGAGTTGTCGCTCCAGTCGGCATCTTCCAGTTGACGCGCCGGGTCGTACCGATGGTCTTCCAGATAGTTGGCCGGCGACTGGAATGCGCTGTCGTCATCCGCTTCGGCAGCCGGGTCAAACGCCATGTCGTGGCCGGTCAGCCGGCTTTCCATCTCGCGCACTTCCCGCGGCTCCACGCCGAGGCTTTCAGCCACGCGATGGACTTCATCGTTGTTCAGCCATGCCAGGCGTTTTTTCTGGCTGCGCAGGTTGAAGAACAGTTTGCGCTGGGCCTTGGTGGTTGCGACTTTCACGATGCGCCAGTTGCGCAGGATGAATTCGTGGATCTCCGCCTTGATCCAGTGCACGGCAAAAGACACCAGGCGCACACCCATCTCCGGGTTGAAGCGCTTGACCGCCTTCATCAGGCCAACGTTGCCTTCCTGGATCAGGTCAGCCTGGGCCAGGCCGTAGCCGGAATAGCTGCGGGCAATATGTACAACAAAACGCAGGTGGGCGAGCACCATCTGCCGAGCCGCCCCCAAATCCTGCTCATAGTAGAGACTCTCGGCCAGTTCACGCTCCTGCTCCGGTGTCAGCAATGGAATGCTGTTCACCGTGTGCACATAAGCCTCCAGGTTCGCGCCTGGGACCAGAGCATAAGCAGGTTGCAAAGAAGTGGTCATACGAAAAAACCTCCGACTCACATAACTCGTGCAGTTCAGCACTGCGAAAATTGACCGGAAACCGAAGGACAAGTTCCCCTACACGCTGAAAGGACATACAAGCAAAAAGACACTACTTCGGGGCAAGCTCTCTCAAATGGCGTGCCACCGCAATCCACGCACCGATATACCCCAACAACACCGCACCTAGCAAGAGAGACAGACCATCGGCTGCCGGCACCCCGGCCAGTGCGAAATTACTGCCGTACAGGCCAGCCAACCCTGTTACCGCGTCATTCAGCCAGTTGAGGCCGAATGCCAGGACACCCCAGGAAAGGATCCCCGCGCCGAAGCCATACAGCGCCCCCATATACAGAAAGGGCCTACGCACATAGCTGTCAGTGCCGCCGACCAGTTTAATCACTTCTATCTCGGTGCGGCGGTTTTCAATATGAAGACGAATGGTATTGCCTATCACCAAAAGTAATGCAGAAACCAGCAACACGGTCAGACCGAAGACAAACCGCTCGCCCAGCTTGAGTATCGCCGCCAAACGCTCGACCCAGACTAGATCAAGTTGCGCCTGCTGTACCTTCGGCAACTCGGAAAGTCTTTGTCTTAATGCTTCAAGCGCCGCTTTGTCGACCTCCTTCGGCGTCACCAGCACCACGCCAGGCAGCGGGTTTTCCGGCAGCTCCTTGAGCGCTTCACCCAGTCCCGACTGCTGCTGGAACTCTTCCAGCGCCTGCTCGCGACCGATGTACTCGGCCTCGGCCACGCCTGGCAGGGCATTGATCTGCTCGCGCAGTTGCTCGCCTTCGCTGGCGCTGGCGTCGAGTTGCAGGTACAGCGAGATCTGCGCCGCACGCTGCCAGGAGCCGCCCAGGCGCTCGACGTTATTCAGCAAAAGTGACAGACCCATCGGCAAACTCAGGGCAACCGCCATCACCAGGCAGGTGAAGAAGCTGCCAATCGGCTGCTTGCCCAGGCGACGCAGGCTGTCGAGCAGGCTGGCGCGATGGCTTTCAATCCAGGCATGCAGCAAGGTCTTGAAATCCGGGCCATCGTCTTCATCGCGGTTATTCTTTTGCGGTTGCGGATCGGCGGCCTTCGGGGCCACTCGCTCGGAAACCTTCGGACTACGGGTAGCACTCATACCGCGGCCTCCCCGTCGCCGATCAATCGGCCACGTTGCAAGGTCAGCATGCGATGACGCATGCGGGCAATCAGCGCCAGGTCGTGACTGGCGATCAATACGCTGGTGCCCAGACGGTTGATGTCTTCAAAGACACCCATGATTTCCGCCGCCAGCCGCGGATCGAGGTTACCGGTCGGTTCATCCGCCAGCAGCAGGGCCGGGCGATGGACGATGGCGCGGGCGATGCCGACACGCTGTTGCTGACCGGTAGACAGGTCACCCGGGTACAGGTCGGTCTTGTCCGACAACGCCACACGCTCCAGGGCCGAGTCCACGCGCTTGGCGATCTCCGCCTTGGACAAGCCCAGGATCTGCAACGGCAAGGCGACGTTGTTGAACACCGTGCGGTCGAACAGCAACTGGTGGTTCTGGAACACCACGCCGATCTGCCGACGCAGGAACGGGATTTGCGCGTTGCTGATGGTCGACAGGTCCTGCCCGGCCAGCAGCAGCTTGCCTGAGGTTGGGCGCTCCATGGCGAGCAACAGTCGCAACAGGGTACTTTTACCGGCCCCGGAGTGACCGGTTACAAACAAAAACTCGCCACGACGGACTCGAAAGCTCAGCTCATGCAAGCCGACGTGACCGTTCGGGTAGCGCTTACCGACCTGTTCGAAACGAATCATTAACGCTCCCGCTCGGCAAACAGTGCCTGGACAAAGGGTTCTGCTTCAAAGGTACGCAAATCGTCGATGCCTTCACCGACACCAATGTAGCGAATCGGCAGGCCAAACTGCTTGGCCAGGGCGAAAATCACCCCACCCTTGGCCGTGCCATCGAGCTTGGTCAGGGCCAGGCCTGTCAGCTCGACCGTCTGGTTGAATTGCTTAGCCTGGTTGATGGCGTTCTGGCCGGTACCGGCGTCGAGCACCAGCAACACCTCGTGCGGTGCGTCGGCGTCGAGCTTGCCGATCACCCGGCGAACCTTCTTCAGCTCTTCCATCAGGTTGTCTTTGGTGTGCAGGCGACCGGCGGTGTCGGCGATCAAGACATCAATGTTGCGCGCCTTGGCGGCCTGCACGGCATCGAAGATCACCGAAGCCGAGTCGGCGCCTGTGTGCTGGGCGATCACCGGGATCTTGTTGCGCTCGCCCCAGACCTGCAACTGCTCGACTGCCGCGGCACGGAAGGTGTCGCCCGCCGCGAGCATGACTTTCTTGCCTTCGAGTTGCAGCTTCTTCGCCAGTTTGCCGATGGTGGTGGTCTTGCCGGCGCCATTGACGCCAACCACCAGAATCACGAACGGCTTGTTCTGCGCCACGATCTTCAGCGGCTGCTCGACCGGCTTGAGCATCTCAGCCAGCTCGGCCTGGAGGGATTTGTACAGAGCGTCGGCATCGGCCAGCTCCTTGCGCGCAACCTTCTGGGTCAGCCGCTGGATGATCACCGAGGTCGCCTCGACCCCCACGTCAGCGGTCAGCAAGCGGGTCTCGATGTCTTCGAGCAGCTCGTCATCGATGATCTTTTTGCCCAGGAACAGGCTGGCCATGCCCTCGCCGATGCTGGCGCTGGTTTTTGACAAACCTTGCTTGAGGCGGGCAAAAAAGCCGGCCTTGGCCTCTTCAGTGCGCGCAGGTTGAGGCGCTTCCTGTTCCGCGGCGACCGCTGCAACCGGCATTGGTGCAGGCTCGGCGGCGATCGGGGCCGGCGAGGTCACTGGGGCCGGAGTTGGCACGACAGTGATCGGGGTTGGGGTTACAACCGGGATTGGAGCTGGAGCCGGGGTTGGCACAGGCTCTGGCGCCACAAACGCGGCGATGATCGGCTGTGGCAGGTCAGGCTCTTCAACTTCCAGCGGCTCGAGCGTCGGTTCGACCAGCGACTTCGGCTCGCCCACCAACAGTTCTACGGCTTGCTGGACCACGGTCGGCGCGGGAATCGGTGGCGTGACATGGGGCGCTTGCTCGTCTTCGACCAACGCAACCGGCTCTTCCGGTACGGGCAGGGTCAACCATGGCTTATGCGCGACTTCGGCGACAGGCGGCAGTTTGATCACCACCTCAGGTTGCGGTTCGACGACCGGCTGCAGTACCGGCTCGACCGGCGGTACCACCACGGGAGCCGGTGCTTCGGCAACCGGCGCGGCGTTGACAACCGGCTCGGGCGCAACCTCGGGAAGCGCCTGTGGCTGTTCGACGACGGGTTCCTGCGGCTTTTTGCGCAGCCATCCGAACAGGCTTTTCTTCTCGCCAGCCGCAGCTGGGTTCTTCTTGTCGTCGTTGGAACCAAACATGGAGGACGGCTATCTCACGGTAGCGACGCGCCAATGTGGCGCCTCGGCAATTGAATATTCGATGCAGAACAGACTGCGTTTGACCCAGCTTGTTCACGCGCAACATTTTGTCGAAGTGCCCAACGGCACCTCAAAGGTCGACTAACACGAAGGACTGCAGCGGCATCGTCGGCGAAAACGCAGAGTTTAGCTGATAAACCCAAAGCTTCTTCCATAAACCCATACAACCTACCGACCGATCAAAGGCCTGATAGGCGTGGCCGCCGTTAAATCGGATCAGTATCCTAGCACCCTCTAGCCCGCCGACGCTAAGACCAAGCGGGCAGCCCAACAGGTTTAAAAACGAATGAATGCTCTAGCCCGCCGCGCCGCAGGCCTGCTGCTCAGCACAGTTTGTCTGCCCCTTTCGGCTTTGGCTGCCGACCCTCAACCGACCCACGAATTCACCCTCGACAACGGCCTCAAGGTCGTCGTGCGCGAAGACCACCGGGCCCCGGTGGTGGTTTCCCAGGTCTGGTACAAGGTCGGCTCCAGCTACGAAACCCCCGGCCAGACCGGCTTGTCCCACGCACTGGAACACATGATGTTCAAGGGCAGCGAGAAAGTCGGCCCCGGCGAAGCATCGTTGATCCTGCGCGACCTGGGCGCCGAAGAAAACGCCTTCACCAGCGATGACTACACCGCGTACTACCAGGTGCTGGCCCGTGATCGCCTGGGCGTGGCGTTTGAACTGGAGGCCGACCGCATGGCCACCCTGCGCCTGCCGGCCGACGAGTTCAGCCGCGAGATCGAAGTGATCAAGGAAGAACGTCGCCTGCGCACCGACGACAAGCCGATGTCCAAGGCCTTCGAGCGCTTCAAGGCCATGGCCTTCCCGGCCAGCGGCTACCACACGCCGACCATCGGCTGGATGGCCGACCTGGACCGCATGAAGGTTGAAGAGCTGCGCCACTGGTATGAATCCTGGTACGCACCGAACAACGCCACACTGGTGGTGGTCGGCGACGTGACCCCGGACGAAGTCAAAGCCTTGGCACAGCGCTACTTCGGGCCGATCGCCAAGCGCGACGTGCCACCGGCCAAGATTCCGCGAGAGCTGGCCGAGCCCGGCGAGCGTTTGATTACCCTGAAAGTGCAGACCCAACTGCCGGCCCTGATGCTGGGCTTCAACGTGCCAAGCATCGCCACCACCGAAGACAAACGCTCGGTGAACGCCCTGCGACTGATCGCGGCCCTGCTGGATGGCGGCTACAGTGGGCGCATCCCGACCCAACTGGAACGCGGCGAAGAACTGGTGTCGGGTGGCTCGTCGAGCTATGACGCCTATACCCGCGGCGACAGCCTCTTCACCCTGTCGGCGACCCCCAACACCCAGAAACACAAAACCATGGCCCAGGCTGAAGCCGGCCTGTGGAAACTGCTGGAGCAGCTCAAGACCACGGAGCCGTCCGCTGAAGAGCTGGAGCGCGTGCGGGCCCAAGTGATTGCCGGCCTGGTCTACGAGCGAGACTCGATTACCAGCCAGGCCACCGCCATCGGCCAACTGGAGACCGTCGGCCTGTCCTGGAAACTGATGGACAGCGAACTCGCCGAACTGGAAAGCGTGACCCCGCAAGACATCCAGAAAGCTGCCCGACTCTATTTCACCCGCGAACGTCTCAGCGTCGCCCATGTTCTGCCACAGGAGACGACTCATGAGTGAGCGTAAACCAACGCGCCGGGCGCTGATCGGCCTGATCGCCGTCGCCCTGATCGGCTCTGCCGCCTTCTATTTCTCCAGGACCGATGAGTCCTTGGCCAGCGAAGCCTTCGACAAGGCCAAGTCCAGCCAGAAGCTGCAATCGCTGGCGGAACTCAACGGCAAGGCGCCGAGCCATCGCACGCTGGACGTTCAGACCTGGACCACCGCCGAGGGTGCAAAAGTACTGTTCGTGGCCGCCCCCGAACTGCCAATGTTCGACATGCGCCTGATTTTCGCCGCCGGCAGCAGCCAGGACGGCGACAAGCCAGGGCTGGCGATGCTGACCAACGCCATGCTCAACGAAGGCGTTGCCGGCAAGGATGTCAGCCAGATCGCCGAGGGTTTCGAAGGCCTGGGTGCCGACTTTGGCAATGGTGCCTACAAGGACATGGCGGTTGCCTCGCTGCGCAGCCTGAGCGCGGTAGACAAACGCGAACCCGCCCTCAAGCTGTTCGCTGAAGTGGTGGGCAAACCGACGCTCCCGGCCGACTCGCTGGCACGGATCAAGAACCAGATGCTCGCGGGCTTCGAATACCAGAAGCAGAACTCGGCAAAAGTGGCGAGCCTGGAACTGATGCGTCGTCTGTACGGCCAGCATCCGTATGCCCACTCCAGCGACGGCAATGCGCTGAGCATTCCTCAAATTACCCTGGCACAACTCAAAGCCTTCCACGCCAAAGCCTATGCAGCGGGCAACGTGGTGATCGCGCTGGTCGGCGACCTGTCGCGCAGCGAGGCGCAAGCGATTGCCGCCCAGGTCTCCGCCGCCCTGCCCAAAGGCCCGGCGCTGGCCAAGATCGAGCAACCAGTGGAGCCCAAGCCCGGCACCAGCCGCGTCGAGTTTCCGTCCAAGCAGACCAACCTGATGCTCGCCCAATTGGGCATCGACCGTGACGATCCGGACTACGCGGCCGTCTCCATGGGCAACCAGATTCTGGGTGGCGGTGGTTTTGGCACCCGGCTGATGAGCGAAGTCCGTGAAAAACGCGGCCTGACCTATGGCGTCTACTCGGGCTTCTCGCCGATGCAGGCCCGCGGTCCGTTCATGATCAACCTGCAAACCCGCGCCGAAATGAGCGAAGGCACGCTCAAGCTGGTACAGGACGTCATGACCGACTACCTTAAAACGGGTCCGACCCCGAAAGAGCTCGACGATGCCAAGCGTGAACTGGCCGGTAGCTTCCCGCTGTCCACTGCCAGCAACGCCGATATTGTCGGCCAACTGGGTGCCATGGGCTTCTACGACTTGCCGCTGACCTACCTTGAGGATTTCATGCGGCAGTCGCAGAACCTGACCGTCGAACAGGTCACCGCCGCCATGAATAAACACCTGAGCATGGATAAAATGGTCATCGTCACCGTTGGCCCTACCGTGCCGCAAAAGCCGTTACCGGCCCCTACTGACAAACCTTCCGAGCAGCCGCTCGGGGTTCCGGAGCATTAATGGCCAGTCCATCGCGTCCCAAGAAACCCGCTCACAACGTCCACAACGGCGTGAACCAATTGCGCATCATCGGCGGCGAGTGGCGCAGCCGTCGCCTGAGCTTCCCGGACGCCCCGGGCTTGCGCCCGACGCCAGACCGCGTGCGCGAAACCCTGTTCAACTGGCTCGCGCCCTACGTGGCCGGGGCCAAGGTGCTTGACCCGTTCGCCGGCAGCGGCGCGCTGTTTCTCGAAGCCCTGTCCCGTGGCGCAGCCATGGGCCAGGCACTGGATGCCAGCAGCCTGGCGGTTTCCAGCCTGAAAGAGCATTTGGGCACCCTGCGCTGCACCGTCGGCCAGGTGCAAACCGCCGACGCCCTGCGCTACCTGGAAACCCAACCGGCCAGTGCCTACGACCTGGTGTTCCTGGACCCGCCGTTCAACCAGAACCTGCTACCCGCCGTGTGTACCCTGCTGGAAGAGCGGCAATGGCTGGCCGACAATGCGTGGATCTACACGGAAAGCGAAAACGCGCCTTCGACGCTCGGCCTGCCGGGAGCCTGGCGCCTGCACCGCGAGCAAAAATCCGGGCGGGTCTACTACGCGTTGTGGCATCGTCTGGCAGAGATCGCCGGTTAACCGACCGGCTTGAAACCGGTGCGCACAGGTTGCGCACCGCTGCATCGAGTACAACCGTGCCTACACCGCCAAACCGCTTCACCCCCGCCTTCGGCCTCGGCAACCCGCACCTGCAAACCTTGTGGGGGCCGCTGTGGCGTAAAACCACGCACCTGGACCGACAACGCGAACGCCTGTGGCTGGATGACGGCGATTTCCTGGATCTCGACTGGCACGGACCGCACAGCGCTGAAACGCCCTTGGTGCTGGTGCTGCATGGGCTGACCGGGTCGTCGAACTCACCCTACGTCGCCGGCCTGCAAAAAGCCTTGTCCGCCCGGGGCTGGGCCAGCGTCGCGCTGAACTGGCGTGGCTGTTCGGGCGAACCGAACCGGTTGCCACGCAGCTATCACTCCGGTGTCAGCGAAGACCTCGCGGCGGCGATCAATCACCTGCGCGCGACACGCCCGTTAGCGCCGCTGTACGCGGTCGGCTACTCACTGGGGGGCAACGTGCTGCTCAAGCATCTGGGCGAAACCGGCAGTGACAGCCAGTTACAGGGCGCCGTGGCAGTCTCGGTGCCGTTTCGCCTGGACCAGTGCGCAGACCGTATCGGCCAGGGCTTTTCCAAGGTCTACCAAGCGCACTTCATGCGCGAGATGCTGGCCTACATCAAGATCAAAGAGCGACAGTTCCTCCTCGACGGCCGTCACGAGGGCCTGGCGACACTGGCCCAACTGGGCTCGCTGGACAACATGCGCACCTTCTGGGATTTCGATGGCCGAGTGACCGCGCCGCTGCATGGCTTCGAAGACGCGCACGACTACTACCGCCGTGCCTCCAGCCGCTATTTCCTCGGTGAAATCCGCACGCCGACGCTGATCATCCAGGCGGCTGACGATCCGTTTGTCTTTCCCTACAGCTTGCCGGTGTCCAGCGAACTGTCGGCCTGCACGCAATTTGAACTGCAGACCAAGGGTGGGCATGTCGGCTTTGTCGATGGCACGCTGCGCACGCCCGGTTACTACCTGGAGCGACGCATTCCCGATTGGCTGGTTCAATCGGCTCGCGGACAAGGTTAATCCGGGCGAGCCGATCCATTTCTGGCTACCGGCCCCTGGCCGAAACTGAATCGACCTCGGACAGTGGCCGGTCTGACGTCTCAGTCGCCGGTGGCAATCGCGCGCGCGGGGTCCGTGATCCACTCGCTCCACGAACCAGCATACAGTGCCCCCAGCGGGTAGCCGGCCAGGCACAAGGCGAACAGGTTGTGGCAGGCCGTCACCCCGGAACCGCAGTACGCCACCAATTCGGTGGGCGAGCGGTCACCCAGCTTTTCGGCAAAGCGCTGCTTGAGTTGGTCGGCAGGCAGGAAGCGCCCATCCGCGCCCAGGTTGTCGGTGAACGCCGCACATTGAGCCCCCGGAATATGCCCGGCAACCGGGTCGATGGGCTCGACCTCGCCACGAAAACGCGGCAGCCCACGGGCGTCGAGCAACGTCAGGGCAGGTTGCCCGAGGCGCTGTTGCAGTTTCTCGGCACTGAGCAGCAAGGTCGTGTCCGGCACGCCTTGGAAAGTGCCACGGATCCTGGTCGGCGCATCCAGGCTCAGCGGCAGGCCCGCGATGTGCCAGGCCTTGAGGCCGCCATCCAGGATGAACACGCCGTCGCGCTTGCCCAGCCACGCCAGCAACCACCAGGCCCGCGCGGCAAAGGCGCCGGGGCCGTCGTCATACAGCACCACTTCACTGTCATTGCTGATGCCCCAGGCTTGCAGGCGCTCGATCAGCGACTGCGCCGCAGGCAACGGGTGGCGGCCGGTCACGCCCTTGATCACCGGGCCACTGAGGTCGCGCTCCAGATCGGCGAACACGGCACCGGCGATATGCCCTTCGGCATAGCTGCGCTGGCCGTAATCCGGGTCTTCGAGGGCAAAACGACAATCCAGTATCACCAGCCCGGCCTGGTCTTTTTTCTGTTCCAGGGCAGTAGGGCTGATCAGTTGCGCGATGAACATGGCGAGCTCCTGTGAGTAAGTCTGAGTTCGATGCTACTGCACTTCTTCGAGGGCCTGGGCCAATGGCACGTAAAACTCCTCGAATAAAGCACTGACCTCTTCGCGGGCCTGCTCGGTGACAAACCCGGCTTCCAGCACCAGGACCTGATAAACGCCACGCTTGATGGCTTGCTCGCTCAGGTGGCTGGAATTTTCCCGGGTCGTGCACAAAAAGCGCACCCAGGAGGTCAGGATGATCCAGGCATTGAGCGTCAGGGATTCGATCTGCACCTTGTCCATGCGCAGGATCCCGGCTTCGACAAAGCCTGCGTAGATCGCCGTGCCCTGGATCAGGCAGCGCTGGGAGAAGCGCCGGTAGCGGGCTGCCAGCTCGGCATCGTTGTCGAGCAGGTGTTCCAGGTCACGGTGCAGGAACCGGTACCGCCACATGGCCGCCAGCAACGCCTGCAAATAGAAGCGCTTGTCCGCAACCGTGGCCGCACGGCCCTGGGGCGGGCGCAGGAAGCTTTCGACCAGCGCCTCGTACTCACTGAATAACACGGCGATGATCGCCTGCTTGTTGGGGAAGTGGTAGTACAGGTTGCCCGGAGAAATCTCCATGTGCGCGGCAATATGGTTGGTGCTGACGCTGCGTTCGCCCTGCTGATTGAACAGCTCAAGGCTGTTCTGCACGATGCGCTCGCTGGTTTTTATCCGTGGGGCCATGGCTTGGGCTTTAATTCAAAGTGCGTTGATGGGCATCTTACGACCTATCCGTCGACGGATAAATCATCGCTTCCCGAGGTAGTCATTTGACATTTTAGAGCATAGACTCTAAAAACTTCTCCAGTCTAACAATAATCGGAGCCACCATGACCGCCGACATTGCCTACCTGCAAAACGCCCAGCAGGCCTTGAGCGAGCTTAACGACCTGTTTACCGCCCAGCGTCAGGCATACGCGGCCAACCCGATGCCGCCAGCGGCTCAGCGCCAGCAGTGGCTCAAAGCCCTGCGCGACCTGTTGAGTGACGAACGCCAGGCCCTGATCGAGGCGATCAGCCAGGATTTCAGCAACCGCAGCGCGGATGAAACCCTGCTCGCCGAACTGATGCCGAGCCTGCACTGCATCCACTACGCCAGCAAACACCTCAAAGGCTGGATGAAAGCCTCCCCGCGCAAGGTCGGTGCCGCGTTTCAGCCGGCCAAGGCCAAGGTGGTCTATCAGCCACTGGGGGTGATCGGGATCATCGTACCGTGGAACTATCCGCTGTACCTGGCCATCGGGCCGCTGGTCGGCGCCCTGTCGGCCGGCAACCGGGTGATGCTCAAGCTCAGCGAGTCCACGCCCGCCACAGGCGCCCTGCTCAAGACCTTGCTGGCCAAAGTGTTCCCCGAAGACCTGGTGTGCGTGGTCCTGGGTGAAGCGGACATGGGCATCGCCTTCTCCCGCCTGCCGTTCGACCATCTGTTGTTTACCGGGGCCACCAGCATCGGCAAACACGTGATGCGGGCCGCGGCCGAACACCTGACACCCGTCACCCTGGAACTGGGCGGCAAATCCCCGGCCATCGTGTCCCACGACGTACCGCTCAAGGACGCCGCCGAGCGTATTGCGTTCGGCAAGACCCTCAACGCCGGACAAACCTGCGTTGCGCCCGACTATGTGCTGGTGCCTGAAGAACGGGTCGGCTCCTTTGTCGAAGCCTATCGCCAGGCGGTTCGCGGGTTTTACCCGACCCTCGCGGACAACCCCGACTACACCGCCATCATCAATGACCGCCAACTGGCGCGGCTGCACGGCTACCTCAGCGACGCCACCAGCAAAGGCGCGTTGCTGGTCCCGATGTTCGAGCAGGACCAGGGGCGGCGCATGGGCCACAGCCTGCTGCTTAATGTCAGCGACGACATGACCGTGATGCAGGACGAGATCTTTGGCCCGGTGCTGCCGATCGTGCCCTACAAAACGCTGGATGACGCCTTCGCCTACATCAACCAACGGCCGCGTCCGCTGGCGCTCTACTATTTCGGCTACGACAAGGCCGCACAGAACCGCGTCCTCCAGCACACCCATTCCGGCGGTGTGTGCCTGAACGACACCCTGCTGCATGTGGCCCAGGACGACATGCCGTTTGGCGGTATCGGCGCGTCAGGCATGGGCCACTACCATGGTCATGAAGGCTTCCTGACCTTCAGCAAGGCCAAGGGTGTCTTGATCAAGCAGCGCTTCAACGCGGCGAAACTGATTTACCCGCCTTACGGCAAATCCATCCAGAAGCTGATTCAGAAGCTGTTCATCCGCTGACATTTCATTGCCGGGTAATAACAATAATGAACCCCAGTCTGTCCGATTCCCCCGCGCTGTCACGGCGCGGCCTGCTCAAATTCAGCCTTGGCGCTACCGCCTTCCTCGCCACTGCGGGCCTGGGCGCCAGCCTCAGCGGTTGCTCGGCCAGCACCCCGGCCAGCGGCTTTGCGGTACTGCGCAGCAGCGACCTGCCGTTTCTGCGGGCCCTGCTCCCGGTGATGCTCGACGGTGCCATCGCGCCCGAGAAAATGCCTGCGGCCCTCGAAGGCACCCTGAAATCGCTGGATGACAGCCTCAACCATTTGTCACCAGAAATGCTCAAGCTGACCCAGCAGTTGTTCGACGTGCTCGCCATGCCCGTCACCCGCGGGCCCTTGACCGGAATCTGGGGCGCCTGGGAGAACGCCAGCGGCGATGACATCCGCCGCTTCCTGCAACGCTGGGAAAACAGCTCATTGAGCCTGTTGCGCATGGGTCACAGCTCGATCCTGCAACTGGTGATGATGGCCTGGTACAGCCGCGCCGAATCATGGGCTCATTGCGGCTATCCCGGCCCGCCCACCGTTTAAGACCGTGGTTCGCCTGTGATGAGGCTGCCTGCCTCACTACACTACTTAAAATAAAAAGAGAGTCCCAGATGCCCGTACCCGACCCGTTCCGCGAAGGCATGGCCCGCGGCTGGAAAACCTACAATGGCTCGCAACTGGCCAATGACCTGACGCTGGAAGCCGACATTGCCATCATCGGCAGCGGTGCGGGCGGCGGCACCACCGCCGAAATCCTCAGCGCCGCCGGTTACAAGGTGCTGCTGATTGAAGAAGGCCCGCTCAAGACCAGCAGTGACTTCAAGATGCTGGAAGACCAGGCCTACACCAACCTCTACCAGGAAGGCATCGGCCGCATGAGCAAGGACGGCGCGATCACCATCCTTCAGGGGCGCGCGGTGGGCGGCACGACACTGATCAACTGGACCTCGAGTTTTCGCACCCCCGAGCCGACCCTGGAACACTGGGCCAAAGAGCATGACGTCAAAGGCCACAGCCCGGCCGAGATGGCACCCTGGTTCGAGAAAATGGAGCAGCGCCTCGGCGTCGCCCCGTGGCTGGTGCCACCCAACGCCAACAACGATGTGATCAAGAAAGGCTGTGAACAACTGGGCTACAGCTGGCACGTGATCCCGCGCAACGTGCGTGGCTGCTGGAACCTGGGCTATTGCGGCCTGGGCTGCCCGACCAATGCCAAGCAATCGATGATCGTCACCACCATCCCCGCCACGCTGGAAAAAGGCGGCGAACTGCTTTACCTGGCTCGCGCCGAGCAACTGTTGATCAAGGACGACAAGGTCACCAGCCTGCAGTGCGTAGCAATGGACGAACGTTGCGTGGCCCCGACCGGACGCACCATCACCGTCAAGGCGCGCCACTACGTGCTGGCCGGCGGCGGCATCAACAGCCCGGCGTTGCTCCTGCGTTCCAGGGCGCCAGACCCACATGAATGCCTGGGAAAACGCACCTTCCTGCACCCGGTGAACATGTCCGCCGGGCTGTTCGATAACGTGATCAACCCGTTCTACGGCGCGCCGCAGTCGATTTACTCCGACCATTTCCAGTGGCAGGACGGCACCACCGGCAAGATGTCCTACAAGCTGGAAGTACCACCGTTGCACCCCGCATTGGCGGCGACCCTGCTCGGTGGCTTTGGTACCGAAAGCGCCGAACACATGCACCAGTTGCCGCACACTCACGCGATGCTGGCGCTGATGCGCGACGGTTTTCACCCCGACAGCACTGGCGGCAGCGTCGAATTGCGTGGCGATAACACACCCGTGCTCGACTACCAGGTGTCGGACTATGCCTGGGACGGCCTGCGCCGGGCGTTTCACAGCATGGCCGAGATCCAGTTCGCTGGG
This sequence comes from Pseudomonas sp. Irchel s3b6, assembly GCF_900187415.1. Taxonomy (NCBI): domain Bacteria; kingdom Pseudomonadati; phylum Pseudomonadota; class Gammaproteobacteria; order Pseudomonadales; family Pseudomonadaceae; genus Pseudomonas; species Pseudomonas sp. Irchel s3b6. The sequence goes on along the minus strand of NZ_FYDM01000009.1, from coordinate 154,685 downwards.
GGCGCAAAGGCCGTCATGCCCATGCACGCCGACGCGCGCTACGTGAAAACCCTGGCCGAAGCCCGCACCATGATCGACGGCCTGAGCCTTGAGCTGTACCGCACCCGCCTGGGCAGCGCCCATGTGATGGGCGGCTGCGCCATGGGTGAAAACCCGAAAAACGCCGTCACCGACAGCCTTGGCCGTCACCATCAACTGAGCAACCTGTCGATTCACGACGGCTCGCTGTTCCCCACCAGCATTGGTGCCAACCCACAATTGTCGGTCTATGGGCTGACCGCACAATTGGCCAGCGCACTGGCGGAGCGTTTGAAAAGCGCATGAAAAAATCGATTATTCGCAGCGTCTATAGTGCTTTCTTACCGCAAAGGTGGCTTGGCCGACCGGGAATGCTGCGATACCATCCGACTCCCCAACGGATTCCCGCCAGGACGACGCGATGAACCGAGTGTTGTACCCAGGTACCTTCGACCCTATTACCAAGGGCCATGGCGATCTGGTCGAACGCGCCTCGCGCCTGTTCGACCACGTGATCATCGCCGTCGCCGCCAGCCCGAAGAAAAACCCGCTGTTCCCCCTGGAACAGCGCGTGGAACTGGCTCGCGAGGTCACCAAGCATCTGCCGAACGTCGAAGTCGTCGGCTTTTCGACGCTGTTGGCGCACTTCGCCAAAGAGCAGAATGCCAACGTGTTCCTGCGTGGTTTGCGCGCCGTGTCGGACTTCGAATACGAGTTCCAGCTGGCCAACATGAACCGCCAGTTGGCCCCGGATGTCGAAAGCCTGTTCCTCACGCCCTCCGAGCGTTATTCGTTTATTTCTTCGACGCTGGTCCGTGAAATTGCAGCCCTGGGCGGCGATATCACCAAGTTCGTCCACCCTATCGTGGCCGACGCCCTGACCCAGCGTTTCAAGAAATAACGACCGAAAAACGTCCGCGCCCGACCCGGACGTTTTTTGCCCTCCATCGCCCCCGCGTGCACTGCGCTCGTCAATGCGGCACAATTGTGTGCATTAGTTTTCAGATGCCTGGGCCGACAGCCCCCGGCAGGAGCCCCCAATGTCCCTGATCATCACCGACGATTGCATCAACTGCGACGTCTGCGAACCCGAGTGCCCGAACGCCGCCATCTCCCAGGGCGAAGAGATCTACGTGATCGACCCAAACCTGTGCACCCAGTGCGTCGGCCACTATGACGAACCACAATGCCAGCAGGTTTGCCCGGTAGACTGCATTCCGCTGGACGAAGCCCATCCGGAAACTGAAGAGCAGTTGATGGAGAAATACCGAAAAATTACCGGTAAGGCTTGAGCCATATCGCGCCCGAAAGGGCGCACTTGCGGGTTATCACGCCCTGCTGTCAGCGCTGGCACCGTGGGCAAAACACACTCGCGCGCTGCCCCAGCTTCACTTCTCGAAGCTCTGTCCCGCACACCTTGCAGCCTTCGCCGCCCCGACCGTAGACGAACAGTTCCTGCTGGAAGTAGCCCGGCTGGCCGTCACCGCCAACGAAGTCACGCAAGGTGGTGCCACCACGCTCGATGGCCGCGGCCAGAATGCGTTTGATCTCAATCGCCAGCTTCAGATAGCGCGCCCGGGAAATCCCCTTGGCCTCGCGGCGCGGATCGATCCCGGCGGCAAACAGCGCTTCGGTCGCATAAATATTGCCAACCCCCACCACCACGGCGTTGTCCATGATGAAGGGCTTGACCGCCATGGAGCGTGCGCGCGACAGCTGAAACAACCGCTCACCGTCGAACAGGTCGGTCAAAGGCTCGGGCCCGAGGCGAATCAGCAATTCATGATGCAGCGGGTCGAGACTCCAGAGCATCGCGCCAAAGCGTCGCGGGTCGGTGTAGCGCAGGGCCAGGCCAGACTCCAGCTCTATGTCCACATGCTCATGCTTGGCCGCTGGCAGCCCGATCTCCACCAGGCGCAGATTACCCGACATGCCCAAGTGACTGATCAAGGTGCCGACTTCGGCATTGATCAGCAAATACTTGGCACGGCGGTCCACCCCCACGATGCGCTGCCCGGAAAGGCGTACATCGAGGTCCTCCGGGATCGGCCAGCGCAGGCGCCGCTCGCGCACAATCACGCGGCTGACACGCTGGCCTTCAAGGTAGGGCGCAATACCGCGGCGGGTGGTTTCGACTTCTGGCAATTCGGGCATGGCGTACTCGGCTCAGGAAAGGTCCGACACTCAGTGGTGAGCGCCGAGTTCGCGAATCGTCTGCTTGAGGTTTTCGAAGTCGTAGTCCGAGAGGCCGACATAGTCGAGCACCAGATGCCCGATGCTGTCCCACTCATGATCTTCGACCTGGCTGCCCAGTACCCGGTACGACGCGCAAATGTGTTCAGCCATTTTCAGGATTGCCAGCAGGTTCTTCAACTGGCTGTTGCGCGACGTCTCATCGCTGAAGATCGCCAGCGCATTGTGGTGATTGGCGATGGCGTGGGTCACGTGCTCCGGCAAGCGCCAGGACTTCGCGGTGTAGTAGCCGACCACGGCGTGGTTGGTGTTGAACGCACGGTTTTCCGTGTCCACCACTCGGCACTCGGCGCTCGCGCTGGCATAGGCCTCTTCCAGCACCGACATGTAGTTGGGGAAGCGCTTGAGCATCAGCGGCACGCCGCAATCGTGGAACAGCCCCAGGGCGTAGGCTTCGTCCACCGCCTGCGAGCCAATGCGCTTGGCCAGGCTCAAGCTGGTCATCGCCACATCCTGGGCGGTGTCCCAGAACCGGTTGAGGGTGACGATGGTGTCGTCATTCATCTCGCCCTTGATCGACTGCGCGTTGATCATGTTGATCACCGAACGGCTGCCCAGCAGGTTTACCGCACGCTGGATCGACGCGATCTTGTTGCTCAAGCCGAAGTACGGCGAGTTGACGATTTTCAGCAAGGCGCCAGAGAGGCCGGGGTCCTGGGAGATCAGCTTCGCGATCACTTCCAGGTCCGGGTCGGGCATGTACTGCTCCATCTGCAAATCCACCATGATTTGCGGTTGAGGCGGTACGCTGATGCCTTGCAGGGCCTGCTGGATCTGTTCGGAAGATAGCTCTTGGGACATAAGTACTCACTCTGGGCAAGTGATCGATTCTAGCGGAAAAAAACCGCCACATGGGCGATCTGTCCGACGCAACGCCTATAAACAACCGCGCTGCAAGCCCCCATCTAGCGCTATAATCCCGCTCTTTTTTTCACCTGGAGCGACGTCATGTCCCTGCCAAGCTTGCGCCTCAAAGCCAACGCCGACCGTCGCCTGCGCGCCGGTCACCTGTGGGTCTACAGTAACGAAATCGACGTAGCCGCCACCCCACTGCACGGCTTCAAGGCGGGCGATCAAGCGATACTGGAAGCTGCCGGTGGCAAGCCCCTGGGCATCGTCGCCATGAGCCCGAACAACCTGATCTGTGCGCGCCTGCTGTCGCGCGACATCAAGCTGCCGCTCGACAAGTCGCTGCTGGTACACCGCATCAACGTGGCCCTGTCGCTGCGTGACCGCCTGTTCGACAAGCCGTTCTACCGCCTGGTCTACGGCGATTCCGACCTGTTGCCGGGCCTGGTAGTCGATCGTTTCGGCGACATCCTGGTGGTACAGATCGCTTCGGCGACCATGGAAGCCCATAAAGAAGACGTGATCGCCGCGCTGACCCAAGTGCTCAAGCCGAGCGGCATCCTGTTCAAGAATGACTCCGCGGCACGCGACGCCGAAGGCCTCGAGCGCTACGTCGACACCGTGTTCGGCCTGGTGCCGGAGTGGGTAGCCCTGGAAGAGAACGGCGTGAAGTTCGAAGCGCCGGTCATCCAGGGACAGAAAACCGGCTGGTTCTACGACCACCGCATGAACCGCGCGCGCCTGGCACCGTATGCCAAAGGCAAACGCGTACTGGACCTGTACAGCTACATCGGCGGCTGGGGCGTGCAAGCTGCCGCATTCGGCGCCAGTGAAGTGTTCTGCGTCGACGCATCGGCCTTCGCCCTCGACGGCGTCGAGCGCAACGCCGCGCTGAACGGCTTTGCCGACAAGATGACCTGCATCGAAGGCGACGTGTTCGAAGCCCTCAAGGAATTGAAAGCCAGCGAAGAGCGTTTCGACGTGATCGTGGCCGACCCGCCGGCGTTCATCAAACGCAAGAAAGACATGAAGAACGGTGAAGGCGCCTACCGCCGCCTGAACGAGCAAGCCATGCGCCTGCTCACCAAGGACGGCATCCTGGTCAGCGCTTCGTGCTCGATGCACCTGCCCGAAGACGACCTGCAGAACATCCTGCTGACCAGCGCCCGCCATCTGGACCGCAACATCCAGCTGCTTGAGCGTGGCAGCCAGGGCCCGGACCACCCGGTACACCCGGCCATCGCCGAAACCCGCTATATCAAGAGCATTACCTGCCGGTTGTTGCCTAACAGCTGACGGCTAGATTCACTGTAGGAGCGAGCCGGGCGGCGCTCCGTTTGCTCGCGAAAAGCGCATCGGCGACGCGGGCTTCCAGAAGCGCTGCATTATCGTTGACGTTCTTCGCGAGCGAGCTCGCTCCTACAGCGAGCCGTATTTGCCTGGGAATGTTTCAGAGCCAGATGGCATCCCACAGCGGATAGTCGCCGAGACTTGTAACCAGTCCTGCTCGCAATGGATTGGCAATGATGTAGCGGGCCATCACCTTGAGGTCATCCTCGCGACGCAGGGCCCGATCGAAGTATCCCTTTTGCCATACAGGTGCATAACAGCCTCGTTGTTGATTGATGAGCCGTGCACAGCGAGATTTCGTCACTTGCATTAATTTCGGCAAATCACCGTTGCGTAACTCAACCAGCCAGTGAAGGTGATCTGGCATGACTACCCAGGCCAATGAGTCGGCAGCGCCGGTTTCTTGAGCTTTTCGGAGTTGACTCACCACCAGGCGACCCATTCGCCAATCATTGAAGATCGGTTGTCGTTGATGGGAGACGGCCGTGAGCAAGTAGATGCGGCCGGATTCTGAATAACGGCCGGCACGTAAGTGATGGGCATGTGGCGTATCGGACATTCCATTGTCCTCCTCGGTGACGGAAGAGAAACGGTAAGCTGGAAGAAGAGGGTTGTCGTTGTGGCAATGGGTCCGGATGTGTCGGTTCCCCCTGTAGGAGCGAGCGTGCTCGCGAAAAAACATCTGGCACCGTGATCTATCAGTCACAACGCGTCATCGTTGGCGTTTTTCGCGAGCGCGCTCGCTCCTACAATGGTATATGCCGCCCGCTCGTGCTCGCCGGCATTCCCTCCAGCCTCCAGCGGTGTAGAATCGAACGATTCATCGCCAGTCATCCCCCGGCGGGTTTATGAGCTCAGGCTGAGGCGCGCGGCGATCCCGCACAGTCATCGGCAGCTTTCGGACACACGGCCATTTCCGGGTGTTCCCGAGGTCAATAGAAGCTCACTCCCCATTTGATACCTGATTTGCCGCCCGGAGTGCTCCATGCCTGATTACCGCTCGAAAACATCCACCCACGGTCGCAACATGGCCGGTGCTCGCGCCCTGTGGCGCGCCACGGGGATGAAAGATGACGACTTCAAAAAGCCGATCATCGCCATTGCCAACTCGTTCACCCAATTCGTACCGGGCCACGTCCACCTCAAGGACCTGGGCCAGCTGGTTGCCCGCGAGATCGAGCGTGCTGGCGGCGTAGCCAAGGAATTCAACACCATCGCGGTCGATGACGGCATCGCCATGGGCCATGACGGCATGCTCTATTCGCTGCCGAGCCGCGAGATCATCGCCGACTCCGTCGAATACATGGTCAACGCCCACTGCGCCGACGCCATTGTCTGCATCTCCAACTGCGACAAGATCACCCCCGGCATGCTGATGGCGGCCCTGCGCCTGAACATCCCGGTGATTTTCGTCTCCGGCGGTCCGATGGAAGCCGGCAAGACCAAGCTCGCCTCCCACGGCCTGGACCTGGTCGACGCCATGGTCATCGCCGCCGACTCCAGCGCTTCTGACGAGAAGGTCGCTGAGTACGAGCGCAGCGCCTGCCCGACCTGCGGTTCCTGCTCCGGCATGTTCACCGCCAACTCGATGAACTGCCTGACCGAAGCACTGGGCCTGGCCCTGCCGGGCAACGGCTCGACACTGGCCACCCACAGCGATCGCGAGCAGCTGTTCCTGCAGGCCGGCCGTACCATCGTCGAACTGTGCAAGCGCTACTACGGCGAAAACGACGAATCGGTCCTGCCGCGCAACATCGCCAACTTCAAGGCGTTCGAGAACGCCATGATGCTCGACATCGCCATGGGCGGTTCGACCAACACCATCCTGCACCTGCTGGCCGCCGCCCAGGAAGCCGAGATCGACTTCGACCTGAAGGACATCGACCGCCTTTCGCGTCACGTTCCGCAACTGTGCAAAGTCGCGCCGAACATCCAGAAGTACCACATGGAAGACGTCCACCGCGCCGGCGGCATCTTCAGCATCCTCGGTTCGCTGGCCCGTGGCGGCCTGCTGCACACCGACCTGCCGACCGTGCACAGCCGCAGCATGGAAGAAGCCATCGCCAAGTGGGACATCACCCAGACCACCGACGAAGCCGTGCATCACTTCTTCAAGGCCGGTCCTGCGGGCATCCCGACCCAGACCGCGTTCAGCCAGTCGACCCGCTGGGAAACCCTGGACGACGACCGTGAAAACGGCTGTATCCGCAGCTTCGAGCACGCCTATTCGCAAGAAGGTGGCCTGGCCGTGCTGTATGGCAACATCGCCCTGGACGGCTGTGTGGTGAAGACCGCGGGTGTCGACGAGTCGATCCATGTGTTCGAAGGCAACGCGAAGATCTTCGAAAGCCAGGACAGCGCCGTACGCGGCATCCTCGCCGACGAAGTAAAGGCCGGCGACATCGTGATCATTCGCTACGAAGGCCCGAAAGGCGGCCCGGGCATGCAGGAAATGCTCTACCCGACGTCCTACCTGAAATCCAAAGGCTTGGGCAAAGCCTGCGCCTTGCTCACCGACGGCCGTTTCTCTGGCGGTACTTCGGGCCTGTCCATCGGCCACGCTTCACCGGAAGCCGCTGCCGGCGGTGCCATCGGCCTGGTGCAGGACGGTGACAAGGTATTGATCGACATCCCGAACCGCTCGATCAACCTGTTGGTCAGCGACGAGGAACTGGCCGCACGCCGTGCCGAGCAGGACAAGAAAGGCTGGAAACCGGTTGAAGTGCGCCCGCGTAAAGTGACCACCGCACTGAAAGCCTATGCCCTGTTGGCCACCAGTGCCGACAAGGGTGCGGTGCGCAACAAGGCGATGCTCGACGGGCTGTAATCGTCAGTCGCAAACAAAAATCCCCCGCCAAGTGCGGGGGATTTTTTTGCCTTATCGAAATACTTTGATCGTTCCCACGCTCCCGCGTGGGAACGATCATCGCAGTGCTTACTGGATGTCTTCCGGTTTGACGATCACCCAGTTCTTGTCCGCTGTCACCGGCAAACCTTCCTTGGCCTGGGCTGCCGCGTTTTTCGCCATCATGCCGTTGATCTGGGCCATGTATTTGTCCTTGCGGTTGACCCACAAGTGGATGCCACCCTTGCTCGTGTCGACGCCGTGGAACAGCATGTAGCCGTCACTGGTCGGTGTATCGCCGCCCACCAGCACCGGTTTTTTCCATTCGTCGATGTAGGTCAGGATGGCCGCCTGCTTGCCAGCCATCCAGGTAGCCGGGGTCCACAGGTAAGGGGTCAGTTCGAGGCCCAGGTTGGCCTTCTCCTCATACTTGCCGGCGGTGATTTGCTTGCGCGCCGTGGTCAGTTCGCCGCTCTTGCGGTCCTTGAGCATCATCGTCACGCCGATCACGTTTTGCGGTTTGACGTTGTAGCCGTACTTCGGATCGGAGGCGACCATGCGCACCAGCTCTTCCGAGGCGGCGGTCATGACGTACACCTCGATGCCGTTGTCCATCAGCTTGTTGTACAGCTCTTTCTGGCCGGTGAAGATTTTCGGCGGGTTGACCTCAATCGTCTTGACCACGTCGCCTTCATAGTAAGTGCTCGGTACCGGCTTGCCGGACGTCATCAGCTCATCGACGTAGCCCTTGAGTTCCTTGAGGGTGAAGCCGGAGAACACCTGGGCGACCCACGGATAGCAGACCATGTCGTCGAGTTCGCACAGACGGTAGTAGTAGCTGAACAGGCTTTCCTTGTGGTCGGCCGTGTCCTTGAACGGGATCAGTTTCAGGGAGGGATCGAGTTTCTCGCGGGTGATCAGGCCCTTGTTTTCCATGAACGGCAACAGCGACTCTTCAAGGTCGTAACGGTAACTGGTGTTGTCCATGTCGAACACCGCGTAGTTACCCTTGTTGGCGTTGGCCGCGATCATCGCGTCCAGTTGCCTGGCCTGTGCCTCGGGCCAATGCTTGAGATCGGTGGCAGACACCTGGCCGGCAAGGCCCAGGCACATGGCGACGGCTAACAGGTTCGCGGCGACTTTCATGTGCATTTCTCCCTGAATGAAAGCCATCGACGCTAACAAATTAGTGTGACGCTCCTCGTCTGGGCACGACCGCTTGCATGCTGATTCCGTCATCGGCATAACCCACAGCGTCACGCCCTTATTCCAAAAACGACAGTCACCATGCGTTTTTGATATTAATTCATTAGATTTCAAGCTGTTAGGCTTGCCGGTTCGCAATCGCCCCGCACTGCGATTGGCACAAGTCTTTTTGGAGTCTCAATGAATCTGCCGCTGATCCTCAATCTGCTGGTGTTCCTCGCCTTGCTGTTCGGCCTGGCACAAACCCGCCACACCACCTGGAGCCTGGCCAAGAAAGTCCTGCTCGCCCTGGTGATGGGCGTGGTGTTCGGGGTTGCCCTGCACACGATTTACGGTGCCGGCAACCCGGTACTCAAAGCCTCGATCGGCTGGTTCGATCTGGTGGGCAACGGTTACGTGCAGTTGCTGCAGATGATCGTGATTCCGTTGGTGTTTGCCTCGATCCTCAGTGCCGTAGCGCGCCTGCACAACGCGGCATCGCTGGGCAAGATCAGCTTCCTGACCATCGGCACCCTGCTGTTCACCACCGCCATTGCAGCGTTGATCGGCATCGGCCTGACCAACCTGTTCGGCCTGACCGCCGAAGGCCTGGTGGCCGGCACTCAGGAAATGGCCCGCCTGCAAGCCATCCAGACCGACTACGCGGGCAAGGTCGCGGACCTGAACATCCCGCAGTTGCTGCTGTCGTTCATTCCGCAGAACCCGTTCGCCGACCTGGCCCGGGCCAAGCCGACCTCGATCATCAGCGTGGTGATTTTCGCCGCCTTCCTGGGGGTTGCCGCGCTGCAACTGCTCAAGGATGACGTGGAAAAAGGTCAGAAAGTGATCAACGCCATCGACACCCTGCAAGCCTGGGTGATGCGTCTGGTCCGCCTGGTGATGAAGCTGACCCCTTACGGTGTATTGGCGCTGATGACCAAGGTGGTCGCCGGTTCCAACCTGCAGGACATCATCAAACTGGGCAGCTTCGTGGTGGTGTCGTACATCGGCCTGGGCCTGATGTTTGTGGTTCACGGGCTGTTGGTCGCGCTGGCCGGGATCAACCCGCTGCGCTTCTTCCGCAAAGTCTGGCCGGTGCTGACCTTCGCCTTCACCAGCCGCTCCAGTGCGGCGAGCATTCCGCTGAGCATCGAGGCGCAAACCCGCCGCCTGGGCATTCCGCAGTCGATCGCCAGCTTCGCCGCTTCGTTTGGCGCAACCATTGGCCAGAACGGCTGTGCCGGCCTGTATCCGGCGATGTTGGCGGTGATGGTCGCGCCGACCGTGGGCATCAACCCGCTGGACCCGCTGTGGATCGCAACCCTGGTAGCGATTGTGACCCTGAGTTCGGCCGGCGTTGCCGGTGTCGGGGGTGGCGCCACCTTCGCGGCGCTGATCGTGCTGCCGGCCATGGGCTTGCCGGTGTCACTGGTGGCGTTGCTGATCTCGGTTGAACCGCTGATCGACATGGGCCGTACGGCGCTGAACGTCAGTGGCTCGATGACCGCTGGCGCAATCACCAGCCAGATCATGCAGCAGACGGATAAAGAAGTGCTGCATGCGGATGAGCATGAGGAGCTGGCGCACGCTTAAGCCAACAGATCGTTCCCACGCTCCCGCGTGGGAACGGTCTCAATCGGCTTTTACTTGCAGCTTGTGGCTTGAAGCTTTCAGCTTCTTTCCCACACCTCAAAGCTATACGCCGGTTTGTCACCTTCAGCCGGATTCGGCGTGTCCGACACCAGTTTCCACTGCTTCACGTCAAACTCCGGAAACCACGCATCACCCTCGGGGCTCAATGCCACGCGGGTCAGGTACAACCGATCGGCTTGTGCCAAACCTTGCGCATACAACTGCGCACCGCCAATCAGCATCAGCTCATCGACGCCCTGCTCCAGCGCCCACGCTTGTGCCCGCTCCACGGCGGCTTCCAGCGACGGATAGACTTCCGCGCCTTCCAGGTACAGATCGGCCTGACGACTGACCACGAGATTCAACCGGCCCGGCAGCGGACGACCGAGAGAATCCCAGGTCTTGCGCCCCATGATGATCGGCTTGCCCAGCGTGGTGGCCTTGAAGTATTTGAAATCCCCCGGCAAGTGCCAGGGCATGCTGTTGTCGACGCCGATCACACGGTTTTCACCGAGGGCTGCGATCAGGCTGAGGGGGAGTGTTTTTTTCATGGCGAGGAGGATACCAGAGCCTCGCTTTCCCCGATAAGCGCCACAGCGGTTATGCTCACCACTCACTTAAGCGACGGGATGACGCGTGACTGAACTGACACCCCTGCAAACACTCTGGCTGACGGAAGCCGTGCGCTTGCGCGAGGAGCACGCCGGTGCTCTGGAGGACACCGAAGCCAGCCGCCTGGCCCGCAGCGCCGGTGGCGAACTGTCGACCCGCCTTGCGGCCCGGGCACTCAGGCTGGCCGAACGCGATGGCCTGACCGGCGCCCTGCATCACTGGCTGCAAGGGGCGCGGCTGGCGCTGATCGTGCTGGCCGCGCTGGCGGTCATCAGCGGTGCCGGCCTGGCGTTTGCCGCGCTGGGCGATGGCCAGACTCCCGTCAACGTATTCTGGGCCCTGGGCAGCCTGCTCGGGCTGAACCTGATGCTGCTATTGAGCTGGGCCCTCGGCCTGGTCCTGGCCGGTGACTACGGTGCCACCCTCGGACGCCTTTGGCTGTGGCTCAGCGAAAAACTGGCCCGCGACGCCAAGACCGTACACCTGGCTCCCGCCCTGCTGCTGTTGCTGCAACGCCGCAAGCTCAATCGCTGGGTGCTCGGCATGCTGGTCAACGGCCTGTGGCTGGTGGCGATGCTCAGCGCCCTGGTCATCGCGCTCACCCTGATGGCAACCCGGCGCTACGGGTTCGTCTGGGAGACCACCATCCTCAGTGGCGAGACGTTCGTCGCCATGACCCAGGCCCTCGGCGCCCTGCCCGCGCTGTTGGGGTTCAGCGTACCGACCGTGGAGATGATCCGCGCCAGCGGCGATGCCGCCCTGAACATTGAAAGTGCCCGGCACGCCTGGGCGGGCTGGCTGGTCGGCGTGGTGCTGGTGTACGGCGTGGTGCCGCGGCTGCTGCTGGCACTGTTCTGCCTGTGGCGCTGGACAAGTGCACGCGCAGGTCTGCACCTGGACCTGAGCCTGCCTGGCTACGCACAACTGCGCGAACGCTTGATGCCGAGCAGCGAACGCCTCGGGGTCAACGATGCCGCGCCTGAACAGCTGCATCCGGTCAATGGTGGCGCCAGCGCCCTGGACAGCGACGGTGCGCTGCTGGTCGCCATCGAACTGGACGACCAGCGCCCGTGGCCACCGCAACTGCCCGGCAACGTCAAAGACGCCGGCATTCTCGACAGCCGCGAGTCGCGACATAAGCTCCTGGAACAACTGACCCGTTTCCCACCGGCGCGCCTGGCCATCGCCTGTGACCCCCGCCGCTCGCCGGACCGTGGCAGCCTGGCGCTGATCGCTGAACTTGCCCGCTGCGCCAGCGCCACCCGTGTCTGGTTGCTGCAAGCCCCGGCGGGCCAGGCACTGGACGCCGAACGCCTGGGTGACTGGCATGAAGCGCTACAACAGTTGCAATTGCCCGTCGCCGAGTGCGCGCCGATAAACTGGCTGGAGTCGGGTCATGACTGAGGCTAAAAACAGAGCCTTGAAGCTCGCCGTGGTTGGCCACACCAATGTCGGCAAAACCTCCTTGCTGCGTACCCTGACCCGGGATGTCGGGTTCGGTGAGGTGTCCCATCGCCCCAGCACCACCCGCCACGTCGAAGGCGCCCGGTTATCGGTGGATGGCGAAGCCTTGCTCGAACTCTATGACACACCGGGGTTGGAAGACGCCATCGCCCTGCTCGACTACCTGGAACAGCTGGAGCGCCCCGGCGAACGTCTCGACGGCCCGGCGCGGCTGGCGCGGTTCCTGGAGGGCAGCGAGGCGCGGCAACGCTTTGAACAGGAAGCCAAGGTCCTGCGTCAGTTGCTGGCCTCCGATGCCGGGCTGTATGTGATCGATGCCCGCGAGCCGGTGCTGGCCAAGTACCGTGACGAACTGGAAGTGCTGGCCAGCTGCGGCAAACCGCTGCTGCCGGTGCTGAACTTCGTCAGCAGCGCCAATCACCGCGAGCCGGACTGGCGCGAAGCGTTGGCCCGCCTGGGCCTGCATGCGCTGGTGCGCTTCGACAGCGTGGCTCCCCCCGAGGATGGCGAGCGCCGGCTGTATGAAAGCCTGGCGTTGTTGCTGGAAAGCGCTCGCGGCCAGCTTGAGCGTCTGATTGCCGACCAGCAGGCACAACGTGAAGCCCGCCGACACAGTGCGGCACGCCTGATCGCTGAACTGCTGATCGACTGCGCGGCCTGCCGGCGCAGCGTGGCCAGTGAGGCCGAACAAGAACAGCAGGCCATCAGCGAACTGCGCAAAGCCGTGCGTCAGCGCGAACAACGCTGCGTCGAGGCACTGCTCAAGCTCTACGCTTTCCGCCCACAGGACGCCGCCACCAGCGACCTGCCATTGCTGGATGGCCGCTGGGGCGATGACCTGTTCAACCCCGAAACCCTCAAGCAACTGGGGGTGCGGGTCGGCGGCGGGATCGCGGCGGGGGCGGCGGCCGGTGCCGGTGTGGACTTGCTGGTCGGCGGCCTGACCCTCGGCGCAGCGGCATTGGCTGGCGCGATTGCCGGCGGCGCCCTGCAAACCGCGCGCAGTTATGGCAGTCGTTTGCTGGGCAAGATCAAAGGGCAACGTGAGTTGACCGTCGATGACAGCGTGCTGCGCCTGCTGGCGTTGCGTCAGCGGCAATTGCTGCAGGCGTTGAACCGGCGTGGGCATGCGGCGATGGACAGCATCAAGGTAGATACGCCGCAGGATAAAAGCTGGCGTGAGGGCAAGTTACCCGAAGCCTTGACCAAGGCCCGGGCGCATCCGCAATGGTCGTCGCTCAATCCCCATGCAAAGTTGAGCCAGGCGGAACGCCAGGAGCAGATCGAGGTGTTGGCGCAGAAGGTGATCGAGGCTTGAGTCTCGAACGCCTATGCCGGCCTGCTCCCACGTGTCGCCTGCGCCCTGCTACTTCCAGTTGAACTTTAAATAGGCATTGCTCAGCAGCGTGACCAGTCGCCGATCCACTGCACCAATGTTGCCGTCGTTGTTCATGTCGAAGTGAATCAGCGAATCCAGTTTGCCATCATGATTAGTGTCGTAAGCCGAGGCGGTATAGACGATGGTTTCATCCGTCGGCTTGCCCATCCCTTGGTGGAAATGCAGGCGCACGGTATCGGGGGAGCCGTCCTGGGCGAAGTCCTCGACGAATATCTTCAAGTAACGTGCCCAGGTATCGCCCGGATTAAACCAGTTCAGTTGCAAGTAGGCGTCTGCGAATTTCTTTAACAGGTGTTCATCCCTGGTGTCCTCCTTACCGTCGTTATTGACGTCGCCAACCAGAAAGTCAGCCTTGCCATCGGCCGTGATATCCAGCGCATAGGCCTTGTGGATCAGTTCGTCGTCACCACTCTCCACAGATTCGAAGAAATGCAAAAGGACCGTGTCTGCACGATGATTTCCGCTGCGATCCTGAGCGGTAATTTTCAAGTAACGCATGGCTGTTTCTCTTACGTAAAAGGGTCAACAAAGCTAGGCGGCCCCACGCGAAAAGCCTGCCAGCTTCGTCGCCAACTCCCGTAGGAATCAACTACAGCCTCTGACCTCCAATCTTCCCATCTCATGTTCCAAATGAATGTCAGGCCGCTAACACTGCAAACGCCTTCGCCTTCAAAATCTCGAGATCGATCACCGGCACTCGCATCTCCTTCGCCTGCTCATCCCACTGACGCATGCGCAAGCTGACGGCGCACAGCGGGTCTTGCTTGAACGCTTCGGCTTCGGCGGGCGTCATCACCCCACCCTGATACTCCAGCGTACGACGGCTGGCTTCGCTCAGGCGCTCGTAGTACCCCGGCTCGGTCAGCGTCAGGTAGCGCTTGGCCTGGACGTGATACTCGACCAGTCGCGCCATGCGCTCGCCAAAACCCAGGCAACGCAGGTAGTCGGCGCCGAGGCGTTCATGGCTGACCACCCCGAAGCCCCCCATGTTCTCCGCATTCTCGGCGCAGAGGTGCCCGATGTCGTGGAAGAACGCCGCCAGTATTACTTCATCGTCGAACCCCTCGGCCATGGCCAGCTCCGCCGCCTGGGACATGTGCTCGATCTGTGACACTGGCTCGCCGATGTAGTCACTGGCACCCAAGCGCTCGTACAAGCCGAACACCTCGGCAATCACCTGCTCATTGCGGCCCATCAGTGCTCCCCCAATAGCGTTCCGAGATTACGTTCGGCCATTGCCGGCCCGACACTCATGCCCACGCCGGTGTGCATCAATGCCGCATGCACGCCGGGCGCCGCCTGCAAAAACGAAAAGGGTGCCGGCCCTTGAGCGCCATAGACGCCCTGCCAGCGTTCGACCACTTGCACCTTGCAACCCAGCGTCTGCTCGGCCAGCTCGATCATCCAGTCGTCCACCTGCTCGGCATTGAACGGTGACGGGTCGCTGCCATAGTGGTGGGAATCGCCGATGATCAGTTCGCCATGGGGTGTCGGGCTGATCAACAGGTGAATACCCTGTTCATGCAGGTGGGGTGTTTCACGCAGGATCTGCGCCCGCACCGCCTGCGCTTGCGGCAAGTCGGCGAAGGCGCCGTAGTGCACGCAACTCAATCCGGTGAGCAAGGCGTGTTGCAGGTCAAGGTTGGCCTGCGGCCGGGCACGGAGCATCTGCAGGCGGCAGATTTGCGGCTTGAGCGCGGCGATCGAATCGGCCAGCAGGGTCTGATAGTCATGGCCGGAGCAGACGATGATCTGCTCGCCGGTGAAGCTGCCCGCCGTGCTGCGTACACGACCGGGTTCGACATCGCGCACCAGGGTCGAGAAGTGGAACGCCACGCCAAGGTCGCGACGCAGGTAGTCGATCAAGGCCGGGATCGCTTCGCGCGAGTACAGCTGCTGGTCATCCAGGCCATGCAAGGCTGCGCGGTGGTGACTGAACCGGCCGCCGTACAGGTTGCGCAACGCGGTACCGCGCAGCAGTTCGACACGGTAACCGTGCTCGACGGCGCGCCCCTCACAGAATGCTTCCAGCAAGTGTTCCTCGGCTTCGGTTCGAGCGAACAGGTACGAACCGTTGCGCTTGAGCGGCAAACCGGCAAGCTGTGCCCATCGGCCCCAGATCTCGCGACTGGCCTTGGCCAGCTCGAGCATCTGGCCAGGCGGCTGGCCCGTGACCAGAGCCTGGCCAAAATTGCGC
The DNA here is from genome assembly GCF_900187415.1 of Pseudomonas sp. Irchel s3b6. Lineage (NCBI taxonomy): Bacteria > Pseudomonadati > Pseudomonadota > Gammaproteobacteria > Pseudomonadales > Pseudomonadaceae > Pseudomonas > Pseudomonas sp. Irchel s3b6. The sequence goes on along the minus strand of NZ_FYDM01000009.1, from coordinate 138,881 downwards.
ACCGAGGCGCCCAAAGGCGTGGCGCTGCGTTCGAAGACCCTGACCTTCAAACCGCGGCGGGCCGCCGCATAAGCATGAGACAGACCCAGGATTCCGGCGCCGACGATCAGAATGTCGCTGTGATTTTCCATGTTCATGTCCTGAAAAAGCTTGAGCACGACTGAGATCCCCCGTGGCGAGGGAGCTTGCTCCCGCTGGACTGCAAAGCAGTCCAAAAACCAGCTAACGAAGCCCTTCAGGAGGAATGCATTCATCGGTTTTGCGACCGCTGCGCGGCCGAGCGGGAGCAAGCTCCCTCGCCACAGGGATTTGCATCAGCTATTTGGCAGCGACTTTCTCGGACTTGCCGTCATAACGCTTGCGCCATTCGCTGAGGATCTCGTCACGATTTTTCGAGGCCCAGGCGAAGTCGTTCTTGATCAGGCGCTGCTCGTAGTCGGCCGGCAGTTCGGTCTGTGGCTTGGCGATACCCGGCTGCGCCAGCACCGCGAAGTTTTCCTTGTACAGCTCCATCGCGGCAGGGCTGGCGGAGAAGTCGGCGAGTTTCTTCGCCGCCTCTTCATGAGGGGTGCCCTTGATCACGGCGGTGGCCTCGATTTCCCAGCCCAGGCCTTCTTTCGGCAGGACAATGTCCAGTGGCGCGCCCTGACGCTTGAGCTGCACGGCCGGGTATTCAAAGGAAATACCGATCGGGAACTCACCCGCCGCGGCCAGCTTGCACGGCTTGGAGCCGGAGTGAACGTACTGGCCGATGTTCTGGTGCAGGTCGTCCATGTACTGCCAGCCCTGCTTCTCGCCGAAGGTTTGCAGCCAGGCGCTGACATCGAGGAAACCAGTGCCGGACGAAGCCGGGTTCGGCATGACGATCTTGCCTTTGTATTCCGGCTTGGTCAGGTCCTGCCAGCTCACCGGCTTGGTCAACCCTTGCTTCTCGGCCTCGACGGTATTGAAGCAAATGGTCGCGGCCCACACGTCCATGCCCACCCAGGCGGGTGGGTTGGCGGCATCGCGGTAGTTGCCACCGATCTTGCCCAGGTCCTTCGGTGCGTAGCTTTGCAGCATGCCCTGCTGGTCAAGGATCGCCAGGCTCGACGCCGCCAGGCCCCAGACTGCGTCGGCCTGCGGACGGGCTTTTTCGGCCAGCAGCTTGGCCGTGATGATGCCGGTGGAATCGCGCACCCACTTGATCTCGACGTCCGGGTTGGCCGCCTCGAACGCCTGCTTGTAGGTTTTCAGCTGCTCGGCCTCCAGGGCGGTGTACACCGTCAGTTCGGTTTTCGCGGCGAAGGCGTTCATGCTGAAAGCAGTGAGGACAGCAGCGGCTAGAGCCAAGGGCTTGAACATGGTGCGGTTCCTTTTGAGTGCGGATCAGAGGGGTTACTTGTGTGAGGGCGATCAGTTGCCGGGCGCGGTCTGCCGCCAGGCCTGGGAGCGACGCAGCAAACCGCGCGAAGCCCAAGCCAGGAGCAAGGACACGCCCGCCGAGGTGAACAGGATCAGGGTCGACATCGCGGCAGCGCCGCCGACATTCCCGGCATCGTCCATGTTCAGCACCGCCACCGCCGCCAGGATGGTGTCGGGGCTGTAGAGGAAGATCGCCGCCGAGACGGTGGTCATGGCCGAGACGAACAGGTAGCGCACGATGTCCAGCAGCGCCGGCAGACAGATCGGCACCGTGACGCGCAGGTAGTGGCGGTACAGCGGTGCCTTGAGCGACAGCGCGGCGGCCTCGAACTCCGCGTCGAGCTGGCGCAGCGCGGTGGTCGCGGTCATTTGCGCGGTGGTCAGGTAGTGGGCAATGGTGCACACCACCAGCAGGGTCATGGTTCCGTAGAGCACGTGCAGCGGGTTGCCGCTAAGGTTGAAGAAGAACACGTAGCCCAGGCCCAGGACCAGGCCGGGTACCGCCATCGGTACGAAGCTGAGCATGCGCAGCGCCAGGTTCAGGCCGCGCTGGCCACGGGTTTTTTCCATCAGGTAGGCGCCGGTGAAGATCAACACGCTGCCGATCAACGCCGTGCACAGGGCCATCTTCACGCTGTTGCCATAGGCCAGCCAGCCGCCACCGGCGGTGTCGCCGAACTGGTAGTGCTTGAACGACAGCGACAGGTTATACGGCCAGAACTTTACCAGCGACGAGTACACCGCCATGCCGAACACCAGCAGCAGCGCGGCGCAGACCAGCAGCACGATGGTCAGGTAGCAGCCATCCCGCAGACGTGACGGCGCCGGCAGGAAGACTTGCGCCCGGCCGCTCATGGAGTCGCCATGGCGACGACGCAACCAGGCGTCAACCGCGAAGCTGAGCAGTGCCGGCAACAGCAGCACCATGCCGATCAAGGCTCCGCGCCCGAATTGTTGCTGACCGACCACGGCCTTGTAGGCTTCCAGCGCCAGCACTTGATAGTCGCCACCGACTACAACCGGCACCCCGAAGTCGGTAATGGTCAGGGTGAACACCAGGCAGAATGCGGCGAACACCGCTTGCCGGGTCGCCGGCCAGGTGATGCTGCGAAACGCCTTGGCCGGACTGGCGCCCATGCTCGAGGCGGCATCGAACAGGCGCGCATCGGCCAGGGACAATGCCGACAGCAGGATCATCAAGGCGTGGGGAAAGGTGTAGATCACTTCACCCAGGACGATGCCCCAGAAGCCGTAGATGTTTTCCGACAGCAGCCCGCGCAACAGGCCCTGGTTGCCGAACAGATAGACCAGTGCGATACCGGGCAGCATCGACGGCGCCATCAGTGGCAGCAGCGACAGGCCCCGCCAGATTGCCTTGCCGGGAATCAGCGTGCGTTGCAGAGCGTAGGCAAACAGGTAGGCCAGCGGCACGACGATGGACGCCACGCTGAGGGACACTTTCAGGCTGTTGCCCAGCAACCAGTGAAAATTGGCGCTGGTCAGCAGTTCGCGGGCGGCCACCAGGCCACCGCCCTGCCCGGCATCGTTGCTGAAACCGCGCCAGAAGATGGCCAGCAGCGGCATCAATACCGCGACGCTGAGCAGGCACAGCAGCAACAGCTTGCCACCGACCACGAACACCCGGTCACCGATCTCGGCGCGGGAGGTCTGCCGAACCTGCTTGCGCGGTATCGGCAGGGCAATCTGCGCGCTCATCAGGCAAACACCTGCAGGCTGCGCGGCGGCAGGGCGACCATGATGTCCTGCGCGCCGAGGCGCGGCATGGCCTCGGGCGCCAGCTCGGCCAGCAGCGCATGGCCGGGCAGATGATTGAGTTCGAAACTCATCCGGCAGCGATTGCCCAGGAAGGTGATTTCGCGAACCCTGGCCGGAAACAGATTTTCCTCATGCACCAGCGGGTTGATGCTGATGGCTTCCGGGCGGCAGAACAGCCGTCCCGACGCGGCCTTGCTGGCGTTGTCGGCCAGGCGCACATTCATCCCGCCGACCTGCGCATGGCTGTCGCTGTTGCGCTGGAACGGCAACCAGTTGCCCTGGCCGACGAACTCGGCCACGAAAGGGGTGGCCGGACGATTGTAGATTTCCTGGGGGGTAGCGTACTGCTCGACCTTGCCGTTGTTCATCACGGCAATGCGGTCGGCCATCAGCATGGCCTCGTCCTGATTGTGGGTGACCATCAGGGTGGTGATGCCGAGATTGCGTTGCAGCTGGCGCAACTCGGTGCACAGGTGCTCGCGCACCCGGGCATCGAGCGCCGACATTGGCTCGTCCAGCAGCAACAACGATGGCGCCGGCGCCAAGGCGCGGGCCAGTGCCACGCGCTGCTGCTGACCGCCGGACAATTGACCGGGGTATTTTTTCTCACTGCCGATCAGGCCCACCAGCTCCAGCATCTGCGCCACCCGCTTGCGCACTTCCTCACGGCCACTGCCGGCCAGGCCGTAGGCAATGTTGGCTTCGACAGTCAGGTTGGGGAACAAGGCGTAGGACTGGAACAGAATCCCGTAGTCCCGAGCCTGGGGTGCCAGCAAGGACACGTCGCGCTCACCGAGGTACAACTGGCCATGATCCTGGCGCTCCAGGCCGGCGATGCAGCGCAGCAAGGTGGTCTTGCCGCAACCCGACGGCCCGAGCAGGCACACCAGCTCACCAGCCTGGACATCCAGCGAAACGTTATCCAGCGCGATGAAAGCGCCGAAACGCTTTTCAATGCTGCGCACCTTCATCGGGATGCCGGGGACAGCCTGGGCAATTGCGTTCGAGTGATTCATGGACGGACCTCATCAAGCAGATGCAGGCCATCCTAGGGAGCGAATGCGTAGTTCATGTGGCAGTGAGGCAAAAACTGCCGATAGTGGTATTGGAGGATTTGGGTTATGGCGAGCGGGCTTGCCCTAATGCCAGTCAGTTAAGGAGGTGAAATCGCATTTTTTGTAGGAGCGAGCGTGCTCGCGATGAACCCAAGAGCAACGCGGTTAATCAGAAAACACGCGTTATTGTTAACGTCCATCGCGAGCACGCTCGCTCCTACCAAGGCCATTAGGGCTTGCCCCCGTCGGCCGGTTCGCACTCCCTCGCCACAAGGTGAGAACGATCATCAGGCCGGGGCCATTTCCTGCGCCAACCCCAGGAACGCAGCGGGCAAGCGGGCATTCTTGCGCTCTTTGAGGCAGTACAGGTATTCCGGGATCTGCGGGGCGTTTTCGATGGTCAGCACCTGCAGTTGCGGGTCATGGGGCACTTCCTGGCGGGCGATGATGCTGATGCCGATGTTGCGCAGTACCGCTTCACGGATCGATTCACGGCTGCCGATTTCCAGCAACGGGCCGAAACTCACCCCGGCGCTGGCCAGCAACTCCTCGGTCAGGCGCCGGGTGGTCGAACCGTTTTCGCGCATCAACAAGGTGTGACCGACCAGCGCACTCAAGGGGACATGATCATGGCCCGCCAACGGGTGGTTGCGATGCACCGCCAGCACCAAGGGGTCGGTGCCGAGTACCCGGCGGATCAACCGCGGGTCTTCGAGCAATTGCGACGAGGCCGCGAGGTCGACCCGATAGTCCTCGAGGGCTTCCAGTACCTGCTGGGAGTTGCCGATTTCCATCGAGACCTCCACCTGCGGCAAGCGCTCGCGGAACGTCTTCACCAGGTCGAGGATGTAATACGGCGCGGTGGCGGCAATGCGCAGGGCGCCCTGGACCTGGCCGCTGTTGCGCAGGAAAAACTCGATATCCGCCTCCTGCTGCAACAGGGCCTTGACCATCGGCAGCAGGCGCGAGCCTTCGTCACTGACGGTCAGCCGGCGACCACCGCGGTAGAACAGTTCCACCGAATACTGGCTTTCCAGATGGCGGATCTGGGTGGTGACCGTCGGTTGGCTCAGGCCGAGCTTTTTCGCCGCCAGGGTAATACTGCCCAGACGCGCGACCATGTAAAACGCCTTCAGCTCGGCACTCAGCACATCACCCTCTCTTCATTTACTTGCGCAGCAGGCGCAGACCATTGAACACCACCAACAAGGCCACGCCCATGTCGGCAAACACCGCCATCCACATGGTGGCGAGGCCGAAGAAGGTTACCCCAAGAAAGATCGCCTTGATGACCAGGGCCAACGCGATATTTTGCGTGAGGATGCTCGAGGTCTGGCGCGACAGCCGGATAAACGCCGGAATCTTGCGCAGATCGTCGTCCATCAACGCCACGTCAGCGGTTTCAATCGCGGTATCGGTGCCGGCCGCGGCCATGGCAAACCCGATCTCGGCCCGGGCCAGCGCCGGCGCATCGTTGATGCCGTCCCCGACCATGCCGACACGATGTCCCTGGGCGTACAAGGCTTCAATGGCCTTGAGCTTATCGGTCGGCAGCAAGTCGCCCTGTGCCTGGTCGATGCCCACCTGAGCCGCAATGGCCTGCGCGGTGTGCGGGTTGTCACCGGTGAGCATCAGGGTTTTCACCCCCAGCGCATGGAGCTGCCGGATCGCTTCGCGACTGGTGTCCTTGACCGTATCGGCCACGGCGAACAGCGCCAGCGGGCCAGAAGTGTCGAGCAACAGCACCACGGTCTTGCCCTGCTTTTCCAGGGCGAAGAGTTTTTCTTCCAGGGCTGGCGAGCACAGGCCCAACTCCTCCACCAGACGGTGGTTGCCCAGGTGGTAGAGCTGACCGTCGATTTCGCCACGCACACCCCGCCCGGTCAGTGCCTCGAAGTTATCCACAGGCAACAGCGACCGTTGTTTATCCACAGCTTCATTGGCGATGGCCAGCGACACAGGGTGGTCCGAACGCCTGGCCAGGCTGGCGGCAAGGACCAGCGCACTGGCATCGACCGTGGGGTCCAGAGACAGGTAATCGGTCTGCACCGGCTTGCCATGAGTCAGGGTGCCGGTCTTGTCGAGTGCCAGGTAATCCAGCTTGTAGCCGCCCTCCAGGTACACGCCGCCTTTGATCAGAATACCTTTGCGCGCCGCGGCCGCCAGGCCGCTGACGATGGTCACCGGGGTGGAAATCACCAGCGCACAAGGGCACGCGACCACCAGCAGCACCAACGCGCGGTAGATCCACTCGAACCACGCCGCCCCCATGAACAACGGCGGGATCAGCGCCACGCCGAGGGCGAAGACGAACACCACTGGCGTGTAGATTTTCGAGAAGCTGTCGACGAAACGCTGGGTCGGCGCCCGCGCGCCCTGGGCCTCTTCCACGGCATGAATGATCCGCGCCAGGGTCGAGTTGTTGGCGGCGGCGGTGACGGTGAATTCCAGGGAGCCGGACTGGTTGATGGTGCCAGCGAAGACCTTGTCGCCGACGGTTTTTTCGACGGGCAGGCTTTCACCGGTGATCGGCGCCTGGTCAATCGTCGAGCTGCCAGACGTGACTTCGCCGTCCAGGCCAATGCGCTCGCCGGGACGCACCCGCACCAGCGCACCCAGATCGACCTGCTTGGCTTCGCGTTCGACCCAGCTGCCGTCCTCTTGTCGCACAGTGACCTTTTCCGGGGTCATCTGCATCAGCCCGCTGATGGCATTGCGCGCGCGGTCGAGGGATTTGGCTTCGATCAGCTCGGCCACGGTGAACAGGAACATCACCATCGCCGCTTCCGGCCACTGCCCGATCAGCACGGCACCGGTCACCGCGATACTCATCAGTGCATTGATGTTCAGGTTGAGGTTCTTCAGGGCAATCCAGCCCTTTTTATAGGTGCCCAGACCACCGCAGAGGATGGAAACCAGCGCGACAATCGCCACCACCCAAGTCGGCGCGGCGCTGGTGAAGTGAATCACTTCCGCGGCCAGGGCACCGACGCCCGACACCGCCAGCGGCCACCAGTGCTTTTTCACCGGGGCCGGACGGTTGTCATCGGCATCTGCGCCCTCCTCGATCGGCTCGGCCACCATGCCGATGGCCTTGATGGCGTCGATGATCGGTTTCGTGCCCGGCAGGTCATGGGTCACGCCCAGCACGCGGTTGATCAGGTTGAATTCCAGTTGCTGCACACCTTCGAGCTTGCCCAGCTTGTTCTGGATCAGCGTCTGCTCGGTCGGGCAGTCCATGGCCTCGATGCGGAAACGACTCAGGCGCGCGCCGTCAGTGGGCGCCCCACTGATTTTCACCACCGCAGGTGCCGCCGTACTAGAACAGCAGGAACCACCATGGCTGGCGTGATCGTGTTTTTTCACAGGCTGAAGTTTTGCCCCGTGGCTGTGCTCGTGCTCAGCGCCGGGTTTGTGGGTGTGCAGGGAATCGCTCATAAGGTCGCGTCCATTCCATTAAGGTGCCTGTTGCCAAGTAAAGACCCTGTAGCCACTATAGGGTCAAGCACCCTTTTTGGAGATTGTTGCGATGAAGATCGGGGAACTGGCAAAACTGACCGACTGCGCTGTCGAAACCATTCGCTACTACGAGCGCGAAAACCTGCTGCCGGAGCCGGCCCGCAGCGACGGCAACTACCGCGTCTACACCCAGGCCCACGCCGAGCGCCTGACGTTCATCCGCAACTGCCGCACCCTGGACATGACCCTCGAAGAAATTCGCAGCCTGCTGGCCTTGCGCGACAGTCCGCAGGACCAGTGCGAAAGCGTGAATGCGCTGATCGACGAGCACATCCATCACGTCAAGGCGCGGATCGACGGATTGCTGGCCCTGCAGGCGCAACTGCTCGACCTGCGCCAACGCTGCAGCGAAGAGCCGGATATCGAGCAGTGCGGGATATTGCAGCGGCTGGAAGTCAGCGGCGGGGTGGCGGCGGCGGAGGTTGAGCATTCCCATGTGGGCCGCAGTCACGGCCATTGAGAACACCACATACCCCCTGTAGGAGCAGCCGGTCGACGCTCAAGTGCACGCGATGAACTCAAGGACGACGCATACTTCCAGACAGTGCGCGTCATCGTTCACGTCCATCGCGAGCAAGCTCGCTCCTACAGGGGCTACGTGAGGCGTTAAACCGCCATCGGCGCGGTCATTGGCGCGTGGTGCTCATAGCCTTCCAGCGAGAAATCGCTTGGCTCGATCAACTCCAGCCATTCCGGCTGGTACACACCGGTCTTGGCGAACTCCGGCACGCGGTCTGAAATCACCAGTTTCGGCATCGGGAACGGCTCGCGCGTGAGCTGTTCGTTGAGCATGTCCAGGTGGTTTTCGTAGACGTGGGCGTCACCGATGAAATAGGTGAACCAGCGCGGCGTGTAGCCGGTCAGGCGACCGATCAGGCTCAGCAGCGCGGCGCCTTCGGTGAGGTTGAACGGCGTGCCCAGGCCCAGGTCGTTGGAGCGAATGTAGAGGGTCAGGGAAATCTCCTTCGTCTCGACATTCGGGTGGAACTGGTACAGCAAGTGGCACGGCGGCAGGGCCATTTCATCGAGCTGGGCGCAGTTCCAGCCGTGGAACAGGATGCGGCGGCTGCCCGGGTCCTTGATGATGGTGTCGACGCACTGGCGAACCTGGTCGATGGCCTTGTACAGCACCACGTAGGCCTGGCCGTCTTCCTCGCCCTCGGCGATCTGCCGGTAGCCCTGGTTCAGGGTCTGCTCGATGGCCGCCGGGTTGCTCAGCGGGATCTGCTTGTACGCCGGCCACTTGCGCCATTGCACACCGTAGATCTCGCCCAGGTCGTCTTCGCCCTGGCGGAAGGGGTTGGCCAGCCACTGGGCGTTTTCGTTGGCGTTCTGGTCCCAGACCTTGCAGCCCAGGGCGCGGAATTCGGCGGCGTTGTTCACCCCACGCAGGAAGCCGCACATCTCGCCGATGGCGGACTTGAAGGCCATCTTGCGGGTGGTGATCGCCGGGAAACCTTCCTTGAGGTCATAACGCAGCATCGCACCGGGAAAGCTGATGGTGTTCACGCCGGTGCGGTTGGCTTGCTTGGTGCCGTTCTTGATGACGTGGGCGACCAGATCGAGATATTGCTTCATGTATTACCTGTGTCCTTGAACCCGGGGCAAACGCTCCGGGGTTCGAATGTAGAGCGCGGCGAATCAGGCTGCCGGGGCAACCGGAGCGGCCGGGGCGCGGTGATAAGCCAGCCAGATCAGGAACAGCCCGCCGACGATCATCGGTACGCACAGCACCTGACCCATGGTCAGCCAGTTCCAGGCCAGATAGCCCAGTTGCGCGTCCGGCACGCGGACGAATTCGACGATGAAACGGAAGATGCCATAGAACAGCGCAAACATCCCGGATACCGCCATGGTCGGCCGCGGCTTGCGCGAGAACAACCAGAGAATGACGAACAGTGCCACGCCTTCCAGCGCGAACTGGTACAGCTGCGACGGGTGGCGCGGCAACTGCGACGGGTCGCTGAATGCCGGGAAGACCATGGCCCACGGCACGTCGGTCGCCTTGCCCCACAATTCGGCGTTGATGAAGTTGCCGATACGCCCGGCCCCCAGGCCAATCGGCACCATGGGCGCGACGAAGTCCATCAGTTGGAAGAACGACTTGCCGTTCTTCTTACCGAACCACAACGCCGCCAGCATCACGCCGATAAACCCGCCATGGAACGACATGCCGCCCTTCCACACTTCGAAAATCAGCGTCGGATTGGCCAGGTAAGCGTTCAGGTCGTAAAACAGCACATAACCCAGACGGCCACCGAGAATCACGCCCATCGACATCCAGAAGACCATGTCGGAGAGCTTTTCCTTGGTCCAGGTCGGGTCGAAGCGGTTCAACCTGCGCGACGCCAGCAGCCAGGCACCACCAATGCCGACCAGGTACATCAGGCCGTACCAGTGGATTTTCAGCGGGCCAATGGCCAGGGCCACCGGGTCAATCTGCGGGTAAGGCAGCATTGCGACTCCTCGTTAGAGTTGAAACTTAAAATTCCTGGCGCGACCGTGTCACGCCAGGATTAAGCCAGGATTGCGCCGCGCGTCAGAGCAGGAAGCTCAGCCCCACGCACAACAGCAAAACGGCAAACAGTCTTTTCAGCAACCGCGGCGACAGCCGGTGGGCCAGTCGCGCACCGAAGCGGGCGAACAGCATGCTGGTCAGGGCAATGCCCAGCAGCGCCGGCAGATAAATGAACCCCAGACTATGAGCGGGTAACAGGGGGTCATGCCAGCCCAGAATCATGAAACTCAATGCACTGGCCAACGCGATCGGCAGGCCGCAGGCCGATGAAGTGGCCACTGCTTGCTGCATCGGCACGCTGCGCCAGGTCAGGAACGGCACGGTCAGCGAGCCGCCACCAATGCCGAAAATCGCCGACGCCCAGCCAATCACGCTGCCGGCCAGGGTCAGGCCGACCTTGCCGGGAACGGTTCGACTGGCCTTGGGCTTGAGCTCCAAGGCCATCTGCACCGCGATCACCAGGGCGAACACACCAATGATTTTCTGCAAGTTGGGGCCTGAGATCGCTTCGGCGGTCAGCGCCCCGAACCCGGCACCCAGGAGAATCCCCAAGGTCATCCAGAGAAAGATCGGCCAGCGCACCGCGCCTTTGCGCTGGTGCTCACGCACGGCGTTGATCGAGGTAAAGATGATCGTTGCCAGCGAGGTGCCGACGGCCAGGTGGGTCAGCACCGCCGCATCGAAGCCCTGCAAGGTGAAACTGAATACCAGCACCGGGACGATAATGATCCCGCCACCCACGCCAAACAGCCCGGCCAACACGCCTGCACAGGCGCCCAACACCAGATAGAGCAGAAATTCCATGACTGCACCCCCAAAATAAGTGCCGCATGGTAACGGATGCATGGGCCAAGGCTCCACTGTGCAAGGCGATGGATCGATGAGCGATGTCTGCGTAAAGTGAGTGAAAAACGCACAAGGACCACCTTATGTGCCTGATTGTTTTCGCCTGGCGCCCGGATCACCCCACGCCCCTGGTCGTCGCGGCCAACCGTGACGAGTTCTATGCCCGCCCCAGCCTGCCGCTGGCGCAATGGCCCGAAGCCCCGCAGGTGTACGCCGGCCGTGACCTGGAGGCCGGTGGCACCTGGCTGGGAGTCGGTGCCGATGGGCGCTTCGCCGCGTTGACCAATATCCGCAACCCGCACCAACCTGCGGCCCGCCGCTCGCGGGGTGAACTGGTGGCACGGTTTCTCACGGGCGAAATGCCGATTGCCGACTATTTGGCCGACGTTGTCGGCAGATCCGTGGAATATGCCGGGTTCAACCTGCTGGTCGGCAACCTGCATGAACTGTGGCACTTCAATGCCCTGCAGACCGCACCGACCCGGTTGGAAGCCGGAGTCTATGGACTGTCGAATGCCGGGCTGGATACGCCCTGGCCCAAGCTGCTCAAGGCCAGGGCAGCCCTGACCGAGGTGCTCGACGACCACCAACCACAGGCACTGTTGGCACTGCTGGCTGACTCGCAAATCGCGCCGTTAGCCGACTTGCCGGACACCGGCGTGGGCCTGGCGACCGAAAGCCTGTTGTCCAGCGTGTTTATCGTCAGCCCCACGTATGGCACCCGGGCGAGTACCGCGCTGATTGTCCAGGCCGATGGTTCACGGTGGATGGTCGAGCGCAGTTTCGGGCCGTATGGCGGGCATTTGGGGGAGGTTGAGATCAGGGTCTAGATTGTTGCGCCCCATCGCGGGCAAGCGGCGCTCCGCTTGCCCACGAAGAAGCTGTCAGGACTTCAGAGAGTCTTGATCGCCGCCGGATTGATCATTCGCGCCAACCCGAGATTCTTCAGCGCCAGTTGCAGCGAGCTGTGGATCACTTGCGGGTTGTCGATGGTCATCAGTTCGGCCAGCAGATCCTTGGCCCAACTGAGGTTGATCTGGCGCAGCATCCACTTCACCTTCGGCAGGTTGGTGGCGTTCATCGACAGGCTGTCGAAGCCCATCGCCATCAACAGCACCGCGGCGGCCGGGTCGCCCGCCATCTCGCCGCAGATACTCACCGGCTTGCCTTCGGCATGGGCGTCGCGCACCACGGCTTGCAGGGCCTGCAGCACGGCCGGGTGCAGATAGTCGTAGAGGTCGGCTACCCGCGGGTTGTTCCGATCCACGGCCAGCAGGTACTGGGTCAGGTCATTGGAGCCGACCGACAGGAAGTCCACCTGCCGCGCCAGTTCCTTGGTCTGGTAGACCGCCGCCGGGATTTCGATCATCACGCCCACTGGCGGCATCGGCACATCGGTGCCTTCGTCGCGCACTTCACCCCAGGCCCGGTGGATCAGGTGCAGGGCTTCTTCCAGTTCATGGATACCGGAAATCATCGGCAGCAGGATGCGCAGGTTATCCAGGCCTTCGCTGGCCTTGAGCATCGCGCGGGTTTGTACCAGGAAGATTTCCGGGTGGTCGAGGGTGACGCGGATTCCGCGCCAGCCAAGGAAGGGGTTGTCTTCCTTGATCGGAAAATACGACAGTGCCTTGTCGCCGCCGATGTCCAGGCTGCGCATGGTCACCGGTTGCGGGTGGAAGGCGGCGAGTTGCTCGCGATAAATCGCCAGCTGCTCCTTTTCACTCGGGAAACGCTGATTGATCATGAACGGCACTTCGGTGCGGTACAGACCCACCCCTTCGGCGCCGCGCTTTTGCGCCCGCGCCACATCCGCCAGCAGACCGGTGTTCACCCACAACGGCATGCGGTGCCCGTCGACCGTCACGCACGGCAGGTCGCGCAGCGCATCCAGGCCCAGGGCCAGTTGCTTCTCTTCCTCGACCACGTCGGCGAACTGCTTGCGCAGCACGTCGCTGGGGTTGGTGTAGACCTCGCCGTGGTAGCCGTCGACGATCATCTGGATGCCGTCGACCTTGGAGTACGGCAAGTCGACCAGGCCCATCACCGTCGGGATGCCCATGGCACGCGCCAGGATCGCCACGTGGGAGTTGCCGGAACCCAATACCGAGACCAACCCCACCAGCTTGCCTTCCGGCACCTCGCCGAGCATGGCCGGCGTCAGTTCCTCGCTGATCAGGATGGTGTTGTCGGGGTAGACCAGGGTCTGCTGGCGCTCTTCCTGCAAATAGGCAAGCAGGCGACGCCCCAGGTCCTTGACGTCCGAGGCCCGCTCACGCAGGTAGGCGTCGTCCATCAATTCGAAACGGTTGACGTGATCGGTGACCACCTGGCGCAGCGCGCCCTGGGCCCACTGGCCGGTCTTGATCACGGTGGTGACTTCGCTGCCCAGCGAGGCATCGTCGAGCATCATCAGGTAGACGTCGAACAAGGCGCGCTCTTCGGGGCGCAATTGCGTGGCGAGCTTGGCGGACAACGCACGCATGTCGGCGCGCACGCCTTCGATGGCGGTCTTGAACAACTTGAGCTCAGCATCGATGTCGCTGATGGCCTTGTCGGGTACCACGTCCAGGTCAGCCGGTGGCAGCATGACCACCGCGGTACCGACCGCCGCACCCGGCGAGCCGGGTACACCGACGAACTTTGCTTCCTGAATACCCTTGCCCTGACGGCCCAGGCCACGGATCGAACCGGTGGCCTCGGCATGGGCGATAACGCCCGCGAGCTGGGCGCTCATGGTCACGAGGAAGGCTTCCTCGCCTTCGTCGAACTGACGTCGCTCTTTTTGCTGGATGACCAACACGCCCACGACGCGGCGGTGGTGAATGATCGGCGCACCGAGGAACGAGGCATAACGCTCCTCGCCGGTTTCGGCGAAGTAGCGATAGCGCGGGTGGCCCGCGGCGTTCTCGAGGTTAAGGGGTTCTTCACGCGTGCCGACCAGGCCGACCAGACCTTCGTTGGGCGCCATGCTGACCTTGCCGATCGAGCGCTTGTTCAAGCCCTCGGTGGCCATCAGCACGAAACGGTTGGTCTCGGGGTCCAGCAAGTAGACCGAGCAGACCTGGCTGCCCATGGCCTCTTTGACGCGCAACACAATAATCCCCAACGCCGCCTTGAGATCCTTGGCGGAGTTAACTTCCTGGACGATCTTGCGCAGCGTATTGAGCATGGCTCGGGGTCGAACTCCGTCGTCAGTCGCGCGTTAAAAGGCGCGGGGCAAGCTCTTTGAGAGCGCGGCGATACACCTCGCGCTTGAATGTCACCACCTGGCCCAACGGATACCAATAACTGACCCAGCGCCAGCCATCGAATTCCGGTTTACCGGTCAAATCCATCCGCACCCGCTGCTCGTTGGAGACCAGGCGCAGGAGAAACCATTTCTGTTTCTGGCCGATGCACAGCGGTTGGCTGTGGGTCCTGACCAGACGTTGCGGCAAACGATAGCGCAACCAGCCGCGAGTACAGGCGAGAATTTCAACATCTTCGCGCTCCAGACCCACTTCTTCGTTCAACTCGCGATACAAGGCGTCTTCCGGCGTCTCCTGGGGATTGATACCTCCCTGGGGAAACTGCCAGGCATCTTGATTGATACGGCGAGCCCAAAGCACCTGGCCGGCATCATTCGTCAGAATGATCCCGACATTGGGGCGGAAACCATCGGGGTCGATCACGGCAACAACCTCGCAAACGCATGTCGCCGCATTGTTCCACAAAGCTTGTTAAGGCGGCAACGAAGCTTCCTACCTTATGTGCACTCTTGTGAAAAGACCGTATTCTTGTCGCCTTTTTACAGACTTTTCAGCGGGTAACTGCAATGCGCCTGGCTTTATTCGACCTGGACAACACGCTTTTGGGCGGCGACAGCGACCACGCATGGGGCGACTACCTGTGCGAACGGGGCTTGCTCGACGCCATCGCCTACAAGACACGCAACGACGCGTTCTATCAGGACTACCTGGCCGGCAAGCTGGATAACGCCGCCTACCTGAACTTCTGCCTGGAAATCCTCGGCCACACTGAGATGCACCAGTTGCAGGAATGGCATCGCGACTACATGCGCGATTGCATCGAACCGATCATGTTGCCCAAGGCCATCGAGTTGTTGGCCAAACACCGCGCCGCCGGTGACAAGCTGGTGATCATCACCGCCACCAACCGGTTCATCACCGGGCCTATTGCCGAGCGCCTGGGGGTCGAAACCCTGATCGCCACCGAATGCGAGATGCAGGACGGTCGCTACACCGGGCGCAGTACCGATGTACCCTGCTTCCGTGAAGGCAAGGTGACACGCCTGAATCGCTGGCTGGAGGAGACCGGATTGACGCTGGAAGACAGCTACTTCTATAGCGACTCGATGAACGATCTGGCGTTGCTGGAGGAAGTGGCCAACCCGGTTGCCGTGGACCCGGACCCGAACCTGCGGGCCGAGGCCGAGAAGCGTGGCTGGCCGGTGATCACTCTGCGCGACTGACAACGCCACCCCTGTAGGAGCAGCCGGTCGACGCTCGAGCGCTCGCGATGGTCGTTAACGATTATGCGGGGCGCCTGCCCCCCCGCAACGACCTTGAGTTTTTCGCGAGCGCGCTCGCTCCTACACTGGCTTGGCGCCCATCAGCCCGGCAATAGCGATCAAGCAGACGAAGCTGACCAGCGCCAGCGCAAAGGTAAACCTGCCCACGCTACCCGGCGCCTTGCGCAGCTTGTTCAGCCGCACCAGCAACCAGAACCAGGCCAGCGCCGCCACGGTGTAGAGCACACTGGAGGCCAGCAGCCAGGTCTGTCCCAGCGGCCAGCCGATCAAGTGCACCATCCACCAGCCGGTGAATGGCATGCTCAGCAAGGCCAGCCCCATCAACAGCCAGACGAACACCCGTGGCCGTTGCAACGTACGGCTTCCCGCCGTTGCGTCGCCGTTACGCCGGGTACGCCAGACCCAGATCCCCAGGCCCAGCGCGCACGCCAGCAGCACGACCGTCGCGACCATGTGCGCAGCCTTCAGGGCCGTTAACGTTTCCATTGTCCGATTTCCTTATGTTCTGCCCATCAACGTAGCCGTTCAGCCAAGAAACAACTGATAGGCCGGGTTGTCGCTTTCATCCCAGTAGGGATAACCGATTTCTGCCAGCGCCGCCGGCACCAGATGACGCTCGTCATGGGGGACCTGCAAGCCGGCGACCACACGCCCGTCCGCCGCACCGTGGTTACGGTAATGGAACATCGAGATGTTCCAGCGCCCGCCGAGCTTGCTGAGGAAGTTGAACAGCGCCCCCGGACGCTCTGGAAACTCGAAGCGCAGCACCACTTCATCGACCACATGGGCCGCGCGACCGCCCACCATGTGCCGGATGTGCAACTTGGCCAGCTCGTTGTCCGTCAGGTCGAGTACCGGGAAGCCCTGCTCGGTCAGGCTGGCAAGCAGCGCGCTGCGCGGATCGCTTTCCGGGTGCGTCTGCACGCCGACGAAAATGTGCGCTTCGCTGCCGGTGTTGTAGCGGTAGTTGAACTCGGTGATCTGGCGTTTACCGATGGCCTCGCAGAACGCCTTGAAGCTGCCCGGCTTCTCTGGAATGGTCACGGCGATGATCGCTTCGCGGCCTTCCCCCAGCTCGGCGCGCTCGGCCACATGGCGCAAACGGTCGAAGTTGACGTTGGCACCGGAGTCGATGGCCACCAGGGTCTGCCCAGTAACGCCCCGCAACTCGACGTACTTCTTGATCCCGGCCACACCCAGGGCACCGGCAGGCTCGGTGATCGAACGGGTGTCGTCGTAGATGTCCTTGATCGCCGCGCAGATCTCGTCGGTGCTGACGGTAATGACTTCATCGACGTAGTCTTTGCAGATATCGAACGTGTGCTGGCCGATCTGGGCAACCGCCACGCCATCGGCAAAGAGGCCCACGGTCGGCAACACCACCCGCTCACCGGCGGCCATGGCCGCTTGCAGGCAATTGGAGTCATCCGGCTCGACGCCGATGATCTTGATGTCCGGGCGCAAGTACTTCACGTAGGCGGCAATCCCGGCGATCAGGCCACCACCACCGACGGGAACGAAGATCGCATCCAGCGGCCCCGGGTGCTGGCGCAGAATTTCCATCGCCACCGTGCCCTGCCCGGCGATGGTGTGCGGATCGTCGTAAGGGTGGATGTAGACGTAGCCCTTTTCATCGACCAGCTTCAGCGAAAAAGCCAGGGCCTCCGGGAAGGAATCCCCGTGCAACACCACTTTGCCGCCGCGCGAGCGCACGCCTTCGACCTTGATCTCCGGGGTGGTCTTGGGCATGACGATGGTCGCCTTCACACCCAGCACCTTGGCCGCCAGGGCCAGGCCCTGGGCATGGTTGCCCGCCGACGCGGTGACCACGCCACGCGCTCGCTCTTCATCGCTCAACTGGGTCAGCTTGTTATAAGCGCCGCGAATCTTGAACGAGAACACCGGCTGCAAGTCTTCGCGCTTGAGCCAGATCGTGTTGCCCAGCCGCTCGGAGAGCTGGCGAGCAGTCTGCAATGGGGTTTCTACGGCAACGTCATAAACGCGCGAGGTGAGGATCTTTTTGACGTACTGTTCGAGCATCGGAAAGCATCACTGGGCGAGTTGGGCAGGGCCAAAGAGTCTAACCCGGCTTTTGGCCGCACGACCACACGAATCCAGAGGTTTTGGCCCGGCATGGCGCTATAATGCCGGCCTTCTGTCCTCCCTTATGGCACCTCGGAGCCCGCATGACCCAGGATCAACTCAAACAGGCAGTGGCGCAGGCCGCGGTCGATTTCATCCTTCCTAAACTCGACGACAAGAGCATCGTCGGGGTCGGCACCGGCTCCACCGCCAATTGCTTCATCGATGCGCTGGCCCTGCACAAGGGTGCATTCGATGGCGCCGTCGCCAGCTCCGAAGCCACCGCCGCGCGCCTCAAGGGCCACGGGATCCCGGTGTACGAGCTGAACACCGTCAGCGACCTGGAGTTCTACGTCGACGGCGCCGATGAAAGCGACGAGCACCTGAACCTGATCAAGGGCGGTGGCGCGGCCCTGACCCGCGAGAAGATCGTGGCGGCCGTGGCCAAGACCTTCATCTGCATCGCCGATGCCAGCAAGCTGGTGCCGGTACTGGGCAACTTCCCGCTGCCGGTCGAAGTGATTCCAATGGCCCGCAGCCACGTAGCCCGCGAGCTGGTGAAGCTGGGCGGCGACCCGGTCTACCGTGAAGGCGTGTTGACCGACAACGGCAACATCATCCTCGATGTGTTCAACATGCAGATCACCAACCCGGTGGAGCTCGAGACACAGATCAACGCCATCGTCGGCGTGGTCACCAACGGCCTGTTCGCGGCGCGTCCGGCGGATCTGTTGCTGCTGGGTACCAGCGAAGGCGTGAAAACCCTGCGCGCTGAGTAAATCCAACGCAAATCAGTGTGGGAGCGAGCAAGCCCGCTCCCACCGGTGTTTTGGGGTGTTTGTCAGTTCTGCGCGGGCTTCTTGAACACGTAAAACAGATTCGGCTCACTCACCAGATACAGGGTGCCATCGTCATCCATGGCGATCCCCTCCGCTTGCGGCACGGTCTTTTGCAAGCCCTGACGCCCCTTGCTCAGCGACATCGTGCTCAACGGCCGACCGTCGATATCCAGCTCCAGAATTAGCCGCGACTCATCCGACAGCGCCAGCAAGTGGCCGCTGCGCTCGTCGTATTGCAGGCTCGAGAGGTCACGCACAAACATCCCGGCATCGCGCTTGGGGTTGTTGACCACGTGAACGGCATAGGACTTTTCTGGATCGAAGTGCGGAAAGCCCTGCACTTCATAGATCAGCATCGGGTCGCGTTCCTTGGCGACAAACAGGCGCTTGCCCTTGGAGTCGTAGGCCAGGCCTTCAAACCCCTTGTTCCGGGTCATGTGCACGCCCAGGGTCATCTGCTCGGCATCGGCGGCATCAAGGAACGTCGTGCCGTCCTCCAGGTGAATCTTGATCAGGCGCTGCTGACGCTCATCGCTGATCACATAGGTGTCGGCACTGATGAACTCCACCGCCTCCGGGTCGCCAAACCCCACCAGCGCCACGCGGCGCAGGATTTGCCCATCGAGGGACATCTCGATCAGCTCGGAATTCTGATTGGTCACGGTGAACAGGCTTTTACGCACCGGATCAAAGGTCAGTGCCGAAACATCATCGTCCAGCCCGTCGATCACCTTCGCCTCGATCACCACCTGGTAGTCATTGAGCGCCATGGACTGTTCACTGAGCGGGTGCAACCAGGCCTGCAGGTTGAACCAGGTACGCTCGTAAAGGCGGTAGTACTGACCCAGCACACCCAATGCCAGCACGGCGGCGATCAACATAATCAAGGCAAGGGATTTGGGGCGGGCTAGTCGGCGCATTCAGGCTGCTCAAAAAACGAATCGGGAGGATGAAATATCACGCCTTGATGAATTCAAGCTTAATGGCCATGGGGTTGCAGCCACAACCGGACGGCGCGCAGGGGTCGTTTTCAGGAAAGGACGCAGCAAACAGCCAGGTCAATAGATCGCAGGCAGCGCCAGCTCCAAAGGGAGGCGGCGCAGCTGGCGACCGTGGTTCAGCGAACGCTGCTGGTAAAGCTACCGGCGCCTGGAAGCTCCAGCACCAGTTCGTCACCGACATTCAGCGGGCCCACGCCCACCGGCGTGCCGGTCAGGATCACGTCACCGGCCTGCAGCGAGAAGCAGCCGGCCATGTGCTGGATCATCGGCACGATCGGGTTGAGCATGGCGCTGCTGTTGCCATCCTGGCGAACTTCGCCATTAATGGTCAGGCGGATGCCAATGTCGCTCAGGTCGGCAAAGGTGCTGCTGACCACGAACGGCGCCAGTACACAGGCACCATCGAAACACTTGGCGATTTCCCATGGCAGGCCCTTGGACTTGAGCTCGGCCTGCTTGTCACGCAGGGTCAGGTCCAGCGCGGGGGCAAACCCGGAAATTGCATCCAGCACCTCCTCACGACTCGGCCGGGTCGACAGCGGCTTGCCGATCAGCACCGCGATTTCCGCTTCGTAGTGCACCGAACCGCGATCGACCGGAATGGCAAAACCACCGTCCAACGGCACCACGCAGCTGCCTGGCTTGATGAACAGCAACGGCTCGGTCGGCACCGGGTTGTCCAGTTCCTTGGCGTGCTCGGCGTAATTGCGCCCGATACACACCACTTTCCCGACCGGGAAATGAATACGTGTACCGTCGACATATTGGTGCTGATAGCTCATTACCGACTCCTGCCTTAGTGATTCTTCAGGTACGACCCCTTCAAACAGCGAAGATCTTGCCCGGGTTCATGATGCCATTCGGGTCGAACACCGCCTTGACGGCCTTCATGTACTCGATCTCGACCGGGGAGCGGCTGTAGGTCAAGTAATCGCGCTTGGTCATGCCCACGCCGTGCTCGGCGGAAATCGAACCGTTGTACTTCTCGACGGTTTCGAACACCCACTTGTTCACCGTTGCGCACTTGGCGAAGAACTCGTCCTTGCTCAGGTTATCCGGCTTGAGGATGTTCAGGTGCAGGTTGCCATCGCCGATGTGGCCGAACCAGACGATTTCGAAGTCCGGGTAGTGTTCACCGACAATCGCGTCGATTTCCTTCAGGAATGCCGGCACTTTCGACACGGTGACCGAAATGTCGTTCTTGTACGGTGTCCAGTGGGAAATGGTCTCGGAGATGTACTCGCGCAGCTTCCACAGGTTTTGCAGTTGCGATTCGCTCTGGCTCATCACGCCGTCCAGCACCCAGCCTTCCTCGACGCAGTGTTCGAAGGTTTCCAGGGCGTGGTTGGCCACTTCCTCAGTGGTCGCTTCGAATTCCAGCAGCGCGTAGAACGGGCAATCGGACTCGAAAGGGGCAGGCACGTCGCCACGCGCCAGGACTTTGGCCAGGGCCTTGTCGGAGAAGAATTCGAAGGCGGTCAGGTCGAGCTTGCTCTGGAACGCGTGCAGCACCGGCATGATCGAGTCGAAGTCGGCGGTGCCGAGCACCATGGCAGTGAGGTTTTTCGGTGCGCGATCCAGGCGCATGGTCGCTTCGACCACAAAACCGAGGGTGCCTTCGGCACCGATGAACAGCTGACGCATGTCGTAGCCGGTCGCGTTCTTGATCAGGTCGCGGTTCAGTTCCAGCAGGTCGCCCTTGCCGGTGACCACTTTCATGCCGGCCACCCAGTTACGGGTCATGCCGTAGCGAATGACCTTGATACCACCGGCATTGGTGCCGATATTGCCGCCAATTTGGCTGGAGCCCGCAGACGCGAAATCCACCGGGTAGTACAGGCCTTTTTCTTCGGCCACGTTCTGCAAATGCTCTGTGACCACACCCGGCTGACAAACAGCCGTGCGATCGGTCAGGTTCACGTCGAGGATCTGGTTCATGTAGTCGAAGGACACGACCACTTCGCCATTGGCAGCCACCGCCGCAGCGGAAAGCCCGGTACGCCCGCCGGACGGCACCAGTGCGACCTTGTGCTCATTGGCCCAGCGCACAATGGCCTGGACCTGCTCCGTGGTCTTGGGAAACACGATGGCCATCGGGGCCGGGGCGAAATGCTTGGTCCAATCCTTACCGTAAGCATTCAGGGAGTCGGCATCGGTCAACACCTTGCCAGGCTCAACCAGGGTCTTCAGCTCATCAATCAGGGCAGGATTGGTCATCGACAGAACTCTCGAACAATTCATGGTCATCCTGAGAACGCTTCACGTCGCAGGAATGAGTGTTTAGCGGGGTGCATATGCTAGCATACCGACCCCGCAGGGTAGTGCCCAAAGGCTGTTCTGCGGCGACGGCTTTCCTGCCGTCCGGGTCAGCATCTGTTGACCATTTCCTGCCATTTATCTCCGGGATACAGGTTTACGCAGATGAGCAAGACTTCTCTCGATAAGAGCAAGATCAAGTTCCTTCTTCTCGAAGGCGTCCACCAATCGGCTGTCGACGTCCTCAAGGCGGCGGGCTACACCAGCATTGAGTACCTCACAGGTTCTCTGCCGGAAGCCCAGCTCAAGGAAAAGATCGCCGATGCGCACTTCATCGGTATTCGCTCTCGCACTCAACTGACCGAAGAAATCTTCGATCACGCGAAGAAACTGGTCGCTGTGGGCTGTTTCTGCATCGGCACCAACCAGGTCGACCTCAGCGCTGCCCGCGAGCGTGGTATCGCGGTGTTCAACGCTCCGTACTCCAACACCCGCTCCGTCGCCGAGCTGGTGCTGGCCGAAGCGATCCTGCTGCTGCGCGGCATCCCGGAGAAAAACGCTTCCTGCCACCGTGGCGGCTGGATCAAGAGCGCGGCCAACTCCTTCGAAATCCGGGGCAAGAAGCTGGGCATCGTCGGTTACGGCTCGATCGGTACCCAACTGTCGGTCCTGGCCGAAGGCCTCGGTATGCAGGTGTACTTCTACGACACCGTGACCAAGCTGCCACTGGGTAACGCCACCCAGGTCGGCAACCTGCACGAGTTGCTGGGCATGTCTGACATCGTGACCCTGCACGTACCGGAAACCGCGGCTACCCAGTGGATGGTCGGCGAGAAGGAAATCCGCGCCATCAAGAAGGGCGGGATCCTGATCAACGCCGCTCGCGGCACCGTGGTCGAGCTGGACGCCCTGGCGGACGCGATCAAGGACAAGCACCTGATCGGCGCGGCCATCGACGTATTCCCGGTGGAGCCACGCTCCAACGACGAAGAGTTCGAAAGCCCGCTGCGTGGCCTGGACAATGTGATCCTGACCCCGCACATCGGCGGTTCTACCGCTGAAGCGCAGGCCAACATCGGCCTGGAAGTAGCCGAGAAGCTGGTCAAGTACAGCGACAATGGTACGTCGGTGTCCTCGGTCAACTTCCCGGAAGTGGCCCTGCCGGCTCACCCTGGCAAGCACCGTTTGCTGCACATCCACGAGAACATCCCGGGTGTGATGAGCGAGATCAACAAGGTCTTCGCCGAAAACGGTATCAACATTTCCGGTCAGTTCCTGCAGACCAACGAGAAAGTCGGCTACGTCGTGATCGACGTCGATGCCGAGTACTCGGACCTGGCGCAAGAGAAGCTGCAGCACATCAAAGGCACCATCCGTAGCCGGGTGCTGTTCTAAGAGCAGCTGCAAGCGGCAAGTCGAGTTCGCCTTTGCTTTAACCTGAGGCTTACAGCTTGCCGTTATGAAAAAGGGAGCCCCCCCATCGGGGCTCCCTTTTTTCATTCCACCGTGACGGTGATTTTTTCCGAAAGGATCGGCGGGTCGAACGGCATGTGGTTCTTGTCCCCCAACTCCAGTTGCAAGGTGTGCTTGCCAGGCGCCAGGGTCACTTCGGTTTCGGTCTGGGCCTTGCCGAAGTGGATGTGCTGGGCGTCCGCCGGAATCGGCAGGTTCTCGGCCGGCAGCTTGTCGACGTCGATCAGCAAATGGTGGTGCCCGGTGTGAGGGGTTTGATCACCCGCCGGAGCCAGGGAAATGTCACTGACACCGAACTTGACTTTAAAGGTCTTGGCCACGGTATCGCCGTTGACCGGGGTGACGATAAATACTTGCGCGTCCTGCGGTGCCTGGGTGCGTGGGATATCCGCCGCACTGGCCAGCATCGAAGCACTGAGCATCAAACCCGCCAGGGCTGCACGAGACAAAAAGGTTTTCATTCTTTTCTCCATTTTTCCGCTTAATCTCTACGAATGGGACAACTTCGTAGCAATTCGTTGTCGAAGGACCTCAACACCATAGCAAAGCGAGCCGCAACAGCGCGTCGCCTATAAATAATTCAAGGAGTGACCATGCGTTTTCTGCCTGGCCTGATCATGTTGCTACCCCTTCTGAGCCCTTTGGCTCACGCCGAACTGATCGATGAAGTCAATGACCGCGGCGAACTGCGCATTGCACTTGAAGCCAATACGCCACCGTTCAACTTCAAGGAAGACGGCAAGCTGACCGGTTTCGAAGTCGAACTCGGCCAACTGCTGGCCAGCGAGCTGGATGTGCGCGCCGATTTCGTCGTCACCGATTCCACCGACCTGCTGCCGGGCGTTGAAAGCGGCAAGTACGACGTCGCGATCAATCACATAGCACTGACCCCGGAGCTCAAGGATCGTTTCGACTTCAGCGAACCTTATAGCTATTCGAGTGCACAATTGATCGTTCGCCAGGAAGAACAGCGCCCGCTCGGCTCATTGCTGGCGCTCAAGGGACAGGCCCTGGGCGTTGCGCAAGGCAGTCAGTTCGTCGATCAGGCGCGCAGCGTCGAGGGCATTGACCTGCGCAGCTACCCCGACGCACAACAACCGCTCAAGGACGTGGCGGACAAACAGCTCGACGCGGCCATCAGTGATCGCCTGTTGATTCCCTACGCCATTCGCGACAGCCGCTTGCCCGTCAAGGAAGGGGCCAGGGTCGGTCCGACCCTGAGCCTGGCGATTCCGTTTCAAAAGGGTAACCCGGCCTTCCAGGCCGGCATCGACCGAGCGTTGCAACGGCTCAAGGCAGACGGCCGGTTGATGAAACTGTCGGAAAAGTGGTTCGGCATGGACGCGAGCCAGCCGCCAAAACTGTAAGAGCTCGAGATCCTCGCCACAGGTTATGCGCTTGATGTCAGTCCAGCGCAGACAACGCGATTGCTGCCTCGGCCAGTTGCAACTCACTGAACACCCGCACGCCATGACGGGTCAACAAGGCTGCGGTGACCCCCTCGCCGCTGACCTTGACCCCGCTGAAGGTCCCGTCATAGGTCAGCAGGTTACCGCAGGACGGGCTGTTGGCCTTGAGCACGGCGATGCGGATGCCGTGCTGTTGCACCAATTCCAGTGCCTGGCGCGCGCCCGACAGGAACGCATCACTGACGTCCTCGCCCTCAGTCGTGATTACCCGGGCCGTACCCTCAAGCACCTGGACACCCTGGCCGCCGGGAATCTCCGCCGCTGCCCGAGGCGTCGGCAAGCCGCCGGCGACTTCCGGGCACAAGGCGATCACCCGACCTTCGGCGATCCACTGCTCCAGCTGATTGAACGGCCCGCTGGCGCCACCGTCGTAACGGACGCGGTGCCCCAGCAAACAACGGCTCACAAGGATTTTTTGCATGATCAGAACGGCTCGTTGCCCCGCCGGCGAAACCAGCCGGTCAATGACAGGCGTTCGCGGGTCGCGGGCAGGACTTCATGGGGCACTTCGCCTGACAGGAATACCACCAGACAGCCACCCGTGGGCACCACATCATGCTCGGCGTCCTCCTCCAGGTACATCCGCAACTGACCGCCATGTTCCGGCAACCAGGCATCGTTGAGGTAGATCACCGCCGAGACCATGCGCCGGTCGTCGTCGCGAAAACGGTCGACATGCTTGAGGTAGAACGCCCCGGGCGGGTACAGGGCGAAATGGCTTTCGAAATCCTCAAGGCCCAGAAACAAGCCGCGGTTCAATGCCTCGCGCAGGCTGTCCATCAAACCCAGATAGCGGTCGCAGGCCTCGGCTTGCCCGGGCTCCAGCCACTGAATGTGATCGCCACGGATACCTTCGCGAATCTCCGAGAACGGCCCGCGCCCTACCGCCGCCGGCGCCAGTTCACCCTCGGCCGCACGCTTGCGGCATTCAGCCGCCAGCTCGGTGGTCAGACCCTGAGGCAAGAAAATAGCCTGCTGCGACCAGCCGCGTGCAGCCAGGTCGTCAACGATACGTAACAGCAGCGGGTGATCAGAGGGTATGTGCATGGCGCGCATAGTATTCCTGCGCCAGCAAATCCGACAGCACCGCATAGCGGAGGATCGTCGGATAAGCAGACGATCCTGATACGAATTCTCGACAACCTGTGTCTGGCCCCGGAGAATAGTCGCCTGCCGACAGGAGTCCTTATGCGCCGTTTGCTTTTTTCACTGTTGATGCTCTGCACTTTTCCCGCTTGGGCAGACGGCCACGACCAGTTATACAAGGTCGCCGGTTGGCCAGAGCAGCGAGCGCATTTTAACGATGCCCTGACCGCCGCCCAGCAGCGCTACCAAAATAGTTTGCCGCCAGCGGTATTCCAAGCGCTGGTCAATAACAGCAATCAACGCTTTGCGCCGCAGGCCATGGATCGCCGCGCCGAAGCGCAACTGCGTAAAAACCTCCCGGATCCGAAACCGGCACTAGCCTTCTTCCAGTCACCCCTGGGGCGCAAGATCATCGCCGCCGAGTTGCTCGCGACCCGCCGCGACCAGTTGGCGAAAAACGCCAAGGGCCTGCCGAAAATGGAAGCCAGCGACACTCGCCAGTTGATCATCGGGCACTTGGCCCAGGCCCTGCCCGCGCGCGAAGCCGGTGCCGAAGTCAGCCTGGCAATCGCCGGCGTGGCGGCGGACAGCCTGAGCCAGATGATTCCCGGCCTGCTCGGCGGCGGCCAGGCCCAAGGCATGTTGAACGGCCAGCGCCAGCGCTTGATGGAACAGATTGGCAGCGATCTGAACAACACCTTGCTCTACGTGTATCGCGACCTGTCCGATCCGGAGCTTGAAGAATTCGCCACGTTCGCCGAGTCGCCACAAGGCAAGGCTTACTACCAGGCGGCACTGGCGGCGATTCGCGCGGGGTTGGCAGTGGGCCAGAGTACCTCGAGCCTCAACCCGTAATCTTCGGTGCCTGGACGATCGCTTTCGGCGAATCGCAACAGGCGCTAACGATTCCAGCCCTTCATCCGCTTGGTCAAAAACCCGAAATACTCCTGGCGCAACGCCTGGGTTTCGTTCGCCAGATGATGGCGGGCCTCGGGCAGTTTCAACACCTGCGGGCGTTCGAACTTGCCTGCCAGTACCTCAAGGTTGTGCTGCCAATCCACCGTCATGTCTGACTGCCCCTGCACGATCAACGGCGTACGACTGCTGCGTGGGGCCGCTTCGATGCGCTTGATCCAGCTCGCCAGCGCCCCGACCCAGGCGGTCGGCAAGCGTTGTGGCTGCAGCGGGTCGGCCTGCAGAAAGGGCAAGAACGTCGGGTCGTTGGAGTTCTCGCTGAAACGTCGGGCGATGCCTTTGACGAACGGCTTGAGCAGGTAATAACTGAACTGCGACCAGCCCCAGGCCCGTGGCCGCACCAGGGGTGACAGCAGAATCACCTGGCCCTGGGCCGGACTGTTCGCACCCTGATTGAGCACATGATCAATCACGATCGCCCCGCCGGTACTCTGCCCACACAGATGCCACGGCTGTGGCAGGCCAACGGATCGCGCCTCGGCGAACACCCCTTGCAGCGTGTCCTGGTACTCGGCGAAATCCCGGATGCTGGCACGCTCGCCGCTGGACAAACCGTGCCCCGGCAAGTCGCAAGCGATCACGGCAAAACCCTGATCCAGTGCCCACTCGATCACATGCCGGTACAGCCCGGTGTGATCGTAGAAGCCGTGAAACAGAAACAGCGTCGCCTTCGCCCCCTCGGGCCACCAGAGCTGGCTGACCAGTTCATAACCGTCCACCTCGAAACGGCCAAGCCCCGTGCGCAGCGTGCGCCCCGGGAAATCCAGCCCGTAGAAATTCCGGTAGGCCCGGGCCTCCACCGACAGCGGCTGCGCCTGTGCCAGGGGCCGCAGGCTGGCGCGCAGGTGATCGGGATCGAAGGTGGCAGGCATGGCGGGTTTCCAGGCAAAGCGCGGAGCGCGAAACAGACTTTATGGGCCTGCGATATTCATCTGTCGTGGCAAGCATGGCAAGCTACGCCACCTTCAAGGATGGTTTCGTATGCGCCCGCACTCCCGCACGACATTGCTTGCCGCCCTGCTCGCCCTGATATGCGCCGGCGTGCTGTGGGCGGCGTACGACTGGTTTCAGGGGCGCTACCTGCGGGCATTCAGCTCGCACACGGCGGTGTTTTCCGGCGACCCCTTGCGTCTTCCCGAGCACCTGGCCGGCCCCGGCGCGATTCGCGTCGTGCACTTCTGGGACCCGGCGTGCCCATGCAACGTCGGCAATCAACAGCACCTGGCCGAGCTGCTGACGCACTACGCCCCCCAAGGCGTGCAGTTCTACGCGGTCCAGAAACCCGGCAGCCAGGGGCAGTTGCCCGGCACCCTGAGCGGCCTGAAAACCCTGGAAATCCTCCCAGGCTCGGAACAGATCCCCGCCAGCCCGGCGGTGGCGATCTGGGATCGCAGCGGCAAACTGGCGTACTTCGGGCCTTACAGCGAAGGCCTGACGTGCAACTCGAGCAACAGCTTTATCGAACCCATCCTGCAAGCCCTCAGCGAAGACCGTCCCGTCAGCGCCACCCACACCCTGGCGGTGGGCTGCTATTGCCCGTGGGCCAGTGAACCGCAGTAGGGCATTCAGGACTTTTCAAGGTAGGTGATGCCCGACGCACAAGGTCTGTGCTAAATGTGATCGCCCTGGCTGGCGGCACCCATAAAAAGAACAAGGAGTTCCCATGAAACGCGTCCTGACCCTACTGGCTGTACTGCTTGCGGCCCTCATCGTCGGCGCTGGCTGGTACGTGTACAGCAAACAGCCTTCGCGCCAGGGCCTGGTGCAGTTGCAGCATCTGGAAGGGTCGGTGACGGTGCGTTACGACGAGCGCGGCGTGCCGCACATTCGCGCCGAAAGCGAACTCGACCTGTACCGCACCCTCGGCTATGTGCAGGCCCAGGACCGACTGTTCCAGATGGAAGCCATGCGCCGCCTGTCCCGGGGCGAACTGGCCGAAGTACTGGGTCCCAAGCTGCTCGACACCGACAAGCTATTTCGCAGCCTGCGCATCCGTGAGCGCGCCGACAGCTATGTGGCCGCGCTCGACAAGCAATCCCCGGCGTGGAAGGCCCTGCAAGCCTACCTGGACGGGATCAACCAGTATCAGGACACTCACGCCGCACCGGTGGAGTTCGACGTGCTGGGCATCCGCAAGCGGCCGTTCACCGCACAGGACAGCGTCAGCGTCGCCGGCTACATGGCCTACAGCTTTGCCGCGGCCTTTCGCACCGAACCGGTAATGACCTACGTGCGTGATCAGTTGGGCCACGACTACCTGAATATCTTCGACCTCGACTGGCAGCCCAAGGGCGTGCTGGCTCAGCAGCACACCCCCAATGCTCCAGCCCTCAGCGCCAGTGACTGGCAAGACCTCAACGCCATTGCCCGCCTGAGCGAGCAAGCGCTGGCCGACAACGGCCTGCCGCAATTCGAAGGCAGCAACGCCTGGGTGATTGCCGGCAACCACACCAAGAGTGGCAAGCCCTTGCTGGCCGGCGACCCGCACATTCGCTTCTCGGCGCCGGCGGTGTGGTACGAAGCCCAGCTGTCGGCACCGGGCCTGGAACTCTACGGCCACCATCAGGCACTGGTGCCCTTCGCATTCCTGGGTCACAACCTGGACTTCGGCTGGAGCCTGACGATGTTCCAGAACGATGACCTCGACCTGATCGCCGAGAAGGTCAACCCGGACAATCCCAATCAGGTCTGGTACCGCGACAAGTGGGTCGACCTAGTCACGACCGAGCAGCAGATTGCCGTGAAGGGCCAGGCGCCGGTCAACTTCACCCTGCGTCAGTCGCCCCACGGGCCGATCATCAACGACGTGCTCGGCGCCAACGCCGGCAAGACCCCGATCGCCATGTGGTGGGCGTTCCTCGACACCCAGAACCCGATCCTCGAAGGCTTCTACCAGCTCAATCGCGCCGACACCCTGGCCAAGGCCCGCGCCGCGTCCGCCAAGGTGCAGGCACCCGGGCTGAATATCGTCTGGGCCAACGCCAAGGGCGATATCGGTTGGTGGGCCGCGGCACAACTGCCCAAGCGTCCGGCCGGGGTCAAGCCAGGCTTCATCCTCGACGGCAGCACCCACCAGGCCGACAAAGAAGGCTTCTACCCGTTCAGCGCCAACCCGCAGGAAGAAAACCCGGCGCGCGGCTACATCGTCTCGGCCAACTTCCAGCCGGTCTCGCCGACAGGCATGGAGATTCCTGGTTACTACAACCTGGCCGACCGTGGCCAGCAGCTCAACCTTCAGCTCAGCGACAAGAACCTGAAGTGGGACATCGACGCCACCCAGAAACTGCAACTGGGCACCACCACTGGCTACGGCCCTCGCCTCCTGGCACCGCTGTTGCCGGTATTGCGTGACGTGGTCAGCGACCCGCAGGAGCGCAAATGGGTGGAACAACTGGCACTGTGGAAAGGCGACTACCCGCTGGAGTCCATCAGCGCCACGCTGTTCAACCAGTTCCTGTTCAACCTGGCCGACGGCGCACTGCATGACGAACTCGGCGACAGCTTTTTCGGCACCCTGCTCTCGACCCGGGTGATCGATGCCGCGCTGCCACGGTTGGCGGCGAACGCGGATTCGCCGTGGTGGGACAACCGCGCCACACCGGTCAGGGAAACCCGTGCCGACGTGGTCAAGGCCGCCTGGAATGCCAGCCTGGCGCACCTGAAAACCACCCTCGGCCCGGATGCCTCCCAATGGCAATGGGGCAAGGCCCATACCCTGACCCATAACCATCCGCTGGGCACGCAAAAGCCCCTGGAGCGCATCTTCGACGTCGGCCCGTTCGAGGCTCCCGGCACCCATGAGGTGCCGAACAACCTCTCGGCCAAGATCGGCCCCGCGCCGTGGCTCGTGACCTACGGCCCGTCGACCCGACGCATCATCGATTTCGCCGACCCCGCCCACGGCCTGACCATCAACCCGGTCGGCCAGAGCGGCGTGCCGTTCGACCCGCACTACGCCGACCAGGCCGAAGCCTATGTCGAAGGTATCTACCATCAAGCGCACTTCAGCGAAGAAGAAGTGACCGCCAATACCCGCAGCACCTTGAAACTGCTGCCGGCGCGGGGCGCGCAGTAGCGACTGAAAACCTGCAATCCCATGACATCGGATACGCCAGACCGAAGGCATAAAAAAACCTCGCTCCCGATGCCGGGAGCGAGGTTTTTTGTACAGCGGGCTTAAGCCGCTTCCGGTGCCTGGGCCCGGCGCACGTCCGGTTGTTTCCAGGAATCGGCGGCACTTTCCTCGATGGCTTGCTGAATTGCACGCTTGCGGTTTTCTTCGGCGCGACGGCTGAAGAACCAGACCAGGAAGGTCACGATCGATACCGCCAGCAGGATCAGGCTGGCCACGGCGTTGATCTCGGGCTTCACGCCCAGGCGCACCGCCGAGAACACTTCCATCGGCAGGGTGGTGGAACCTGGGCCGGAGACGAAGCTGGCGAGCACCAGGTCATCCAGGGACAACGCAAAGGACATCATGCCGCCCGCCGCCAGCGACGGCGCGATCATCGGGATGGTGATCAGGAAGAACACCTTCCACGGCTTCGCACCCAGATCCATGGCCGCCTCTTCGATGGACAGGTCCAGCTCGCGCAACCGCGCCGACACCACCACCGCCACATAGGCGGCGCAGAACGTGGTGTGGGCGATCCAGATGGTGACGATGCCACGCTCCTGCGGCCAGCCGATCATCTGCGCCATGGCCACGAACAGCAGCAGCAGCGACAGACCGGTGATCACTTCCGGCATTACCAGCGGCGCGGTCACCAGGCCACCGAACAGCGTGCGGCCCTTGAAGTGGGTAATCCGGGTCAGCACGAAGGCCGCCAGGGTGCCCAGGGCAACCGCTGCAATCGCGGTGTAGCAGGCGATTTCCAGCGAGCGCACCACCGAACCCATCAGCTGGGAGTTGTCCAGCAGGCCGACGTACCACTTGATCGACCAGCCGCCCCAGACCGTTACCAGTTTCGAGGCGTTGAACGAGTAGATCACCAAGATCAGCATCGGCAGGTAGATGAACAACAGGCCCAGCACCAGCATCAGGCTGGAGAAACGAAAGCGCTTCATTCTCTACCCTCCATTTCCTTGGCCTGACTGCGGTTGAACAGAATGATCGGCACAATCAGGATTGCCAGCATCACCACAGCCAAGGCAGACGCCACCGGCCAGTCACGGTTGTTGAAGAACTCTTGCCACAGCACTTTACCGATCATCAGGGTTTCCGGACCGCCCAGCAGTTCCGGGATCACGAACTCACCCACCACCGGGATGAACACCAGCATGCAGCCGGCAATGATGCCGTTTTTCGACAGCGGCACGGTGATCTTCCAAAAGCTGTTGAAGGTGCTCGAACCCAAGTCGGACGCGGCTTCCAGCAAGCTGGTGTCGTGCTTCACCAGGTTGGCGTAGAGCGGCAGGATCATGAACGGCAGGTAGGAATAGACCACGCCGATATAGACCGCCAGGTTGGTATTGAGGATCTGCAGCGGTTCGTCGATCCAGCCCATGGTCATCAGGAAGCCATTGAGCAGCCCGTTGTTGCTGAGGATGCCCATCCACGCGTACACGCGGATCAGGATCGCGGTCCAGGTCGGCATCATGATCAGCAGCACCAGCACGGTCTGCATTTCCTTGCGCGCACTGGCAATGGCATAGGCCATCGGGTAGCCGATCAGCAAACAGAGGATGGTGCTGATCAGCGCCATCTTCAACGAGCCGAGGTAAGCGGCGATGTACAGCTCATCCTCGCTGAGCATCACGTAGTTGCCGAGGTTGAGCAGCAGCTGCAGCTTCTGCTCAACGAAGCTGTAGATCTCGGTGTACGGTGGAATGGCCACGTCCGCTTCGGCGAAGCTGATCTTCAACACGATGAAGAACGGCAACATGAAGAACAGGAACAGCCAGAGGAACGGAACCCCGATGACCAGCTGACGGCCACCGGGAATTATTCGACTGAGTCGACGCTTGAGCTTTCGCATGTTCATGAGCGCAGTACCACGCCGCTGTCATCTTCCCACCAGACGTAGACCTGGTCGCCCCAGGTCGGACGCTGCCCGCGACGTTCGGCGTTGGCCACGAACGACTGCACCAGCTTGCCGCTCGGCAGCTCGACGTAGAACACCGAGTGGCCGCCCAGGTAGGCAATGTCATGCACCTTACCGCTCGACCAGTTGTGTTCGCAGGTCGGCATTTCTGCGGTGACCAGCAGTTTTTCCGGGCGAATCGCGTAGGTCACCGACTTGTCCTGCACCGAGGTGCTGATGCCGTGCCCCACGTAGATGTTGCGATCCAGGTCCTTGCAGGTGATCAGCGCATGGCCCTCGGCGTCGTCCACCACTTCACCTTCGAAGATGTTGACGTTGCCGATGAACTCGCAGACCAGGCGGCTGGTCGGGGTTTCGTAGATGTCGATCGGGCTGCCGATCTGGGCGATCCAGCCCAGGTGCATGATCGCGATGCGCTCGGCCATGGTCATGGCCTCTTCCTGATCGTGGGTCACCATGACGCAGGTCACGCCCACGCGCTCGATGATTTCCACCAGCTCCAACTGCATCTGCGAGCGCAGTTTCTTGTCCAGCGCACCCATCGGTTCGTCGAGCAGCAACAGCTTCGGGCGCTTGGCCAGGGATCGGGCCAGGGCCACACGCTGGCGCTGACCACCGGAGAGCTGGTGCGGCTTACGTTTGGCGTACTGGCTCATCTGCACCAGCTTGAGCATCTCGGCCACTCGGGCGTCGACCTCGGCCGTCGGGATCTTGTCCTGCTTGAGGCCGAAGGCAATGTTCTGCGCTACCGTCATGTGCGGGAACAGGGCGTAGGACTGGAACATCATGTTGATCGGGCGCTCGTACGGCGGCATGTCCGTGATGTCCACGCCGTCGAGGAAAATGCGTCCCTCCGTAGGCCGTTCGAACCCTGCGAGCATGCGCAGCAAGGTCGATTTGCCCGATCCCGAACCGCCGAGCAGGGCGAAGATCTCGCCTTTCTTGATTTCCAGGGACACATCGTCCACGGCAATCGTCTCGTCGAACTTCTTCGTGACCCGGTCGATTTTGACCAGCACCTGCTTAGGTGTCTGGTCGCCCTCGAGGGCTTTCTTATAGGCGCCGGAGGCAACTGCCATTTACGAAACTCCCAACAAAAAGAGTGCAGTTCGCCCAATACGGGCGAAACCTTGGATAGGTTGAGCCTTTGTCACTATTTACCCGACTTGACCTTGGTCCAGCTGCGGGTCATCAAGCGTTGAATGTTCGGTGGCAGCTCGATCGACACGTAGGTCTTGTCGAGGACCACTTGTGGTGGATACACCGACTCGTCTTCGCGAATCGACTGATCCATCAGCTTGTCCGACGCAGGGTTCGGGTTGGCATAGCCGACATAATCGCTGACCTGGGCAATCACCTCAGGCTTGAGCAAGTAGTTGATGAACGCATTGGCTTGCTTGACGTTGGACGAGTCCTTGGGAATCGCCAGCATGTCGAACCACAACGCGCCGCCTTCTTTCGGAATCGAGTACGCGATGTTCACGCCCTTGCCAGCTTCGGCTGCACGCGCCTTGGCCTGGAAGATGTCGCCGGAGAAACCGATCGCCACGCAAATGTCGCCGTTGGCCAGGTCTGCAATGTATTTGGAGGAATGGAAGTAAGTCACGTAAGGCCGTACCGCGAGCAGCTTGGCTTCCGCCTTCTTGTAATCCTCAGGGTTGGTGCTGTTGGCATTCAGGCCCATGTAGTTGAGGACCGTCGGCATCATTTCATCGGCGGAATCCAGGAAGGCTACGCCACAGCTTTGCAGCTTCTTGATGTTTTCCGGTTCGAACAGCACGCCCCAGGAGTCGATCTTGTCGACGCCCAGTACGGCCTTGACCTTGTCGACGCTGTAACCGATGCCGTTGGTGCCCCACAGATACGGCACGGCATACAGGTTGCCCGGGTCGTTTTGTTCGAGGCGCTTGAGCAGCACCGGATCAAGGTTGGCGTAGTTGGGCAGCTGCGACTTGTCGAGCTTCTGGAATGCCCCGGCCTTGATCTGTTTGCCCAGGAAGTGGTTGGACGGCACGACCACGTCATAACCGGTACGCCCGGCCAGCAACTTGCCTTCCAGGGTTTCATTGGAATCAAACACGTCATACACCGGCTTGATGCCCGTGGCTTTTTCGAAGTCCGCCAGGGTGTTTTCGCCGATGTAGTCCGACCAGTTATAAATATGCACGGTGGGTGCGGCTTGCACACTGACGGCGAGTGTCAGGCCGGCGCCAACCAGCATGGCTTTGCGAAACAAAGAAATAGGCAAGTGGTGGTCCTCTTAAATAGTTGGGCCCAAGTTGCCCAGCGTTACATGACAGCCATGGCTGCCTGGCAACAAAACCGGCGCGCAACTTACCCTCGATAAACCGATCCAGCAAAACTTTCTGTCATTTAATTGTTCCTGATGCCGCCGTCAGCACGACGACGGCAACAGGACAGTGCTTCAAACCGGCTTATTTACCGGATTTGATCTTGGTCCAGCTACGGGTCAGGATCCGCTGGGTAGCGGCCGGCAAGTCGGCAATCGCATACAGCTTGGCCAGAACATCCGCCGGAGGATAAACACCCGGGTCGCTGGTGATGTCTTTGTCGACCAGTGCCGTGGCTGCCGCGTTACCGTTCGGGAAACGTACGGCGTTGGTGATTTCAGCCATGATTTCCGGCTTCATCAGGAAGGTCATGAACTTGTAGGCGCCCTCGACGTTCTCGGCATCCTTGGGGATGGCGACCATGTCATAGAAGCTGCCTGCACCTTCTTTCGGAATGTTGTAGCTGACCTTGACCTTGTCACCGGCTTCAGCCGCGCGGGCCTTGGCCTGGTAGATGTCACCCGAGTAACCCACGGCCACGCAGATGTTGCCGTTGGCCAGGTCGGAGATGTACTTGGACGAGTGGAAGTAGCCCACCGAAGGACGGATCTTCAGGAACAGCGCTTCGGCTTCGGCCAGTTGTTTCTTGTCCTGGCTGTCGGTCGGATAGCCCAGGTAGTGCAGCGCCACCGGGATCATCTCGGTGGGCGAGTCGAGGAAACTGATGCCACAGGATTTCAGCTTGGCCGCGTTTTCCGGCTTGAACAGCAGGTCCCAGGAGTTGGTCGGTGCATCGGCACCCAGAGCGGCCTTGACCTTGTCGGCGTTGAAACCGATGCCGATCGAGCCCCACATGTACGGGAAGGCATGTTCATTGCCCGGGTCGCTGACCGAGACGGCCTTGAGCAGCTCAGGGTTCAGGTTCTTCCAGTTAGGCAGCTTGGACTTGTCCAGCTTCTGGTAGACGCCGGCCTTGATTTGCTTGGCCAGGAAGTTGTTCGAGGGTACGACGATGTCGTAGCCGGACTTGCCTGCCAGCAACTTGGCTTCCAGGGTTTCGTTGCTGTCGAAGACGTCATAGACAACTTTGATGCCCGACTCGTCTTCGAACTTCTTGACGGTGTCCGGTGCGATGTAGTCAGACCAGTTGTATACGTGCAGTACCTTGTCATCAGCCTGGACCGCGCCAGCCATTAGCCCCAGCAGGGACATGGCGAGCAGTGTCTTGCCACCGAGCTTTTTACCTAGTGCCTTCATGCGTAATGCTCCAAATTGTTCTTTTTTGAACCACTTGTTCCGCGGCCGAACCCGGGCAACTGGAACTATGGCTAGTCTGGCAAGTTCAGTGGCGGTCTTTCAAGGAAAGGCCAAGCTTTCTGATCTCCCTGAGCGAAAGGGCCTGTATTCCCCTTCGCTCAGAGCCTAGCACTTAGCGTTGCAATGCACTCAGGGTCAAGTCCAGGCACTGACGCGCCTTGGTCACCAGCTCGTCGATTTCCGCCGGTGTAATCACCAGTGGCGGCGAGATGATCATGGTGTCCCCTACTGCGCGCATGATCAGACCGTTGTCGAAGCAGAACTGCCGGCAAATCATGCCTACGCCCTTGCCCTCGTAACGCTTGCGCGTGGCCTTGTCCTGAACCAGTTCAATGGCACCCAGCAAGCCGACGCCACGGACTTCGCCCACCAACGGGTGATCGTTCAGTTCCCGTAGACGCTTTTGCAAATACGGTGCCGTTTCTGCATGAACGCGCTCGATAATTTTCTCTTCGCGCAGAATGCGGATGTTCTCCAGTGCCACTGCCGCGGCAACCGGGTGGCCGGAGTAAGTGAAGCCGTGGTTGAAGTCGCCGCCTTCGTTCAGCACCTCGACCACTTCATCGCGCACGATCAGGCCACCCATCGGGATGTAGCCGGAGGTCAGGCCCTTGGCGATGGTCATCATGTCGGGCTTGAGGTCGTAGAAATCGCTACCGAACCACTCACCGGTACGGCCGAAACCACAGATCACTTCGTCGGCGACGAACAGGATGTCGTACTTGGCGAGGATTTCCTTGATGCGCGGCCAGTAGCTTTCTGGCGGAACGATCACGCCGCCGGCACCCTGGATCGGCTCGGCGATGAAGGCGCCAACGTTGTCGACGCCGACTTCGAGAATCTTTGCTTCCAGCTGGTTGGCCGCCCAGATACCGAACTCATCCGGTGTCATGTCGCCGCCTTCACCGAACCAGTACGGTTGCGGGATGTGCACGATGCCCGGGATCGGCAAGTCGCCCTGTTCGTGCATATAGGTCATGCCGCCCAGGCTGGCGCCGGCCACGGTCGAACCGTGGTAACCGTTTTTACGGCTGATGATGACCTTCTTGTTCGGCTGGCCCTTGATCGCCCAGTAATGGCGAACCATGCGCAGCATGGTGTCGTTGCCTTCGGAACCGGAACCGGTGAAGAACACGTGGTTCATGCCTTCTGGTGCGATGTCGGCGATGGCCTTGGCCAGTTCCAGCACCGGCGGGTGAGCGGTCTGGAAGAACAGGTTGTAGTACGGCAGCTCACGCATCTGCTTGCTGGCGGCATCGGCCAGCTCGTCGCGACCGTAACCGATGGCCACGCACCACAGGCCGGCCATGCCGTCGAGGATCTTGTTGCCTTCGCTGTCCCACAGGTAAACGCCCTTGGCGTGGGTGATGATGCGCGGGCCTTTCTCTTTAAGCTGCTTGAAATCGCTGAACGGCGCCAGGTGGTGATCGTTGCTCAGAATTTGCCATTCACGGGTTTGCGGGTTGTGGCTGGTCATAAAGCTCTCCTAGTGAGGTGAGAGTGCGGCTTTTGAGGGCCGCACCCGGCGTATCAGACGGCGAACAACAGGAACTCCCGTTCCCACGAACTGATCACGCGCTTGAAGTTTTCATGCTCGGCCCGCTTGACCGCGACGTAGCCAGTGATGAATTTATTGCCCAGGTATTTCTCGATAGTGGCGCTGTTTTCCATGCGCTCCAGTGCGTCTTCGATGGTCAGCGGCAGACGCAGGTTGCGCCGCTCGTAACCCCGTCCAACCACCGGTGCACTTGGGTTGATGCCTTCGACCATGCCGATGTAGCCGCAGAGCAGGCTCGCGGCAATCGCCAGGTACGGGTTGGCGTCGGCGCCCGGCAGACGGTTTTCCACCCGACGGTTTTGCGGGCCGGCATCCGGCACCCGCAGGCCCACGGTACGGTTCTCTTCACCCCACTCCACGTTTACCGGCGCGGAGGTGTCCGGCAGGAAGCGGCGGAACGAGTTGACGTTGGGCGCGAACAGCGGCAGCAGCTCAGGGATGAACTTCTGCAGGCCACCAATGTGATGCAGGAACAGTTGGCTCATGGTCCCGTCTTCATTGGAGAAGACGTTCTTGCCGGTCTCGAGGTCGATGATGCTCTGGTGCAGGTGCATGGCACTGCCGGGCTCGCCGGTCATGGGCTTGGCCATGAAGGTCGCCGCCACGTCGTGCTTGAGCGCCGCCTCACGCATGGTGCGCTTGAACACCAGGATCTGGTCGGCCAGGGACAGCGCGTCACCGTGACGGAAGTTGATTTCCATCTGCGCCGTGCCGTCTTCGTGGATCAGGGTGTCCAGGTCCAGCTCTTGCAGTTCACACCAGTCGTAGACGTCTTCGAACAACGGGTCGAATTCGTTGGCCGCTTCAATGGAGAACGACTGGCGACCGATCTCCGGACGCCCGGAACGGCCAATGGGCGGTTGCAGTGGATAGTCCGGGTCGTCACTGCGCTTGGTCAGGTAAAACTCCATTTCCGGCGCCACGATTGGCTGCCAGCCCTTGTCGGAATAGAGCTTGAGTACCTTCTTGAGCACGTTGCGCGGTGACAGCTCGATCGGGTTGCCTTGCTTGTCGTAGGTATCGTGAATCACCTGGGCGGTCGGTTCGATGGCCCACGGCACGAGAAATACGGCGTTTTCGTCCGGACGGCAGATCATGTCGATGTCGGCCGGGTCGAGCAGTTCGTAATAGATGTCGTCTTCGACATAGTCGCCCGTCACTGTTTGCAGCAGCACACTCTCGGGCAGGCGCATGCCTTTTTCGGCAATGAACTTGTTGGTTGGCGAAATCTTGCCACGGGTGATCCCCGTCAAATCGCCAATCATGCATTCGACTTCTGTGATCTTGTGGTCTTTCAACCAATCGGTGAGCTGGTCGAGGTTGTTACTCATAAATGCCTCTGGGCTGGGTTTCCTGACCTCATTAAGAGTCAGGCGTTGTTTGACGCGTCCGCGTCGCGTTGTATTGCCCGCTTGCGACAGGCATCGCCAAATGCCTGGAAGATGGCAAGGTAGTGAGGGTTGGAGCTTACCTGCCATTCGGGGTGCCATTGCACCCCCAAAGCAAAAGCCTGGTCTCCCTCGATCTCTGCGTCCTTGACAGACAGCGCCTCGATCAATCCGTCGGGCGCCAACGCCTCGATATGCAGGCCCGGCGCCAGACGTTCAACGCCCTGACCATGAATCGAATTGACTGAAATCACGCTCGGCAGGCCCAGGCCCGCCAGCACGCCACCGGGCTGGATGTGCATCGGGTGGCTGGGGGCGTATTGCCCTTCCAGTGGCAGGCTGTCGTCTTCACGGTGATCCATGAAGGGACCGGCCTCGTGGACGCTCTGGTGCAGGCTGCCACCGAATGCGACGTTCATTTCCTGAAAGCCACGACAGATCCCCAGTACCGGGATGCCAGCAGCCACCGCGGCGCGAATCAGCGGCAGGGTGGTGGCATCGCGTGCAGGATCATGGGCGGTTCCCGGCGCACTCGCAGGCCCGCTATAGTGAAAAGGTTCTACATTGGAAGGTGAACCGGTAAACAGGATGCCATCCAGACCGTCCAGAATATCGGACGGGGACAGCAGCTCCGGCAGCAGCGGCACAATTACCGGCAAGCCTCTGGCTGCCGTGGCCACTGCACGAACGTACTTGTCGCCACTGATGTGATAAGCATGCAGACCGATCTGCCTGGAGCAGGCGGTGACGCCGATTAACGGCAGGCGAGACATGAAGCACCCCGGTATTATTGCTGTTATGGGTTTGATTCGAGCTTAGCCTTGTTCATTTTTTTACACAACACCCCCGTAAAAAATACAACACGGCCCGCTCAAACAAGCTGTTACCAAAGAAGTGAAAGGCATAAAAACGCCCCAAACCGCCCCAAAAATGCCATTCGAGCGCTTTTTTAGGGCAATTAAGGCCTCGCTTGACTTCGGCATGCCGTTGGGGTTGACTGGAATCTGAAAAGATCAATGATTGATATTTTTAACAACAAAGGTGTTGCATCATGTCGGTACCCCCGCGTGCCGTTCAGCTTAACGAAGCGAACGCGTTCCTTAAGGAACATCCTGAGGTTCTGTACGTTGACCTTCTGATTGCGGATATGAATGGTGTGGTGCGCGGCAAGCGCATCGAACGCACCAGCCTCCACAAGGTTTACGAGAAAGGCATCAACCTGCCGGCCTCTCTATTTGCTCTGGATATCAATGGCTCGACGGTGGAAAGCACCGGCCTGGGCCTGGACATCGGCGATGCTGACCGAATCTGCTATCCAATCCCTGACACCCTGTGCAATGAGCCTTGGCAGAAGCGCCCTACCGCGCAACTGTTGATGACCATGCACGAACTCGAAGGTGAGCCATTCTTCGCCGACCCGCGTGAAGTGCTGGCCAATGTAGTGCGCAAGTTCGACGAAATGGGCCTGACCATCTGCGCCGCCTTCGAACTGGAGTTCTACCTGATCGACCAGGAGAACGTGAACGGTCGCCCGCAACCACCTCGCTCGCCGGTTTCCGGCAAACGCCCGCACTCGACACAGGTCTACCTGATCGACGACCTCGACGAATACGTCGACTGCCTCCAGGACATTCTGGAAGGTGCGAAAGAGCAAGGCATCCCGGCCGATGCCATCGTCAAGGAAAGTGCTCCGGCGCAGTTCGAAGTGAACCTGCACCACGTTGCCGACCCGATCAAGGCCTGCGACTACGCGGTACTGCTCAAGCGTCTGATCAAAAACATCGCCTACGACCATGAGATGGACACCACCTTCATGGCCAAGCCTTACCCAGGCCAGGCGGGTAACGGTCTGC
Source organism: Pseudomonas sp. Irchel s3b6 (assembly GCF_900187415.1). Taxonomy (NCBI): domain Bacteria; kingdom Pseudomonadati; phylum Pseudomonadota; class Gammaproteobacteria; order Pseudomonadales; family Pseudomonadaceae; genus Pseudomonas; species Pseudomonas sp. Irchel s3b6. The sequence continues at coordinate 97,597 of NZ_FYDM01000009.1, read as the reverse complement.
ACGTCCACATCTCGATCCTTGATAAAGACGGCAAGAATATTTTTGCCAGTGAGGATCCCGAGCAGAACGCCGCACTGCGTCACGCGATCGGCGGTGTGCTCGAGACCCTACCGGCGCAGATGGCTTTCCTCTGCCCGAACGTCAACTCCTACCGTCGTTTCGGTGCACAGTTCTACGTGCCGAACTCGCCATGCTGGGGCCTGGACAACCGTACCGTAGCGATCCGCGTACCGACCGGCTCCTCCGATGCCGTGCGCATCGAACATCGTGTGGCCGGCGCCGATGCCAACCCGTACCTGCTGATGGCTTCGGTCCTGGCGGGTGTGCACCACGGCCTGGTGAACAAGATCGAGCCGGGCGCTCCGGTCGAAGGCAACAGCTACGAGCAGAACGAGCAAAGCCTGCCGAACAACCTGCGCGATGCACTGCGTGAGCTGGACGACAGCGAAGTCATGGCCAAGTACATCGATCCGAAATACATCGATATCTTCGTGGCCTGTAAAGAGAGCGAGCTGGAGGAGTTCGAACACTCCATCTCCGACCTCGAGTACAACTGGTACCTGCATACCGTGTAAGCGGCCTGCAGTAAAAAAAACGCCGCCAGCCTTGCAGCTGGCGGCGTTTTTTTGTGCCCGCCATCCATTGTTTATTCTTGCAATCATTCTCGGTGATTTGTCTTACGGAACTGTCAGGCCCAGATTACATCGATTGCCTACCCGCCAGTTCACACTTCAGAGTTCCGGAATTTGACCGGTTTCCTACCTGCGAGAACAACAAGCATGACAAAACAACTGCTAGGCACAGCCATGACCCTGATCGCCGCCGGTTTGTGTACCAACGCCTGGGCCAACACCGCCGACACTGCCGAATGGGGCTACACCGCACCCACCGGCCCGGAAAGCTGGAGCGAACTGAAGAGCGAATTCAGACTCTGCACGTCCGGTAAAGAACAGTCGCCAATCGATATTCATGACGCGGTGAAGGCTGGAGTCGAGCCCCCGGCCTTCACTTATCGCCCAAGCACAGCCGCCGTGCTGAACAACGGTCATACGATCCAGGTATCGCCGACGGACTCAGGCGGTATCACCCTGACCTCCGGTGCCTATTCGCTCGTGCAATTGCACTTCCATACGCCCAGTGAGGAAAAGATCCAGGGCCGCTCCTATCCTCTGAGTGCGCATCTGGTTCATCGCAACACCGCAGGCGAACTGGCCGTTGTGGCCTTGCTGTTTGAAGAGGGCGCACATAACCCAACGCTGGAGCCGATCCTGGCAGCCATGCCAAAAGACGCGGGTGGCACGGCGACCCTGGAGACACTGAACATTGCCGATTTATTGCCCGCCACCCACAACGCCTATTCCTACATGGGTTCTCTGACTACCCCACCCTGTACTGAAGGCGTGCGCTGGAATGTGCTGACCACTGCGGTGCAGATATCCCGGGCGCAACTGGAGGCTTTCCAGGCGCTGTACCCGATGAACGCACGTCCGGTCCAACCCTTGAACGGTCGGAGCGTGCAGGTCGACGGCTAAGTCACCCTGGCGGCCAAGCGGCGCAGTGGGCCTGTACAGACAAGGGGCGAGTCGCCTCGTACAATGCCCCCTGCCCCGCAGGAGACCTCAATGACCCGCCTCGCCACCTCACGCAAACCCCGCGCACGCAGCCAGGCGCGAATCGACTCGATACTCGATGCAGCCCGCACACTGCTGGCCGCCGAGGGCGTGGCCAGTTTGTCGATCTACAGTGTCGCCGAGCGTGCGGAGATCCCGCCCTCCTCCGTCTACCATTTCTTCGCCAGCGTCCCGGCCCTGCTCGAAGCCCTGACGGCCGACGTCCACGCCGCGTTCCGCGCCTGCCTGCAAGCGCCTATCGACCATGACACCCTCAGTGGCTGGCGTGACCTGTCGCGGCTGGTGGAACAGCGCATGCTCGCGATCTACAGCGAAGATGCCGCCGCCCGCCAACTGATCCTCGCCCAGCATGGCCTGACAGAGGTCACCCAGGCCGACCGTCAGCACGACATCGAACTGGGGGACCTGATGCACAAACTCTTCGACCACCACTTCGAGCTGCCGGCATTGCCTAGGGACGTCGACGTGTTTGCCCTGGCCATGGAACTGGGCGACCGTGTTTACGCACGCTCGGTGCAGCAGCACGGGCAGATCACCCCGCGCATGGCCGAGGAAGGGATGCGGGTGTTCGATGCGTACCTTGGGTTGTATCTGCCGCCGTATTTGCCAAAGCGTGTAGTTCCAGCCTGATTTCTGTGCTGGCTTCACTGCACTCTTCGCGGGCAAGCCCGCTCCCACATTGGGCCCCCAGTAAATGTCAGGCCTGTGCGCGACGCCGCTCAAAGGCGGCAACGGGCTTGCCCGTGAAGGGCTCACCACCACACTGACTCACACGCACACAACCCCGAAGGGCTCACACCCTTCGGGGTTGCTCGTGGCGCACGCGCTTACAACTTGGCGATCGACACCTCGGTGGATTTCACGAAGGCGATGACTTCACTGCCGATCACCAACTCCAGCTCTTTGACCGAGCGCGTGGTGATCACCGAGGTGACGATGCCGGAGGCTGTCTGTACATCGATTTCCGAGAGCACGTCGCCTTCGACGATCTCCTTGATGGTGCCTTTGAACTGGTTGCGAACGTTGATGGCCTTGATCGTCATGATGTGGATTCCTGTCGTTGGGATAAAACTGCAGTTATTGAGCCCAGCGCAATTGCGTGGGCAAGGGTGAAACAGGTTCAGGTTCCGGTGGCTGACCAGGCAGTGACAGCACACGGTTGAGGACTTCGGTTTCCAGCGCCGCCAGCCGATGGGAGCCACGAGCCCGAGGGCGCGGCAAGTCGACGTGCAGGTCCAGGCCAATCTCGCCCTCTTCAATCAGCAGCACCCGGTCGGCAATCGCCACCGCTTCACTGACGTCATGGGTCACCAGCAACACGGTGAAGCCGTGCTGCTGCCAGAGCCGCTCGATCAGTTGCTGCATTTCAATGCGGGTCAGGGCATCCAGGGCGCCCAGCGGTTCATCCAGCAACAGCAAGCGCGGCTGGTGGATCAGCGCCCGGGCCAGGGCCACCCGTTGCTTTTGCCCGCCGGACAACGCCGCCGGCCATTCGTTGGCGCGATCCGCCAGCCCTACGGCGTCCAGAGCGTCCAGCGCTTTCTGGCGCCAGTCGCCCTTGAGGCCGAGGCCAACGTTGTCGATCACTTTCTTCCAGGGCAGCAGACGCGCTTCCTGAAACATCAGGCGAGTGTCTTCCCGCGCCTGGCTGAGCGCCGCGGATCCGGCCAACAGCTCGCCATCCGTCGGTTGATCGAGGCCGGCGAGCAAGCGCAGCAATGTGCTTTTACCGCAGCCGCTACGCCCCACCACCGCGACGAATTGACCGGCCGGAATGTGCACGTCGATGTCCCGCAGCACGTGCCGCGCACCAAAGGTTTTTTGCAGCTTGCGCACCGCCAGTGGAATCCCGCGCAGCAGGCGCGGTGGTTGTTGAGCCGTCATGCCGCACCTCCCTTGGCTACTTGATAGGCCGGATACCAACGCAACCACACGCGCTCCAGCCCACGGGCGGCGAGGTCGGCCAGCTTGCCAAGCACCGCGTACAAAACAATCGCCAGCACCACCACATCGGTCTGCAGGAACTCCCGGGCGTTCATCGCCAGGTAACCGATACCGGAGCTGGCGGAGATGGTTTCAGCAACGATCAGCGTCAACCACATGAGGCCCAGGGCAAACCGCACCCCCACCAGGATCGATGGCAGCGCGCCCGGCAGAATCACCTGGCGGAACAGGCTGAAACCACTCAAGCCATAACTACGCGCCATCTCCACCAGGGCCGGGTCGACATTGCGGATGCCGTGGTAGGTGTTGAGGTAGATCGGGAACAAGGTGCCCAGGGCCACCAGGAAAATCTTCGCCGACTCATCAATGCCGAACCACAGGATCACCAGTGGAATCAGCGCCAGGTGCGGCACGTTGCGGATCATCTGTACCGAACTGTCGAGCAGGCGTTCGCCCCACTTCGACAGCCCGGTGATGAACCCCAGCGCCAAGCCAAGGCCACCACCGATCAGAAAACCGATGCTGGCACGCCAGCCGCTGATCGCCAGGTGTTTCCAGATGTCGCCACTGCGCACCAGGCCTACACCCGCCTCGATGACCGCGCTGGGCGCCGGCAGTATCCGCGTCGACAGCCAGCCCGCCGACACCGACAACTGCCATATCGCCAACAGCAACACCGGCAGTGCCCAAGGTGCGAGGCTGTGGATAAAGGTTCCCCTCTTCATGGCGCGCCTCAGCTCTGGGACACGGCTTTGGGAAGAATGTCGTTAGCCACCATTTCACCAAACGGGCTGACGTAGCCACCGCTTTTTGGCAGCTCCGGGCGCTCAACGTCCAGGTGCGGGAACAACAATTCAGCCACCCGGTACGACTCTTCCAGATGGGGGTAACCGGAGAAAATGAAGGTATCGATGCCCAGCGCCGCATACTCCTTGACCCGTGCCGCCACGGTCGGACCGTCGCCGACCAGCGCCGTCCCCGCCCCCCCACGCACCAGGCCCACGCCGGCCCACAGGTTCGGGCTGACTTCCAGGTTGTCGCGACTGCCGCCATGCAAGGCCGCCATGCGCTGCTGGCCCACCGAATCAAAGCGTGCCAATGAAGCTTGAGCCCGGGCAATGGTGTCGTCGTCCAGGTGGGAGATCAGGCGATCCGCCGCTTGCCAGGCTTCGGCAGTGGTTTCACGCACAATCACGTGCAGGCGAATCCCAAAGCGCACGGTGCGCCCCAGCTTCGCGGCCTTGTCCCGGACCTGCTGGATTTTCTCGGCCACCGCAGCCGGCGGCTCGCCCCAGGTCAGGACCATCTCGACCTGTTCGGCGGCCAGATCCTGGGCCGCCTCTGAGGAGCCACCGAAATACAGCGGCGGACGTGGCTGCTGGATCGGCGGATAGAGCAGTTTCGCGCCCTTCACGCTGATGTGCTGACCGTCATAGTCCACCGTCTCGCCCTCCAGCACTCGACGCCAGATCCGGGTGAATTCCACCGACGCCTGATAACGTTCCTCGTGACTGAGGAACAAGCCATCACCGGCCAACTCTTCCGGGTCGCCCCCCGTCACCAGGTTGAACAGCGCCCGGCCACCGGACAACCGATCCAGGGTCGCGGCCTGACGCGCCGCCACCGTCGGGGAAATGATCCCGGGGCGCAGTGCGACCAGAAACTTCAGGCGCTGGGTGACGGGGATCAGCGAGGCTGCCACCAGCCAGGAGTCTTCGCAGGAACGCCCGGTGGGAATCAGCACCCCGCCAAAGCCCAGGCGATCCGCCGCCTGGGCGACTTGCTGCAGGTACCCGTGATCGACGGCGCGAGCGCCTTCGGCGGTGCCAAGGTAATGGCCGTCGCCATGGGTGGGCAGGAACCAGAAAATATTGAGGCTCATGGAGTGGTCTCCTTGGGAATTGGAATTACTGCGCGTTGGCAACAGTCGCCGGTGGTGTCCAGATCACGTCTTTGATGCTCAAGGGCTTGGGGATCAACTTGAGCTGGTAGAAGCTGTCGGCGATCTTCTGCTGCGCCGCGACGACGTCCGGGGTAAGGAAGTGCGCGCCAAAGCCCTGGCGCTTCATGGAAGTCAGGGTGATGTCCGCCGGCAAGCCGATCAGTGGCGAAACCTGCCTGGTCACGTCCTCAGGGTTGGCCTTGGACCACTCACCGACGGCACGAACCTGCTCCACCAGGGTCTTGATCACGACCGGGTGCTGCTCGGCGTAGGACCTGGTCGCCAGATAGAACTGGTGGTTGTCGACGATGCCTTGGCCATCGCGCAGGGTGCGTGCTTGCAGTTGCTGTTCGGCAGCCGCCTGGTACGGGTCCCAGATCACCCAGGCATCGACGCTGCCGCGCTCGAAAGCGGCGCGGGCATCGGCCGGTGGCAGGAAGACGGTCTGGATGTCGGTGTACTTGAGGCCGGCGTCTTCCAGGGCGCGCACCAGCAGGTAGTGCACGTTGGAGCCTTTGTTGAGCACGACTTTCTTGCCCTTGAGATCCTGCACCGACGTGATCGGAGAGTCCTTGGGCACCAGGATCGCTTCACTGTGGGGCGCGGGCGGTTCGTAGGCGACGTAGAGCAGATCCGCGCCGGCGGCCTGGGCGAACACCGGTGGCGTTTCGCCGGTCACGCCGAAATCGATGGAGCCGACGTTCAAGCCCTCAAGCAACTGCGGGCCACCGGGAAACTCCGTCCATTGCACGTCGACGCCTTGGGCGGCGAGGCTTTTTTCCAGAGTGCCGCGGGCTTTGAGCAGCACCAGGGTGCCGTACTTCTGATAGCCGATTCGTAAGGTCTCGGCCTGGGCTTGAGTAATGGCGCCGAAGGACACAGCCGCAGCAAACAGAGCGACCAGACCGCGACGCAAAATGACAGGGCGCATGGCGCTCTCCTTTTTGCAGTGGGGGTTATGGCTGCACCTGCTTGCCCGTTAGCGGGCGAGTAAGGCCAGTACTTCTACTTTCGGGTAAGGCTTAGATGCTCCAGCGAGCACTTAACAGACGATCATTGAGCAGGCTCGGATCCAGCGGCTTCGGTCGGCGAGCCATGGCGCTGAAAAACTGCTCCAGCGCTTCATGCAGACGCTGCTCCAGTGCCGGTGTCAGCTGCGCCTGGGCGTTGCCCTGGCCGTATGCGATCTGACTGTCTTCGGCGAAGATGCCGTGGAGCATCTCCTGCGCCTTGAGCGCCGACAGCACTGGCTTGAGCGCGTAATCCACCGCCAGCATGTGGGCAATGCTGCCACCGGTAGCCATCGGCAATACGACCTTGTGGCTCAGGGCACGCTCGGGCAACAGGTCCAGCAGGGTTTTCAGCGCGCCGGAGAAAGACGCCTTGTAGACCGGCGTGGCAATCAACAGGCCATCGGCGTTTTCAATCTGTTGCAGCAGGTCGATCACCTTCGGGCTATCGAAGCGGGCGTGCAGCAAGTCTTCGGCCGGGAAGTCCCGTACCTGATAACTCACCACTTCCACTCCTTGTTGTTGCAACCAGCGTTGGGAGCGATCCAGCAGCACCCCGGAACGGGAGCGTTGGCTGGGACTTCCTCCGAGTGAGACGACCAGCATCGGGTTGATTCCTTGCGTGTTATGGACGATTCGCGGCTTGCGATCTCGCTTTGATTGAGGTGACCTTAACAGCTGATTTATATATCGATAAATCATATTTATTCATTTGTTTATTCCATAAAAGAATATTGTGACAGACTTTCCGCAGACCAAAAAAAAGGCCGTCGAAACGGCCTGAAAACCCCTGCTTTGTGAATCGGGTTTGCTCTGAATCCTGTGGTGCCTTGAACGTCGCCATCGCGGGTAAGCCCGAACCATGTGTGCGTACGCACATGCAGAGCGCTCGCCACGGTGTACGGTGCTGTCCTGTGTGGTGAGAACAAGTCATGCGATCAAGACCGCATCCCGCAAATGAACTACCGGTTGGGCTGTGGCGTCAGGCGCAGGTATGGCTTCACGGCGCGGTAGCCTTTGGGGAAGCGTCTCTTGATTTCGTCTTCATCCTTGAGCGACGGCACGATCACCACCTCGTCACCGTCCTGCCAGTTCGCCGGTGTGGCCACCTTGTAGTGGTCGGTGAGTTGCAGAGAGTCGATCACCCGCAGGATCTCGTGGAAGTTGCGTCCAGTACTGGCCGGATAGGTGATGGTCAGCCGGACCTTTTTGCTCGGATCGATGACGAACAGCGAACGCACGGTCAGGGTGTCGTTGGCATTCGGATGGATCAGGTCGTAGAGGTCAGACACCTTGCGGTCGGCATCGGCCAGGATCGGGAAATTGACCTGGGTGTCCTGGGTTTCGTTGATGTCTTCAATCCATCGGTGGTGCGAGTCCACCGGGTCGACCGACAACGCAATCGCCTTGACCCCACGCTGGGCGAAGTCTTCCTTGAGCCTGGCGGTAAACCCCAGCTCCGTGGTGCACACCGGGGTGAAGTCCGCCGGATGGGAAAACAGCACGCCCCAGCTGTCGCCTAGCCACTCGTGGAAACGAATGGTACCGGCGCTGGAATCCTGTTCGAAATCGGGGGCGATGTCGCCCAGTCTGAGGCTCATGGTGCTGCTCCTGGTCAGTGCGTGATGAGCCTACTGTGCCCGTCGCTCCTCTACATTAAAAAGAATAAATAATGATTTATTTAGATCATTAGGAGATATTAAAAATCTCTTCATTGGACGCACCCGCGCACAACGGCCACGCTGCGCCCCAGGTTCGAGAAGGCCTGAGTTGCTGTAGAGAGGGAAGTAAGGGAGGGTCTACGGGGGTAGACCTTTCTGAAACACAAAAGCCCCGCCAGGCTCACGCCTGGCGGGGCTTTTTTACAGCTGGCGAAGCGCGCTGTTACAACAGCGGAATCGAGTAGCTGACGATCAGGCGGTTTTCATCCTGGTCGCGCTGACCCGGGATGTCGTTGCGCCACATCGCGTTCTTCCAGGTCAGGCCCAGGTTCTTCAACGGGCCTTGAGGAATCACGTACGCCACAGTCAGGTCACGTTCCCACTCGCTCGCGCCAGTGGCGTTGACTTTGGTCTGTGGCGTGGTGGTACCCACCTTACCCGAGGTGTCGATATTGTCACCACGCAGGTAGACCACACCGGCGGTCAGGCCTGGTGCACCCAGTTTGGCGAAGTCATAGGTGTAGCGAGCTTGCCAGGTACGCTCTCCGGCACGGGCGAACTTGGAGATTTGCGAGTCAGTGGTCAGGTAAGCCGACGAGCCATCACCCTGGTTCAGCCAAGGGAAATCGCTGTCGCCGTTGCTGACCTGGTAACCGCCACCGAAGGTGTGGCCGGAAACGCTGTACAGGAACAGGCCGCTGAACAGGTTGTTGTCAACCTTGCCCTTGGTGATACCCGTGCCGTAGTCACCGGTGGTGTAGTAGGCCGGATCGTGGCCGTTGGCACCGTCATCGCCACTGTTGAAGTAACGCAAGTCCGTCTTCAACACGCCCGGACCGATTGACCAGTTGTGTACCAGGCCCAGGAAGTGCTGCTTGTAGAAGTCTTCCAGATTGCCGTAGTAGTACTGCGCAGTCAGGTCCTTGGTGATCTTGTAGTCACCGCCGCCGTAGATGAACTTGTTGCTGTCGCGACCCGAAGCGGTAGGGCTGTTGGCGCCCGCGATGGACAACTCTTCGTTGTTGCTGGAGTTACGGCCTTTGGCGTGCTCGATCTGGCCACCGATCAGGGTCAGGTCCTTGATGTCGTTGGTGGCGATCTGGCCGCCCTGGAAGGTTTGCGGCAGCAGGCGACCGTCGTTGGTCACGATCACCGGCAGTTTTGGCTGCAGGGTGCCGAGCTTAAGTTCGGTCTGGGAAATCTTGGCTTTGGCCGTCAGGCCCAGGCTCGAGAAGTTATCAACGGCTTCACCGTTGGACTTGCTCGGGAACACAGTACCGCCGTACGAGGTAGCGGTCGCGCCGTTGGTGCCACCACCGGAATCCAGTTTCACGCCCAGCAGGCCAATGGCATCAAGACCAAAACCAACGGTGCCTTGGGTGTAACCCGAGGTGAAGCGCAGATCGAAGCCTTGGCCCCATTCTTCCTGCTTGTTCTGTGCGCCGGCAGCCTTGGTGTTGTTATCGCGGTTATCGGTGTTGATGTAGAAGTTGCGCAGACCCAGGGTGGCCTTGCTGTCTTCGATAAAACCAGCGGCGCCTGCCTGCTGCGCGACAACCCCTACGGCCACTGCCAGGGCCAAGGTGGACTTGTTCATGTTTCACTCCTCTCGTTTCTAATTTTTGTGTTTCTTTGGTCCAGGGTCTAACGCCCCGGATCCACAGCTGCGCGATTAGCGCCAGACCGTGACTGCCAAGTCAATCGTAACAAGGTGTGTCTACGACCATAGTCTAACCGCACTCATTGGGTCCGTTCAGGTTAATGAGTTTTCCATAAACCTAAAAAGAATTATTTCTTAGTTTTTCATGCGATTCGGAAATATACAAATCCATCTCAAGCAAACCGGATGCAGGGTATCGGCAATCCAACTAATTCCTAAATGGTATTTATTTATGTTTTTTTAGATCGTTTGATGAAATCTGTCATTGATATTCGTCAAGGCCGATCAAAAAAGCGACGCCCGTTTGCCGAGCGCGCATCTTCCGGGGCAATTGTTACAGTTTGTGTATCGATTCGGACTTTTCTGACATCCAGACGAACGAACGCCGCCAGCCCTCACCTTTGAGGCAAAGGCGAAGGCTGCAGCGATCCGTTCAGAGGGCTTTTTCGAAGATCTTCGAATTGCGCTGGTAGTTGTACAGCGAGGCCCGCGCCGATGGCAGGCGCTCTACGCTGCTCGGCACAAAGCCGCGCTCGCGGAACCAGTGCGCGGTGCGCGTGGTGAGGACAAACAGGGTTTTAAGCCCCTGGGCGCGAGCCCGGCTTTCGATCCGTTCCAACAGTTCATCGCCGCGACGACCATGACGGTATTCCGGGTTCACGGCCAGGCAGGCCAGTTCACCGGCGTCCGAGTCGGCGATCTGGTACAGCGCCGCACAGGCAATGATCATCCCTTCACGCTCGACCACGCTGAACTGCTCGATTTCGCGCTCCAGCACTTCGCGTGAACGGCGCACCAGAATCCCCTGTTCTTCCAGAGGACTGATCAGATCCAGCAAACCGCCAACGTCTTCGATGGCCGCCTCGCGCAGCAGTTCGAATTGCTCCTGGGCCACCAGCGTACCGCCGCCGTCACGGGTGAACAGTTCGGTCAGCAACGCGCCGTCTTCGGCATAACTGACAATGTGGCTACGGCCAACACCGCCCCGGCAGGCTTCGGCGGCGGCATCCAGCAGTTCGGCCTGATAATTGGCACCCAGGCGCTGCAAGTGGGCCGGCACCTGTTGCGGACGCAGTTCGCGGACCAGACGTCCATTTTCGTCGATCAGGCCCATCTCGGCGCCAAACAACAGCAACTTATCCGCCCCTAGGTCGATGGCGGCGCGGGTGGCGACGTCTTCGCAGGCCAGGTTGAAGATTTCCCCGGTGGGCGAGTAACCCAACGGCGACAGCAGTACGATGGAGCGCTCGTCCAGCAGGCGGTTGATGCCCTTGCGGTCGACCCGGCGCACTTCGCCGGTGTGGTGATAGTCGACGCCTTCCAGCACGCCAATCGGCCGTGCCGTGACCAGATTGCCGCTGGCCACCCGCAGGCGCGAACCCTGCATCGGTGAGGACGCCATGTCCATCGACAGGCGGGCTTCGATGGCAATCCGCAGTTGACCCACCGCATCGATCACGCACTCCAGGGTGGCGGCATCGGTGATGCGCATCCCGTGGTGATAGTGCGGGGTCAGGCCGCGCGCGGCGAGACGGGTTTCGATTTGCGGGCGCGAACCGTGGACCAGCACCAGCCGCACCCCCAGGCTGTGCAGCAGCACCAGGTCGTGGACGATGTTGCCAAAGTTCGGGTGTTCGACGCCGTCGCCGGGCAGCATGACGACGAACGTGCAATCGCGGTGAGCGTTGATGTAAGGGGACGCGTGACGAAGCCAGTTGACGTAATCGGGCATAACACCTGCACCTGTAATAAATAGCAGCCGAAAAAAAGACGAAGCAAGACGCACAGCGGGCTGATGGTTATCGTCGGAACAGGCTTGGCGACACGCGCGCTCTCCTCATGAATACGGGTGGATTGCCCCGGGATTTAAGCCGGGACCAGGCAGTAATGTTCGATCAGTTGACGTAATAGATGCACGGTAGGCTGCAAACGTGACATTTCAAGGAATTCTCCCGGCTGGTGAGCGCAGGCGATATCGCCCGGGCCCAGCACCACGGTTTCGCAGCCAAGGCGCTGAAGATAAGGCGCTTCGGTGCCGAACGCCACTGCTTCGGCACTGTGGCCGGTCAATCGTTCGGCCACCCGCACCAATTCGCTGTCTTCGGGCTGCTCGAATGGCGGCACTTCAGGGAACAGCGGCGCATAGTCGATCTTCACCTGGTGGCGCTCGGCAATCGGCTCAAGCTTCTGCCGGATCGCCGCACGCAACGCCTGCGGGTCCATGCCCGGCAACGGCCGCAGGTCGAACTCCAGCGAGCACTGACCGCAGATCCGGTTCGGGTTGTCGCCGCCGTGGATACAGCCGAAGTTCAGCGTCGGTTGTGGCACGCCGAATTGCGGGTTATTGAACTCGCGTTGCCAGAGCAACCGCAGTCCACGCAATTCACCCATCGCATCATGCATGGCCTCCAGTGCGCTGTGGCCCAGTCGGGGATCAGAGGAATGGCCGCTTTGGCCAAGGATGTCGATACGCTCCATCATCACGCCCTTGTGCAGGCGGATCGGCTTGAGCCCCGTCGGCTCGCCGATCACCGCCGCCCTGCCCAACGGCCTGCCGGCCGCCGCCAGGGCCCGGGCACCGGACATCGAGCTTTCCTCGTCACAGGTGGCGAGAATCATCAGCGGTTGTTTGAACGGTTTATCCAGCAAGGGCAGCACGGCTTCGATGGCGAGGGCGAAAAAGCCCTTCATGTCGCAGCTGCCCAGGCCGACCCAGCGCCCGTCGACTTCGGTCAGTTTCAGCGGGTCGGTCTGCCACAGGGCGCCATCGAATGGCACGGTGTCGCTGTGCCCGGCCAGCACCAGGCCGCCCGGGCCGGAGCCGAAGCTGGCGAGCAAGTTGAATTTGCCGGGGCTGACCTGCTGGATCTCACAGGCAAAACCCAGGTCACCGAGCCAAGTGGCCAGCAGATCGATGACCGGACGGTTGGATTGGTCCAGATGGGCTTGGGTGCAACTGACGGACGGCGTGGCGATCAGTGCAGCGAACTGGTCTTTCATGGACGGCAAAGGCATCGCTGACTCCAACTCCCGAAGTGAAGTCCATCATAGAACCATCCGGTGACAGGAATAAACCGTCGCGGCGCGTAGGCCGGGTGAGTGCTGTACACTGCACGGCCTTGGCAGCCACACATTCCCCCGGCTGCGCTCCCGATCCTGGATTTTCCGGCCATGCAGAAAGAAACCGAAATCAAACTCCGCGTCAGCCGCGAAACCCTCGCTGCCCTGCGCGAGCATCCATTACTGAAGAAACGCAACAAAAGTGGCTGGGAACGCCGTGAGTTGATGAACCAGTACTTCGACACGCCAGAGCGTGACCTGGCCCTGGCCAAGGTTGCCCTGCGCCTGCGCCGTGACGGCGAAGACGTGATTCAGACCCTCAAGACCCGCGGCCAGAGTGTCGCCGGCCTGTCCGAGCGGAACGAGCACAACTGGAACCTGCCCAAAGCCAAGCTCGACGTGAAGAAACTTGACGGCGAATGCTGGCCTGAAGAACTGGCCGAACTGGACAAAAAGACCCTCAAGCCGATCTTCACCACCGATTTCGTGCGCGAATACGCTGAAATTGCATGGGGCCGTGGCAAGGCCAAAGTCGTGATCGAAGCCGCTCTGGACCTGGGCCACGTGGTGGCGGGCAAGCAGAAGGAAGAAATCTGCGAGCTGGAACTGGAACTGCGCGAAGGCGAGCCGGCGGCGTTGCTGGAACTGGCCGCCGAACTGGCCGCGACCCTGGCGCTGATGCCGTGTGACATCAGCAAGGCCGAACGCGGTTATCGCCTGTTTGATGCCAACAGCTACTCGCTGAGCTTGCCGGCGCCGGAACTGAGTTTCGAGATGCCACTGGACGACGCCTTCGCCGCCCTGAGCTGGCACTTGCTGGGCAGCAGCCAGCGCCTGGCCGAGCAATATCGCTTCAATGGCCACTGGCGCCTGCTGCTGGACTGGGTGGAGCACCTCGCCGAACTGCGCGCGTTGATCGCCAGCCTCGGCCAGGCGGCACCGCGCCAGTCGACCCACGACTTGCGCGTCGCACTGGATGCCCTGCTCGAAGACTGGCGTCCGCTGGTTCAAGCCGGTATGGACGATGAAGACGTGCGCAAGGCCGCGCCGGAACAATTCCTCGAAGAGCTCGAAGACCCACGCTGGGGCCAGTTCTCGCTGAACGCCTCGCGCTGGTTGCTGGCCCGCACCTGGACGGCCGACCGCAACACCCGTGGCAATCGCCAGGGCGCCGCGCAACTGGGCAACTGGCTGCCACGCCTGCTGGGCGAAGAAGCCACCTCGCTGCAACTGCAACGCTACCAGCAACAGCCAGAAGACCTGGCCGAGCAACTGCCACGCATCGAGCGCATCCAGGCCTGGCTGCACCACGCCCGTGGCGTGCTGGACATCCCGGAAATGGACCGCCTGTACGGTGAATTGAACAAGCTGGCTCACCTGGCCAACGAGTCGATCACCGACGAGGTCCTCGATGCCCGCAAGCAGCAGGCGATCGCGGTGTACCAGAACCGCGCGTGGAAGACCTTGTTGCGTCTGTAATCAATCAGCACCACCTGTGGCGAGGGAGCCAGCTCCCTCGCCACAAAAGCAATCAACGCATCACCGGCAGACTCGTCGTGGACTTGATTTCGGACAAGGCCACGATCGAGTTGACCTCCTGAATCCCCGGCACCATCGACAGCTTCTCGAAGAAGAAGCGCTCATAGGCCTCGATGTCCGCCGTCACGATCCGCAGCAGAAAATCCACCGCCCCCATCAGCACATAACACTCCAGCACTTCCGGAAAACCGCGTATCGCATCGGTGAATTCGGTGAAGTTCGAACGCCCGTGGGCGTTGAGTTTGACCTCGGCGAAGATCTGCGTGTTGAGGCCGATTTTCTTGCGGTCGAGCAAGGTCACCTGCCCGCGAATCACACCCTCGTCCTTCATCCGCTGGATGCGCCGCCAGCACGGCGATTGCGATAGCCCGACCTGCTCGGCAATCTGCGCGCTGGACAGCGAAGCGTCCTCTTGCAGCAGTGCCAGAATCTTGCGGTCGTACGTATCCAGCTCGCTATGCATAAAAAACCCTCAAGATCAGTGACAGGCGAATCGAACAATTCTATAAATCAGCAATAACGCCCATCATAGATAAGAAATACCCAGCACCGAATGTAAAAATTTCTCCATTGATCTGGAGAAAAACCATGCCCCCGCTCGAAGCCGTCAGCCCTTGCTCCCCCCGTGCCGACGTCTGGAACGTCAACAACGCCCACTGCCGCGTGCACTACCAATTGCTCGCCGAAGCCGAACCGGACCTGCTGTGCCGGGCATTGAACCTGTTTGCGCTGCAGTTCCTGGTGCCACAAGCGGTCAACGTAGAGCGCCGGGACGACCTGCTGGCACTCGATATCGTCATGGATGGCTTGAGCTGGCACCGCGCCCAGGTGATCGCGGAAAAACTGCGTAACCTGATCAGTGTGTGCTCGGTAGACCTGCAAGCGGCCGACACACACTGGGCGCAGCCCGTGCAGGCGGCGGGCTGAAACACGCCGGTAAAATCCCGCAATGCTTGTTTGGGCAGCGGCCGAACGGTCGGTACCGACGGGGACTATTCTTGGCAATCCGTGGTCAGAGACGCACCCCTCTACACCACAGGTGCAGGATCGTTTCTCTAAGGAGTCCGGATGTCCGTTCAACTCGCCACTCAGGATCGCTGGCTGGATCTCAATGACCTGCTGCGCGACCTGGTCGCCCAGGGTTTCATCAGCCAGGACACCGCCGAACAGGCGCTCGCCACTCGACGCAACGCCGCCAACAGCCAGCTGCACCCGCTGGAATTTCTCGCCAGCCAACACTTCGACGACCTGCACCGCCCCGGCAAGCGCCTGGATCTGGAAAGCCTGACCCTGTGGCTGTCGCAGCAGGCCGGCCAGCCGTACCTGCGCATCGACCCGCTGAAAATCAACGTCGCGCACATCACCCCGCTCATGTCCTACGCCTTTGCCCAACGCCACAAGATTCTGGCCGTCGCCATCGACCGCGACGCCGTGGTGGTCGCCAGCGCGCAGCCTTACGTACGTGGTTGGGAAGCCGACCTGGTCCACGTGCTGCAGCGCCCGATCAAACGCGTGGTGGCGAGCCCGACCGACATCCAGCGCTATTGCGTGGAATTTTATCGCCTGGCCAAATCGGTCAGTGGCGCCAGCCACGCCGACCAGCAGGCCAACAGCCTGGGCAACTTCGAACAGCTGCTCAAGCTCGGCGCCAGCGACCAGGAGCCGGACGCCAACGATGCGCACATCGTCAACATCGTCGACTGGCTGTTCCAATATGCGTTCGGCCAGCGCGCCAGCGATATCCACATCGAACCCCGGCGCGAGCAAGGCACCGTGCGCTTTCGCATCGACGGCGTACTGCATAACGTCTATCAGTTCCCGCCACAGGTCACCGTGGCCATGGTCAGCCGCCTGAAAAGCCTGGGGCGAATGAATGTCGCCGAGAAACGCAAACCCCAGGACGGCCGGGTCAAGACCAGGACCCCGGACGGCGGTGAAGTGGAACTGCGGCTGTCGACACTGCCCACCGCCTTCGGGGAAAAGCTGGTCATGCGGATCTTCGACCCACAGGTGCTGCTCAAGGATTTCGACCAACTGGGGTTTTCCGTCGACGACCTGCGCCGCTGGCAGGACATGACTCGCCAGCCCAACGGCATCATTCTGGTCACCGGCCCCACCGGCTCAGGCAAGACCACCACGCTCTACACCACCCTGAAGAAACTCGCGACGCCAGAGGTCAACCTGTGCACCATCGAGGACCCGATCGAGATGGTGGAACCTGCGTTCAATCAGATGCAGGTCCAGCACAACATTGACCTGACCTTTGCCAGCGGCGTGCGCGCCCTGATGCGGCAGGATCCGGACATCATCATGATTGGCGAGATCCGTGACCTGGAAACCGCTGAAATGGCCATACAGGCGGCACTCACCGGTCACCTGGTGCTCTCGACCCTGCACACCAATGACGCCCCGGGCGCCATCAGTCGCCTGCTGGAGCTGGGCATACCGCACTACCTGATCAAGGCCACCGTGCTCGGGGTCATGGCCCAGCGCCTGGTACGAACCTTATGCCCGCACTGCAAAGCCCCCTTGAGCCTCACCGAAGACGACTGGCACACCCTGACGCGCCCCTGGCAAGCGCCCTTGCCCAGCAACGCCCAGCGCGCCGTCGGCTGCCTGGAATGCCGCGACACCGGCTATCGCGGCCGCGCCGGGGTCTACGAAATCATGCCACTGACCGACGCCCTCAAAGCCCTGGTCACCCCGGACACCGACCTGCTGGCCATCCGTCGCCAGGCGTATCAGGACGGCATGCGCAGCCTGCGGCTGTCCGGTGCGCAGAAAGTGGCGGCGGGGCTGACGACGGTTGAAGAAGTGCTGCGGGTAACGCAACAAAGTGAACAGAAGTAATAGGTCCCAACTGGCCATCACGCCGCTACACTCAGGCCTACCCCTTCATTGACTTGAACAAGGACTTTTCATGCAGATCGGTAGTGTACTTTTGCTGTTCCTCGCCCTGGTGGTCGCCATCCTGCTCATGGGCTTCAAGGTCGTGCCCCAGGGCTTTCAATGGACGGTCGAACGATTCGGCCGCTATACCACCACCCTCAACCCCGGCCTGAACGTCATCATCCCGGTGATGGACCGCATCGGGCGCAAGATCAACATGATGGAGAGCGTGCTGGACATCCCGCCGCAGGAAGTCATCACCGCCGACAACGCCACGGTGCAGATCGATGCCGTGTGCTTCTTCCAGGTGGTCAATACCGCGCAGGCCGCCTATGAGGTGAACAACCTCGAACACGCGGTACGCAACCTGCTGCAAACCAACATCCGTACCGTGCTCGGCTCGATGGAGCTGGATGCGATGCTCAGTCAGCGTGACGCCATCAACGAACGACTGCTGCGCACGGTCGACGAAGCCACCGCACCGTGGGGTATCAAGATTACCCGGATCGAGATCAAGGACATCAGCCCGCCCGCCGACCTGATGGCGGCAATGTCCGGGCAGATGAAAGCCGAGCGGATCAAGCGCGCGCAAATCCTCGAAGCCGAAGGCCTGCGAGCCTCGGCCATCCTGACCGCCGAGGGCAAGAAGCAGGCGCAGATCCTCGAAGCCGAAGGCAGCCGTCAGGCGGCGTTCCTGGAGTCCGAGGCCCGTGAGCGTCAGGCCGAAGCGGAAGCCAAGGCGACCCGGGTGGTGTCCGAAGCGATTGCCACCGGCAACGTGCAGGCGGTGAACTACTTCGTCGCACAGAAGTACATCGATGCCCTGGGCCAACTGGCCTCGGCCAACAACAGCAAAGTGATCCTGATGCCACTCGAAGCCAGCCAGGTGATTGGCGCGGTAGGTGGTATCGGCGAGATCGTCAAAGCCACGTTCGACAGCAAAAAAGCCTGAGGCACGCGTTATGTGGGCATTTCTACAACACCTGTCGTATTGGGACTGGCTGGCGCTGGGCACGCTCCTGCTGATCCTGGAAGTGTTCGGTGCCGGCGGTTACCTGCTGTGGATCGGGCTCGCCGCAGCGGCAGTGGGTGTGTTGACCTTTGTCATGCCCCAGCTGTCCTGGGAATTGCAGTTCCTGCTGTTCGGCATGCTGTCGATCCTGACCGCCCTGTACTGGTGGCGCCGCCAGCACAGTGTGGTTCGGGTCAGCGATCAACCCCACCTCAACCTGCGCGGCCAGGAGTTGGTCGGCAACGTCTTTGTGGTGCATGAGGCGATCGTCGACGGCCGCGGCAAGATCAAGGTGGCGGATGGTGTCTGGATGGCCAAGGGGCCTGATTCACCCGCAGGCACAAGGGTTCGGGTGGTGGGTCTGGAGGGGGTGATGCTCAAGGTTGAACACGCCGATTGAAGGCACGGAACTCGTTTGGGGTAACTGCAATCAAAGCCGCCAGTTAACCCAAACTGGAGTCACCCCATGCGTTTCAAACTGGCCACTGCCACCCTCGCCTTGCTATCCCTGTCTGCAGGGTCTGCAATGGCTGATAGCTTCTGGCAGGAAGTCATTTCCTCCGGTGCGACCACTGCGTCCACCTACCTGACCTTCAAGGATCACAAGATGATCGTCGCCGCCCAGGACGATGCCGGTAGCTTTGTCGCCAGTGACGGCAACATTCGCGGGCCGTTCCTGGAGTCCGCGATGCAGAAAGTGCGCGCCGACAACCCGGGCCTGAAGGCCACCGACATGGAGTTGGCCAACGCGATCCTGGCGAAGAGCGCCGTCGCACAGCAGTGATTCATTGATGCAATACAGAATGCCGCTCACATGAGCGGCATTTTTTCATCCGCTGAAATCGACTTCAGACCATGGCGAGGGCGCTTGCTCGCTCGCCACAGGGTACGTGTTCGGCACCCCGTGCCATTCAGCGGTACTCATCCACCGGCACACAGGCACAGAACAGATTGCGATCGCCGTAGACGTTGTCCACCCGGTTCACCGTCGGCCAATACTTGTGGGCCCTGGTGTGCGCATCCGGGGTCACTGCCTGTTCGATACTGTAGGGCCGATCCCAGACACCGATGAGGTCCGCCAGGGTATGGGGCGCACGTTTGAGCGGGTTGTCTTCGGCGGACCAGTTGCCGTTCTGCACCTCGGAGATTTCCGCCCGAATGCTCAGCATCGCACCGATAAAGCGATCCAGTTCCGCCTTGGATTCGCTCTCGGTGGGTTCGACCATCAAGGTGCCCGGCACCGGAAAGGACATGGTCGGCGCGTGGAAGCCGTAATCCATCAAGCGCTTGGCCACGTCTTCTTCACTGATCCCGGTCAGCGTCTTGAGCGGTCGCAGGTCGAGGATGCATTCATGGGCTACCCGCCCGTTACGTCCGCTGAAGAGTACCGGGAACGCCCCGGACAAGTGTTCTGCCAGGTAGTTGGCCGAAAGAATCGCCACTTCGCTGGCATCGGCCAGTTGCGGGCCCATCATTGCGATGTACATCCAGCTGATCGGCAGAATGCTCGCACTGCCCCAGGGCGCGGCACTTACCGCACTATTTTGCGGATCCGGCCCTTCGATCGGCACCACCGGGTGATTGGCCACGAAGGGCGCCAGGTGCGCGCGGACACCGATCGGTCCCATGCCCGGCCCCCCGCCCCCGTGAGGAATGCAGAAGGTCTTGTGCAGATTCATGTGGGAAACGTCGGCGCCGATGTCCGCCGGACGCGCCAGCCCCACCTGGGCATTGAGATTGGCGCCATCCATGTACACCTGGCCGCCATGGCTGTGGATCACTTCGCAGATTTCGCTGATGCCTTCTTCGTATACGCCATGGGTCGAGGGGTACGTGGCCATCAGGCAGGCAAGCTTGTCGCCGGCCTCCATCGCCTTGGCTTTCAAGTCCTCGAGGTCGACGTTGCCCGCCTCGTCGCAATCGACAATCACCACCTGCATGCCGGCCATCTGCGCCGACGCCGGGTTGGTGCCGTGGGCTGAAGCCGGGATCAGACAGATATCCCGCGAACCTTGTTGACGACTTTCATGGTACTTGCGGATCGCCAGCAACCCGGCGTATTCACCCTGGGCGCCAGAGTTGGGCTGCATGCAGATCGCGTCGAAACCGGTGATCGCACACAACCAACGCTCCAACTCCTCGATCAGCAACCCGTAGCCCAACGCCTGCTCCTTGGGTGCAAAGGGATGCAGGTTGGCGAATTCGGGCCAGGTGATGGGGATCATTTCGCTGGTGGCGTTGAGTTTCATGGTGCAGGAGCCCAGCGGGATCATCGACTGGTTGAGCGCCAGATCCTTGTTCTCCAGCTGTTTGAGGTAACGCAGCATCTCGGTTTCGCTGTGATGGGCGTTGAACACCGGATGACGCAAATACGGCGTCGTGCGCATCAACCCCTGGGGAATCCCGGACGGCAGCGGCTCGCTATCCAGCTCGGCCACCTCCAGCCCATGATCAGCCCCGAGGAACACATCGAACAACTTCGCCACGGTGTTTTCATCACACTGCTCGTCGAGGCTCAAGCCGATCTGCCCGCGCCCGAGAATGCGCAGGTTGATCTGCGCGGCCTTGGCGCTTTCGATGATTGCGGTCTGGCTGCCACCGACCTCCAGGGTCAGGGTGTCGAAGAACTGCGGGTTGAGCCGGCTTACACCTTTGCGCTCAAGTCCCGCAGCGAGGATGCAGGTGAGCCGATGGACCCGCTGCGCGATGCGCTTGAGCCCCTGCGGGCCATGGTAGACCGCGTAGAAACTGGCGATATTGGCCAACAGCACCTGTGCGGTGCAGATGTTCGAGTTGGCTTTCTCGCGGCGAATGTGTTGTTCACGAGTTTGCAGGGCCATGCGTAGCGCAACGTTGCCACGGGCGTCTTTCGAGACGCCGATAATCCGCCCGGGGATCGCCCGCTTGTACTCATCACGGCTGGCAAAGAACGCCGCGTGCGGACCGCCATAGCCCATTGGCACGCCAAACCGCTGGGACGAGCCGAACACCACGTCCGCGCCCATTTCACCCGGCGGCGTCAGCAACAGCAGGCTCAACAAGTCAGCCGCCACGCAGGCCAATGCCTGCTGAGCGTGCAGGTGATCGATCAAGGGGCGCAGGTCACGGATCTCGCCGTGGGTATCGGGGTACTGCAGCAGCGCACCGAATACCTGGTGCTGCTTGAGGTTATCCACCGAGTCGACGATCAGTTCGAAGCCAAAGCCTTCAGCTCGGGTCCGCACCACGGAGATGGTCTGCGGATGGCAGTGTTCGTCGACGAAGAACAGATTGCTTTTCGACTTGGCCACGCGCTTGGCCAGTGCCATGGCCTCGGCCGCCGCCGTGGCTTCATCGAGCAACGATGCGTTGGCCAGCTCCAGCCCCGTCAGGTCGATAGTCAACTGCTGGAAATTGAGCAGGGCTTCGAGTCGCCCTTGGGCGATCTCCGGTTGGTACGGGGTGTAGGCGGTGTACCAGCCCGGATTTTCCAGCACGTTGCGCAAGATTACCGCGGGCGTCAGGGTGCCGTGGTAGCCCATGCCGATCAGGCTGGTCCAGACCTGGTTCTGATCGGCATAGCCGCGCAGTTTTGCCAGCGCGGCCTCTTCATCCAGCGCTGGCGGCAACTCCAGTTCGCGATTCAGGAGAATACCCGGCGGTACGGTCTGCTCGATCAGCTCGATCCGGCTACCAAGCCCCAGGCTGTCGAGCATCGCCTGCTGTTCGGCGGTGTCCGGCCCAAGGTGGCGTCGCAGAAAGACATTGGGGTCGCGTAACTGGCTCAAAGTGGGCAACTGGGACATGACGGGCTCTCTCTTGATTGGCGCTCTGCGTCGATGCGATACGATCAAAGCAGCATAGCTCTCCCTGCGCGCGGGGCATGGCGTCTTTACCGCTCGCGGCTCATCATGGGCCACGCGTTTCACTACCGTTCGTCACTCGGATCCACAGATCTTCATGAGCCAACTGCCTTTTCTGCCCTTTTCCAAACCTGTCATCGATGAAGCCACCATCAGCGCCGTCGGTGATGTACTGCGCTCTGGCTGGATTACCAGCGGTCCCAGGGTTCAGGCCTTCGAAGCCCAATTGTCGGAGTTTTTTGGCGGGCGCCCGGTGCGCACGTTCAACTCGGGCACCTGCACCATGGAGATCGCCCTGCGCATCGCCGGGATCGGTGCCGGTGACGAAGTGATCACCACGCCCATATCCTGGGTAGCCACCGCCAATGTCATCCTCGAAGTAGGCGCCACCCCGGTGTTTGCCGACATCGACCCAATCACCCGCAATATTGATCTGGACAGGCTCGAAGCGGCCATTACCCCGCGCACCCGGGCCATCATTCCGGTTTACCTGGCCGGGTTGCCGCTGGACATGGAGCGTTTGTACGGGATCGCCAGGAAACATGGTCTGCGCGTCGTCGAAGATGCCGCCCAGGCATTGGGCTCAAGCTGGAACGGCCAGCGCATTGGCGCCACGGGCGACTTTGTGTCGTTCAGCTTCCAGGCCAACAAGAACGTCACCTGCTCGGAGGGCGGTTGCCTGGTGCTGAACAACGCGGATGAAGTGCGACTGGCGGAGAAGTATCGCCTGCAAGGCGTGACCCGCAACGGCTTCGATGGACTGGACGTGGATGTACTGGGCGGCAAGTTCAACATGACCGATGTCGCGGCAGCCATCGGACTGGGCCAGTTCGCCCACATTGACACCATCACTACCCACCGTCGTGAGCTGGCCAGGTACTACTTTGACTGCTTTGGCAGCGATTTCGAGGCCCGGTACGGCGCGCAGCTACCACCTGCTGACTTCACCCAAAGCAACTGGCATCTGTTCCAGCTGGTGCTACCGGAACGCAAGGATGGCAAACCGGCCCGCGCCACGTTCATGGAGCAGATGCAGGCACTGGGCATTGGCATCGGTTACCACTACCCGCCGATCCACCTGCTGAGCCTGTACCGCGAACGCGGTTTCAAGGAAGGCATGTTTCCGGTGGCCGAGCGCGTCGGTCGGCTGATCGTTTCACTGCCGATGTTTTCCACCATGAGCAACGACGATGTCGAGCGTTCGGTGGCTGCGGTAAAAGCTGTTTTACAGGACACATGATCCTGCCCTGAAAAACTTGAAACCAGAAACGCCCATGCCCTGCATTGGGCGTTTTTTTGTTGCAGCGATAGGCACAGTTACCAATAGTTATAAATAGAGAGTACGGCGCTTATCACTTTGCGCCAAAAACTAAACTCTCCCGCACAGCGAGCCCCATTAACACTGGCAAACATGTGATAAGTAAACACTAATCAACACACCCGGCCTTTATCAAAAAGCAATCGCGATAGATAAAAAGTGGCAATAGCCAATAATTCTATAGGTGAAAATTCCGCATGCTATGTTTGTTCATGGCTGGGCAGCGGCAACGAAAAGCCACTAAACAGCCACCCAAAACCCACGTTTAAAATCTATCGAAATGGAGTTCAACATGAGCAGCCAGCAAATAATTGCATACATCGAAGAAGAACAGCTGAAAGCGCAAAAAAACAACAACTATAGTTTCTATCTTGCAAAGAAAGTAAATAATGACTTCACTGTCATCTGGCAATCGAAAGGTCCCGTCGCCACCGTCAACAACCCCAGTTATCAATACAAAAACACGTTCGACATCACGACTCCGTCCTTCATGGTCAACTACACGAACGACCCGGTGACAACCGGCAATGTCACCTTCACGTCCGGTGGGAAAAACCGAGCCATCAGCACAGGGCAGTCAACCATACTGGATGCAAACGGTACATTCTCACCGCCGAAAAATGATGCCAAGGCATCCGATATCTTGATCAGCAACCAGTTGCAGGCCAATCCACATGAAATTTTGCTGGATGCCAAAGGCAATAATCTCTGGGTGAACCGGCAGAGCGGCATGAACATTGGCACCGCAACCCTGACACCAAAAAGTGAATACCAACTGTGGTTTGGCAATCTTCAGGAAACCGGCTCACTCATTGCCCAAAACGTGTCTTACTCGACCGTCGTGTCCATGGTCGATGGGCAAACAGTGATCATCACCTATACCAACGCCGGTGTCTGGGTTCCGGGTGAGCCCGCCGACCGTCTCAGTGACAAGGAAGTGGCGGCACTTCACGCCAGGCTCGGGATCAAGGCCGCATAACCAGCCTCGCCTGCGCAATGGAGTATGAAGACTGTGCATGTCGTTGACCGTCTTTAGAGTCCGGGTGTTTCGTGGCCCCCTAAAAACCCTGTACATCGAGGATCTACAGGGTTTTTTGTTGAGACTGACGAAGCCGAAGTCGAACCAGGCCTGGTGTATTCGGAACGCGGCATGAAATCACCCACAGGATGAATGGGAGATCGGCCATGAGCAATCAACAGATCGTGATTTATATAGAAGAAGATCAACTGGTCGCACAAAAAAACAATAACTACAGCCTCTATCTGGCAAAAAAGGTAAACGATAGCTTCACCGTCATATGGCTTTCAAAACTTCCATTCGCCACACTCGGCCAACCCAGCTATCAATACAAAAATATCTTTGACATGACTAACACCTCCTACATGGTAAATTTTACAAACACTCCACTTCAAGAGGGGGATATCAACTTCACGTCAGGGGGGAAAAACCTGCCTATTTATACCGGCCAAACAACAACATTGAATAAGTATGGCGTGTTCAGTCCCGCAACGAATGGCAGTACATCGGGGGTCGTCTCAATTATCAACCAGCTCCCAGCCAATCCACGGGAAATATTACTGGACTCCACTGGGCGGAGCCTCTGGGTGAATTGTTCAGGAGGCATGGGTATTGGTACAGCGACCATGACGCCGAAAAACGAGTTCCAGCTATGGTTTGGCGCGCCCCAGGCTAACGGTTCGTTAATCCCAGGTGGTCTTTCCAACGTTTACGTCGCAACCGTAAACGATGGGGAATCCCAAACAATCACTTTCAACAACAGTGGCGCCTGGGTTCCTGGTGAACCGGCAGCGCGTCTGACAGCAGATGAGGTCATGGCCCTGAATGCCAGGGTGAACAACGTTCTGGCCATCGGAAGAAAACGTTAGGCCTGCCAGCACCAGGCTACAGATGCCTTATGCATGGCATTGAACGAAAAACACCGCGTTCCCTGGCCAGGGATACGCGGCGCTCTTGCAGAGAATTCGCTGACGGCGGTGATTACTCGCCGATAGCGCTCTTGTAGGCAGTGGGGTCGAGCAACTTGTCCAGCTCAGTGGTATCACTTGGCTCGAGCTTGAAGAACCAGCTGTCATAGGGTGCGCTGTTGACCAGTTCCGGGTTATCGGCCAACGCTTCGTTAATGGCAATGACTGTACCGGAGACGGGCGAGTAGATATCCGAAGCGGCCTTGACCGACTCGACTACACCCGCAGCATCGCCGGCGGCGAACACTTTGCCGATTTCCGGCAACTCGACGAACACGACATCACCCAAGGCTTCCTGAGCATGGTCTGAAATCCCCACTTTCACGCCGCCATCCTCATCCAGGCGGGCCCATTCGTGACTTTCGGCATAACGCAGGTCGGTTGGGATATCGCTCATGTTCTGTGTCCTCAAAAAAATGTCAGCGGTCGTTGCCCGCCAGAAAAGGTTAGATCAAGGTTTTGCCATGACGCACGAAGGTCGGTTTGACCACCCGGACCGGGTACCACTTGCCACGGATTTCCACTTCTGCCCGGTCGGCAGTTGCCATCGGCACCCGCGCCAGGGCGATCGATTTGCTCAGCGTAGGAGAGAAACTACCACTGGTGATCTCCCCTTCGCCAACATCGGCGATACGAACCACCTGATGCGCACGCAAAACCCCACGCTCTTCGAGCACCAGACCCACCAGTTTTTGCTGCACACCAGCGGCCTGTTCGGCTTCCAGCGCGGCGCGACCGATGAACTGACGAGTGGTCGGCTCCCAGGCGATGCTCCAGGCCATGTTGGAGGCCAGCGGTGAAACATCCTGGTGAATGTCCTGACCGTACAGGTTCATGCCGGCCTCAAGACGCAGTGTGTCACGGGCACCGAGGCCAATCGGCGAGATACCGGCACCCACCAGGTCGTTGAAGAATGCAGGGGCCTGATCGGCCGGCAGGGCTATCTCCAGGCCATCTTCGCCGGTGTAGCCGGTACGGGCAATGAACCAGTCACCGTCGCACTGGCCTTCGAAGGGTTTGAGTTGCTGGATCAGAGCGCCACGCGACTGGGTCACCAGTTCGGCGATCTTTTGCCGGGCGTGCGGGCCTTGAATCGCCAACATCGCCAGTTCGCTGCGCTCGTGCAGTTGCACGTGAAAGTCGCCGAGCTGGGCGTGCATCCAGGCCAGGTCCTGATCGCGGGTGGCGGCGTTCACCACCAGGCGATAAGTGTCTTCCAGGCGATAGACGATCATGTCGTCGACCACCCCGCCGCGCTCATTGAGCATGGTGCTGTACAAGGCACGGCCATTGCTGTGCAGGCGTTCGACATCATTGGCCAGCAAATGCTGGAGCCAGGCCTTGGCCTGGGGGCCGCTGACATCGATCACGGTCATATGGGATACATCGAAAACCCCGCAATCGCGGCGCACCTGATGGTGTTCCTCGACCTGCGAGCCGTAATGCAGTGGCATATCCCAACCGCCAAAATCGACCATCTTCGCGCCGAGTGCGAGATGAAGGTCATACAGAGGCGTACGCTGTCCCATGGGTTTCTCCTTCCGGGCTTGGCGAAGGTGCGGACAGGCACTGCGTGAGTGAAAGCCTTGAAATATAAGGCTTTCAGCCAGTTTCAGTTACCCGGTCTGAAGGACGATCCGCACCGAATGCCGCGCATTGTAGCCGCAAGGTGTAGGACTGGCACCTAACCGATGCGATGAGCCGAGCGACGGATCAAGCCGATGACCGGTAACAGGCCCACCAGAATCAGGGTCAAGGCCGGCAATGAAGCCCGTGCCCACTCGCCTTCACTGGTCATTTCAAAGACCCGTACCGCCAGCGTGTCCCAGCCAAACGGGCGCATCAGCAAGGTAGCAGGCATTTCCTTGAGCACATCGACAAACACCAGCAACGCTGCACTCAAGGTGCCCGGCAGCAGCAACGGCAGATACACTTTGAAAAACAGTCGCGGTCCGCTGACCCCCAGACTGCGGGCCGCTTCAGGCAGCGACGGCCGGATCCGTGCCAGGCTGTTTTCCAGCGGCCCGTAAGCCACTGCAATGAACCGCACCAGATAGGCCAGTAGCAGCGCCGACAGGCTGCCGAGCAGCAGCGGCTTGCCTGCACCGCCCAGCCAGCCCGACAGCGGCACCACCAGTTCGCGGTCCAGGTAACTGAACGCAAGCATGATCGAGACCGCCAGCACCGAACCGGGCAAGGCGTAGCCGATGTTGGCCACGCTGATCCCGGAGCGAATCGTCCGGGTCGGCGCCAGGCGCCGGGCAAACGCCAGCAACAACGCCACGCAGACCGTGATCAGCGCGGCCATGGCCCCCAGGTACAAGGTGTGCAGGATTAGCCCGGCATACCGTTCGTCGAGGTCGAAACGACCGCGCTGCCAAAACCACGCCAACAGTTGCAGCAGCGGAATCACGAACGCACAGGCAAACACCAGGCCGCACCAGGTGGTCGCGGCCAGCGCCTTGAGCCCGCGCAGGTGATAGAGCGCCTGACCTCGCGGACGCTCATTGGTGGCCCGCGCAGCCCCCCGGGCACGGCGCTCGCCATACAACAGCACCATCACCACCAACAGCAACAGGCTGGCCAGTTGCGCCGCGCTCGACAGGCTGAAGAAGCCGTACCAGGTCTTGTAGATCGCAGTGGTGAAAGTGTCGAAGTTGAACACCGATACCGCACCGAAGTCCGCCAGCGTCTCCATCAAGGCCAGGGCCACGCCCGCGCCGATGGCCGGGCGCGCCATGGGCAGGGCCACGCGCCAGAACGCCTGCCACGGCGATTGGCCCAACACCCGCGCCGCTTCCATCAGGCCCTTGCCCTGGGCCAGGAACGCCGTGCGCGCCAACAGGTAGACATAGGGATAGAACACCAGCACCAGCACCAGGATCACGCCACCGGTGGAACGCACCCGTGGCAGCCGCAAGCCACTGCCAAACCATTCCCGCAGCAGGGTTTGCACCGGTCCGGAAAAATCCAGCAAGCCGACAAAGACGAACGCCAGTACGTAGGCCGGGATCGCAAACGGCAGCATCAGCGCCCAATCCAGCCAGCGGCGTCCGGGAAACTCGCACAGGCTGGTCAGCCACGCCAGGCTCACCCCCAGCAGCGTGACACCCACGCCGACGCCGAGGATCAGGGTCAGGGTGTTGCCCAGCAACCGTGGCATCTGGGTGTCCCACAGGTGGGACCAGATTTGCAGGTCGACGGTTTGCCACGACAGCAGCAACACGCTCAGCGGTAGCAGGACCAACGCGGCGATGGCGAAGACCAGGGGGTACCAGCGGCGTTGGGCGGGATGGGCCAAAAAACTGTCTCTCAAATGATTGTGCCCACGCTCTGCGTGGGCACATGGCCGGTGACGCTCGGCGTCACGCTTGAAAGGGTTGGATGCGAAGCATCCGGGGCGACGTTCCTTTGTTGCGCGTAGGAACGATCAATTCGGGGGCGCTTCACCCCCATGCGGGAGCAAGCCCCCTCGCCACACGCGCAGTATACCGGGTGACTCAGTTCCAGCCAGCGCGGTCCATCAAACGAATGGCTTCGGCCTGGCGCAGACCAGCCACTTCAACCGGCAAGGTATCGGGGATGAACTTGCCCCAGGCTTCGACTTCCGCCGATGGCTTCACGCTCGGGTTGGCCGGGAATTCCTGGTTGACGTCGGCGAAGATCTTTTGCGCTTCAGGCGTGGTCATCCACTCCACCAGGGCCTTGGCGGCTTCCGGGTGCGGCGCATACTTGGTCAGGCCGATGCCCGACAGGTTCACGTGGACACCACGGTCGGCCTGGTTCGGCCAGAACAGTTTGACCGGCAGGGCTGGCTTCTGCTTGTGCAGACGACCGTAGTAGTAAGTGTTGACGATTCCGACGTCACACTGCCCGGCGGCGATGGCTTCCAGCACGGCGGTGTCATCGGAGAATACGTCCGTAGCGAGGTTGTTGACCCAGCCCTTGATGATTTCTTCGGTCTTGGCCGCGCCATGGGTTTCGATCAGGGTGGCGGTCAACGACTGGTTGTAGACCTTCTTCGCGGTGCGCAGGCACAGACGGCCTTCCCACTGCTTGTCCGCCAGCGCTTCGTAGGTGGTCATTTCCGAAGGTTTTACCCGCTCGGTGGAGTAGGCCAGGGTACGGGCGCGCAGGCTCAAACCGGTCCAGGCATGGGACGCGGCGCGGTATTGCAGCGGGATGTTGGCGTCGATGACCTTGGAGGTAAATGGCTGCAGGATGCCCATTTGCTCGGCCTGCCACAGGTTGCCAGCATCGACGGTCAGCAGCAGGTCGGCGGTGGCGTTTTCACCTTCGGCCTTGATGCGCTGCATCAGTGGCGCTTCCTTGTCGGTGATGAACTTCACCTTCACACCGGTTTTCTCGGTGTAGGCATCGAAGACGGGCTTGATCAGCTCATCGATACGCGAGGAGTAGACCACTACCTCGTCGGCGGCCTGCGCCGCAGTACCAATCAGGGTCAGGGCAATGGCTGTCAGTAGACGCTTCGGTGCCAACATGGGAGCGGTCTCTCGATATTTGAAGTGAGTCGAAATGATAAGGACTCACATTTGCCTTCTCAACCGATCCCTCTGCGCAGGCGTTACCAAATGTTGCGCGACAGACGTGTCGTGATGAATGTTCCGCCGCCTCAGGCCTTGGCCAGCTCCGGCAGGTCACCGCTCAACCCCAGCGCCTGGCGCACGAACAGCGCCTTGGCTTCGGGCATCTGGTCGACCACTTTCAAGCCAGTATTGCGCAACCAGCGCAGCGGCAGCGGGTCGGCCTGGAACAAGCGCTCGAACCCTTCCATCGCCGCCATCAGCGCCAAATTGTGGGGCATGCGCCGACGCTCATAGCGACTGAGGACTTTAACATCCGCCAGGCGCTCGCCACGGCTGGCCGCTTGCAACAACACCTCAGCCAGCACCGCCGCATCGAGGAAGCCCAGGTTGACGCCTTGCCCGGCCAGCGGGTGGATGGTGTGGGCCGCATCGCCGATCAGGGCCAGGCCCTCGGCCACATAGCGTTTGGCGTGGCGCTGACGCAACGGCACACAGAGGCGCGGGTCGGCACTCAGCACCGTACCCAGGCGGCCCTCGAAGGCACGCTCCAGCTCGCGGCAGAAGCCTTGGTCATCCAGCGCC
Source organism: Pseudomonas sp. Irchel s3b6 (assembly GCF_900187415.1). Lineage (NCBI taxonomy): Bacteria > Pseudomonadati > Pseudomonadota > Gammaproteobacteria > Pseudomonadales > Pseudomonadaceae > Pseudomonas > Pseudomonas sp. Irchel s3b6. The sequence goes on along the minus strand of NZ_FYDM01000009.1, from coordinate 66,974 downwards.
ATCAAGCGCTCGGCTTCGTCCGGGGTGGTCGACCAGACGATCGAGCACCAATCCTGTTGTCCATCACGCTCCAGGGGCAGGAACGCCAGCGGACCGTGATCGGTAAAGCGTTGCCATGCCGTCATCTGGTGCGGCAACGAACTGCGAACGCTGGTAACGATGGCATGATGCAGGTAATCCCACTCCCGGGTCGCGACGCCGGTCAGGCGACGCACCGCCGAGTTGGCGCCATCCGCCGCGATCACCAGCGGAGCGCGCAGCGTGCGACCGTCGGCCAGGGTCAGCAGCCAGTCATCACCGGAACGGCGCATCTGCTCCAGACGGGCATTGGCCAGCAGGCCCAGGTCGCAGTCGTGCAGGCGCTCGAGCAACGCATCCTGAACCACCCGATTCTCGACGATATGCCCCAGGGCTTGGGCATGAACGCTGGCGGCCGAGAAATGGATCTGCCCGGTGCCACTGCCGTCCCAGACCTGCATGTCCGAGTAAGGGCTGCAGCGGCGTTTGACGACGCCTTCCCACACGCCCAGACGCTCAAGGATCCGCTGGCTGGCAGCCGACAAGGCGCTCACCCGCGGCTCGAACGGCGACTGCGCATCGAATGGCTTGACGCTCAGGGGGCTGCCATCGAGCAGCAGGACTTCCAGCCCGCTGTTCTGTAACGCCAGCGCCAAGGCACTCCCGACCATTCCGGCCCCGACAATCAGCAGATCTGCGCGCATGTCCATGCTTTAAGCCTGTCTCGCTTGCGGCTTGAGCCGCACGTAAAGGGTTTTCTTAAACATCGGAACGTGTTCCCAGGCCCATGGCCTGCCGGGCGAACCAGCGTTTGGCCGGCGGCAACAGGTCCAGGCCCAGCAGGCCGATGTTACGGCCCAGGGACACCAGCGGCTGAGTGCTGCCGAACAAGCGGGTCACCTGATCGGAGAAACCCACGGTCAGGTTCTGGTCCAGCCGCTGGCGTTCGCGATAGGCCTGCAACGTAGCGAAATCGCCCGGGGAGCCCGGGTTGGCGAGCAAGGCTTCAGCCAGCGCCTGGGCATCGCGCAACGACAGGTTGAACCCTTGGCCGGCAATCGGGTGCAGGCTGTGGGCGGCATTGCCCAGCACAGCCAGATGCGGACGCACCTGCTCTTCGGCCTCGATCAGCGACAAGGGATACAGATGCCGGGCACCCACCTGTTTCAACGAGCCCAGGCGATAGCCGAACACACCCTGCAGTTCGCTAAGGAAACTGCGCTCATCCAGGTCGGCCAAGCGCTGCGCGTCCATGCCCTGACGGGTCCAGACTAGCGCGCAGCGGTTTTCCGGCAGCGGCAACAGGGCCATCGGGCCGTCATCGGTGAAGCGTTCGAAGGCCATGCCGTTGTGCGCTTCGCTCGGGGTGATGTTGGCAATCAACGCACTCTGGTTATACGGGCGTTTCTTGACGCCGATCCCCAGTTGCTCACGCAGCCCCGAACGGCCGCCATCGGCCAATACCGCGAGGTCGCATTCAAGGCAGGTTTCATCGTTGAGGGTCAGGCGATAGCCGTCTTCCAGCGGTTCCATGCGCGTGACTTCGGCTGGGCAGCGCCAGCTGATCACGTCCTTGTCCAGACCTTGCCAGAGGCATTGACCCAGCCAGGCGTTTTCCACCACGTAACCGAGAGCCGGAACGCCCTCTTCCATGGCCGACAGCCGCGCGGTCGAAAAACGTCCGCGGTCGGAGACATGGATTTGCTTGATCGGCTCGGCGCGACGGGAAATTTCCTGCCACAGGCCCAGCCGTTGATAAATCTGCCGGGCGCCAAACGACAACGCCGACGAACGTGCGTCATAGCTGGGCTGGTAACTGTCGCCGGGCGCGAAGGGTTCGATCAGCACGATCTTCCAGCCACGGCTCTTGGCCCCGGCCTGCAAGGCCAGCGCCAGGCTGGCACCGACCAGGCCGCCACCAATGATTGCCAGATTGACGCGGCTCATGCGGCTTGGGTCCGTGCCGCGGCCATCAGGGCCTCGATCTCGGCGACCGTTTTCGGCACACCCCGGGTCAGGATTTCACAGCCTTGTCTGGTTACCACCACGTCATCCTCGATGCGCACGCCAATGCCGCGCCATTTCTTCGCCACGTTCAGGTTGTTCGGGGCAATGTAGATGCCCGGTTCGACGGTCAAGGCCATGCCGACTTCCAGCACCCGCCATTCACCGCCGACCTTGTACTCGCCAACATCATGGACATCCATGCCCAGCCAATGGCCGGCGCGATGCATGTAAAACGCCTTGTAGGCTTCGCTGGCGATCAACTCGTCGACATCGCCGTGCAACAGACCGAGCCGCACCAGGCCGGCCGTAATCACTTGAACCGTCGCCTCGTGCGCCTGGTTCCAGTGTTTGTTCGGTGCAATCTGGGCGAATGCGGCTTCCTGCGATGCCAGCACCAGCTCGTAGATCGCTTTCTGCTCTGCTGAAAACTTGCCGTTGACCGGCCAGGTGCGGGTGATATCGCTGGCGTAGCAGTCGATCTCGCAACCGGCGTCGATCAGCACCAGATCCCCGTCCTTGAGCAGTGCGTCATTGCTCTGGTAATGCAGGATGCAGGTGTTGCGCCCGCTGGCGACGATCGAGCCATAGGCCGGCATTTTCGCCCCGCCCTTGCGGAATTCGTAGTCGAGCTCCGCTTCCAGGCTGAACTCGTACAAACCGGCACGGCTGGCCTGCATCGCACGGATATGCGCCTGCACGGAAATCCGCGCGGCTTCGCGCATCACCTTCACTTCTGCCGCCGATTTATACAGGCGCATGTCGTGCAGCAGATGATCCAGGGCAACGAATTCGTTCGGCGGCTGGGCACCCAGGTGCGCTTTAGAGCGGATCACGTTGATCCAGTCCATCAGGTGCCGGTCGAACTCCGGGTTGCTACCCATGGCCGAATACACCCGGTCACGGCCTTCGATCAGGCCCGGCAGGATGTCGTCGATGTCGGTAATCGGGAAGGCATCGTCGGCACCGTACTCACGGATGGCGCCTTCCTGTCCGGCCCGCAGGCCGTCCCACAGTTCGCGCTCGGCGTTGCGTTCGCGGCAGAACAGAATGTATTCACCATGTTCCCGGCCAGGCATCAGGACGATGACGGCCTGAGGCTCGGGAAAACCGCTGAGGTATTGAAAGTCGCTGTCCTGCCGGTAGACGTGCTCGACGTCGCGATTGCGGATCGCCACGGCGGCGGCCGGCAGGATTGCGATACTGTTGGGTTCCATCTGCGCCATCAGCGCCTTGCGGCGACGGGTGTATTCCGATTTCGGGATATGGATCATGGGCAGGTGGAGGTCCCTTGCAGGCGGATCAGTGCAGAGAAGGCTTGGCAGCGGGTGCCGCCTTGCTGGTCTCGGTGAACAGCAGCAATGGGGCAACCCGCAGGTACTCCATGACTTCCATGTAGTCGCTTTCGCCGTCGTCGGACTCTTCCAGGGCGTCTTGCACCTGAGCGATGGCCGCCAGGTCCTGCAACACTTCGCTGGCTTCGGTGCTCAGCGCGCTGCTGTCACGGCAGTTCAGGCCAAACCCGCTGAGGAAGCCCTGGCACCACTGGCCCAGTGCGGCCGCGCGCTCGGTGAGCGGCGCGTCGTCGGACGGCAGCAGCAGAACGACGGTCATGTCGTCGCCGGTCAGCTCGCCCTTGACCATCTCCTGCAGGCCGATCAGGGCGTTGCGAACGTTGTCTTGTGGTTCACCTTCGAGCAGTTCGGCGGCATCGACCAGCCAGCCGTCCACTTCGAAGCCGGCGCCGGCGCAGCTGCGACCGAGCAACAGGCCGTGCAGTTCGGCGGGCGAGACGGGATGACCGCTGGAACTCAGCAGGGTGGCGAAGGCTTGATACGGAGAATTCTGAATGGGCATGGGCAGCTAGGCGCCAAGCGGCGCTATGTCTAGAATGAAGCCCTGTATCCTACATCGACAGACACGCCAAGACTATTAAAGGCTGACCGCCAGTTACCGCCCATCAGACAAATCCTGTGGAACACGTATGGAAGACACCGACCTGCAAGCGCTGATGGCCAGACTCGAACTGCTAATTACTCGAGTCGAGCAACTTAAGAGTCAAAACGGACTCTTACTAGCTCAGGAAAAAACCTGGCGCGAGGAACGCGCGCACCTCATTGAAAAAAATGAAATCGCCCGGCGTAAGGTCGAATCGATGATTTCGCGCCTCAAGGCCCTGGAGCAAGACTCATGAGTTCAAGCAATAGCGTCACCGTGCAGATCCTCGACAAAGAATACTCGATCATTTGCCCCCAGGAAGAGCGCAGCAATCTGGTGAGCGCCGCCCGTTACCTGGACGGCAAGATGCGCGAAATCCGCAGCAGCGGCAAAGTCATCGGGGCCGACCGCATTGCCGTGATGGCCGCGCTGAACATCACTCACGACCTGCTGCACAGCCAGGAGCGACCGGACGTGCAGGCCAGCGCCTCGACCCGCGAGCAAGTGCGCGACCTGCTCGATCGCGTGGACCTGGCGCTGTCCAGCGATACGGATGTCAGCAAAGGCTGATTCCTGAGGGTGGTTGCGGTATACTCGCGCCACTCCCTGGGGTTCTTGCCAGTTGACGATGTCCCTGAGCCGATTCGCACTACCCTGGAGGTTGCACGTTGGGCTGGTGTGCATGTCCGCTAGACGGAAAGCCTTAAAGCCTACTGCATCTTCCACCTTGAACTTTCGGGTTCAAGGGCCAAGTTGACAGCGGTTCATCCGGGGAGCCTGATTCAAGCCGATGCTGGTTATTGCCAACATCGGCTTTTTACGACGTCACCGTCCTGGTGCCCTCGACACTCGAACAGCCCATGACGATGACCGAACCTGCGCCGCTTTCCCGCCCGCAACTTCGACGCATGCTGCGCACGGCCCGCCGCGCCCTGTCGCGCAGTGAGCAACGCCAGGCCGCCCGCGGGCTATATCAGCAGTTGGCGCAACAACCACTGTTTCGTCGAGCCAGACATATTTCCCTGTACCTGCCCACCGACGGTGAAATCGATCCGCGCTTGCTGCTGCGCGAAGCACAACGCCGGGGCAAGGCGACCTACCTGCCGGTGCTCAGCGCCTGGCCGCGAACCAAAATGGTTTTCCAGCGTGTTCGTCCCGGCGAAAAGCTGCGGCCCAACCGCTTCCGCATCCCCGAGCCTCGGATCAACCCGGCCCGGCAACGCAAGGTCTGGGCGCTGGATCTGGTGTTGTTGCCGTTGGTCGGTTTTGACGAAAGCGGTGGACGGCTGGGGATGGGCGGTGGCTTCTATGACCGCAGCCTGGCCTATCTGGCGCGCCGCAAGAATTGGCGCAAGCCGACCCTGCTGGGGCTGGCCCATGAATGCCAGAAAGTCGAAAAACTGGCTCAAGCGAGCTGGGATGTACCCTTGCAGGCAACAGTGACTGACAGACGATGGTATTTTGCAGACCAGGCGCCACCGAAGGCAGCGACACCTGTTAGTTGAGCATCAGCGCTTGAAGAGTTGTACCTGTTGCGCGACTTCGATCGGTGCATCGGTCTTGTTCGCCCATAGGCTCTGCGCGTAACCGGTGGTCACGACGCCCAAACCGAACACAATCACCAAAACCCATAGTAAATCCGGTTTGCGTTTCATCGATTGCCCCCCTCAAGGCATATCACACACGATGTCAGCAGCGGTGTCCGTTACAGGCCGTGCTTGCCGCGTCTTGCTTAAAAGTCCGGCATTCTGCGGTAACGTGCAGCGACACGCAAACGCTGGCGCCAACCGACTGTCGGTTTGTCATAAAATGGCCGAACGACTTTCCCAGCGCCCTTTTCGGAGCATAAAAGATGGCCTATTGGCTGATGAAATCCGAGCCCGACGAGCTCTCGATCAAAGGTCTTGAAAAGCTCGGCGAAGCCCGCTGGGACGGCGTTCGCAACTACCAGGCACGCAACTTCCTGCGGGCCATGGCGGTTGGCGACGAGTTTTTCTTTTACCACTCCAGCTGCCCCGAACCCGGGATTGCCGGGATCGGCCGGATTGTCGAAGCCGCCTATCCGGACCCGACGGCGCTTGAGCCTGAAAGCCATTACCACGACCCAAAAGCCACGCCCGAAAAAAACGCCTGGAGCGCGATCAATGTCACGCACGTCGAGACGTTTCCCCGCGTGCTCAAACTCGACCACCTCAAACAACAAACCGCACTGGCCGACATGCCACTGGTACAGAAAGGCTCACGGCTGTCGGTGATGCCCGTGACAGCCGAGCAGTGGGCGGCAGTGTTGGCGCTGCGTTCGTAAGCCATGCGGCGATTGCACACAGGCAGTCGCCGGCAAGCAGCACGCCTTACTGAATAATCAGGTTGTTGAACAGCAGATCCTCGACCACCGGTTTACCGGTTTCGTCGCTCATCACCTGCTGGGTCTGCTTCAAGGCTTCCTGGCGCAGCTTCTCTTTGGCTTCGACATTGTTCATGGTCTCGGTGGTTTGCTGAGCGAACAGCGCGACCAATTGGTTGCGGATCAACGGTTCGTTGGCCTTCACTGCCTTGGCCGCTTCATCACCCGTCACCCGCAGTGCCACGTCGGCCTTGTAGACCTTGAGCCTGGGCGTGCCATCCAGGCCGTAGTTACCCACGAACGGCGGGCTCAGGCTGATGTAGCTGACTTTCGGCGCCTCGCCCTCTTTGGCTTCTTCGGCCATCGCTGCCACAGGCAGAGACAGGGCCAGCAACAACATGATCCACGCTCTCACAATTCGCTCCTTATCCGGTTTGCGGCCCAGCATAGCGACCCGCCCCTACAAGCCCAAGCGCAAAGCTTATGGCTGGCTATCAGGGCGGGGCATGCTCGTTGACCGCTTGACTCACACACCTACACTTATCGGCCATCACTCCCAAAGGAATAGCCCTGATGAAAGCCGTGCTGTGCAAAGCCTTCGGCCCCGCCGAATCGCTGGTGCTGGAAGAAGTCGCCAGTCCTGTCGCCAAGAAGAACGAAATCCTGCTGGACGTGCACGCCGCCGGGGTCAACTTCCCGGACACGCTGATCATCGAGGGCAAGTACCAGTTCAAGCCGCCCTTCCCGTTTTCCCCGGGCGGTGAGGCGGCAGGTGTGGTCAGCGCGGTCGGCGAAAAGGTCAGCCACCTCAAGGTAGGCGACCGGGTCATGGCGCTGACCGGCTGGGGCAGCTTTGCCGAGCAGGTGGCAGTGCCGGGCTACAACGTGTTGCCGATCCCGCCATCCATGGACTTCAACACCGCCGCAGCCTTCAGCATGACCTACGGCACCTCGATGCATGCCCTGAAACAGCGTGGCCAGTTGCAACCCGGGGAAACCTTGCTGGTGCTGGGCGCGTCCGGTGGCGTGGGCCTGGCCGCCGTGGAAATCGGCAAGGCCATGGGCGCCCGGGTCATCGCCGCGGCGAGCAGCGCCGAGAAACTTGCCGTGGCCAAGGCCGCCGGTGCCGATGAGCTGATCAACTACAGCGAAAACAGCCTCAAGGACGAAATAAAGCGCCTGACCGATGGCCAGGGTGCCGACGTGATCTACGACCCGGTCGGCGGCGACCTGTTCGACCAGGCGGTTCGCGCCATCGCCTGGAACGGTCGCCTGCTGGTGGTGGGCTTTGCCAGCGGCCGCATCCCGGAACTGCCCGTGAACCTGGCCCTGCTCAAAGGCGCAGCCGTGGTGGGGGTGTTCTGGGGCTCGTTCGCCCAGCGCCAGCCACACGACAACGCGGCGAACTTCCAGCAGTTGTTCAACTGGTTTGCCGAAGGCAAGTTGAAGCCACTGGTGTCCCAGGTGTATCCGCTCAGCAATGCTGCGCAAGCCATCAACGATCTAGGCCAGCGCAAGGCGGTCGGGAAGGTGGTGGTACAGGTCCGCTAGATCGCACCCACGGCCTGAATACCGGCAGAGGGTGTTCAGGTCGCTCTCGCCCCTTCCTCTATAACAACTTGCGAATTTCTGCAGGGACCACTCGTTTGTACTTGAGCGATGGATTCTCGCGGCAGCGATCAACAATGTCCGGCACGCTGGCGTTGAGCGTGGCTATCAACGCCAGTCGCTCGGTTTCGGGTAACTGCCCTCGGTGAAACACGTTTGACAGATACCCTCGGGTGTAATGAAAGGGTGTCGTGTCCACCCAACTCGAACGTGGCGTATTGACCGTGTATTGAGTGATTTCCCGACACAGCAATCGACTCAACCACTGGTTAACGTCCAAAGGCAAATCCAGATCCAGACTGAAACGCATCGGCGCGATCACCTCCACTTCAGCCTGGGTGTCGGCATCGACGGCCCAGGACTTGAAGCGCCACTGACTGATAACCGCCTTGGCTGCCTCGGCAAAACCCGGATGGGTGCTTTCCAGCACCCTCACCTGGCTGACCGAGCCATCGGCGAGGATGGTCAAGCCAATTTGCACTTCGCCGGAAATTCCCGCCCGTTGAAGTTCCCTGGGGTACTTCGGCTTGGGATTGTAATCCGGGACCAGGTACAGAGCCCCGGCCACCCCATCACCTGCGACACACAACAGTAAAACCAGACCAAGCCAGCGCATGACGCCCCTCCACGATCGATGTACCAGGTTTGGCACCCGCGCTAAAGGTTAAAACTCACGCTCCGGCAACCCCATCCCCCCACTTCCGATCCAGACGCGGGAAACCTCCCAAAACGTCGCCCTTCTTTATGCGTAGATCTCGTTGATATCAGCCGAAGTAAAACGCCCTACGCCGTCGCCTACTTATATCTGAGCGACATGTTCATAAAAGAATGTGCGACTTTGTTCATTTACGCCTTTTTAACAGATGAGAAGCAGTGCTATTTTCGGTAACGAAACTGTAACATTCGCATCCGCAGTCAAAACAAGAATTCTGGAGCTCTTGAATGTTTGCTTTCTTTCGCCCTGCCGCACATCAGGCGCCATTGCCTGAAGAAGACGTAGACAGCACGTACCGGCGCCTACGCTGGCAAATCTTCGCCGGGATATTCATTGGGTATGCGGGTTACTACCTGCTGCGCAAGAACTTCTCCCTGGCCATGCCCTACCTGATTGAAGAAGGCTATACCCGCGGTCAGCTGGGTCTGGCGATGTCGGCGATCGCGATTTCCTATGGCCTGTCGAAGTTCCTGATGGGCCTGGTGTCCGACCGCTCCAACCCACGTTACTTCCTGCCATTTGGCCTGCTGGTGTCGGCCGGAGTGATGTTCGTATTCGGTTTCGCACCCTGGGCGACGTCCAGTGTGACCATGATGTTCATCCTGCTGTTCATCAACGGCTGGGCCCAGGGCATGGGCTGGCCGCCGAGCGGGCGGACCATGGTGCACTGGTGGTCGCAGAAGGAACGCGGTGGCGTGGTGTCGGTATGGAACGTCGCGCACAACGTCGGCGGCGGCCTGATTGGCCCGCTGTTCCTGATCGGCATGGGCCTGTTCAACGACTGGCATGCGGCGTTCTACGTACCTGCCGCCGTGGCGCTGCTGGTCGCGGTGTTCGCCTTTATCGTGATGCGCGACACCCCGCAGTCGGTGGGCCTGCCGCCGATCGAGAAGTACAAGAACGACTACCCGCACGGCTACGATGCCAGCCACGAAGAAGAATTCAGCGCCAAGGACATCTTCGTCAAGTACGTGCTGCGCAACAAAATGCTGTGGTACATCGCCCTGGCCAACGTATTCGTCTACCTGCTGCGCTACGGCGTACTGGACTGGGCACCGACCTACCTCAAGGAAGCCAAGCACTTCACCGTCGACAAGACGTCATGGGCGTACTTCCTCTACGAGTGGGCCGGTATCCCGGGCACCCTGCTCTGCGGCTGGCTGTCGGACAAGGTGTTCCGTGGCAATCGCGGCCTGACCGGCATGGTGTTCATGGCGCTGGTGACGGTCGCCACCCTGGTTTACTGGCTGAACCCGGCCGGCAACCCGACAGTCGACATGATCGCACTGGTGTCGATCGGCTTCCTGATCTACGGCCCGGTGATGCTGATCGGCCTGCAGGCGCTGGAACTCGCGCCGAAGAAAGCCGCTGGCACGGCGGCAGGCTTCACCGGTCTGTTTGGCTACCTGGGCGGCTCGGTCGCGGCCAGTGCCGCCATGGGCTACACCGTGGACCACTTCGGCTGGGATGGCGGTTTCGTGCTGCTGATCGGCGCATGCCTGCTGGCCATGGCGTTCCTCGCGCCGACCCTGTGGCACAAACAAGTGGCCAGTCAGGGCCGTGAAGCGATCGCTTGATCCTTCGATGACCCACAACGCTTGAGCCGCGCCTCCAGATTCCGATCTGGCATGGCGTGGCTACGCAGGGCGCTGGCGGTCTGCTCGACATAATCGCGAGTGGTGCCGTAGCGCCCGCAAGCGTTTTCGAACACCTGGCTCAGTACATGATCCGGCAAGTTGCCGGCATAACTGGGCAAGTGTCGCTCCAACACAAATCCCAATGCCTGAACCTTGCCGCCATCCGCCAACCGGCAGGTGAGCCAGTGCGGGCGATAGGAGGGGACTGGCATTTCGCGCTGCCAAAGGGCATAGAGCGAAGCCTCCAGCTGCTCTTCGGGCAGACGGTAGGCAAAGCCACTGCATGAACCGCCCCGATCCAGGCCAAACACCAGGCCCGGCAACTCCGGCGTGCCACGGTGTTCGTGGGACCACAGGTACAAGCCGCGATGGTAGCCATGCACACGTGCGCGCACCCGCTCGACCGCCGTGCATTCCGGGCGCCAGATCAATGAGCCGTAGGCGAACAACCACACCGGTCCGCCCTTGTGTCGGGCCAGGGTGCTTTGCATGGAGTGAAGCAATTGCTCGTGCGTCAGTTGCGGCCCCAGATCGAGCCGCGGAGGGTAAGCCAGATTCAAGAAAGCAGATTCAATGGCTGTCATGGCGAATAGCGTTCAGCTCCCCGCGGGTAAACAATTACTCAATAGAACGCACCGGCGTAACAATAAGGCACATTTGTTTCAAGGCAACTTAAGTGCCATGGCATGGTTCTGAAGGGGGTGTCTGAATGACATATAGCCGATCGGTATTTATCCAACTGGATAAATACCGAAGGGATATATATAGAGAGAGTTATAACAAAGGCGTTTCGATTAACGAATGCGGCTCAAGAGCGTGGATCAAGATCGTGGCTCAAGAGCGCGGATCAAGATCGCGGCGCATATGCAAATACATCGGCGCGCATTTGATGGGCGTCCATCCCGGCGTCGACCAGTGCATCCAGCGTGCCGTAGACCATCGCGGGCGAGCCGCTGGCGTAGACATGCAGGGCCTTGAGATCAGGGAAATCCTGGCAGACCGCCTCGTGCAACATGCCGCAGCGCCCTTCCCAGCCGCACAGGTCGCTGACAACCTGATGCAGAAACAGGTTGGGCAGTTTCATCCATTCATCCCAGTGTTCCATCTGGTAAAAATCTTCAGGACGGCGCACGCCCCAATACAGATGAACCGGATACTTGAAACCTTTGGCCCGGCAATGCTCGAGCAGGCTGTGGATCTGCCCCATACCGGTGCCTGCGGCGATCAATACCAGCGGCCCCTCCGGCAGCTCCGCCAGGTGGGTGTCACCGAACGGTAACTGGACCCGCGCCATGCGATTGCGCTGCAATTGCTCGATCAGACGCAGTGCGCTGGCTTCGCGCGCCAGTACATGAATCTCCAGGTCGCGACCGGAATGGGGAGCCGAGGCTAGGGAAAAGGCCGATTTCTCGCCATTCTCACGCTCGATCATCAGGTACTGGCCGGCGTGATAGCGCGGCGGTTTGCCGGCCGGTGCCCGCAGGCGAACCCGCCAGGTGTCCCCGCCAACGTCCTTGCACTCAATGACCTGACACGACAAGGTGCGCACCGGCAACTCTCCCAGCGCAAGGACGCCATCCCACAATACGATGCAGTCTTCCAGCGGCTCTGCAATGCAAGTGTAGAACTCGCCGTGGTCGCGTACATCGCCGGACTGCTCGACCCGACCTTCGACCAGCAGCGCCGCACAGACGTGACAATTACCGTTACGGCAGCTTTGCGGGCATTCATAGCCCAGGCGCCGCGCCCCATCGAGAATCCGCTCGCCGGGCAGTATCTCTAGCACTGCTCCTGACGGCTGCAAGGTTACACGCATCAATCTATTCCTAATTGATTCCAAATGGCATCGATCCGGCGTGTCACCGCCTCATCCTTGACGATTACCCGGCCCCACTCGCGAGTGGTTTCACCAGGCCACTTATGCGTGGCATCGAGCCCCATCTTCGACCCCAGACCGGAAATCGGCGAGGCGAAGTCGAGGTAGTCGATTGGCGTGTTATCGATCATCACCGTGTCGCGCTTGGGGTCCATGCGCGTGGTGATGGCCCAGATCACGTCGTTCCAGTCGCGGGCGTTGATATCGTCGTCTGTGACGATAACGAACTTGGTGTACATGAACTGTCGTAAAAACGACCAGACACCCAGCATTACTCGCTTCGCGTGCCCCGGGTACTGCTTCTTCATGGTCACGATGGCCATGCGGTACGAGCAGCCCTCGGGCGGCAGGTAGAAGTCGGTGATCTCCGGGAACTGCTTTTGCAGGATCGGCACGAACACTTCGTTCAATGCCACACCGAGGATCGCCGGTTCATCTGGTGGACGGCCGGTGTAGGTGCTGTGGTAGATCGGCTTGATGCGATGGGTGATGCGCTCGACGGTGAACACCGGGAAGCTGTCGACTTCGTTGTAATAGCCGGTGTGGTCCCCGTAAGGGCCTTCGTCGGCCATCTCGCCCGGATGGATCACGCCTTCCAGGATGATCTCGGCAGTGGCCGGTACTTGCAGGTCGTTGCCACGGCACTTCACCAGCTCGGTGCGGTTGCCGCGCAAGAGGCCGGCGAAGGCGTACTCGGACAGGCTGTCCGGCACGGGCGTCACGGCCCCCAGAATGGTTGCCGGGTCAGCGCCCAGGGCCACGGACACCGGGAACGGCTGGCCCGGGTGCTTCTCGCACCACTCGCGGTAGTCCAGTGCGCCACCACGGTGACTCAACCAGCGCATGATGACCTTGTTGCGGCCAATCACCTGCTGACGATAAATGCCGAGGTTCTGCCGGTCCTTGTTCGGCCCCTTGGTCACCGTCAGGCCCCAGGTGATCAGCGGGCCGACATCGCCCGGCCAGCAGGTTTGCACCGGCAGCATCGCCAGGTCGACGTCGTCGCCTTCGATGACCACCTCCTGGCAGACCGCGTCTTTGACGACCTTGGGCGCCATCGAGATGATCTTGCGGAAGATCGGCAGCTTGGACCAGGCGTCTTTCAGGCCCTTGGGCGGCTCGGGTTCCTTGAGGAAGGCCAGCAGCTTGCCAATCTCGCGCAGCTCGCTAACCGCTTCGGCCCCCATGCCCAGGGCCACGCGTTCTGGCGTGCCGAACAGGTTGCCAAGCACCGGGATGTCATAGCCGGTTGGGTTCTCGAACAGCAGCGCCGGGCCTTTGGCCCGCAAGGTGCGGTCGCAGACCTCGGTCATTTCCAGCACTGGGGACACCGGAACCTGGATGCGCTTGAGTTCGCCGCGCTGTTCCAGACCGCTGATAAAGTCGCGCAAGTCGCGATACTGCATGCGTGAGCCTCGTATTGGCCGTGGCGTTCGGGGCTGGCAGTTTAGCGCCGAACCCCGGGGTTCAGAACACTGAACTGCCAGTTCATCAATAATCAGATAACAAAAAGCCGGGTTTCCCCGGCTTTTTGTTGAGCCTTGTCGATTTACTTGCGTTTCATCGACAGGAAGAACTCATCGTTGGTCTTGGTCTGTTTCAGCTTGTCGACCAGGAACTCGATGGCCGCCACTTCATCCATAGGATGCAGGAGTTTGCGCAGGATCCACATGCGCTGCAACTCGTCGTCAGCCGTCAGCAACTCTTCACGGCGGGTGCCGGAACGGTTGATGTTGATGGCCGGGAAGACGCGTTTTTCAGCGATACGGCGATCCAGCGGCAGTTCCATGTTGCCGGTGCCCTTGAATTCCTCGTAGATCACTTCGTCCATCTTCGAGCCGGTTTCAACCAGCGCGGTGGCGATGATGGTCAGCGAGCCGCCTTCTTCGATGTTCCGTGCAGCACCGAAGAAACGCTTTGGTTTCTCCAGGGCGTGAGCATCGACACCACCGGTCAGTACCTTGCCGGAGCTTGGGATCACGGTGTTGTAGGCACGTGCCAGACGAGTGATGGAGTCGAGCAGGATGACCACGTCTTTCTTGTGCTCAACCAGGCGCTTGGCCTTCTCGATCACCATTTCGGCAACCTGCACGTGACGGGTTGGTGGCTCGTCGAACGTCGAGGCAACCACTTCGCCGCGCACGGTGCGCTGCATTTCCGTCACTTCTTCAGGACGCTCGTCGATCAACAGCACGATCAGATGAACTTCCGGGTTGTTACGGGTGATATTGGCTGCGATGTTCTGCAGCATGATCGTTTTACCGGCCTTTGGCGGTGCAACGATCAGACCACGCTGGCCTTTGCCGATAGGTGCGCACAGGTCGATGACACGACCGGTCAAGTCTTCGGTGGAACCGTTGCCGGCTTCCATCTTCATGCGCACGGTCGGGAACAGCGGGGTCAGGTTCTCGAAGAGAATCTTGTTCTTCGCGTTCTCGGGACGATCGTAGTTGATCGTGTCGACCTTGAGCAGTGCGAAGTAACGCTCGCCTTCTTTCGGCGGGCGGATCTTGCCAACGATGGTGTCACCGGTGCGCAAGTTGAAGCGACGGATCTGGCTTGGCGAGACGTAGATATCGTCCGGGCCGGCCAGGTAGGAAGCGTCCGAGGAGCGCAGGAAGCCGAAGCCGTCCTGGAGGATCTCCAGCACGCCATCACCGGAGATTTCCTCGCCGCTTTTCGCGTGCTTTTTGAGCAAGGAGAAAATCACGTCCTGCTTGCGCGAACGGGCCATATTTTCTATGCCCATCTGTTCGGCCAATTCGAGCAGTTCGGTAATCGGCTTTTGCTTGAGTTCAGTCAGATTCATATAGGAATGACGTAATCATTTATGGAGGGGGGAAATTAAGCTTTCGGCTTAATGAGGCCGCGCCGCGGAGAAGGCGACAGGATCGCGTACTTATTCGAAAAGGAGAGCGTCGGCGACGGCTTGCAGGGGGCACTGGAGGAACCGGTGCGGGACCGAATGTAACACCTGAGTTTAGGAGCGTCTAGCCCTGAATAACGAAAAAGCCCCGCAATTTGCGGGGCTTTTTGGGTGACACTTGCAACGACGCTTAGATGTTGGCGTCGAGGAAGGCAGCCAGTTGCGACTTCGACAGCGCACCGACCTTGGTGGCTTCGACGTTGCCGTTCTTGAACAGCATCAGCGTCGGGATACCACGCACGCCGTGCTTGGCCGGGGTTTCCTGGTTCTCGTCGATGTTCAGCTTGGCAACGGTCAGCTTGCCTTTGTAGGTCTCAGCGATTTCGTCCAGGACCGGAGCGATCATCTTGCATGGACCGCACCACTCAGCCCAGTAGTCGACCAGTACAGCACCTTCGGCCTTGAGTACGTCAGCTTCGAAGCTAGCGTCGCTAACGTGTTTGATAAGATCGCTGCTCATGGAAGTCTCCAGGTTGTAAGCAAAAAAACGTGGCCCATCATAGCTGCCCTTCCCTCGTTCAGGAAGCCGCAGATGATTGAGTCTCGCTATGGTGGCCCATGACTTTGGGTATAGCTCAAGTCAAGTGATGGCGCGCGCCCCTCGTCACAGACGTTGTCTGGATCAAGGCATTCAGCGCTGCGCGTTGGCGGCGGCGGTTGATCGTGGCACGATGGGCGGGTTATCGACCGAGACCCCCACACCATGCCCCAATCCCAAGCCAAGAATCTGTCCCTGATCGCCGCTATCGACCTGGGCTCCAACAGCTTTCATATGGTTGTAGCCAAAGCTCACCACAATGAAATCCGGATTCTCGAGAGGCTTGGCGAGAAGGTTCAACTGGCTGCCGGGATCGACGAAGAGCGCCAGCTCAGCGAAGAGTCCATGCAGCGCGGGCTCGATTGCCTGAAACGCTTTGCCCAACTGATCAACGGTATGCCTCAGGGCGCCGTGCGGATCGTGGGCACCAACGCCCTGCGCGAAGCGCGCAACCGTGGCGAGTTCATCCGCCGGGCCGAAGAAATCCTCGGCCACCCGGTAGAAGTCATCTCCGGCCGTGAAGAAGCACGCCTGATCTACCTGGGCGTCTCCCACACGCTCGCCGACACCCCGGGCAAACGCCTGGTGGCCGACATTGGCGGTGGCAGCACCGAGTTCATCATCGGCCAGCGCTTTGAGCCGCTGCTGCGCGAAAGCCTGCAAATGGGCTGCGTGAGCTACACCCAGCGCTATTTCAAGGACGGCAAGATCACCCCGGCCCGCTACGCCCAGGCGTACACCGCGGCACGGCTGGAGATCATGAGCATCGAACACGCCCTGCACCGCCTGACCTGGGATGAAGCCATCGGCTCCTCGGGCACTATCCGCGCCATTGGCCTGGCACTGAAAGCGGGCGGCCATGGCACCGGCGAGGTCAACGCCGAAGGGCTGGCCTGGCTCAAGCGCAAGTTGTTCAAACTCGGCGACGCCGAGAAAATCGACTTTGAAGGCATCAAGCCTGACCGTCGTGCCATCTTCCCCGCCGGCCTGGCGATTCTCGAAGCGATTTTCGACGCGCTTGAGCTGCAACGCATGGACCACTGCGAAGGCGCCCTGCGCGAAGGCGTGCTCTACGACCTGCTGGGCCGTCATCACCATGAAGACGTCCGTGAACGCACCCTGGGCTCGCTCATGGAGCGCTACCATGCCGACCTGGAGCAAGCCGCACGCGTCGAGCGCAAGG
The DNA here is from genome assembly GCF_900187415.1 of Pseudomonas sp. Irchel s3b6. NCBI lineage: Bacteria > Pseudomonadati > Pseudomonadota > Gammaproteobacteria > Pseudomonadales > Pseudomonadaceae > Pseudomonas > Pseudomonas sp. Irchel s3b6. The sequence continues at coordinate 50,187 of NZ_FYDM01000009.1, read as the reverse complement.
CCCTGCATGCGTTCGACCAGGTTGCAGCGGACTGGGGCCTGGACGACGGTGTCTGGCGCGAATTGCTGGGCTGGGCGGCCAAGGTCCATGAAGTCGGGCTGGACATCGCTCACTACCAGTACCACAAGCACGGTGCCTACCTGATCGAGCACTCCGACCTCGCCGGCTTCTCCCGTGAAGACCAGCTGATGCTGGCACTGCTGGTGCGCGGCCACCGCCGTAACATCCCCAAGGACAAATTCGCCGAGTTCGGTGATGACGGCATCAAGCTGATTCGCCTGTGCGTGCTCTTGCGCTTTGCGATTCTGTTTCATCACATCCGTGGTACCCAGGCGATGCCGCAGGTCACGCTGCATGCCAACGGCGACAACCTGGATGTGCAGTTCCCGGAGCACTGGCTGGACGAAAACCAGCTGACCCAGGCCGACTTCGCCCTGGAGGCGGAGTGGCTGACCCGGGTGGGCGTGGTGTTGAACGTTCGCTGAAAACAAAAATGGCGATCCACACGGATCGCCATTTTTTTTGCCCGATGCCAGCGCGTTAGTTGCTGACGGTCAGAATCGGACTGCCCAATCGCTCCAGCAGGGTCGCCTGGGCGCTGCGTGGGTTCTGGTTGCCGGTCGGCGTGTTGCGCACGTAACGACCGTCCGACTGCAGGCTCCAGCTGTGGGTGTTATCGGTCAGATACAGCTCCAGCTCTTTCTTGACCCGCGTGATCAGCTTCTTGCCTTCCACCGGGAAACAGGTCTCGACGCGCTTGTCGAGGTTGCGCTCCATCCAGTCGGCACTGGACAGGAACATCTGCTCTTCGCCGCCGTTGAGGAAGTAGAAGACCCGCGTGTGTTCCAGGAAGCGACCGATGATCGAGCGCACATGAATATTGTGCGAAACCCCGGCGATGCCTGGGCGCAGGCAGCACATGCCACGCACCACCAGGTCGATACGCACCCCTGACTGGCTGGCCTTGTACAGCGCGCGAATGATCTTCGGATCGGTCAGCGAGTTGAACTTGGCAATGATGTGCGCCGGCTTGCCCTCGACGGCGAACTGGGTTTCGCGGGCAATCATGTCGAGCATGCCCTTTTTCAGGGTAAAGGGCGCATGCAACAGCTTTTTCATGCGCAGGGTCTTGCCCATGCCGATCAACTGACTGAACAGTTTGCCAACGTCTTCGCACAGGGCGTCGTCGGAGGTCAGCAGGCTGTAGTCGGTGTACAGGCGGGCGTTGCCGGCGTGGTAGTTGCCGGTACCCAGGTGCGCGTAACGCACAATCTCGCCGGCCTCGCGACGCAGGATCAGCATCATCTTGGCATGGGTCTTGAAGCCAACCACGCCATAGATCACCACGGCACCTGCCGCTTGCAGACGGCTGGCCAGTTGCAGGTTGGACTCTTCGTCAAACCGGGCGCGCAATTCGATCACCGCGGTGACTTCCTTACCGTTACGCGCTGCGTCGACCAGTGCATCGACGATCTCCGAGTTCGCGCCGCTGCGGTACAGGGTCTGACGGACCGCCAGCACATGGGGGTCTTTCGCGGCCTGACGCAGCAGGTCGACCACCGGCGTGAACGACTCGAACGGGTGCAGCAGCAAGATGTCCTGCTTGCTGACCACGCTGAAAACGTTTTCGCTGTTTTGCAGCAGTTTCGGGATCTGTGGGGTAAACGGCGTGTATTGCAGCTCCGGATGGCTATCCAGCCCGGTGATGCTGAACAGGCGCGTCAGGTTGACCGGGCCATTGACCTGATACAACTCGGTCTCGCTCAGGTTGAACTGCTTGAGCAGGTAGTCGGACAGCTGTTTCGGACAGGTGTCGGCCACTTCCAGGCGCACCGCGTCCCCGTAACGACGGGAGAACAGTTCGCCGCGCAGGGCGCGCGCCAGGTCTTCGACGTCTTCGGTGTCCACCGCCAGGTCGGCGTTCCGGGTCAGGCGGAACTGGTAGCAGCCCTTGACCTTCATGCCCTGGAACAGGTCATCGGCGTGCGCGTGGATCATCGACGACAGGAACACATAGTTGTCCCCCGTGCCGCCGACTTCTTCCGGCACCTTGATGACGCGTGGCAGCAGGCGTGGCGCCGGGATGATCGCCAGGCCGGAATCGCGACCGAAGGCATCGATACCTTCAAGCTCGACGATGAAGTTCAGGCTTTTGTTCACCAGCAACGGGAACGGGTGCGTCGGGTCGAGACCGATCGGGGTAATGATCGGGGCAATCTCGTCACGGAAATAGCGGCGCACCCAGGTCTTGATCTTGGTGGTCCAGTGACGCCGACGAATGAAGCGCACCTGGTGCTTTTCCAGCTCCGGCAACAGGATGTCGTTTAGGATCGCGTACTGGCGATCAACCTGGCCATGCACCAGATCGCTGATGCGTGCCAGTGCCTGATGCGGTTGCAGGCCATCGGCACCCGCTTGTTCACGGGCGAAGGTGATCTGTTTTTTCAGCCCGGCCACACGAATCTCGAAGAACTCGTCCAGGTTGCTGGAGAAGATCAACAGGAACTTCAGCCGCTCCAGCAATGGATAGGACTCGTCCAGCGCCTGTTCCAGCACGCGGATGTTGAACTGCAGTTGCGACAGCTCGCGATGGATGTACAGGCTGCTGTCATCCAGACCGGGAATAGCGATCGCCGGTACCACGGGTGCCACGTCGACCACCACCGCGGGCGGAGCAGGCTCCATCTCCAGCGGGGGTTCGACGACTGGCTCGACCACGGGTTGAGCTTCTTTTACGGCAACTTCAGTGAGGCCTTCGGTATTCATCGAATGTTCCTGGGAGGGCTATTTTTGCTCTCGTAACAATTGGGCGGCACGTACGGCAAAGTAAGTGAGGATGCCATCAGCACCGGCACGTTTAAAAGCGGTCAGGGACTCAAGAATAACCCCTTCGCTCAACCAGCCATTCTGGATAGCCGCCATGTGCATGGCGTATTCACCGCTGACCTGATAGACAAAGGTCGGCACTTTGAATTCTTCTTTTACCCGGTAAAGAATGTCCAGGTATGGCATGCCTGGCTTGACCATGACCATATCCGCACCTTCTGACAAGTCGCTAGCCACTTCGTGCAACGCTTCGTTGCCGTTGGCCGGGTCCATTTGATAGGACGCCTTGTTCGCCTTGCCCAGGTTCAGCGCCGAACCGACGGCATCGCGGAACGGGCCGTAGTAGGCACTGGCGTACTTGGCCGAGTAGGCCATGATTCGCACGTTGACATGACCTGCCAGCTCCAGCGCTTCACGGATTGCCTGGATGCGGCCGTCCATCATGTCTGACGGGGCGACCACCTGGGCACCGGCAGCGGCATGGGACAGGGCTTGCTTGACCAGTGCATCGACGGTGATGTCGTTCTGCACATAGCCTTCTTCATCCAGAATACCGTCCTGGCCGTGAGTGGTGAACGGGTCCAGCGCGACGTCGGTGATCACCCCCAGCTCCGGGAAACGTGCACGCAGGGCACGCGTGGCGCGCTGGGCTATACCGTCCGGGCTCCAGGCTTGCGCCGCGTCGAGGGACTTGAGTTCGGGCGGCGTCACCGGAAACAGGGCGACGGCCGGAATACCCAGCTCGACCCAACCGGCCGCCTCTTCCAGCAACAGGTCGATGGTCAGGCGCTCGACGCCAGGCATCGAGGCCACCGCTTCGCGACGGTTCTCACCGTCCAGCACAAATACCGGCAGAATCAGGTCATTGGTGGTCAGGACGTTTTCACGTACCAGACGACGCGAAAACTCGTCACGACGATTGCGACGCAGGCGAGTTGCAGGAAACAAACGGTTGGCGGGGGTAAAGCTCACGACAGACTCCTGAGCCCGCATTGGCAGGCGAGCGTGACAGTTATAAGCATCCATTATGACCAACAGATTACAGTTATGTGCACCCCCGCGACTGGTAGTCGCATCCATTGTCCTTGTAGGAAATGTTCACGTCGAGACACATTTGGATACTTTCCTCCATGGGCCTGAAGGGTTAGGCTGCGCGTTCATTTCGCCAGCACCCAGACAATGCTCCAACAATTCCTGAATGATTTTGGCTACTTTGCCCTCTTTCTCGGCACGTTCTTCGAAGGCGAAACCATTCTGGTGCTCGCCGGCTTCCTTGCGTTCCGTGGGTACATGGACATCAACATCGTGGTGGTCGTGGCCTTCCTCGGCAGCTATGCCGGCGATCAACTGTGGTACTTCCTGGGGCGCAAGCACGGCCGCAAATTGCTGGCACGCAAGCCACGCTGGCAATTGATGGGCGACCGGGCGCTGGAGCACATTCGCAAGCATCCGGACATCTGGGTGCTGAGCTTTCGCTTCGTCTACGGTTTGCGCACGGTCATGCCCGTGGCCATTGGCCTTTCGGGTTATCCGCCAGGCCGCTACCTGCTGCTCAACGGTATCGGTGCCGCCATCTGGGCCACCGCGCTGGCAGCGGCCGCCTATCACTTCGGCGCCGTGCTCGAGGGCATGCTGGGCAGCGTCAAGAAGTACGAGCTGTGGGTACTGGGCGCGCTGCTGGTGCTGGGTCTCATCCTGTGGCTGCGTCGGCGCTTCAAGAACGCTCGCCTGGCCAAGAAGATTTATGCCGACGAACAAGCCTTGAAGGCCGAAAAGGCCAAGGCTGGCGAACCTACGACGCCAGCCGAGTGATGCGGCTTGCGCAGCAGTAGAGGCCGATCCCGCTGAGCACGCTGTAACCGAGCAGGCCAACCCAGCCTGCCGTGCTGGCCGGCCATAGCCCGACCAGCGGTGCCAGCCCCGCCAGCGGCAGGTTCGACGCCAGCCGCAACACCTCCAGCCTGAACGCTTGCGGGCGATTCTCCAACATCGCCCCCAGCACAAAAAGACCCCATGCCACCGCTCCCCAGCCCACTACCAGGGCGGCCGTCGGCAGGTCGTGCTCCAGGCTCATCAGGTAACTGCCCAGCGCGATGTACAGGCAAAACTGCACCGCGACATACCCTTGCAGACGGCCGTCCAACGGCACTTCGAATTTGCGGAACCGGCTCAGGTCCGGCTTGTTCATGGGGTACTTCGCCGCCACGTCCGCCGGGCGCCAACCCGTGCGCATGAACCAGATTCGCAGTTTGTCCCAGCCTCTCTGGGCGCGACGTGCATCCGCCCACAGCTGTGCATAGAACTGCACATTCGCCCATAACGGGTTCCAACTCGCCAGAGGCGTGGTCACGCCGAAAATCACCGGCTCGTTGTCGTCCTCGTCCTGAAACGTACCGAACAGACGGTCCCAGATGATGAACACCCCACCGTAGTTGCGATCCATATAAAGAGCGTTCTGCGCATGGTGGGCCCGATGATTGGACGGCGTCACGAAGCACCATTCGAACCAGCCCAGCTTGGGAATGTGTTTGGTGTGCACCCAGAACTGATAGAGCAGGTTCAACGCCGCGACACTGACAAACACCAGCAGCGGTACGCCGAGCACGGCCATCGGCAGGTAGAAAATCCAGCCCAACAGAAAGCCGGTACTGGTCTGGCGCAGCGCGGTGGAGAGGTTGTAGTCCTCGCTTTGATGGTGCACCGAGTGCGCCGCCCACAGGATGTTGCGTTCATGACCCATGCGGTGCAGCCAGTAATAGCAAAAATCATAGAGCACAAAGGCAAGCACCCACACCCACAGGCGCTCGGCCGGCAACTCGAACAGCGCCAGGTGCTTGAGGGCGAATGCGTACGTCACCAGCCCGACACCCTTGGTCAGCAGCCCCGTGGTGGTCGACAACACACCCGCGCTGAGGCTGTTGATGGCATCCGCCACCCGGTAATTGCTCACCCCGCGCCAGCGGTCCGCCAACAACTCGATGGCGATCAGCACAAAGAAAAACGGCACGGCATACAAAACGAAATTCATGACCCGGCCCGCGCGCAATGGATTGTCAAAAGATTAGGCGCAACCGCCAGACTCCCCTATGGCAACGCGTGACAAATTAGTGGACATTTAACGCCATGTATCTGGAGAAGAACCCATGAGCAAAAAAGTTGCAGTGATACTTTCCGGCTGTGGCGTCTATGACGGCGCCGAGATCCATGAAAGCGTGATTACCCTGCTGCGCCTCGGCCAGCGTGGCGCGCAGGTCCAGTGCTTTGCCCCTGACATCGCGCAAATGCATGTGGTCAACCACCTGACGGGCGAAGAGATGCCCGAGTCGCGCAACGTGCTGGTGGAGTCGGCACGCATTGCCCGGGGGAACATCAAGGACATCCGCGAAGCGAATGTCGAAGACTTCGACGCCCTGATCGTGCCTGGTGGTTTTGGCGCCGCCAAGAACCTGTCCAACTTTGCCGTCGAAGGCGCCGCCTGCACCGTTCAACCGGACGTTCTGGCCCTGACTGAAGCCTTTGCCGAAGCGGGCAAGCCGGTTGGCCTGATCTGCATCTCACCAGCCCTGGCCGCGAAGATCTATGGCCCGGGCGTGACCTGCACCATCGGCAACGACGCCGACACCGCCGCTGCCATGGACAAGATGGGCGCTATCCACGCGGACTGTGCCGTGACCGAGATCGTTGAGGACAAGGCGCGCAAACTGGTCAGCACCCCCGCCTACATGCTGGCGCAGTCGATCAGTGAAGCGGCTTCGGGGATCAACAAGCTGGTTGACCGGGTACTGGAGTTGACCCACGAAAACGATGCGTGACACTGGCTGACGGCCCTGATCGCTCCCCACGCGCTGCGTGGGAATGATCAAACCTGATCTACCTGACAAACCGAATCAGATGGCCTTGGGGTCGCTCCGCAACCCAGCGAGAGCAAGCGCCCTCGCCACAGGAAGGTGTACGTCTCAGGGCTTGCGGGACAACCGCGTCAGTATCCGGTCCAGCGCATTGGCAAACGCCTGCTTGTCACGCTCGCCAAACGGCGCGGGACCGCCACCCGCCTGGCCCTGTTCACGCAAATCGGTGAACAGGTTACGCACCGCCAGGCGATCGCCCATGTTCTGCATGTCGAACTCCTTGCCCCGAGGGTCCAGCGCCGCGACCCCCTTCTTCACCAGACGGTCGGCCAGCGGCACATCGCTGCAGATCACCAGCTCACCCGGTACCGCATGCTCCACCAGGTAATCGTCGGCCGCATCCGGACCGCTGGGCACCACGATCAGTTTCACCAGGGCCAGGCCCGGCTTGATCTGTGGTTGACCGGCCACCAGCACCACCTCGAACTGACGCTTGAGGGCGAACTTCACCACCAGGTCCTTCGCGGCCCTCGGACAGGCGTCGGCATCGATCCATACGCGCATTACATTTCCTCTTTTAGAAGCACCGTCGGATCACCGCCCGGAGCGAACCCACCCCCACAGGTTTGGCGTCAACCTTATGGGAGTGGGTCGGGTGGCGCTGCGCGTCCGTAAATGAGCGCAGCGAACAGGGTCAAGCGGCTGGCACCCGGCGCTTCTCGGCCATGCGACTGCGACTGTACAGCACGATGATCGCCAGGATCGCCACCACCTGCGCACTCAGCGAGTAGGCGTCGGCATGAATCCCCAGCCAGTCGAAATCAAAGAACGGCACCGGCCGTGTGCCAAAGATCCCGGCTTCCTGCAAGGCTTTCACCCCATGCCCGGCGAACACTACCGACAATGCGCACAGCAAGCCTGCGTTGATGCTGAAGAACAGGGCCAGAGGCAGTTTCGCCGAACCGCGCAAAATCACCCAGGCCAGACCCACCAGCAGCACCAGTGCCGTCGCGCCGCCCGCCAGTACCGCCTGATGACCCGCCGGACCGGCTTGCAGCCACAGGGTTTCGTAGAACAGGATCACTTCGAACAGCTCACGGTACACCGAGAAGAACGCCAGGATCGCAAACCCGAATCGCCCACCGCCGCCCACCAGGCTGCTCTTGATGTAATCCTGCCAGGCTGCCGCATGGCGCCGGTCGTGCATCCATACCCCAAGCCACAGCACCATGACGCTGGCAAACAGCGCCGTCGCACCTTCCAGCAGCTCTCGCTGGGAACCGCTAACGTCGATCACGTACGCCGCGAGCGCCCAGGTACCCAGGCCGGCCAGCAGCGCCAGCCCCCATCCGACGTTGACACTGCGCACCGCCGATTGCTGACCGGTATTGCGCAGGAACGCAAGGATCGCCGCCAGCACCAAGATCGCTTCCAGGCCTTCGCGCAGCAGAATCAACAGACCCGAGATGTAACTCAGGGACCAGCTGAGACCATCGCTGCCCAACAGGCCGGCGGACTCCTTCAGTTTCGCCTTGGCCACGTCCAGTCGCTGTTCAGCCTGCTCGACCGGTAAACCGTCCTGCAACGCCTGACGGTAGGCCATCAGGGATTTTTCAGTGTCTTTGCGCACCACCGCGTCAACGTTGTCGAGGGAGCTCTCAACCAGTTCGAAGCCTTCCAGATACGCGGCCACCGACAGGTCGTAGGCCTGATCGTGCTCACCGGCTCGATACGCGGCGATGCTCTTGTCCAGTGTCGCGGCGGTGTAATCGAGCAGTTGCGCCGGCCCTCGCTTGACCTGCGGTGGCTGGGCACGCTGCGCACGGAAGGTTGCCGCCGCCTCGGGACCTTCGGCCGCCAGCACCTCGGCCGGCGTCTGGCGTGCCAGGTCGGCGAGGTTGTAGGTCTTCTCGCTCTTTGCCGCTGCCGGGTCGGCACTGAAACTGGCGATGTAGGTGGCCAGGTCCCAACGCTGCCGCTCGTCGAGCTGATCAGCGAACGACGGCATGTCCGTGCCCTCAACGCCCTGCCCAAGGGTGCTGTAGATCGCGTAGAGGCTCAGGCGGTCCTGGCGTGCGCTATCACGCAGGTTCGCGGGCGCAGGCTCCAGGCCAACGCCTGCAGGGCCATCACCAGCGCCGCTGTCGCCATGGCACACCGAGCAGTGCTGTGCGTACAGCGGCGCGCCCCGCGCAGGGTCCGGGGTAATGATCGGTGCCTGGCTGACCTCGTAGGCCACTGCCAGTTTCGCCCCCAGCTGTCGTGCCTGACGGGCGACGCTCGCACCGTCCTGGCGTTCGTCGACAGCCTTGCGCAGGGCCGATACGCCCTGCTCCAGCTCAGCCTTCTGCGGCTTGGCCGGCAGCGACGTGACAAAGCCTTGCAGCGCCTTTAAAAACTCAACCTGCTCCTGGTACTCGGCCGCATCGATCACCTTGCCCGCCGCTACCGTAGCCGGGTAATCCGCACCCACGTAGTCGAGTACATGCAGGGCTTGAGGGGCGCCTTCCACGGTGTCGGCCAGCAGGTTGGAACTGCACAGTGCAAACAACGGGAAGACCAACCAGGCCAGAAAACGGGACGGCGCAGTCATGAATGAGTCTCAAATGGAAATACGAAGTTACACATTGTTCACTCTCAATGCCCTTCGCTCAAGCTTTGTCGTCTTTACGTTCAGGATTTCAGTGCGCACAAACAAAAAAGGCGACCTGATCAGGTCGCCTTGATTAACCGCTGACGGCTTACACCGCGGCCTTGCGAATGGTTGCCAGCAAACCGGCTGCACCGACAAACAAACCGGCGAACGCGCGGTTCATCCGGCGCTGTTGCTTGGGAGTGCGCAGCAGACGCAGGACCTTGGAGGCCAGGCCCGTGTAGCCGGCCATGACGATCAGGTCGACGCAGATCATGGTCACGCCCAGGATCAGGTACTGCGCCACCAGCGGTGCGTGGGGGTCAATGAACTGCGGCAGCACGGCCAGCATGAACACCAGCGCCTTGGGGTTGCTGACGTTGACCAGGAAGCCGCGGAACACCAAGGCCAGTGGCTTGCCGATCGGGCGGATGGCGGCGTCATCACTCAGGTCGCTGGGCAGCGCACGCCATTGCTTGACCGCCAGGTAGATCAGGTAGGCCACGCCGAACCATTTGATCGCGTAGAACGCCGTGGACGAAGCAGCGAGGATCGCACCGACGCCGGCGGCGACAATCGCAATCTGCATCGCCAGCCCCAATTGCAGGCCAAGGGCGTTCCAGTAGCCACGCCAAAAACCGTACTGCAGGCCGCAGGACATCGACGCAATGGCGCCGGCACCCGGGGAAAGACTGATCACCCAGCAGGCGGCAAAAAACGCCAGCCATGTCTCAAGCACCATTGCACACCTCGACTCAGACTCGTGTTAGGCGTCTAAGCTAATGCGCCGGCCAGCGAATGACTATCGATTTTTTGCAGGAAATGACCGCTGCCGACCAGCGTTGTCGCCCACCCGGTTATTTTTCAAAGCCGCTGGAAGGCAAGACGTCGCTGCCGCGCCAGCGTCGAACCGAGCGCTGGAAGAACAGGCTGTTCGGCACTTGCACCATGGCGCTGCCGGTACCCAGTTCTTCGGCCTCGATCAGCGTGGTGTACAGCAGGTTGATCGCCACAACCCGACCTTTGACGCCGGGCTTGTCGGTGGTGTCCACCAACTCGACCACGTCGCCAAGCCGGAACGGGCCGACCGTGAAGATCAGGATCGCGCATAGCAGGTTGGACAGCACGCTCCACATGGCGAAGAACGCCACGGCGGCCACCGCCACAAAGCCGGACAACGCTGTCCACAGTACCGTAGCGGAAACGCCCAGGCGCTCCAGCACAAAGATCAGTGCACTGCCCATGATCAGCCAGCGCAGACCACCTCGCAGCGGCATCAGCAACTGCGGCGGGAACGGATAGCGCTCGCCCAGGCGGGTCAGGCCCTTGGCCACGAAGCGTTGGGTCAGGTAACCCGCCAACAGGATCAGCAGAATCTGCACGCCGAGCCAGATCGGATCGACCCACACCGCCGGCAGCGGCAGCTTGAAGGCCTCCATCAGGACAGCGCCTCCAGCTCCGCCTGCATGTTCTCCAGCAGTTCCAGAGATTCCATCCAGGCCTCTTCCAGCTCGGCTTCCCGGACCTTCAGCTTCGCTTGCTCGGCCAGCAGATCACGCAGTTCGTTCTTGCGCGCCGGTTCGTAAACATCGCTGTCGCCCAGGCTGGCATCAACCTTCGCCAGCTTCTCGTGCAGCTTGCCCAACTCGGTTTCCAACTTGTCGGCCTCGCGCTTGTGCGGTGCCAGTTGCTGACGCAACGCGGCAGCGGCCTGGCGCTGGGCTTTCTTGTCGGTCTTGTCCGGATTGACCGGCGTGGTGCTCACCGGCGCGTTGCGCTGACGGTACTCGACCAGCCAACGGGCGTAGTCTTCCAGGTCGCCGTCGAACTCTTCGACCTTGCCATCGGCCACCAGGAAGAAGTTATCGGTGGTGCTTTTGAGCAAGTGACGGTCGTGGGAAACCACCAGTACCGCGCCACTGAACTCTTGCAGGGCCATGGTCAGCGCCAGGCGCATTTCCAGGTCCAGGTGGTTGGTCGGTTCGTCGAGCAGCAACAGGTTCGGGCGGTCCCAGGCGATCAACGCCAGAGCCAGGCGAGCCTTTTCGCCCCCCGAGAAATTCAGCACCGGCTCATCGATCCGTGCACCGCGGAAATCGAATCCACCAAGGAAGTCGCGCAGGGTCTGTTCACGCTCGGTCGGTGCCAGGCGCTGCAAATGCAGCAACGGGCTGGCTTTCGAATCCAGCGAGTCCAGCTGATGCTGGGCAAAGTAGCCCACCACCGTGTTCTCGCCACGGGTCAAGCGGCCGGCCAAAGGCTCCAGCTCACCGGAGAGGTTTTTGATCAGGGTCGATTTGCCCGCACCGTTAGGACCGAGCAGGCCGATCCGCGCACCCGGGGTCAGTTGCAGCTTGACCTTCTCCAGCACGGTTTTCTCGCCATAGCCCAGACGGGCGTCGGACAGGTCGATCAGCGGGCTGGAAATCTTCGTCGACTCACGGAAGACGAAATCGAACGGCGAATCGACGTGGGCGGCGGACAGCTCTTCCATCCGCTCCAGCGCCTTGATCCGGCTCTGGGCCTGGCGGGCCTTGGTGGCCTGGGCCTTGAAGCGGGCGATGTAGCTTTCCATGTGCGCACGTTGCGCCTGCTGCTTCTCGTAGGCCTGTTGCTGCTGGGCCAGACGCTCGGCACGGGCCCGCTCGAACGCCGAGTAGCCACCGCGGTACAGCGTAATCTTGCGTTGATCGACGTGAGCCACGTGATCGACCACGGCATCGAGGAAATCCCGGTCGTGGGAAATCAGCAGCAAGGTCCCCGGGTAGCTCTTGAGCCACTCTTCCAGCCAGATAATGGCATCGAGGTCCAAGTGGTTGGTCGGCTCGTCGAGCAGCAACAGGTCCGACGGACACATCAATGCCTGTGCCAGGTTCAGACGCATCCGCCAGCCACCGGAGAAATCTCCGACCTGACGATCCATCTGTTCATTCGTGAACCCCAACCCCGCGAGCAGCTTGCGGGCGCGAGCGTCGGCCGTATAGCCATCGGCGCTGTCGAGCTCCGAATGCAGGCGCGCCTGGGCGGCACCGTCATGGGCCGCTTCGGCCGCGGCGAGGTCGCGTTGCACCTCACGCAGGCGCAGGTCGCCATCGAGCACGTAGTCGACCGCCAGGCGTTCGAGCGTGTCGACCTCCTGGCGCATGTGGGCAATACGCCAATCGGCCGGCAGGAAGCAGTCACCCGAGTCCGGGTGCAGTTCACCCCGCAACAGGGCAAACAGGCTGGATTTGCCGGCGCCGTTGGCACCGATCAGGCCGGCTTTGTGGCCGGCGTGCAGGGTCAGCTCGGCGTCTTCTAGCAGACGTTGCGGGCCACGCTGTAAAGTCAGGTTCTGAAGTCGAATCATAATGGCGGCGGAGTCTACCAGCTTCGCTCGCAACTGGCGCGAGTAGCACTATGTCCTCTGACCTGTGGAGCTTTTCCCTCAGCACTTACGCCCGCCCGGGTGTAGAAGAAGCCTGCCTGGCGCTGCAAGCGGCGGGCGCCAACGTGTGCCTGCTGCTCTGCGCCTGCTGGCTCGGCGAACGCGGCGTGGCGTGCAACCCGCAACGCCTGCAACAGCTCATGCAACTGGCTGGGCCCTGGGACTCACAGGTCGTGCAGCCACTACGACAGCTACGCCTGCAGTGGAAAGCCGCTGCGGCTTCGGACGCACAACTCGGCATCCTGCGAGCGCAAGTCAAGGCACTGGAGTTGGAGGCCGAGCGGCAATTGCTGTTGCGACTGGAACAGTCGGCGCGGGAGTGGCCGACGGGTCAAGCGAACGACTTGGCCGCGTGGCAGGAAGGATTGGCGGCAAGCACCGCCAACCTGAGCCGCGACGCGCTGCATCAGCTGCGCGTCGCGATGACCGATGCTTAGGAAGCGCTGGTCGGGGTGCTGATTGCAGCTGCCGGTGCTGGCGAAGCTGCCGGAGTGCTCACCGCCGGGGTAGGTGCCGCAGGTTTCGCAGCCACTGGTGTGGCAGCGGGTTTGGCAGCAGCAGGCTTGGCCGCGACAGGCTTTTTCACCGCAGGCTTCGCAGCCGGTCTCGCTGCAACAGGTTTCGCAACCGGTTTGGCGGCGCTGGCGGCGGCAGGTTTAGCAGTGGTCGCAGGCTTGGCTGCGGGTCTGGCGGCCGCCTTGACGGGCGCTTTGGCGACTGGCTTGGCGGCGACTTTAGCGGCAGCAGGTTTAGCCGCTGCAGGTTTGGCAGCCGGCTTGGCGGCGGCTGTTTTAGCAACAGGCTTGGCGGCGGGTCTGGCCGCAGCCGGTTTCGCGGCGCTGGCGGCAACCGGTTTTTTCGCGGCTGGCTTGGCGGCTGTCTTGGCAGGTGCCTTGGCAACAGGTTTGGCGGCGGCTTTCACGGGCGCCTTGGCAGCAGCCGGTTTGGCCGCTGGTTTTTTTGTGGCCGTCGCGGCAGCGGCAGGCTTGGCCGAACGCTGGGTCAGCACCTTGCCAACAGCTTCCTTCACACGACCAACACCCTGGGCCAGTTTCAGGCTTTCCTGGGCGTCGCGCTTGAGTTGCAGAATGTAGTTGCGCGTCTCGGACTGACGATCCTTGAGTGCGTCGAGCAGTTCTTCAAGTTCTTGTACCGCACCTTTGGCCTTGGCCTGTGCCTTGGCTTTGCCGGCCGCGGCAGCGTCCTGCAATTTGGTGCGAGATTTGTGCAGTTTTTCCTGTGCTTTTCCGCGCTGCTTTTCCAGTTTGGCGAGCAGTTTTTCAGCATCAGCCAAGGCTTGGGAGCAAGCATTTTCCAAATGCTCGAGCAGGCTGCCCGTGAGATTCTGGAGTAAGTGCAACGGAGTATTTACAGGCTTCTTATTGGCCGACATGGTTTACCTCCTGGCTGACGTGGGTGCGGCTCATACTAGACCTCTGCTGCTACCGCCGCTAGGGCATGTTGACAGTATCGATGGCCGTGCGTTGCACCAAACTGAAAATGTTCTGCACGCCTCTCAAAGCAGTTCACCGGCCATGCCATTCTCGCTGGCATAATCCACCGCATTCCAGACTGGAGAGCGCCCATGTCGCGTTACCTGTTGTTGCCCTTGTGCGTGGTATTTTCGACGGTGTATGCCACTGACAAAAACCCGAATAATGACGCCCACGATCTTGCCTACAGCCTCGGTGCCAGCCTGGGCGAGCGCTTGCGCCAAGAGGTTCCGAAGTTGCAGATTCAAGCACTGGTAGAAGGCCTGCAACAGGCCTACCAGGGCAAGCCGCTGGCGCTCAAGGATGAGCGAATCGAACAGATCCTGGCCGAGCACGAAGCACAGATTGCCGAGCAGCCCGCGCTGCCACAAAGCGAGATAGCCCTGGAAAAAGAGCGCCGTTTCTTGACCACTGAAAAAGCCAGGCCCGGCGTCCGGGAACTGGCCGATGGCATCCTGCTGACCGAGCTGGTTGCAGGTAACGGGACCAAGGCCGGACCCAGTGGCAAGGTACAGGTTCGCTACATCGGCAGCCTGCCCGACGGCACGGTGTTCGATCGGAATGATCAGGCCCAATGGTTCAGCCTCGACAGCGTGATCAACGGCTGGCGCAGCGCATTGCAGCAAATGCCGGTCGGGGCAAAATGGCGCCTGGTAATCCCGTCGGCACAGGCCTACGGTGCCGACGGCGCGGGTGACCTGATCGCACCGTTCACGCCGCTGGTGTTTGAAGTGGAACTGCTCGGGGCAACAGGCTGAACAAACTGCCCAAACGAAAAACGGTGCGCAAGGCGCACCGTTTTGCAGTTTGCTCGCGATCGAGGCTCAGGCCTGCGCGGGCACTTCTTCCTTGTGAGCCGTGTGCAGCACTTCGATCAGGCAGTCTTCAAGTTCGAAGCGCTCATGCAGCAAACCACCCAGCTCCTTGAACTTCTCGGCAACGCACTTGCCGGCATCGCACAGGTCGTTGAACGCCAGCAGCTTTTCCGTGATGACGTCGATGCGCGGGTAAATCGTATCGGCCAGTTCCAGCCCGCGCTTGTCACCAAACGCCTTGGCCTCACCGGTGAGTTGCTCATAGATCTCGAAATGACCGGCAGACACGTAGTCGACCAGGACACCACAGAACTCCTGCAACGGCTTTCGGTTTTCGCCCAGAGCCTCAGGCTTGGCGCCGAGAGCATCATAGGCTCGAACCAGTTCGTGACGCTCCTGCAACCAACGATCGATCAGCAGATGCACTCCACCCCAGCGTTCCTGAGCATTCTGACAACTTTCGAGCATGGTGATCTCTCTTCCCTTATGGGTAATGTCGCCCGCACTCGCCGAAAGACGTGAAGCCTAAGGATCCGGCCAGGCAAAGCACCATCGAGCAACATAAATCCAATGATACGTGCGGGCCAGATTATGCTCGCACGCCACTGGCTTCAAGGTACGCAGGAGACAAAGTTCATACAAGTGTTTAATCGCCTCCCGCCCCCCGGTGCGACGACTCGCCGCTGGACGGTCGCTCAATGGCGTACCAGACGAGTCGCAGGATCTGATAGCCCGCGAGAATCATGACCGCCACAAAGAACAGCAGGCTCCACTCGGGGATGCTCAGATCAAGCAGCGACCAGGAAATTTGCGCACAGACTTCCGTGCCATCAAACGCCCGTTTCAGGAGGCACAGCAACGGCAGGTTTGCGGGTTCCTCCTGCGCGCCAGGATGGCAGGCCACCAACTGTTGTACCGGATCGCTTTGCAACATCACCTGTCGCCAGGCGAGGGCCATGCCAGCAACGGCCCAGGCCAGGCTCAACAGCCAGTACAGAAAGCAGCCCGCCCGTTGCGGGCCATGCAGTGAAGCGACCATGCATACGACGGTGAACAGCATCAGGAAAAAACGCTGCAACATGCACAGGCCGCAGAGCTTGAGCCCGATGGTGTACTCCAGATAATACGACACACCCAACGCCACGGCACCCGCAATAAAAGCCATGAAAAACAGGGAGCGAGAGCAGGCCAGGAACATGGCTTATCCGTAAAAAAGAGACCGGTATTTACGGTAGAGGAAAGCGCTGGAGTCTTACAAGACGGGCCAGTGGAGAGACTTCGCCGCAACCGTAAGGAATTCCCGACAGAAGAGACGGGACCGAGCGTAGTCACCTGTAGGATGATGCCTACGCCAAGCCTTTCAGATGAGTATCCGGCGTTACCAACAGCAGGCTCCCCCCCACGGAAGAGCCTACAAGCCGTGAGCTTAAGCGCGTGTCGGCACTGGTAACGGTGAAGCCAACAGACGCTCGTCCAGCAGACCCAAACCCTCCTGAAACAACTGATTGCTACGCTCGGTATCGCCCAGTTGGGCGAGCAAGCGAGCAAGCTCGGCACAGGCTTCAGGATTGCGCTGAAGCCTGAGACTGCTCTCCAGATAATCCCGCGCCTTGCCCCACAGACTGGCTTGCAAGCACAAGCGCCCCAGGGTCAACAGCAAGCTCGGGTCATTGGGATGGGCCTTCAACCAGCCCTCGGCGGTTTGCAGTTGACGCGTCGGGTCACTGCCACGCAGCAACCCGTACAACCGCGCAAGGTGGCTGTCGTATTGACGCTTGAGCGCTGTACGCAGGACCTCTTCAGCCTCGACTTCCGCACCGAGCTGACGCAACTGTTCGGCGTAAGCCAATACCAGTTGCGGCTCCTGGCGCTGAGCGGACGTCAGTTGTTGCCAGGCGCGATTGAGCGACTGCAGACCCACCGCCTCGCCCTCTTCCTGGCGGGCCGCCAGCGTCAGGTTTTCACCCCAGGCCCGACGCTCCAGCTCAGCCAGCTCGCTGGCTGGCAGCGCCTTGTCCTTGCGCAGTTCCGGCAACAGGCGAATCACCGAGGACCAGTCACCACGCTGCTGATACAAACGCTGCAACTGACGCAGCACCTGGACACTGTGGGGATGCCGTTCGCGCATGGCCGAAAGCGTGGTCAGTGCACCGTCGGTATCGCCTCGGTCGGTCTGCAATTGTGCATGACTCAAGGCAATCGCCAACTCGGCCTGCGGCTGGCGCTCCAGCGCACGCTCCAACAGGCTGTCGCATTCGTCGTAGTGCCCTTGCTCATTCGCCGCACGGGCCGCACCCAGGTAGTAGAGCAGCGGTTGGCGTTCAGCTTCGGCGGCACGCTGCAGGTGACGCTGGGCACTGGCCCAACGACCTTCCGCAAGATCCAGCTGGCCGTGCTCGATTGCGACCTGAACCCGGCGGCTGCGATTGCGGTTCGACCATGGGTTGACCACCCCGCTGGAGACCGCGACCAGCTCGATCAAGGCCTTGATCCCCCACAACACCAACCAGATCACGGCCACCAGCAGCAGCGTCGCCCATAGGCTCGATTCATAGCGGAAGGTCTTGTAGGCGATCAACACGTAACCCGAGTGCTGGGCAATCGCCAGCCCCAATGCACCAGCAGCGGCGATGACCAGAAACACAATCACATAGAGTCGCTTCATGGACTGGTCTCCGGTGTGGTGCCAGCGCCCACCTTGACGGCAGGCTTGACCGACTCCTCGGCATTGACGTTACGTCGTTCCAGATAGCCCTGCACCACACTCAAGGTCATCGCCAGGTCGGGCGTCACCACAGTGACCGGTTGCTTGCTCAACTCGGCCAATTGCTCAAGCATGACTTTGCTTTGCGGGTTGTCCTGGTTGAAGCTGCCCTGGAGTACATCCCGCGCCTCATCCAGCGCCTGGGTATACACCGGCGCCTGGCCATTGAGCGCAGCCCATTGAGCCTGCTCGAGTGCCAGGCTCAGGGCCAGGCGTACCTGCGTCAGGCTCTGCCCGGCAAGCAGTGGGCGGATGTTTTTATCGGCATCGAAGTCAATGCGGATGTAGCGCGAAATCTGCTCCCACCATTGCGCCCAGCGACTGGCACCATCACCATCGGCGGTCAGCCTTTGCAGGGAGTCGCCACGCGCATGAAACTCGGGAGCCAGCTCAGTGAGTTCGGCCACTTGATCGCGCAAGGCGCCTAGCTGCAGGAACAGCCCGGTACGGTCCGGTTGTTCAGTGCTGCGCAATGCCGCCAGCGTCTTGGCAATTTGCTCGCGGGCAGCGAAGGCGCCAGGGTCATTCTGCTCGCGCAGAATTTCGTCGGCGCCTTGCACCAGGGCCTGGGCGCTGCTGATGTCTTGCAGCGCCGAAAGGCGCAGGCTGGCCAGACGCAACAAGTGCTCGGCTTCGGCCAGACGCCAGTCCTTGCGGCTGGCACCCAGGACAGTTTCCAACCGCTGGTTCAAGCGCTGCTGATCGCCCTGCAACTGGGCCACCAGACGTCGGCGCTCCTCCAGTTCTTCGGCTGCCGGCAATTGCTCAAGCCGCGCCGTCAGACGCTGTTCATTGAGCTTGAGGCTTTGCGCCTGATCGCCCAGCGCCTGCAATTGTCCCAACTGCTGCTGGGTGCTGGCCTGCAGGGTGCGCATCTGCCAGATACCCCAGCCGCCGACGGCAACACCGGCGGCACCGACCAGCAGTGCAAAAATCGCCAGCCCGTTGCCCCGGCGCGGTTCAGGGTTGCTTACAGTTTCAACCGGCGCATCGAGCACAGGCTGGACGTCATCTTTAGGCAAGGCTGTTTCGCTCACGTATCCATCCTTTGCATCAGAAAGCGGGGCGGGTTTCCCGCAACGCCGCTAGCAAAGCCGTGGCACTGGCACCACGACAATCCACAACTGTTTGGGCGCCTGCCGCCAGCGCCATCTCGGCGACCCGAGGGCTTGGCACAAACAAGGGCAACCGCGCCAACTCAGGCCAGGCATTGCCGGCCAACTGGCGCAGGTGCTCAAACCCCTGTCCACTGCTGACCACCAGGCCGTTCAAGCGTTCCGCTTCAATCCGCTCAGGCAAGGCGTCCTCGGCATACTGCGGCAAGCCGCGGCGGTACACCTCCAGATACTCGACACTAGCACCTTGCTCGCGCAAGCGCTCAGCCAGCAGCTCACGCCCACCCTCGCCACGCAGGATCAACACGCGCGCGTCGGGCCGCGCGATAGCCTCGCGCAACGGTGCCAGCCCAAGCAAGGCTTCGCTGTCATCGCCGCATTCCGGGAAGCTGACATCCAGCCCGTGCTCCTGGAGGATCTGCGCCGTTGCCGCGCCCACACTGAACCACTTCAAACCCGGCGATTGCGACCCATACCGCTCGACCAGACCCATGCCGATCCGGGCGGCCGGCTTGCTGACCACGATCACCGCGCAGTAGCGATCCAGCCCCTGGATCACCTCGCGCATGGTCTCAGAGTCAGGGATCGGCTCTATTTCCAAAAGCGGCAAGCAGCTGCTGAAAACCCCCTGTTCGGCCAAAAAAACCGCCAGTGCCGCCGAGTCGTCCAGTGGTCGCGTCAGCAGCAAGCGCCACCCAGTCACTCGTGACCTGCCTCGCCGTAGACCGCCTTCAGAATCGTGTCGGCGCCCTGGCGCAGAAGGTCTTCGGCCACTTGCACACCCAAGGCCTCGGCGTCGCTGCGCGGCGCACGCGCCTGGGCACTGAGCAGCAGGCCGCCGCTCGGATCACCCACCAGGCCACGCAACCAGAGCTGATCACCTTCCAGCACCGCATAACAGGCGATCGGTACCTGGCAGCCGCCATTGAGATGCTTGTTCAGCGCGCGCTCGGCCGTGACCCGCGTGGCGGTGTCCTGATGATGCAGCGGTGCCAGCAATGCGTGAATTTCGTTGTCGGCGCTGCGGCATTCGATACCGACCGCCCCCTGGCCACCTGCCGGCAGGCTGTCGTCGACGCTGATCGAGGAGCTGATGCGATCCTCGAAACCCAGGCGAATCAAACCGGCCGCCGCGAGGATGATCGCGTCGTACTCACCGGCATCCAGCTTGGCCAGGCGGGTGTTGACGTTGCCACGCAGGAAGCGGATTTGCAGGTCCGGGCGACGGCTCAGCAGTTGCGCCTGGCGGCGCAGGCTGGAAGTGCCGACCACACTGCCCTGAGGCAGCGCATCAAGGCTGGAGTAGGTGTTGGACACAAAGGCATCGCGCGGGTCTTCGCGCTCACAGATACAGAACAGGCCCAGGCCTTGCGGGAAGTCCATGGGCACGTCTTTCATGGAGTGCACGGCGATGTCGGCTTCGTTTTCCAGCAACGCGGTTTCCAGTTCTTTGACGAACAGGCCCTTGCCACCGATTTTCGAAAGCGGGGAGTCAAGCAGCTTGTCGCCACGGCTGACCATGGGCACCAGCGTCACGACCAGACCCGGATGGGCCTGCTCCAGACGAGCCTTGACGTATTCGGCCTGCCACAAGGCCAGGGCACTTTTGCGGGTAGCGATGCGAATTTCGCGAGGAGACATGGATCAATCCGTACTGAATAGATATGACGGATAATAACAGCTCAGCCAAATCCGCTTTGACTTGTATCAGAAACAGCGTGGCCTCCCTGGCCTCACCTGCCCGGCAAAGGGGCGTTGAGTCCGTAGCGAACAGCCTACTAGAGCTGTTGCATCATCTTGCGCACACCCGCGACGTGACGCCTGCTGACAATCAGTGCATCTCCGTTCAGACCTTTGAGAAACAACTGGAAGTGCCCCAGCGGTGTGCGCTGCAGGCGCTCGATGCGCTCGCGAGCCACCAATGCATTGCGATGGATCCGCACGAATCGGTCGCCGAATTCGTCCTCGAGGGCTTTCAACGGCTCATCCAGCAGGACTTCGCCACCTTCGTGGCGCAAGGTCACGTACTTGTGGTCGGCAATGAAGTAGACCACCTGGGCCAATGGAATCAGTTCAATGCCTTTGCGGGTGCGGGCGCTGATATGGCTGCGTGGACCGCTGCCGCTTTCGGCCGCCGGCCGGGTCAGGGCGGCGAGCTGTACACGATTGGGGCGTTCGGCCTTTTTCAAGGCCTCGTGCAGCAGTTCGGCACGTACCGGCTTGACCAGATAGCCCACGGAACTGGCCTGCAAGGCCTCTATGGCAAATTCATCCTGGGCCGCACAAAACACCACGGCGGGCGGGGTTTCACGCTCACACAACCGTGCGGCGACCTGTAAACCATCCAGGCCGGGCATACGGATATCGATCAGCACGATATCGGGTTTCAGGCTGTCGATCAGGGTCAACGCCTCATCGCCATTGGTGGCGCTGGGCTCCAGGACATTGTACCCATCGAGTTCGCCGACCATACGGCTCAGGCGCTCGCGGGCTAGGGGTTCGTCATCAACGATCAGGACATTCATATTGCACTGGCTTCCTGCGTGAGTCTCGCACAAGGATAGCGTAGACAGGTGAAGTGACGTCCGTCACCGCGATCCACGCTAAGACTAGCGCGAGGGCGAAAAAGTGCCGCACGTCGGACTGCAATATTTATCGGTACCGGCACCGCTGCCTGCGAAGACTGGCCTGGCGAGGCGTCACCGTAAGCAAAGCTGATATCCAATATGAACACTCCGCTCTTTTGTAGTCGGCGTCGAGGCTGACCGTATCACGCCTTGATTGGACATTTGCGCAGCCCCTAACGTCCAACTGTAGACGCTCGCTGCGCCAAAAGTGCTCATTTGACAAATATCGTTGCGTAAACGCAGGGACAGCCCTGGAGTATGGCCTTGTAAACAGCAAAAACGTATCGACCAGCGACACCGACTCGATTGGCAACCCTGTTATTATCCACGGCAGGTTTTTACGCCATCTTCCTTCAGCCGATCACGAGCGAATTCATGAGCACTGACAAGACCAATCAGTCCTGGGGCGGCCGCTTCAGTGAACCCGTCGACGCCTTCGTCGCCCGCTTCACCGCCTCCGTCACTTTCGACCAGCGCCTGTATCGCCACGACATCATGGGCTCTATCGCCCACGCCACCATGCTGGCCAAGGTCGGCGTGCTGACCGATGCCGAGCGCGACAGCATCATCGATGGCCTGACCATCATTCAGGGCGAGATCGAGGCCGGTACCTTCGACTGGCGCATCGACCTTGAAGACGTGCACATGAACATCGAAGCGCGCCTGACCGACCGCATCGGCGTCACCGGCAAGAAGCTGCACACCGGTCGTAGCCGTAACGACCAGGTGGCCACCGATATCCGCCTGTGGCTGCGCGACGAGATCGACCTGATCCTGGGTGAAATCACTCGCCTGCAAAAAGGCCTGCTGGAACAGGCAGAGCGCGAATCCGACAGCATCATGCCGGGCTTCACCCACCTGCAAACCGCACAGCCGGTGACCTTCGGTCATCACATGCTGGCCTGGTTCGAAATGCTCAGCCGCGACTACGAGCGCCTGGTCGACTGCCGCAAGCGTACCAACCGCATGCCATTGGGCAGCGCCGCGCTGGCCGGCACCACCTACCCGATCGATCGCGAGCTGACCGCGCAACTGCTGGGCTTCGACGCCGTGGGCGGCAACTCGCTGGACAACGTGTCTGATCGCGATTTCGCCATTGAATTCTGCTCGGCCGCCAGCATCGCGATGATGCACCTGTCGCGCTTCTCCGAAGAGCTGGTGCTGTGGACCAGTGCTCAGTTCCAGTTCATCGATTTGCCTGACCGTTTCTGCACCGGCAGCTCGATCATGCCGCAAAAGAAAAACCCTGACGTTCCGGAACTGGTTCGCGGCAAAAGCGGCCGGGTCTTCGGCGCGCTGATGGGCCTGCTGACCCTGATGAAAGGCCAGCCGCTGGCCTACAACAAGGACAACCAGGAAGACAAGGAACCGCTGTTCGACGCCGCCGACACCTTGCGCGACTCGCTGCGGGCATTTGCCGACATGATCCCGGCCATTAAGCCAAAGCACGCCATCATGCGTGAAGCGGCCCTGCGCGGTTTCTCCACCGCCACTGACCTGGCGGACTACCTGGTTCGCCGCGGCCTGCCGTTCCGTGACTGCCACGAAATCGTCGGCCACGCCGTGAAGTACGGTGTGGAAAGCGGCAAGGACCTGGCGGAGATGAGCCTGCAAGAGCTGCGTCAGTTCAGCGACCAGATCGAGCAGGACGTGTTTGCCGTGCTGACGCTGGAAGGTTCGGTCAATGCCCGCAACCACATCGGCGGCACGGCACCGGCCCAGGTCAAGGCGGCGGTGATTCGCGGCCAGGCGCTGTTAGCCTCCCGCTAAACCGTTGAATGCATCGCGGGCAACAGCCAGTTGCCCGCGAATGCAGGGATGAGAAACACTACATACCTACTGCCTGGACGCGATCATCGCCAGAAACGCTGGCATTGCCTCATCCTTGTCGGCCGCAATACGCCTGGCAATGGGTGCCTGCTCCAACCGCTCCAGCAATGCCCTGGCCGCCGGCAGTTCCGCCAACAGATCCAGATCGAAGAGCTTCTTGCCGACCGCGCACGCCAGGCTGACGCTGTACAGGAAGTACAGATCCGCCACGCTCAGACTATCGCCCGCCACGTACGGTGCAAACTTGCCGTGACGCCCCAGGGACGCAAACCCCAGCAACAGCTCGGCCTTGGCTTTCTCCTTGATCGCTTCCGGCACCTGCATGCCGAAAAACGCTTCAGCAAAACAGGTCCGCGCCGGCAGCTCGATATACAGCTCGATTTCCTTGGCCAGTGCCAGCACCTGAGCACGCTCGAATGGCGTCTTGGGCAGCAGTGGCGTGCCTGTCTGGGTGTCTTCGATGTATTGCAGGATCACACCGGTTTCGTTGACAAAACCTTGCTCGACACCCAGCACCGGGACCTTTCCGCGAGGGCTGATAGCCAGTGCCTCGGGGCTTTGGCCGGCGTAGAATGGCACTTCCTCGAAAGGCACCCCTTTCTCCATCAGCGCGTGTTTGACCATGTTGTAGTAGTTGCTGACTGCAAATCCATAAAGCTTGAGCATCACGAAGCCTCCAGGCCGCTCAGGGGGTTGGCGAGGGTGTGTTATAGAACGTCTGGGCCACTCTCGCCAGCAGCATCACGGCGTTGAATGCAGGTAAACTGACCA
Source organism: Pseudomonas sp. Irchel s3b6 (assembly GCF_900187415.1). NCBI lineage: Bacteria > Pseudomonadati > Pseudomonadota > Gammaproteobacteria > Pseudomonadales > Pseudomonadaceae > Pseudomonas > Pseudomonas sp. Irchel s3b6. The sequence continues at coordinate 26,039 of NZ_FYDM01000009.1, read as the reverse complement.
CCTTTCCTACAGGAGCCTGCCATGAGCGAGCCAACCCCCGGCACCCACGACAACGACGACAACGACGAAGAAGCGTTCGCCGAAACCACCCTGATCGAAGCGATCGAAAACCAGATCGAGAGCGACAACCCGCCAGCGGCCAAGGCGACCTTCAACAAGTTGACCCTGGTGGGTTACGAGCGTGAAGAAATCCTCAACCTGATGGCCCACGTGCTGGCCGTTGAAATCGACGCAATCCTCGAAGAAGACCGCGCGTTCGACACACAATGGTATGAAGCCGCACTGCGCGCCCTGCCCGAGTTGCCGCCAGAAAAGAAGTAAGCAACCCCTTTTACGGGCGAGCTGCAACGGGAAGGGGGCTCTCTCCCCTCCCCACAGGGTTTTACATCGCCAATCCTGCCCGGGACCAAAAAGCCTGCTGCGAGCACTGGACATGCCGGCCGAGTGCGTTCACCTTAGGGACGCTATCGTCCCAATTCCTAGAAAGTCTGGAGTCCCTATGTCGCTTACCCCTGAGTTGGTTGCCGAACTGGAAATCCTTGCACTCTTCAACCTGGACAGTTCCCAGGAAGGTTTGAAAATTCATCAGACCGCAGCCCCGAAAGCCATTGCCGCGGCACAACGCCTGTTCGAAAAAGAACTGATCGACCAACCCGATGGCGGTTACCTGACCAGCCTGGGTCGTGATGCCGCGCAGCACGTGCAAAGCCTGCTGACCATCCTGTCCGTCGAAGAAACCGCATAACCCCCTCTGTATCGCCCACGGAAACCCCTCTACGGGATTTCCGCGGGCAAGCTGTCGCCCGTCGATAGTAATTTGACGCCAGAAACCAACAATCAGCTTAAAAGTCATGGGCGCGAGGCTGTAAACTGGCCCTCGACCTGAGACTTCCCCACGTTCGTTCACTGCGAGCCGGTTTGAGCTGACATGACCCGCACCCATGAAATTCGCCCCGATCTGGACGAGGGAATCGACCGCAAGGTTCTCAGCCAATTACGCGCGCGCTTCCTGAAACTCAATGACGGCCGCCTGGCCCGCGCCATGGAAGGGCTGACGCCGCGCCAGCAAACGGTGCTGACGCTGTTGCCGCTGTTTTTCCACGTCAATCATCCCCTGTTACCCGGCTACGTTTCCGGCAGCACGCCCGCGGGTTTGTCGAATTACGAGCCTGACGCTCCAGTCCTCGCCGAAGCGCAACGCCTGACCCGTTCCTTCTCTTACAAGGCCCGGCACGGCAACCCGCCACGCCCCATTCACGGCCTGTTCCTGATGGGCAGCCTCGGCACACTGGCCCAGGCGGATCAGAGCGACATGGACCTGTGGGTCTGCCACGCCTCGGACCTGAGCGAAAGCGAACTCGCGGAGCTGGGTAAAAAGTGCCAATTACTGGAAGCCTGGGCCGCCAGCCAAGGCGCCGAAGCGCATTTCTTTCTGATCGACCCACAGCGCTTCGTGCGCGGTGAACGGGACAAGCCACTCAGCTCCGAAGACTGTGGCACCACCCAGCACTATCTGTTGCTGGACGAGTTCTACCGCACCGCGATCTGGCTGGCCGGGCGCACGCCCATCTGGTGGCTGGTGCCAGTGTACGAAGAAGCCGGTTACGACCTGTACACCCACACCCTGCTGTCCAAGCGTTTTATCCGTGCCGATGAAGTCCTCGACCTTGGCCATCTGGCGCATATTCCGCCCGGCGAGTTCATCGGTGCCGGCCTCTGGCAGTTGTTCAAAGGCATCGAGTCGCCCTACAAGTCAGTACTCAAATTGCTGCTGACCGAGGTCTACGCCAGCGAACACCCACACGTCGAATGCCTGAGCCTGCGCTTCAAGCAGGCGGTGTTCGCCAATCGCCTGGACCTGGATGAGCTGGACCCGTACATCGTGGTCTATCGCCGAATCGAGGAATACCTCGCGTCCCGCGGCGAGCCGGAGCGCCTTGAGCTGGTCCGGCGTGCCCTGTACCTCAAGGTCAACCGCAAGCTCACCGGCAATAATGGCCAACGCAACAGCAGCTGGCAGCGCCTGTTGCTGGAGAAACTCGCCCACGAATGGGGCTGGGATCACCGACAGCTGGCGATGCTCGACAGTCGCAGCCAATGGAAGGTCCGCCAGGTAGCCGCCGAGCGCCGCGCACTGGTGAACGAACTCAACTACAGCTACCGCTTCCTGACCCAGTTCGCCCGCACCGAACAGAGTGTCAGCCTGATCAACAAACGCGACCTCAATGTCCTGGGCCGCAGGCTGTATGCCGCCTTCGAACGCAAGGCCGACAAGATTGAGTTCATCAACCCGGGCATCGCCCCTGACCTGGCCGAAGACACCCTGACGCTGGTCCAGTCCGCGAACAAAAAAGAGCCCGGACAGACCCATTGGGGCCTGTACAACGGCAACCTGAGCAACCTGGAGTGGGAGCATTTCGCGCCGATCAAACGCTGTCGCGAACTGCTGGAATTGCTGACCTGGTGCCACCGCAATGGCGTGATCGACAGCAGCACCCGCCTGGCGTTGCACCCCGGCAGCAGCGACCTGAGTGAATTCGAACTGTTCAATCTGCTGGGCAGCGTGCAGCAGACCATCACCCTGCCGCTGACCGACGTCAGCGAAGAGCAACTGCTGCGCGCCAGCGTGCCGAGTGAAGTGCTGATCCTGGTGAATGTGGGCATCGACCCGCTCAAGCATCACCGCGACCTGAACATTCTGATGACCACTGAACGCACCGACTCACTGAGCTATGCGGGCGTGCGCGAAAACCTGGTGCTGACCCTCGATCAGGTCACGCTCAACAGCTGGAACGAAGTGTTGGTCAACCGCTACGACGGTGCTCACGCCCTGCTCGACTGCCTGCGAGACTACCTCAACGCCCTGCCCAGCGGCCCTCGGCAACCACAACTGCGGGTGCATTGCTTCTGTCACAACCGCGCGCAGTTCATCGCCCGGCGCGTGGAAGACATCCTCGATACTGCGCAGAATCTGTTACTCAGCCACCTCAATCATCGCTACCTGATCCAGGTCCAGCAGCATTACCACGTGCTGGAACTGGTGCCCGGCCAGGTCCGCCACGTGGCGCTGAACAACCTGTCGACGCTGCTGGATTACCTGGGCAAGGAGCGGACCGACTACAGCCCGTTGCACCTTGACCCGATGGCACTGGAAGACCAGGACCTGGCACTGATCCTGCCCATGGGTCAGCCCGGCTGCATTCAGGTGTTCTACCGCACCCTCGACACCGACGCCGAACTCTACGTGCTGGATGAGTTCAACGCCCTGTGGCAACAGCGCCAGCCCTATCACGATGAGCAAAGCCTGTTGGTGCCACTGCAACGCTTCCTGCAGTCGATCCTGTATCGCCGTGAGGCGTTACTGCCCATGGACACCGCGCAACCGATGGCCCCGCTGGAGGTGGTGTACTGCCAACTGTTGCCATCAGGCAGCGGACGGGCACGCCGGGTCGAACCACGGCCAGCGCCCCGGACACCCGTGGACAAAGCCTTCTATGATGTCCAGGCGATCATCGGCAAAGCCGCTCCCGGGAAGGTGCAGGTCACTCTGTATTGCAATCAGCGGGAGTTCAGCGAACTGGAACACGGCGACCAACTCTATGCCGTGGTGGCGCAGGAGATTGTCGGGCAACGCCGAGAGACCCAACGCTATCGTTGCTACATCACCGACCTGGACCTGTTGGGTGTACTCGGCGATGACCAGGGCTCAAGCAATCTTTACCTGCGCTACAAGGCAGACCTGGAGCGCGCTTTGAACAAGGCGCTCGGACAGGCCTGAGGAAACGTCAGACCGGGAAATCACCGCCATTGGCCGGCTGCGACTCGACTTCCAGCAGGGTCAGCTTCAGGGTCTTGCCACCCGGTGCCGGCCAGTCGATGTGCTGCCCCACCCGCAGGCCCAACAGGGCGCTGCCGACCGGTGCAAGAATGGAAATCCGGCCTTCGTCGGCATTGGCATCCTTGGGATAAACCAGGGTCAGGTGATAGTCCTTGCCACTGCTTTCTTCACGGCAATGAACGCGCGAGTTCATGGTCACGACATCGGCAGGCACTTCATCGTGACCGACCAGGGTGTCGGCGCGATCCAGTTCGGTTTGCAGCGCGATAACGCCCGGCAACGAATCGTCCAGGGTCTCGATCAACCGCTCCAGACGTTGCACGTCAAGGCGGGTAAGGATGATGGAAGGTGCGGTCATGATTCAGGCAGACTCCTTTCTTCTGCACAAAAAAGCAAAACCCCGCCAAAAATAGACGGGGTTTTCACGCGCCTCGATGGGTTGAGGCGTAACCGGACACTATCACAGCTCAAAAAATATACAAGCCATGGACACCAGGCCCAATGCCTGGTCAGAGTGAGGATTTGCGCCGAGCCGCCTCAGCACAAATCACCCGGCGGCGCTCGTCGTCGGCTGAACGCCACTCGCGAATGTCTTCGACATGACGAAAACAGCCCAGGCAAACCTTGTGCTCATCCAGCCGGCAAACGCCGGAGCACGGCGACGGCACCGCCCCGCTGACGTTGCTGTACAGCGGCTTGGGTGGGCGAACGGGGACGGGCTGGGTCACGGAATCACAGGCCTTCGAAATCGAGCTTGGTGCCGGCTTGCTCCCAGACGATGCGCTCAAGCATTTCACCCAGCTGCTCTTCAGACTTGTCGCACATCCAGCGCTCGCTTTCTTCGTCGTAGTCGAAGTGGAAGCCACCGGAGACTGCCGCCAGCCACAGCTGACGCAAGGGTTCCTGACGACTGAAAATCAACTGGCTGCCGCCTTCGAACTTGACGGTGAGTACACCGGCCGAGCTTTCCAGATCTACATCCAGGCCACTCTCGTCGAAAACATCCTCCAGCGTCTGCTGGGTAGCATCGACCAGATCGTGGAAACGGGCTTCAGTCAAACTCATTGCGGCAACCTCAAAAAGTGTCTACTTACGCTCAAGCGCCGCAAGATACGGGCGCGCCCGGGTGATTGCAAAGGATACCGACCAAGCGCCGAACGCAATGAGGGGAAAACCCGGGCACCACCTGCCAATAGATTAGACGCCTCTGGCAAAGCCCCGCCGGACGGGTGGCCCGTCGCATAGGCAAGCTGCCGGGTGGCCGGTATACTCCGGCGCAATTAACGCATTTTCAAGGATTTCGCCATGAAGCGCCTGATCTCTTCCCTTGCTGCGCTCGCTTCGCTCGTCGCTTTTACCTGCTTGTTATCGGCCTGTGGTCAAAAAGGTCCGCTGTATCTGCCCGATGACAGCCAGTCCCCTGAAGAGCAGGCGAAGTCGTCGCAGTCCAAAGCGCACCAGCACGACACCACGAACAGCACCAGCACCTACTAAGGGAACATCATGGACGCTTTTAACTACCGTGACGGGGAGCTGTTCGCGGAAGGTGTTGCCTTGTCCGCCATCGCCGAGCGTTTTGGCACGCCTACCTACGTTTACTCCCGCGCGCACATCGAAGCCCAGTACCTGGCCTACGCCGATGCGCTGGCGGGCACGCAGCACCTGGTCTGCTTCGCGGTCAAGGCCAACTCCAACCTGGGTGTACTGAATGTCCTGGCGCGCCTGGGCGCCGGTTTCGACATCGTCTCCCGTGGAGAGCTGGAGCGCGTGCTGGCCGCAGGCGGTTCGGCGGACAAGATTGTGTTCTCCGGCGTCGGCAAGACCCGCGACGACATGCGTCGCGCCCTGGAAGTCGGCGTGCACTGCTTCAACGTCGAATCCACCGACGAACTGGAGCGCCTGCAAGTAGTCGCCGCCGAACTGGGTGTTCGCGCACCGGTTTCGCTGCGCGTGAATCCGGATGTCGATGCCGGTACCCACCCGTACATTTCCACCGGTTTGAAAGAGAACAAGTTCGGCATCGCCATCGCTGATGCCGAAGACGTCTACGTGCGCGCCGCGCAACTGCCGAACCTGGAAGTGATCGGCGTCGATTGCCACATCGGCTCGCAGCTGACCACCCTGCCGCCATTCATTGATGCCCTCGACCGCCTGCTGGCGCTGGTCGATCGCCTGAGCGATTGCGGTATCTACCTGCGCCACATCGACCTCGGTGGTGGCCTGGGCGTGCGTTATCGCGACGAAGAGCCGCCTTTGGCTGCCGACTACATCAAGGCCGTACGCGAGCGTCTCGACGGTCGCGACCTGGCATTGGTGTTCGAGCCGGGCCGCTTCATTGTCGCCAACGCTGGCGTACTGCTGACCCAGGTCGAGTACCTCAAGCACACCGAACACAAAGACTTCGCCATTGTCGACGCGGCCATGAACGACCTGATCCGCCCGGCCCTGTACCAGGCCTGGATGGACGTCACCGCCGTGCGCCCTCGCGAGACGGCGGCCCGTGCCTACGACATCGTCGGCCCGATCTGCGAAACCGGCGATTTCCTGGCCAAGGACCGTCAGCTGGCGCTTGAAGAAGGCGACCTGCTGGCCGTGCATTCGGCCGGTGCCTACGGGTTTGTCATGAGCTCCAACTACAACACGCGCGGCCGTTGCGCCGAAGTGCTGGTAGATGGCGACCAGGCAGTTGAAGTGCGTCGCCGCGAGACGGTAGCCGAGTTGTTTGCTGGCGAAAGCCTGCTGCCGGAGTAATCCCATGCTGCTGCGTTTTACCAAGATGCACGGCCTGGGCAATGACTTCATGGTCCTCGACCTGGTCAGCCAGCACGCGCACATCCTGCCCAAGCACGCCAAGCAATGGGGCGACCGGCACACGGGTGTCGGTTTCGACCAGCTGCTGATCGTCGAGGCACCGAGCAACCCGGACGTGGACTTCCGTTACAGGATCTTCAATTCCGATGGCTCGGAAGTCGAGCAATGCGGCAACGGCGCGCGCTGCTTCGCGCGCTTTGTGCTGGACAAGCGCCTGACGGCCAAACGGCAGATTCGTGTCGAGACCAAGAGCGGCATCATCGAACTCGATATCCGCAACGACGGTCAGATCAGCGTCAACATGGGCGCCCCGCGCCTGGTGCCGGCCGAGATCCCGTTCCAGGCCGACGCGCAAGCGACAAGCTACAAGGTCGAGGTCGACGGCCAGACCGTCGAACTGGCCGCCGTTTCCATGGGCAACCCCCATGCCGTATTGCGCGTGAACGACATCAACAACGCGCCGGTGCATGAGCTGGGACCGAAAATCGAACATCACCCGCGCTTCCCGGCCCGGGTCAACGTCGGCTTTCTCCAGGTCATCGACCGCAACCGGGCGCAATTGCGCGTCTGGGAACGCGGTGCCGGGGAAACCCAGGCCTGCGGTACCGGTGCCTGTGCGGCAGCAGTGGCCGCGATCAGCCAGGGGTGGATGGATTCGCCGCTATTGATCGACCTGCCCGGCGGGCGCTTGTCCATTGAGTGGGCAGGCCTGGGCCAACCGGTGATGATGACCGGTCCGGCAGTACGCGTATATGAAGGACAAGTGCGTCTTTGAGTGAGCCAAATCCATGACTGATCAGCCTCAGGTTCCAGCCCCACAGCCCGACGAATCCCCTTCCGAAAGCCTGGAGGCGGCGGCGATTGCCGCGTACCTGGAGGCTCATCCGGATTTCTTCGTCGAACACGATGACCTGCTTTCGGTCTTGCGCATTCCGCACCAGCGCGGCGATACCGTCTCGCTGGTCGAGCGGCAACTGAAGATCCTGCGCGAACGCAACATCGAGATGCGCCACCGCCTCTCGCAATTGATGGATGTCGCCCGCGACAACGATCGACTGTTCGACAAGACCCGCCGCCTGATCCTTGCCCTGATGGACGCCAGTAGCCTGGATGACGTGGTCATCAGCGTCGAAGACAGTCTGCGCCAGGACTTCCAGGTACCCTTTGTCAGCCTGATCCTGTTCAGCGAAGAGCCGTTGCCGGTTGGGCGCTCGGTGACCGCGGCCGAGGCCCAGAAAGCCATCGGCGGCCTGCTCTCGGAAGACAAAAGCGTCAGTGGCAGCCTGCGTGAGCACGAACTGGACTTCCTGTTTGGCGAAGAGCAACGCAAGCAAATCGGCTCTACCGCCGTGGTTACCCTCAGCGGCGTGCAGGGCGTGCTGGCCATCGCCAGCCGTGATCCGCAGCACTACAAGAGCTCGGTGGGTACGCTGTTCCTCGGCTACATCGCTGAAGTCATGGGTCGCGTGCTGCCACGGGTCAACACCACCCTGCGCTCGGTACGCTGATCATGGAACGACAACTGGACGCCTACTGCGAGCACCTGCGCAGTGAGCGTCAGGTGTCGCCCCATACCCTTGAAGCCTATCGCCGCGACCTGAACAAGGTCCTGGCGCACTGCAACAAACAAGGCATCGGCGATTGGGCCAGCCTGGACATCCAGCGCCTGCGACACCTGATCGCGCGCCTGCACTCGCAAGGTCAGTCATCGCGCAGCCTGGCTCGCCTGCTCTCGGCGGTACGCGGCCTCTACCAGTACCTGATCCGCGAAGGCCTGTGCGACCACGACCCGGCCAACGGCCTGGCGCCCCCCAAGGGTGAACGCCGACTGCCGAAGACCCTCGACACCGACCGCACCCTGCAACTGCTCGATGGCGCCGTTGAAGACGACTTCATGGCCCGCCGCGATCAAGCCATCCTGGAGCTGCTCTACTCCTCCGGCTTGCGCCTGTCGGAGCTGACCGGACTCAATCTCGATCAGCTGGATCTGGCGGATGGCCTGGTGCAAGTGCTCGGCAAGGGCAGCAAGACCCGGGTACTGCCCATCGGCAGGAAGGCCCGCGAAGCCCTGGCGCTATGGCTGCCGCTGCGCGAACTGGCCAACCCGGTAGACGATGCGGTGTTCGTCAGCCAGAAAGGCCGGCGTATTGGCGCTCGGGCGGTCCAGGCTCGGGTCAAGGCCGCCGGCGAGCGCGAGCTGGGACAAAACCTGCACCCGCATATGCTGCGACACTCCTTCGCCAGCCATTTGCTGGAATCTTCCCAGGACCTGCGCGCCGTGCAGGAGCTGCTCGGTCACTCGGACATCAAGACCACGCAGATCTACACCCACCTGGACTTCCAGCACCTGGCCTCGGTCTACGACAGCGCCCATCCACGGGCCAAACGCATCAAAGGCGATGAGCAATGACCCTCCAACTGATCACCTTCGACCTCGACGACACCCTGTGGGACACCGCCCCGGTCATCGTCAGCGCGGAAGCCGTACTGCGCCAATGGCTGACAGAGCATGCCCCCAGCCTGGGCGCCTTGCCGGTGGACCACTTGTGGGCCATTCGCGAGCGCGTGCTGAGCAGCGAACCCCAGCTCAAGCATCGCATCAGCGCCCTGCGCCGACGGGTACTGTTCCACGCCCTGGAGGAAGCCGGCTACACCCACGAACGAGCCATTGAGATGGCTGATCAAGGCTTCGAGGTGTTCCTGCAGGCGCGGCATCAGCTGAAGATTTTTCCCGAGGTGCAACCAACGCTGGAGATCCTGGCCAACCACTATGCCTTGGGGGTCGTCACCAACGGCAACGCCGACGTACGCCGGTTGGGGCTGGCGGACTATTTCAAGTTTGCCTTGTGCGCCGAGGACATCGGCATCGCCAAGCCCGATGCACGGCTGTTCCACGAAGCCCTGAAACGGGGAGGTGCAACCGCTGCAACCGCCGTGCATATCGGCGACCACCCGGGTGATGACATTGCCGGTGCGCAGCAGGCGGGGTTGAGGGCGATCTGGTTCAACCCGGCAGGCAAGCCCTGGGAGGCCAGCCAGGCGCCGGATGCCGAGATTCGTTGCCTGACCGAATTGCCGGCGTTGTTGGCACGCTGGAACATCCGGCAACAGCCCTGAAAGTGCTGCCCTCCTAATGAAATGGCTACCCCCGCTGCCCCCTGTGAAAGCTTAGGGGGCGATCACAGGGGCGGCGAGGGTAGCCACTTCATTAAAAGATCTCGGGTGAATACAGGGTTCGTGTTCACCATAGATCAAATGTTGGAGCAAGCCTGCTTGCTATGAGGCGGGTACAGCCAGAGCTAATGGGCGTCCCCTTTTGTTTGCTTTGGTTCACCTTTGTTTCAGGTGTTTTCAGTTACCAAAACGAATGGTTTCCGCATTGGTAGATGGATAGCTAGGAGCGAAAGTTCGTTGAAAGACTGAACCATAATTCTCCGAATAACTTAAAGAATCATTAAATGAGACTATGTGGTTTTTTGGCGGAGCAAAAAAATCAGTATGTAAAGCTCTTCTATGCAACTGCGGTCTCTGTTGGCCAGTACTAATTTTGGCGGGATTATAGCGAGGCTGAGTTGAAGAAGGCACTGTAAGTGAAACATTATTTGAAGATGAAAAATTCCTTGGCGTTGAATTATACGTTGAAATTGAATCACGCGTCGGCATTGAATTACGCGATCGTGCTGAAGAGCTAGAAGAGATCATCATGTCCACTCCCCCTCCTACTGTTAGGAATGTACCGAAACCGACCAGCGCAAGGCCAGCAACAAAAGATAGCACTGAGGGGTCTTCTTTAGACAATAGTACGGAGCCTCCAGCTATACTGCCAACCCCCCCCAAAACTAAAATAAGCCCCATAAACGAATGCCCATTTGGATCCGCTCTATTAATCGGATCCCCGCCACAATACGCATACGCATTTACCCCACCCTCCCCAAACGGACTCCAACTGTCCGGGCTGTTAAACCGCATCAACACCGGATTGAACTGCCGATACCCATTGCCCAAATGATAATTCCCGGTCACCGGGTCCGGCCGTTCGCCGTTAAACCCCAGCAAACTGAGCAAGCCATTCTCAATCGGACGATGACCGTAGGGCGAGTAGGCGAGAGGATGGGACTGGTTTGCGTCGAGTACATTCAATACCGAACGTTGTTGATCAGTCGCCAGCAGCGTGGCGGACACCTTGCCGTTCTCGCGCTGCTGCTGCGCCAACAGTTGGTTGTCGTGCTGCACGATGCTGCATTGCACACCGCCTTGTGTTTCGGTAGCCAGGCGGGTTTTGCAGTAATAGCGCTGGATGGCAGATTGTTCAAAGGGGGTGCTATCGACCAAGCGATCAAGCGGATCGTAGTGGTAGCGAGCCAAGAGGGTTTCGCGAGTGGAGGTAGGCATTGACTGAGCTCCGTGCAAGGTCGAAAAAGCCGAGTCTTCAGCATCTATCCTTTTTCAGTCTTTGCCTACTATCAGAACTGCTAGTGTCCTGTCTGGTTAATTCGTTTATCTATTAAAATTATTTGAGCGCCTGTTTCCGGCTATTTTTGATTAACGAACTAACCGCCAGTGAGACTAGTCGTTCGAGCCAAAACAGCAAGAAACTTAATCGTGACTGTGTCAGGGCCTTTGTTTCACCCATGAAAAAGCCCGCAGCGACGGCGGGCTTTTTCAGCAAGCACAGGCAAGCCCTTAGATAGGACGGCTGCCGTACTTGTTATCGGGCTTCTTTGGTGGATCAGCCACCACGTTGGCCTCTACTTCCTGAACCTTGCCACCTTTGGCCAGGAACTCTTCCATCGCGCGCGCCAGGGCATCACGCTCTTTGTTCTTGGCTTCAACGCTCGGCAGTTCGTCTACCGACACAGCAGCCTTGGCCTTGCCCTTGGCTGCCGGGACCGGAGTGTCATCACCGCCATCGTCGTCAGCAACGTCTTCGGCTGCTGCTTCAAGGCCTTCTTCGGTCTCGTCTTCGTCGCCTACTTCGAGGTCGTCGTTTTCCAGATCATCGTCGCTCATGTTCTACCTCATGACTTGCGAAAAGCAGATTAGTTATAGCCCAGCTTCGTCGTCTGTCGACGACTGCCAGAAAAAATTCAACACCCGCTGGTAACCAGCGGTTTATGCCCCTTCACCGTGCACGGTGGCGAGGACTTTGCGAGCACCGCCTTGATCACGGTGCTCGCCCAGATAAACACCTTGCCAGCTACCTAACGCCAACCGGCCCGCCGTGATCGGCAAACTCAACTGACAGCCTAGCAAACTGGCCTTGAAGTGCGCCGGGAGGTCGTCCAGGCCTTCGTCGTTATGCTCATAGCCGGCTGCGCCTTGTGGGATCAGCCGGTTGAAAAACCGTTCGAAGTCACGACGTACCGCCGGATCGGCGTTCTCGTTGATGGTCAACGACGCCGAGGTATGCTGCAGCCACAAATGCAACAGACCCACCCGACATGCCCTGAGTTCAGGCAGGCCGGCGAGCAACTCGTCCGTTACCAGATGAAAGCCCCGAGGCCTTGCCCGCAGGGTAATCAGAGTCTGTTGCCACATACAGTTCTCCGCACGTTCGGGGCGCATTCTAGCGCGCTCTGGGAAAAAACAAAGACCCTAATATTCCTGCAATGCTGTAAGCCATCGACCCTACAAAATCGTTCGGCGCAAAGGCTAAAAAACACGCCTGAAAAAACCTTTCAGCCCGCTTCTCACGGTCAAACGCCAGGCAAAAAAAAGCCCGGCAAGCCGGGCGATTTCTTTGCGCTGGCTTACAAGTTGTAGCCACGCTCGTTGTGTTGTGCCAGATCGAGGCCAACGGCTTCTTCCTCTTCGGTAATCCGCAGCCCCATGACCGCATCCAGCACCTTGAGAATGATGAAGGTCGCGATGGCGGTGTAGATCACCGTGAAGCCCACGCCTTTGCACTGAATCCAGACTTGTGCGGCGATGTCGGTCACGGTGCCGAAGCCACCCAGCGAAGGGGCTGCGAATACGCCGGTAAGAATGGCGCCGAGGATACCGCCGATACCGTGCACGCCAAAGGCGTCGAGGGAGTCGTCATAACCCATTTTGCGTTTCAGGGTCGTGGCGCAGAAGAAGCACACCACGCCGGCTGCAAGACCGATCACCAGGGCACCCATCGGGCCCACGGTGCCAGCAGCGGGTGTAATGGCCACCAGGCCTGCGACGACACCCGAGGCGATACCCAGAGCGCTGGGTTTGCCGTGGGTCAGCCATTCAGCCAGCATCCAGCCCAGGGCTGCAGCGGCAGTCGCGATCTGAGTGACCAGCATCGCCATGCCGGCGGTGCCGTTGGCCGCCAGGGCGGAGCCGGCGTTGAAGCCGAACCAGCCCACCCACAGCATCGCAGCGCCCATCAGGGTGTAGCCCAGGTTGTGCGGAGCCATGGGGGTGGTCGGGAAACCTTTGCGCTTACCCAGTACCAGGCACGCCACCAGACCGGCAATACCGGCGTTGATGTGCACCACGGTGCCGCCCGCGAAATCCAGCACGCCCCAGTCCCACATCAGGCCGCCGTTGCCCGACCAGACCATGTGGGCAATCGGTGCATAGACCAGGGTGAACCACACGCCCATGAAGATCAGCATGGCGGAGAACTTCATCCGCTCGGCAAAGGCGCCGACGATCAGCGCAGGAGTGATGATGGCGAACGTCATCTGGAAGGTGATGAACACCGCCTCAGGGAACAGTGCCGCCGGCCCTGTCACGCTCGCTGGCGTGACACCGGCGAGGAACGCCTTGCCCATGCCGCCGACGAACGAGTTGAGATTGACGACGCCCTGCTCCATGCCGGTGGTGTCGAACGCAATGCTGTAGCCATAAATGACCCACAGGATGCTGATCAGACCGGTAATGGCGAAGCACTGCATCATCACGGAAAGAATGTTTTTGGAGCGCACCATGCCGCCGTAGAACAACGCGAGGCCTGGAATGGTCATGAAAAGCACAAGGGCAGTAGCGGTCAACATCCAGGCGGTGTCGCCGGCGTTGAGGACCGGGGCCGCCACTTCGTCTGCCGCCATGACCAGGCTGGGCATTACGAAGGACAACAGGGCTCCTAGCCCTGCGATTTTACGCAGAGTCATATTGTTTTCTCCTGGGGCGTTGGGGTTTGGCGGCTTAGATTGCGTCGGTATCGGTTTCGCCGGTACGGATGCGAATAGCCTGTTCCAGATTGACCACGAAGATCTTGCCGTCACCAATCTTGCCAGTGTTGGCCGCCTTGGTTATCGCCTCGATAACCCGATCAAGATCCTTGTCGTCGATGGCGACATCGATCTTCACCTTGGGCAGGAAATCGACCACGTACTCCGCGCCACGATACAGCTCGGTGTGACCCTTCTGCCGACCGAAGCCTTTGACCTCAGTGACGGTAATGCCCTGCACGCCGATCTCGGACAACGACTCGCGCACGTCATCCAGTTTGAACGGCTTGATGATGGCAGTGACTAGCTTCATGAAAACTCTCTCCCGAATTGGTGGACTTGCCCCAGGAAAACAAACCCGTCTCAAGTCTAAGCGCAGTGCCTGGCTTTGTAACGCACCGTCGGCCCTACCTGCCCGACTGACGCCAGTTAACCGCTCCTGACGAAACTCCCCGCTCCGCCTGCCGCACTGCATTCGTCACAGCGACTGCATCAGTGCATGGGTTACTCAAGTCTTAGCAGAAAGCTTGCCATCTCCTGAAAAGTCACTGATTTCAATCCCTTGCCCGCGACCGCGAGCGCTTGCCCTGATTTCCCCTCATCGATACGCACGAAAACAGTGCGCCGACGGGCGGCCATGTGCGCGAAAACCGTGCGACCCGGTGCGCACAAATGACCATAGACGCTGCGTGATACACTGCCAGCCATCAGTTTTAAGGACCCTTACCATGCTCGCGCCCAAAGACCTCCTCGACGCCCTGAGCGGCCACGCCTCCCGCCTGTTCAGCGGCGAAACCCCGCTGCCGAAAAGCGAAATCGAAAGCCAGTTCAAAGCCCTGCTGCAAAGCGGCTTCAGCAAACTGGACCTGGTGAGCCGGGAAGAGTTCGACAGCCAGATGGTCGTCCTGGCGCGCACCCGGGCGCGGCTGGAGAGCCTTGAGGCAAAAGTGGCGGAACTGGAAGCGAAGCTCAACCCGCCCGCCGAATGACCCCCTTACAGTAGGGGTAGCCGCTCGATGCTCGAGCGCTCGCGCTGGGCGTCAACGATTACGCGTGCTTTCTGAATAAACGCGACGCTCTTGCGTTCATCACGAGCGCGCTCGCGCCTACAAATGCCCCCCGTCTGCAACATTCTGCGAACGTTTGCCCGCCCTTGCGCGGCGCTAAAACACCTCTACGCAACTACCCTTGAACTACCGCAGGAAGCGGCCTTCTCTCGCTCAAGGAATGACCATGTCTCTGTCTATCGTCCACAGTCGCGCCCAGGTGGGCGTCGAGGCGCCTGCCGTTACCGTCGAAGTCCACCTGGCCAACGGCTTGCCGTCGCTGACGATGGTCGGTTTGCCTGAAGCGGCGGTGAAGGAAAGCAAGGACCGGGTGCGCAGTGCGATCATCAATTCAGGGCTGCAGTTTCCGGCGCGGCGCATCACGCTGAACCTCGCCCCCGCTGATTTGCCGAAGGATGGCGGGCGGTTCGACCTGGCAATTGCCTTGGGAATCCTGTCGGCCAGCGTGCAAGTACCGACGTTGACCCTCGATGATGTGGAGTGCCTGGGAGAGCTGGCACTTTCCGGTGAGGTGCGGGCAGTTCGCGGAGTACTGCCGGCGGCCCTCGCGGCGCGCCAGGCCGGACGCGCGCTGGTGGTGCCGTGGGCGAATGCCGAGGAGGCTTGCCTGGCCTCCGGATTGAAGGTGATTGCGGTGAATCACCTACTGGAAGCGGTCGCGCATTTCAATGGTCACACGCCCGTCGAACCCTATACCTCCGATGGTTTGCTCCATGCCAGCAAGCCCTATCCCGATCTGAATGAAGTACAGGGCCAGATTGCGGCCAAGCGGGCGCTGCTGATTGCTGCCGCGGGGGCGCACAACCTGCTGTTCAGCGGGCCACCGGGCACGGGAAAAACCTTGTTGGCGAGTCGTTTGCCTGGGCTGTTGCCCCCCCTGACAGAGAGCGAAGCACTGGAAGTGGCGGCGATTCAATCGGTCGCCAGCTGCGTGCCATTGAGTCATTGGCCGCAACGGCCCTTCAGACAACCCCATCACTCTGCTTCAGGCCCGGCGCTGGTCGGCGGCGGTTCGAAACCACAGCCCGGCGAAATCACCCTGGCCCATCACGGCGTGCTGTTCCTCGATGAGCTTCCAGAATTCGACCGCAAGGTATTGGAGGTGTTGCGCGAACCGCTGGAATCCGGCCACATTGTGATCTCGCGTGCCCGGGATCGCGTGCGTTTCCCGGCCCGCTTCCAGTTAGTGGCGGCCATGAACCCCTGCCCCTGTGGCTACCTGGGCGACCCCAGTGGCCGCTGCTCCTGCACGCCGGACATGGTCCAGCGCTACCGCAACAAACTCTCCGGCCCCCTGCTTGATCGTATCGACCTGCACCTGACCGTCGCTCGCGAAGCCACCGCGCTCAATCCCGCCGCCCAACCCGGCGACAACACCGCCAGCGCCGCCGAGCGTGTCGCCCACGCCCGGGAGCGCCAGCACAAGCGCCAGGGTTGCGCGAACGCCTTTCTCGATCTGCCCGGCCTGCGTCAGCACTGCAGACTATCCAAGGCTGACGAACACTGGCTGGAAAGCGCCTGCGAACGGCTGACCCTGTCCCTCAGGGCGGCCCATCGCTTGCTCAAGGTCTCGCGCACCCTGGCGGACCTTGAACAGGTGGAACACATCCAGCGCGACCACTTGGCCGAGGCGCTGCAATATCGACCTTCGAGCCAGTGAACGGTGCGTCGGTTCAGTCCAGGCGCTGGACGTCCGGCAGTTCCATGGCCTGTACCTCACCCTGCAGGAAGTCACTCAGACGACGCAAACGCTCGCCTCCCGGACGGGTTTTCGGCCAGACCAGATAGTAATTCAGGCCGCTGGCAACGGCGGTCGGCCACGGCAGGCTCAAGCGCCCTTGAGCCACGTCTTCGGCCACCATCAGCAAGTCACCCATCGATACGCCATACCCACGGGCGGCGGCAATCATCCCCAGCTCCAGGGTGTCGAACACCTGCCCGCCCTTGAGCGACACCTGCTCGGACAGGCCCATGCGCTCCAGCCAACTGCGCCAGTCGCGACGATCCGGGGTCGGGTGGAGCAATTCGGTGCTGGCCAGGCGCTCGACGTCCCAGGGCTGATCGTTCAACAGATTCGGCGCGCCCACCGGGATCAACAATTCCGGGAACAGATAACTGGCTTCCCAATCCGGCGGAAAATGCCCATTGCTCAGCAACACCGCACAGTCGAAAGGTTCGTGATTGAAGTCCACCGAGTCGACATCCATCCAGGCGCTGGTCAACTGCACCTCATTACCCGGCTGTAGATGCCGAAAGCGACTCAGGCGCGCCAGCAGCCAGCGCATGGTCAGGGTCGAAGGGGCTTTCATGCGCAAGATGTCGTCTTCGGCGCGCAAGGTATTGCAGGCCCGCTCCAATGCACCAAAACCTTCGCGTATCCCCGGCAACAGCAAGCGCGCAGCCTCGGTCAATTGCAGATGACGTCCGCTGCGTTGAAACAACCGGCAGGCAAAGTGATCTTCCAGCGTGCGTATATGTCGGCTGACGGCACTTTGGGTGATCGACAATTCTTCGGCGGCGCGGGTGAACGAGCTGTGTCGCGCGGCGGCTTCGAATGCGCGAAGGGCATACAGCGGTGGAAGACGACGAGACATCGATAGAGCTCCTGCAGCGCAATGGGCCAACCCTAGCAGAATCTCTCAAGCATGAGTTTTAATCATGCCAGCGATCGTTTTTATCCCTTTGTGCAAACACCTGGAAGCGCCGAGAATCAGCCGCTCCCACATTTTCTGACGAAACGAGCGTGATGATCATGCAGCATCCAGCAAGGACCGAACTCTGGGCTATCCTGCGGCTGGCGGGGCCGTTGATCGCCTCGCAGTTGGCACACATGCTGATGATCCTCACCGACACCCTGATGATGGCCAGGCTCAGCCCGGAGGCGTTGGCCGGTGGCGGCCTGGGCGCGGCGACCTATTCGTTCGTGTCGATTTTCTGCATCGGTGTGATCGCCGCGGTCGGTACCCTGGTGGCGATCCGTCAGGGCGCCGGCGACATCGAGGGCGCTGCACGGCTGACCCAGGCCGGACTCTGGCTCGCGTGGTTGATGGCGCTGGTGGCAGGCGTGCTGCTGTGGAACCTCAAGCCGGTATTGCTGCTGTTCGGGCAGACGGAAACCAACGTACACATGGCCGGGCAGTTCCTGCTACTTCTGCCGTTCGCCCTGCCCGGCTACCTGAGCTTCATGGCACTGCGCGGGTTCACCAGCGCGATCGGCCGGGCCACGCCAGTGATGGTCATCAGCGTGGCCGGCACCGTGGCCAACTTCCTGCTCAACTACGCGCTGATCACCGGCATGTTCGGCCTACCGAAAATGGGCCTGATGGGCATCGGCCTGGTCACGGCCATCGTTGCCAACTGCATGGCGCTGGGCCTGGCCTGGCATATCCGTCGGCACCCGGCATATGACGCATACCCGTTGCGCAAGGGCCTGTCACGCCCCAATCGCCAATATCTGCGAGAGCTATGGCGACTGGGCCTGCCTATCGGCGGCACCTACGCGGTAGAAGTCGGGTTGTTTGCGTTCGCCGCGTTGTGCATGGGCACCATGGGCAGCACGCAATTGGGCGCGCATCAGATCGCCCTGCAAATCGTCTCGGTGGCGTTCATGGTGCCGGCCGGGCTGTCTTATGCGATCACGATGCGCATCGGCCAACACTACGGTGCCGGGCAATTGCTCGATGCGCGCCTGGCTGGGCGGGTCGGGATCGGATTTGGTGCGTTGGCGATGCTCGGCTTTGCCATGGTGTTCTGGCTGCTGCCCAACCAGTTGGTCGGGCTGTTTCTGGACCATGACGACCCGGCGTTCGCCGAGGTGATCGCCCTCGCGGTGAGCCTGTTGGCCGTCGCGGCCTGGTTCGAGCTGTTCGATGGTGTACAGACTATCGCCATGGGTTGCATACGCGGCCTGAAAGACGCCAAGACCACCTTCCTGGTGGGCCTGGGTTGCTACTGGCTGATCGGTGCACCCGCCGCCTGGTGGATGGCCTTCCACCTCGACTGGGGGCCGACGGGCGTCTGGTGGGGGCTTGCCTCGGGGCTGGCCTGTGCGGCGGTGAGCCTGACGCTGGCGTTTGAGTGGAAAATGAAGCGGATGATTCGCCTGGAGCCAACGCCAGAGCAGAATTTCCGGAACGTCCAGACAGACTGAGATCTCAGTGGGAGCGAGCAGTCGGAACGCCGCCCGGCTCTCTCCCACATTGGCTCGTGGTCAGCCCACCACGTCCATGATCGCCTGCTGGCTGCAGCCGAAGGTCAGGTACTCCACCAGCTCCGCCAACGGCAGCGGCTTGCTGATCAGGTAACCCTGCACCTGGTCGCAACCAAACCCCTGCAACAATTCCAACTGTTCCGGGGTTTCAACACCCTCGGCGACCACTTCCAGATGGAGGTTGTGCGCCAGGTTGATCATGGCGTGGACCAGCTTGCGATTCTCTTCGCGCTGTTCCATGCCGCCGACAAAGCTCTTGTCGATCTTCAGCAAGGTAATCGGCAGGCTGTTGAGGTGCACGAACGATGAGAACCCGGTGCCGAAGTCATCCAGGGAAAAGCGCACACCCAGCCGTCCCAGCGCGTCCATGGTCTGCTTGACCAGGTCACTGCGGCGCATCACCGCGGTCTCGGTCAGTTCGAACTCCAGCCACTGCGCTTCGACGCCGCGCTCGGCGATCAGCCGGCTCAAGGTCGACAGCAACTGACTGTCCTGGAACTGGCGAAACGACAGATTCACCGCCATGTGCAACGCTGGCAAGCCGCGTTCACGCAGCGCCTGCATGTCACGCAGGGCCCGGGAAATGACCCAGTACCCCAATGGCACGATCAAGCCACTCTGCTCGGCCAACGGCACGAACTCGCTCGGCGGCAACAAGCCGCGCTCGGCATGCCGCCAGCGCACCAGGGCTTCGAGGCCGACAATCTGCCCGTCATCCAGGTTCAATCGCGGCTGGTAGTGCAACTCCAGCTCATCGCGACGCAAGGCGCGGCGCAATTCGCTTTCCAGGTCAGCCATGCTGCGGGCGTTGCGGTTGATACGTTCGTTGAAGATATGAAAGGTACAGCCCTGGGTACTCTTGGCCTGCTGCATCGCAATGTGTGCGTGCCACATCAGTGGGTCGGCACCGGCCTGGGCCCGGGCATGGGCAATCCCCAGGCTGGAGCCGATCAACAGGCTTTCACCGTCCACCCAGTAGGGCTCGGACAAGGCTTCGGTAATGCGCTCGGCCATCCATTCGGCGCGTTGTGGCGCGCGACGGGTGTCGATGAGCAAGGCAAATTCATCGCTGCCCAGGCGCGCCAGTTGATCGCCAGCCTCAAGCTGGCTCTTGAGCCGCGAGACCACCTGCAGGATCAACCGGTCACCGGCCTGATGGCCAAGGGCATCGTTGGCATGACGAAAATTATCGAGGTCCAGGTGCCCCAACGCCAGGCCACGGCCTTCGTTTTCCGCCAGGCGTGCCGCCAGCAGGGTCTGAAACCCCTGGCGGTTGGCGATACCGGTCAGCGGGTCCTGCTCGGCAAGACGCTGCAGGGTGCTTTCCAGCACCCCGCGCTCACGCACGTGGCGCAAGCAGCGACGCAAGGTATCGGCATCCAGGACATCGCGCACCAGCCAGTCACTGACACCAACCGGTGGCGGGGACGGTTCATGTTCAAGCAACAATACCGTCGGCAGGCTGCACCGGCCCGGCTCCGGTTGCAGAGATGGAACCGTCAGCAGCACCGCGCTGTGGCTTTCGGTGAATAGGCTGCTCACCGACTCCCAGGTCGGTGCACTGATCAGCACAGCCGAGCTCCCCATGGGAACCAGACACTCGCGCAACAACGCTGCCCACGCTGGCTCTGGTGCCAGTAGCAGCAAACGCAAGGGTTCGACAGGCGTAGACAAGCTAGCTCCCTAGACTCTGCAAAAG
Organism: Pseudomonas sp. Irchel s3b6; assembly: GCF_900187415.1. Taxonomy (NCBI): domain Bacteria; kingdom Pseudomonadati; phylum Pseudomonadota; class Gammaproteobacteria; order Pseudomonadales; family Pseudomonadaceae; genus Pseudomonas; species Pseudomonas sp. Irchel s3b6. Next base: position 5,266 of record NZ_FYDM01000009.1, on the reverse strand, counting down.
ATGTTGGCGGCGGGCATTATGACGCGCAGATAATCAGGAGCAAATGGTATTGATTATCAAACACTGTGTTGTACCGCTCTAAATCGAACATTAGACGCAAATTCAGCACGCATCCTGCGCGAAAGTAACAAAACCGGCAAATTTAGATCGCGTGGTACGTCACAAGTCGGAGAGAGGCGGCAGAATCCGTGCATCCTGTTAAAATGCCCGCCCTTTTCGTAATCGACCCCTTTTTCCGTCATGTCCCGACTCAATCCCCGGCAGCAAGAAGCCGTGAGCTACGTCGGCGGCCCTCTTTTGGTGCTCGCCGGTGCAGGCTCCGGCAAGACCAGCGTGATCACCCGCAAAATTGCCCACCTGATCCAGAGCTGCGGCATTCGTGCGCAGTACATCGTCGCCATGACCTTTACCAACAAGGCCGCGCGCGAGATGAAGGAACGGGTCGGCACGTTGCTCAAGGGTGGCGAAGGGCGCGGCCTGACGGTCTGCACCTTCCACAACCTGGGACTGAACATCATCCGCAAGGAGCATGTGCGCCTGGGCTACAAGCCCGGTTTCTCGATTTTCGACGAGACCGACGTCAAAGCCCTGATGACCGACATCATGCAGAAGGAATACTCGGGCGACGACGGCGTCGACGAGATCAAGAACATGATCGGCGCCTGGAAGAACGACCTGATCCTGCCGCCCGAGGCGCTGGAAAACGCCCGCAATCCCAAGGAACAAACCGCCGCCATCGTCTACACCCACTACCAGCGCACGCTCAAGGCGTTCAACGCGGTGGACTTCGACGACCTGATCCTGCTGCCGGTCAAGCTGTTCCAGGAACACGCCGACATCCTCGATAAGTGGCAGAACAAAGTCCGCTACCTGCTGGTGGACGAATACCAGGACACCAACGCCAGCCAGTATTTGCTGGTGAAACTGCTGATCGGCACGCGCAACCAGTTCACCGTGGTCGGTGACGACGACCAGTCGATCTACGCCTGGCGTGGCGCCCGCCCGGAAAACCTGATGCTGCTCAAGGACGACTACCCGTCCTTGAAAGTGGTGATGCTGGAGCAGAACTACCGCTCCACCAGCCGCATCCTGCGCTGCGCCAACGTGCTGATCTCGAACAACCCCCACGAGTTTGAAAAGCAACTGTGGAGCGAGATGGGCCATGGTGACGAAATCCGCGTCATCCGCTGCCGCAACGAAGACGCCGAAGCCGAGCGCGTGGCCGTGGAAATCCTCAGCCTGCACTTGCGCACCGACCGCCCGTACAGCGATTTCGCAATCCTCTATCGCGGCAACTACCAGGCCAAGCTGATCGAATTGAAGCTGCAACACCACCAGGTGCCCTATCGCCTGTCGGGCGGCAACAGCTTCTTCGGGCGCCAGGAAGTCAAAGACCTGATGGCCTACTTCCGTCTGATCGTGAACCCGGATGACGACAACGCTTTCCTGCGGGTGATCAACGTCCCGCGCCGGGAAATCGGCTCGACCACCCTGGAAAAGCTCGGCAACTACGCCACCGAACGCAAGGTCTCGATGTACGCCGCCACCGACGAAATCGGCCTGGGCGAACACCTGGACAGCCGCTTCACCGACCGCCTGGCGCGCTTCAAGCGCTTCATGGACAAGGTGCGCGAGCAGTGCGCCGGCGAAGACCCGATCTCGGCCCTGCGCAGCATGGTCATGGACATCGACTATGAAAACTGGCTGCGCACCAACAGCTCCAGCGACAAGGCTGCCGACTACCGCATGGGTAACGTCTGGTTCCTGATCGAGGCGTTGAAAAATACCCTGGAGAAAGATGAAGACGGTGAAATGACCGTCGAAGACGCGATCGGCAAATTGGTGCTGCGCGACATGCTCGAGCGTCAGCAGGAAGAGGAAGACGGCGCCGAGGGCGTGCAGATGATGACCCTGCATGCCTCCAAGGGCCTGGAATTCCCCTACGTGTTCATCATGGGCATGGAAGAGGAAATCCTTCCCCACCGCTCCAGCATCGAAGCCGACACCATCGAGGAAGAACGCCGCCTGGCCTATGTCGGGATCACCCGCGCGCGCCAGACCCTGGCCTTTACCTTTGCCGCCAAGCGCAAGCAGTACGGCGAGATCATCGACTGCTCCCCGAGCCGTTTTCTCGATGAGCTGCCGCCGGACGACCTGGCCTGGGAAGGCAATGACGATACCCCGACCGAAGTGAAAGCCGTGCGTGGCAATAGCGCATTGGCGGATATACGCGCGATGTTAAAGCGCTAGAATTGACTACTTTTTTAACTGAACATAGGCATGGCCAGGCGCTGTGAAAACGTAGCGAGCGAAGGTAAGACAAGGCAAAAACAGGCGAGGAACGGTTGGAGTCGCACTCGACTTTACTGGCTGTAAATGAGCATTCCGAGCCTGTTTTTAACGCAGGATTACCGAGCGCAGTAGTTTTCACAGTGCCTGGAGCGCCATCAGAGGAAGCTTCATGGAAGCACTGCACAAGAAAATTCGCGAAGAAGGCATCGTGCTTTCCGACCAGGTCCTGAAAGTCGACGCCTTTCTGAACCACCAGATCGACCCGGCCCTGATGAAGCTGATCGGCGACGAATTCGCTGCGCTGTTCAAGGACTCGGGCATCACCAAGATCGTTACCATCGAAGCCTCGGGCATTGCCCCGGCGATCATGACCGGCCTGAACCTGGGCGTTCCGGTGATCTTCGCCCGCAAGCACCAGTCCCTGACCCTGACTGAAAACCTGCTGTCGGCGACCGTGTACTCGTTCACCAAGCAGACCGAAAGCACCGTGGCGATCTCCCCGCGCCACCTGACCAGCAGCGACCGCGTGCTGATCATCGACGACTTCCTGGCCAACGGTAAGGCCTCGCAAGCGTTGATCTCGATCATCAAGCAGGCCGGCGCCACCGTGGCAGGCCTGGGGATCGTGATCGAGAAGTCGTTCCAGGGCGGCCGCGCCGAACTGGACTCGCAAGGCTACCGCGTCGAATCCCTGGCCCGGGTCAAATCCCTGGCGGGCGGCGTCGTGACTTTTATCGAATAAGGGCAGCTGCAAGCCCTGAGCGTCAAGCCGCAAGTACAAAGCAGCACCTGTGGGAGCGAGCAGGCTCACTCCCACAGGTGTTTTGTGTTGGCGGTTACTGCACAGTAGCCTTCAGCCCCGCCAGCAACAATCGCTGATACAAATCCTCCTTCAGCCCCTCAGGCTTGGCCAGTTGCATCCGCGCAAGGTGAGCCGGATACTGCGACGGCTCCGGTGCGTCCAGCGCAGCCTTGCCCAACTCGAGTATCTCGGTCAGCTTGAACTTGCTCTTGAGCCAGTTCAGCGCCCGCAACAAGTCCCGCTCCTCGCTTGTGAAATCACTGCCCAGCGGATACTCCGGAAACAATCGCGGGTGTCGCGCTGCAATCACCTGCAGGCGCTGCGGGGTGTTGTCGGTGAAGCGCGGCTCAAGGCTGAAATCCTTTGGCAGCTTGCCGACCTTCTGCGCCTGCTCGATCAGGCCCAGCTGGAAGCGCGAGTCGCTGATATTCAACAGCGCCTCGATCACCTTGGCATCGGTTTTACCCCGCAGGTCGGCGATGCCGTACTCGGTGATCACGATATCGCGCAAATGCCGCGGGATGGTGCAGTGGCCGTATTCCCAGACAATATTGGAGCTGACCTCGCCAGCCGCCTCGCGCCAGCTGCGCAGGATCAGAATCGAGCGCGCCCCCTCCAGTGCATGGCCCTGGGCAACAAAGTTGTACTGCCCGCCCACGCCACTCAACACCCGCCCATCCTCCAGTTGATCGGCCACTCCAGCCCCCATCAGCGTTACGGTGAAGGCACTGTTGATGAAGCGCGCATCCACACGCTGCAAGCGCTTGAGCGCCTCGTGACCATACAACTCGTTGATGTAACTGATGGCGGTCATGTTGAACTCGGTGAGTTTGCTGTGGGGCAAATCACGCAGCCGCTGATAGAAACTGCGCGGCCCGAGGAAGAAACCACCGTGCACCGAGACGCCGCCCTGCTGTGACGATTCGTCGAGGGTGCCGGCGTTGGCTTGCTGTTGCAGGGCGACGCTCGGATAAACCTTGCGCCGTACGATCCCGGCGTCGGACAACGCGAGCAGGCCGTTGACGAACATCTCGCTGCAACCGTAAAGCCCCTTGGCAAACGGCTCCACACCGCCTTCACGACTGATCAGCGGCGCCCAGTAGTGGACATCGAGGTCCGTCAGCAGCGCGCGATAACCGTCGTTGTCTGCCTGGCGCGCCAACAACGCAGCCGTCAGGGCATCCCCCATGGAACCGATGCCGATCTGCAGGGTGCCTCCGTCGCGCACCAGGGTGCTGGCGTGCAGGCCAATGCAGTGATCCTGCAAGCCCACTGGCATGTTCGGCGTGGAGAACAGCGTACTGCCCTCCACTTCGTCGAGCAACAGGTCAAACGCCTCGCGCCCCAATTCCGAGTCGCCGGGCATGTACGGCAGATCGCTGTGCACCTGGCCCACCAGCAAGATGGTTTCTCCTGCGGCCCGGCGCCTGGCGATCATCGGCAGCAGATCAAGGGTGATGTCCGGGTTGCAGCTCAGGCTCAGACGAGCCGGCTGCCGCGGATCATGCGCCACCAGTTGCGCCACCAAGTTCAAGCCCGCCGCATTGATGTCCCGGGCGGCATGGCTGTAGTTGCTGCTGACATAGTCTTGCTGCGCCGGCGCACTGTGCAACAAGCTGCCGGGCTGCAAGAAAAACTGCTCGATGTGAATGTTGGGTGGCAGCGAGTCGCGATGCAGGTCGGCGAGGTAATCCAGCTCGGGATAATCGCCAAACACTCGCTCAACGAAAGGTTCCAGGAAACGCCGCTGCAACCCGTCGCCCAATGACGGGCGCCCCAGGCTCAATGCGGTATAGACCGTCAGCTGCCGTTCGGGCAGTTGGGCAATGCGTTGATAAAGCGCATTGACGAAGCGGTTGGGCTTGCCCAGCCCCAGAGGCAGGCCGAGGTGAATGTGCGCAGGCAACCGCGCGAGCACATCATCGACTGCCTGTTCGATTGAAACGGACAGCACCATCAGAGCCTCCCGACCTATCCATGAGTTGAGATCGTTCGAGCTTGCCGGGTCTGGCCCGCGATGACCAGCCTCCTGATCAAATCGCGGGCACAAAAATCTATGGTCACCCCCATTTTTGCAATACTGATAAACGGGTGAAGTGGTTGGCTTGCATAAATCTATCCGGCGTCTGTTTGGGGCATGCCCCAGCGCCACGATGAGAGTCGCGCCTGACG